>NZ_CP110383.1:0-600000 GCF_026015965.1 Selenomonas sputigena | reverse complement strand
ACGATCATCTCACGGTCGCTCGGCATGCTGATGCAGTGATGGTCGATGCCGTTCTTCTTCAGGAGGTCAAAGAAAAAAGCCGTGATCTTGTTGTTCATGACGCCCTTGTCGACGATCGTGCCCTTCTTCGCGCCGTTTCCTGCCGTCGCATCGTCCTTGTAATAGACGAGCAATTCGTCGGGATTCTCCGTCTCGTACATGATTTTTGCTTTGCCTTCGTACAGAACCTTCTTGCTCATGATTTCCTGTCCTCCGTTGAATTCCTACTGATTGACCTGCGATGCGACGCGCGCCGCCTTCTTCGCCACGCCTTCCCT
Source organism: Selenomonas sputigena (assembly GCF_026015965.1). Lineage (NCBI taxonomy): Bacteria > Bacillati > Bacillota > Negativicutes > Selenomonadales > Selenomonadaceae > Selenomonas > Selenomonas sputigena. The sequence continues at coordinate 599,683 of NZ_CP110383.1, read as the reverse complement.
GAGCTTCTCGCGATACCCTTCGAGCTGCTTTGCAACAGCGGCATCGCCTGCACCGAAGATTTCGAGGGCGAAGACCGCCGCATTCTTCGCGCCGTTGACCGCCATCGTCGCGACGGGGATGCCCGACGGCATCTGCACCGTGCTCAAGAGCGCGTCGAGACCATTCAAAGGCGTCGCATTGATCGGTACGCCGATGACGGGAAGCGTCGTGTAGCTCGCGATAACGCCCGCCAAGTGCGCTGCCGCGCCCGCCGCTGCAATGATGACGCCGACACCGTTTTCACGCGCGTTTTCGGCATACTCATGCACCTTCGCGGGTGTGCGGTGCGCCGACGCCACGATGACATCGACCTCGACGCCGAACTCCTTGAGAAGCTCCACCGCCGGCTTCATGATCGGCCAGTCCGAATCACTTCCCATAAAAAGAGCTGCTTTCATGAAAGTTCCATCTCCTTTTCTTTCTAGCACATTTTATGATAGCAGATGAAAGGAAACGCTGTCAACCATTTCGCCCGTCAAGCGTGCTTTCCAGCGCTTTCTTAAGCCTGCTTTCCAGCGCAACGAGTTCGGCTTCCGCCGCACGCCTTTTCGCCCTGCCATCCTGCTGGATCTTCAGCGTCTCCTCGATTGTCGTCACGAGATCGTCGTTCACCTTGCGCACCGTCTCGATGTCCACGATACTGCGCTCGTTCTCCTTCGCCGTCTCGATCGTGCCGATCTTGAGCATTTCCGCATTCTTCTTTAGAAGATCGTTCGTCATCTCATTGACCGAGTGCTGCATCTCAAGAACCTTCTTCTGGTTCGCGAGGCCGAGCGCTATGACCATCTGATTCTTCCACAGCGGAATCGAGTTGTAGATCGCACTCTGCACGCGGTCGATGAGAACCTTGTCGTTGTTCTGTATGAGGCGGATCTGCGGCGCCGTCTGGATGGAGATCGTCTTGCTGATCTTGAGGTCATGCACCTTCTTTTCGAAGCGCTCGACGGAACTCTCAAAATCACTGACGACCTGCGCCGCCATCGGGTCGCTCGAAGCGGCAGCCTGCGCACGCAGTTTGGGCAGCGTCGTCTCGCGCATCTCCTGCATCTTCTCCTCGCCCGCGCGAATGTAAAGTTCCAGCGTCTTGAAGTACTCAAGATTCTTTGCAAAGAGAGTGTCGAGCATCGTGACGTCCTTCATCATGAGCATGCGCGCCTTCTGCAGCGACGTCTTGACCTTCTCGACCTGCACGGAAACCTTCTCGTAGCCCTGCATCATCGTCTCCGCCTTGCCGACGAGGGAGCTGACAAGCGGCAGCTTCTTCAGGAAGCCGCCGTCCGATGACTTCGGCTCGAAACTCTTGACATTCGTCAGAAGCTCGCCCAGAAGCTCGCCGACGTAACCGCTGTCCTTCGCACGCACGTTGCAAAGAATGCTGTCCGAAAAGTCGGCGATGTTCTTCTGCGCCGCCGTGCCGAAGTCGATGATCGCCGCCGAGTCCGTGAGGTCAAGCCCCTCCTTGATCTTCTCCACCTCGGCACGCTCCGCAGGCGTCAGTTCCTCGACCGCCTGCGCGATGCGCTCAAGCTCCTTTTCAGGCGCAAGTTCCAGCGCCTTTTCCTGCGGCTGCTGCGCACGCTTGCTCAAGAGATCGTCCAGATTGATTTCCGCCATTTCTCCCTCTCCTTTATCTGCTCTGCCTAATCCTCATCACAGTAATCGAAGTAAAAATCATCAACGGGCATGAAGAGCCAACGCACGCCCTCGATGAAGCCGACGAAGATCGGCAGTCCCGTCCAGAGGAACAGGATGTAACCAACACCCTGAAAATTCTTGCCCAGAAAAAACTTGTGCGCACCGAAACCACCGAGGAATATGCCGAGCAGCGACGCCTTGATCTTGCGCCGCACGACTTGCCAGTAAAGCTCCTGCGGTATGACGCTCGTCCCTCGCGCGAGACTCGAAACCTTCTGCAGGAAGATTGGCGTCGCGTTCGCCGCCTTCATCGGATGCTGCGCACCTCGCCTTACGAAGGGCTGCTCCGCCGCTTCGGGCACGGTGCACGCTTCCCCCATCGCCTGCCCCTTCATCGAATGCTGCAGCACCTCGATCTCAGCGTTGAGATCCATGAGCTGATAGTTGATGACGCGCTTGAACTCCTCCTCATACGTCGTGCGCAGGGAAGAAAGCATCTCCTTGACACGCCGCTTCGCCTGCACCACCTCTTCGGAGGCGAGCTGCGTTTCCTCAAGCTCGACATACTGGCGCAGCATGACGGCCGCCTTCTCCTGATATATCTCGATGAAATCCTCCGCTGCCGCGATGCGTTCGGGATTGCGCTCCAGATAGCGCAGCATATTGCCCGCAACATGCTGCAGGGCGACAAGCTCCTGCGACATCTCGCGATCCTTCACCTTTTGCCGCAAATCCTGCAGAACATCGTAGTCGCCTGCCGCCTTGGCAAAACTCGCTTCCAGAAGCTCCGCTCGCGCATCGGGCAGCCCCTGCAGCTGCGCCCTCTTGAGCTTCAGCCTCTGCTTTCCGCCGCGCAGTCCCCTCGCCTGAAAAAGTGTAAAGCCGCCGAGAAAAACCATCACGCCGGCCTTCCACCAGTCCCCCTCATAGCCGAGCCAAGCGCCGCCGCCCAAGGCAGCGATTGCGAAAATCAGCCACAGATAGCGCATACGCTCGCTCCCTCCTATGACAAATGCCGATCGCGAAAAAGGACTTCTTATGTGCTCCATTATATCATTGAAGCAAACTCATATCCATAGCGTATTTCTCAAGAAATCATGGATAACATGATGCCCAGTCTGTCTGTACCTTTGGCTTGACCTCATTTTATCAGCTCTTCCTTAAAACTCGTAATGCGTCCACATGCTGATGATCTTAACAGTATTTTCTTCCCCCAAAACTTCGTACACCAAACGATGCTGAATATTCAGCCGCCTGGAATATGCACCTTGCAGACTGCCTCGCAGCTTCTCATAAGGCGGTGGTTTCTGAAATGGATTCTCCCCCAGAATCTTGATAAGCGCCTGCGCTTTTTCCGCCAAATGCGCTGCCTTGAGTTTCGGCACATCCGCCGCCGCTGCTTTCGTATATACGATTCGCCAGCTCACCACGTCACCTTATCCGCAGACAGGCATTCTTCCGTCGAAGTATTCAGCCCATCGACGATTTTCTTCTGCATACCAGGAACGGCACAAAGCTCGATCGTCGCCATTAAATCATTGTAATCCGTGGCACTCATGAGCACCGCTGCCCCTTCCTTTCCTGTGATATGGACAGGCTCATTATAGCGTACAGTCTGCTCAAGCGTTTGAAACAAATTCTGTCGAAATGTCGTCGCATTCATCACCTGCATGATAGCCGCCCTCCTTTACGTACATTATAACGTACACCATTGTGAAGCGCAATCTTTTCCACGCCAAAATGAACCTCATTGCACCTATATCAGCGAAACGTCTCTACCCGCAGCGTCTTCCCATCCGTCCTGCATACGACCGCACCATTCTCATCGGTGCGGTAGATTTTCATGCCGCTTTTCTGCAGACGCTCGATGACCTCGGGGGCGGGATGTCCGAAGTTGTTGTCCCTGCCGACGCTGATGACGGCTAGGCGCGGCTGTGCAGCAGCCAGGAAAGCCTCCGTCGATGATGTCTTCGAGCCGTGGTGTGCGACCTTCAGGACGGTGCATTGAGGATTTCTCCCCTCCGCGAGCATGGTCTTTTCCTGCTCCGCGACAAGATCGCCCGTGAAGAGGAACGCGGCCGCACCGTATCGCACGCGGATGACGTTCGAATACTCGTTTCCCGTCGCACCCTCCGCTGCGCCGCCTTCCACCTGGGGCGCATAGAGGATGTCGACCGCCACTCCGTCGAGGTCGATGTGCTCACCCGCCTCCGCAGGGGCCAGATGCTGCATCTCAGACGCATCGAGAGAGCAGCCGAGCACGCGTGCATACTCGCTGCGCGGCTCGTGCGCCGTCAAGACCATGCCGACGGGAATATGGCGCACGATGCCGCCCACACCGCCCGCATGATCCTCGTGCACATGCGTGAGGATGATATAGTCGAGCCTTCGCACGCCGTAATGCGAAAGGTACGGCACATCGACGCGCGAGCCGATGTCGTAGCCGCCGTCGCGCGTGCCGCCCGTATCGATCATCAAGGCTCTGCCGTGCGGCGTCACGACAAGAGCCGCATCCCCCTGTCCCACGTCGATGAAGTGCACCGCCATCTCCTGTGGACGTGAAATCTGCCATAAGGCGACGGCTGCAGCAGCGAACAGAAATGCGGCAAAAATCACCTTGCGCCGTTCGCTGCACCAAGAGAAGACAGCTTCTCGCCGCTCCTCAGGCTGCACAAATACAGCAAGCATGGCGAAGTAGACGAGCGCGAGCGGCACGGAAAACGTCGGCAAATACACCTCACCGCCGGGCATAACCGCCAAGAGCCGCGTGCACTCGTAGACAAGTCCCAAGAGCAAGCTATCCGCGAGGAAGACGATCTTTGCCAAAAACGGCAGTACGAAGGATGTAAGCCCCGCGAAAAGCCCCGCGACGATGACGAGTTCCACGACGGGCACGACGAGGATATTGGCGATAAGAGACGAAAGCGACAACCGGTGGAAGTACCATGCGAGGAGCGGCAAGGTCGCGAGCTGCGCCCCGAGCGTGACGGCAAGACTCAGCACGACGAAGCGCGGCAGAAAGCGCAAGGTCGAAAGGCGCTCGGCAAAAGGCGGCGCAAGGTAGAGAAGCCCCGCCGTCGCCGCGAACGACAGCTGGAAGCTGACATCAAACGCCAGAAGCGGCTCGAAGAAGAGCAGCGCCATGCCAACGAGAGCCAAAAGCCGCCGCGCATCGTTCTCGCGCTCCAAGGCGAGTGCGAAAAATGCGAGCAATCCCATCGCACCCGCACGCACTGCCGGCGGCACGCAACCCGCGAGCACGCAGTACAGCACGATGACGACGGTGACAAAAACAGCCGTCACGACGGGACGCAGGCGCAGGAGTGCGCCGAGCCAAGCCATGACTGCCGCCAACAGCGTGATATGTGAGCCAGACACCGAAAGGATGTGCACGATGCCTGTCGCCGTGAAGGCTTCGACAAGCTCGGGCTTTATACCCTCGTAGCCGCCAAAGAGCATGGCAAAGATCGCCGCTGCATCTTCCTTGGGCATCACACTTTCCATCGAAGCGCGGTATGCCGAACGCACCCGTTCACTCCAGCGCAGCACGGGATGCGACTCTCCCGCTTCCCATGCTACACCCGGCTTCTTCGCCGAAAGACGCGCGCGCACGCCCTTGACCGCCGCCGCGCGCTCCACATCAATGCGCCCGGGATTGCCGTAGCCGTAGATGCCCTTAACCTTCCCAAAAGCCGTGATTTCCGCGCCAATCTCAGGCAAGTCGCCGACATTTTCGCGCATCTCCGAGACGTAGAGCGCTCCCGACGCCGCCTGCTCCTCACCGGAGATGCGCACATGCTTCGCCTCCACCGTATAACGCACGAACACTCCTTGCTCCGTCCGCCGCACATGCGGCGCCTCGACGAGCACGCCCTTGACCGCCGCCTCACGGCCAATTAAATGCGAAACATCATCGGCAGGCAGAGCCTCGCCCCAAGCGAAACGCCACGCGCCGAAAAAAAGAAAGAGCAGCAAGAACGCCAGCCACGTCTTGCTGCTCTCGCGCACGAGAAGAAAAAGCGACAAGAAGAAGAACCCCGCCATGCCGAGGGCGAGAGCGCCAAGCGAGACATGCAGCAAATCCTCGCCGTAGATGCCGAGCAAAAGCACAAGGAAAAGACCGTTGAGAAAAATAAGCTGTTGCTGTCCATACCGCATGGCTACGCCTCGCCTCTCAGCTTCCTTGTTGTCGTCCCATTACTCTGCAACTCTCCCGCTAATGTACGAGACTGTACCATTTTTCATCGCAAAGCGCAATAGACAGTTTCTTCCATTCGCAGAGATGAATTTATATTCATAGAGAAGATAGCCATCATACTCCATAATCATATCCGCCTTACCATAGGCCGCCAATACGTCTTGAACACTATTTCCCTCGCCAATCCCGCGTCCCGTTTTGACCATTGCATTTTTAGAAACAAATGCCGTGACAATATTTCCAGACATGACCACTTCCATATTCGGATATTGGTAACGAGGATCGCTATAGCTGCCTTCATAAGAAATCCTTGATTCTCTTCCCAACATAGAATAAACCCTGTTTTTTGTATCGCCAATAGCGATTCCGCCCAGAGACATTTCTACAGATGAACTTTGTGGGCTATTTTTCTTGTTCGGCATAGTATCCATTGTTGCATTATACGAGTTCTGATTAGAATAATCCCAAACCATATAATTCGCAATATCGGTGATGATATTATGCGGCGCATCTCTTCCAAGTGATGCATCGGCTTCGGTGCTGATGTCTTTTGCAACGGCAAAGAACATCACCTTTCCCTCTCCATTTCCTTGCAGTTTGTAGTAAATATTATTCCAAGAGGTCGCTTTGTTTACATTTCTATAATTTGTATGTTTTCCATCAAATATCCCTAGTTTAGGTAACAATTCTCTTGCTCCAGCATCAGGCAAATCCGGGTTTAGCGTTGCCGTAATGTCTGAAAGCGCAGAAAGGAAGCGAATTGACTCAAGCTCAGTTGCAGTCGTTCCTGACAAGAGAACGCCTCGTATGAGTCCCGTGTCTGGTTCATAAGATACAATTAATGAAGAACTTATATTTAAAGGAGCTTCATAAACGTTCGCATAAGTCCCTTCATAAATATGTCTTTTGGTTAACCGTAAATCCAATTCATATTCGTCCGCAATTTTATTAAATCTTTGGCGAAATTCCTCTTCGGTGATCCCGATATTGTAAATGTTCTCAACTTTCTTTTCCGTTTTTTCTTCATGCGTTTTGACATTAACGGGTTCTTCACGGACATCAGACGACATCGCATCTCTTCCCACATGCGATGCCAAATAAGCCACTCCCGCCCCTATAAAAACACCAATAAAAACAGCAAGCAGTATCGCATATTTCGTCTGTTTATTCATATCTGCCTCGTCCCATCTTAAATGTCCGTCCTCTCATGATCGCTGCTTCTCCCCTCACAATGCAATCTTGTCCTTCATCTTCTCATACTTCGCATCGCCGATGCCCTTGACGCGCTTGATCTCCTCAGGGGCTTGGAACGCGCCGTTCTCCGTGCGGTACTCGACGATACGCTTCGCCATGGCGGGGCCGACGCCCGGCAGCTTGTCCAGCTCCTTCTCGTCCGCAGTGTTGATGTTCACCATGCCTTCGGGCAGGGGCTTCGCCGCCCCCGCCTGTGCGCCTCCCGTCACGCCTTGCGTCGCCGCACCTTGTGCAGCTGCAGTCATTTTCTCCGGCACCGTGACCTGCATACCGTCCTTGAGCTTCTGCGCAAGGTTCACACCGTTCGTATCCGCCGTAGGCAGAAAGCCGCCGCAAGCATCGACCGCATCTTTCGCGCGTGCCCCCTCAGCGAGCTGCACGACGCCCGGGCGATTGACCGCGCCCGCGACATAAACGACGATCTCTTTCGCCTGTGCTTCTTGCACAGGCGCCGTACCCGCATCCAGCTCGACAACTTCCTCTTGCCCATGAATCCCCGCATAGAAAGCACCGCCCGCCGCAAGGGCGACGACGGCCAGGAGAACAAGCATCGACTTCTTGAACATCGGCATGGCTTCAGCCTCCTAAGCAGAACTGCACCTCTAACAAGACGATTTCGCATTTATTCTTCCATATATGGAATATTCTATAAAGTTTTATATTTCTCCTGCCATTTCGGCAAATATATGATTGTGATTCCCAATGTTTGACAGCCTTCTGCCGTCATGCTAGAATAAGAACCGTCAAATGTACAATGCGGACGTGGCGGAACTGGCAGACGCGCTGGACTTAGGATCCAGTGCCGCAAGGCATGGAGGTTCGAACCCTCTCGTCCGCACCAACGATGATGAACAAAAGCCCGGAAAATCCGGGCTTTTTCTATTGATACGACGCACTTGAAGTCTGCCGTCCTCAAACAAAGGCGAAATTCCCCTCGCGGAACACAGGGACGCGCGTGCCGTCCGCCTCGATTCCGTCGATGGCGAGATCTCTTGAGCCTACCATAAAGTCCTCGTGCACGAGCGAATCGTTGACGCCGCGCTGCAAAAGCTCGACGCTGGTCATCGCCTCGCCGCCCTCGATGCACGTCGGGTAGGCTTTGCCGAAGGCAAGGTGGCACGCGGCATTTTCGTCGAAGAGTGTGTTGAAGAAGAGCACGCCGCTCTTCGAGATTGGCGAATCGTAGGGCACGAGCGCGACTTCACCGAGATAGCTCGCACCTTCGTCGGTCGAGAAAAGTTCCTTGAGGATTTCTGCACCGCGCTCCGCCTTGTAGTCGACCACCTTGCCATCTTTGAAGGTCAGCGAAAATCCCTCGACGAGATTGCCGTTGACATTCAGCGGGCGCGTCGCTTTGACCGTGCCATTTACGCCGTCACGCTTGGGAAGCGTGTAGATTTCCTCCGTCGGCATATTGGCGACGAAGGTCACGCCATCCTGCGTCTTTTCCGCGCCGCCCATCCAGATATGTCCCTCGGGCAGTTCGATGGAGAGGTTCGTGCCGAGAGCGTTCTTGTACTCCAAGCGCGAGAAAGCATGGTCGTTCATGAACTTCGCCGCACGCGCCAAAAATTCGATGTGCTTCTGCCAGCGCACAGCCGCATCCTCGCCTGGCGCTAGACGCACGGCAGCGAAGATCGCCTGCCAGAGATTTTCAACGGCAACGTCAGGTGCATCCTCGGGAAAGACCTTGCTCGCCCAGCTTTCCGTCGGAATCGAGACGACGCACCAAGCATTCTTGTTGCTCATCAAGCGCTGGCGGTATTCGAGGAGCGCCGCACCTGCCGCCTGCTGCGCGAGCGTCAGACGCTCCGGCTCGACGCCGCTGAAGATTTCGGGATCAGCGGCATGGATCGTGACGAAGGCCGCGCCCTCTGCCGCACTGTCCTCGTAAAGGCGGCGACGCCATTCGGGAAACTCCGTGAAGACGCTCTTCTTCGCCTTGTCGTAGCGCAGACGCGCGAGCCGTTCATCGTTCCACGCGACTGTCACATCGTGCGCACCCGCATCGTACGCTGCGCCCGCAACGCGGCGCGCGAAGTCGGCGCACGCGAGCGGCGCGTTGATGACGAGCGGCTGATCCGTCTGCAGATTGACGCCCATGCGCACAATGAGCCGCGCATATTCTTCGAGAAGTTCCTCTCGGCTCTTTTCGTCCATACCTTCCATGCCTTGCTTCCTTTCCAAAAACCGTAGACTATCCACTGCCCCTGCGCGATACAGGGGCTTTCTGTCAGTGCCAACGTCAGCGATAGCGCAGACGATATGTCTTTCCTTCAGGCAGGGCGACGCTACCGTCGCCCGACGCGCCGACCGCCTTCAGTGCCTCCTTGTACTCCATCGGCACGGAAAGCGCCTCCGTCTTGAAAGTTGCCGTGCCATCGCCGTCCAAGTCGAGCGTGAAGCCTGAGCGCATCCTTTGACCGCTGCGCTCGAGGTAGTCGAAATCACCCTCGCCGTCGTCGTCGATCTCGCCGCGAATCTTCAGCGTCATGCCGATGAAAGCGATGTCCGAAAGCCTCGTCGCCGCGCTCTCGGGCATCAGGGAGATATTTCCCTCCTTGACTTCGAGCGAATTGCGTGCCGCCACAGCCGAGAGAATCTGTACCTCGACATGACCATCGTCGCTTCTAAGACTCCTCGACGTGCGCATGAGTTCGCTCCAGCGCGGCACCGTGACCTTGTAGGAGTCGATGACGGCGACATAGCCCGCCCTGTCGTCTTCCGCCACCTTGCCATAGAGACGCACATAGTCGCCGCGCGACGGGCGCGGCTCGGCGGCGCTGACGCCCTTGCCCTCGACGAGGAGGCGCGGTCCGCCCTCATGCATCTCCGCCTGCATCGCCGCGCCGTCGATATCAACGACACGCGCGACGAACTGCACTTCCTTGCCCTTGAACTTCGCAGGATTCTCCGAGAACTTCGCGCCCTCGACGAACTCGGGATGGTGCGGAGGCTCGCGGTAGACGGCGCTCCTTCCGCCGCAGCCGGCAGAGAGCGCGAGCAGGAAGAACAGCGCAAAGAGGAAGGCGAAACGCATCCTGCGCCTTTTCCCTGGCCTCAAAGTTCCAACGCTCCTATCAAATCCCGCGCATGCTCAATGCCCTGGCGCTCCAAATACGCATCGAGTCCTTCGGCCGCTTCGACGACGGCACGCGGATTCGCGAAATTCTCCGCGCCGATCTCGACGGCGCTCGCACCAGCGAGCAGGAACGCCGCGACATCCTCGCCCGTCTGTATGCCGCCCATGCCGATGACGGGAATAGAGACCGACTGCGCCGCCTGATAGACCATGCGCAGGGCGATGGGCTTGACAGCAGGGCCGGAAAGGCCTCCCGTGATGTTGCCGAGGAGCGGCTGACGCTTTTCGACATCGATCGCCATGCCCGTCAGCGTGTTGATGAGCGATACGGCGTCCGCACCTGCTTCCTCGACGGCGCGCGCCATCTGCGTGATGTCGGTGACGTTCGGCGAAAGTTTTACAATGACGGGCTTCTTCGTATGCTTTTTGACCTCCTGCGTCACACGCGCCGCCTGCACAGGGTCAGTGCCGAAGACGATGCCGCCTTCCTTGACGTTCGGGCATGAGATATTGACCTCGATGCCATCGACGCCCTCGACGTCGAGCATTTGCGCCATCTCGCCGTATTCCTCCGCCGTGCCCGCGCTGATGTTGACGATAAACGACGTCGGCAGTTTTGCCGTCTCGGGCAGGATGTCGCGGCAGAACGCCTCGACGCCGGGATTCTCCAAACCGATGGAATTGAGCATGCCGGCGGGCGTCTCAGCGATGCGCACGCCGCCGTTTCCCGCACGCGGCTTCGGCGTGATGCCCTTCGAGACGACGGCGCCGACGTCCGCGAGGTCGAGGAAATCTTCATACTCCATGCCGAAGCCGAACGTGCCCGACGCGCCCATGATCGGCGTCGCCATGCGGATGCCCGCGACCTCGACGGCAAGCCTTTCCCTGTTCATTCAAAAACCTCCTCCGCCGCAAAGACCGGCCCTTCCGTGCAAACTTTGCGCCTCCTGCCCGTCGCCTTTCCCTCGAAGGTGCAGCCCAGACAGACGCCGAAGCCGCACGCCATGCGCTTTTCCAACGATACCTCGCAGGAAAGCCCCGCGCTCCGCGCCAGACGCGCGATGCCGTCCATCATCGGGTCAGGGCCGCAGACCTTGACAGCATGCACTTCATTCTCGCAGAGGACGAGCGGCATCAAGTGAAGCGGATAGCCGTGGAAGCCGCTTGAGCCATCGTCCGTCGCGATGTAGACCGCCTTCGCATGCGGCGTGAAGAAGCGCGTCCAGAACGTCTCCGCCTCCGTGCGGGCGGCGACGATGACGACGGGCTTTTCATGCAGACGATGCGCAAGCAGAAGAAGCGGTGCTAGTCCCAAGCCGCCGCCGACGATAAGCGCAGGCTCGTCCGTGAGCGTAAAGCCCGTGCCCAGTGCGCCCTCGACGCTCAGAGTTTCACCCGGCCGCAGCGTGGAAAGCTCCGCCGTCCCCTCGCCCAAGATGCGGTAAAAGAGCGTGATCGTCCCCTTCTCGTCGTCGATGTCCGCCACGCCGAACGGACGGCGCAGAAGATGCGCGCTCTTTGGCTTCTTCACCATGACGAACTGCCCCGGCTCTGCTCCCGCTGCAATCTTCGGCGAGAGAAGCTCCATCTGCCAGACGTCGGGCAATATGGCGCGGTTCAAAACGACAACGGCATCCTCCAAAGTTTTTTTCAAGGAATCGTCCTCCTGTCCTGATTCTTATGTCTTTCTGTATTATAGCACACTATTGGATGAAATCCCCTTCTTCGCAATAAAAATACCCCGCCTGCAGATCAATATGTGCACCTTTATAACCATAAGCGCATACAACAGAAAAGCAGTCTTGCTCCATACGAAATATGGAGCAAGACTGCATAAATCAGCGTAATTCTACGACATTGGCTTACTTTCTTGTCCGCTTAGCAGTGAGCAATCCACATTGGGCGGGGATTCTCTCACTCCGTATCAAAAAGCAGCGTCACAGGCCCGTCATTGACCGATGTGACCTGCATATCTGCGCCGAAACTGCCGTGCTCAACGCGAAAGCCCAGAGCGCGGCAATGTGCCATGAAACTCTCGTAGAGCGGCTCGGCAATCGCGGGCTTCGCGGCCTTGGAAAAGCCCGGGCGGCGGCTCGAAAGGTCGGCGTAGAGCGTGAACTGCGAGACGACGAGGAGCGCGCCGCCGACATCTTCGAGCGCGAGATTCATCTTGCCCGCCGCGTCGGAAAAGACGCGCGTACGACAGATTTTCTCTGCGAGGCGCTTCGCCTCTTCTTCCCCGTCTGCCGGTCCCACGCCCAGAAGGACTAGAAAGCCCTCTTTGATCTCGCCCGTCACTGCACCGTCAATGGAGACGGCGGCCTCCTTCACCCTCGTCACGACTGCCCGCATAAACTCATCCCTTCCTACAGCAAAAACCATGCCAACAGCAAAACACCCGCAAACCCGAAAGTCTAAGCAACGCCCGCCGTCCAAATCTCAATTCGTCCAGCGATCGGCAAAGGCGAATACATGGCGGTAGTAATTCTCCGGATCCTTCGCCTTCGCCGCCGCATGCCACGCGCCCTCGACCGTCAGCACTTCCTTCTGCGGTGCGCTCGACGCCGCCGCCAACTCCTGCATCATGCTGTAAGGTACGAGCAGGTCGGACGTGCCGTGGATGAAGAGCGTCGGCGCCTTCATGCGGCGCACGGCGTCGATCGCCGAGGCGTCAGAGAGCGCAGCGCCCGTCTTCTTGCGGCTCATGTAATCCATGCCGCGCATGATGACGGATGCTGGCAGGTTGAAGCTCTCCATCTTCCGCACGAACATGTCTTCGGCGCTCGTATAGCCCGAATCCTCGATAACGGCGACAAGGTTCTGCGGCACATCGTCCCGCCCTGCCGCGAGAAGCGCCGTCGCCCCTCCCATGGAAACGCCGTGCAGCACGACACGCGCTGCAGGGTCAACCTCGGCGATGCGCGAAACCCATGCGGCAACATCACGGCTTTCGAACGTCCCCATCGTCACATATTTGCCCTCGCTCTTGCCCGAAGCACGCAAATCCGGCGTCAGGACATGATAGCCGTGCTCAATGTACGCTTCGGCATAATCCCACGCATCTGCCTGACTGCGCCCGTAGCCATGCAGCAGCACGACCCAGCGATGACTCGGTGCAGCGGGCGAAAAGTGTGTCGCCGCCAGATGCAGTCCGTCAAAGGAGCGAAGCGTCCAATCCTCGCTCTTCGCCTCAGGCTTCTCTGGCAGATGGACATTGGGGTCGGAAAGACTCGCGGCGATGACGGGCGGCGCCAACGGATCGCTGCCGCTGCCGCGCTCCAAGGCGAGGTCAACGAAGTAACCGTCGACAATATAGACGAAAGCGCCTGCAGAGAGTGCCGCGAGCAAAAGCGTCGTCACGATACTTGTGAGGACGATGGTCACCAGCGTCCTCATTTTCCCGCTTTCATGCGGTTGATGGCGCTGACGAGCGCCATCGCCGATGCCGTGATGATGTCCGTATCCATTCCTGCCCCCCATGTGACCTTGCCGTTCTCCGCCGTGATGCCAATGTATGCCATAGCGCGCGAAGTTGAGCCGATTTCGAGCGCGTGCTCGCTGTACGTCAGATTTTTATAGGAAATGCCAAGATTTTCCTGCAAAGCGTTGCTGATGGCATCGAGGCGGCCGTTGCCGCGCGCCTGGTACGTCACGGGCTTGCCCTCGATTTCCATGTGCACCTCGCCCGCGCGTACGCCGTCCGGCGCCTTGCGCAGTAGGAAATCGACGAGCCGCACAGGCGCATCGACATTGACGTACTCCTTCTGGAAAAGCTCATGCACCTCTTCGGGCAGAAGCTCCTTATGTCCACGATCGGAAACGCCCTTGACGAAGTAGCTGAGATCTTCGCGCATCTTCTTCGGCAAATCAAGCCCGAATTTCTGCTCCAAGAGATAGCCGACGCCGCCCTTGCCCGACTGGCTGTTGATGCGGATGACGTCGCCGTCGTACTCGCGCCCGACATCTTTCGGATCGATATAAAGGTACGGCACATTCCAGAACTTCGGATGCTTCTCCTCGCGCCACTTCATGCCCTTGGCGATCGCGTCCTGATGCGAGCCAGAGAACGCGGCGAAGACCAGCTCGCCCGCATACGGCTGACGCGCGTGGACACTCATGCGCGTCACGCGCTCGTAAAGCTCGACAAGCTCGGGCATATTGGAAAAGTCCAGCTCGGGATCGACGCCGAGCGCGAAGAGGTTCATGGCAAGCGTCACGATGTCCGCGTTGCCCGTGCGCTCACCGTTGCCGAAAAGCGTGCCCTCGATGCGCTCCGCGCCCGCCAAGATGCCCAGCTCCGAATCCGCCACGCCGCAGCCGCGGTCGTTGTGCGGATGCAGGGACAGTCGGACGGCGTCGCGGTACTTGAGATTCTGCGAAATATAGGCGACCTGCATGCCATAGACATGCGGCATCGAAAGCTGCACCGTCACGGGGATGTTGATGATTGCAGGGCGCTCCGGCTTCGGCTGCCAGACGTCGAGCACGGCATTGCAGACCTCAAGAGCATACTCCGGCTCCGTGCCCGTGAAGCTCTCGGGCGAATACTCGAAGCGGTAGTCGGCGCCCGCCTTCGCCGTAAGCTCGGCGAGGAGGTTCGCTCCCTCGACGGCAATCTTTTTGATCTCTTCTTTTGACTTGTGGAACACCTGCTCGCGCTGCGGCACCGACGTCGAATTGTAGACGTGGACGATGGCGTTCTTCACACCGTCAAGCGCCTCGAACGTCTTCTTGATGATATGCTCACGCGCCTGCGTCAAGACCTGCACCGTCACGTCGTCGGGGATCAGATCATCCTCTACGAGGCGGCGCAGGAACGCGAACTCCGTATCGGATGCTGCAGGAAATCCCACCTCGATCTCCTTGAAGCCGATCTTCACGAGCATCTTGTAAAATTCCAGCTTCTCCTCCAAACTCATCGGGATGATCAGCGCCTGATTGCCGTCGCGCAGATCGACGCTGCACCACGTTGGCGCCTTCGTCGGATGCTCCTTCTTGAGCCAGCTCAAATCTATCTCAGGCGGCAGAAAATACTGCTTCTCGTACTTTGTGAAATTCTTCATAAATAACGCCTCCTACATGCCTCTTCATAAAAAAAGCCTTTCATCCCCAAAGAGACGAAAGGCAATGCTTACGTGTTACCACTCAATTTCGCGCCGAAGCGCGCACTTTAACGGATACCATCATATCCTCCTGCTCTAACGGTCAGGCACCGGCTCCGCCTACTCCATGTCGGTTTCAGCGAGCTGCTTCAAGGCGAGTTCGACGGCGCTTCCTCTCCGCTTTCCACCAGCCAGCGGCTCTCTATCCATTCCACGACGCCTACTATTCCTCTGCAACGCATTTGCAATTTGAAGTTATGCTCTATAGGATAGCATATATGTTGTCACTGTGCAAGAAGAAATTTCCTAAAACAAAAGCCGCCCATTTCTGAGCGGCAACCGAGCCAAGAAAACATCCGGCAGGCGTGCCATGCCCCTGCATCTCTCGGGTTTCCCCTGTCATGCCATCGGCGTGTGGTCGACACGAAATTTACCACCTCAGATGTTCTCTTCTCTACTTTCATCTTATATGATACTCGCCTTTCTGTAAAGGATTTTTTTATTTCGCAAATATTTCTCCCATTTCTTGCCACTTAATACATGATAAGTAATAATTGAGTTCTTCCTCTTCGAATTATCGCTCACCACGGCTAATCGCAAAATGAGATTCAAACGTTTTCCATCGCTATGAAATTCCTTCAAAATCATTGCCGTATGTGGAAAAGCAGATGCCAATATATAGTCTGGATTCATAATCGCTTCTGCCAAGCGCTCCTTGAATATGAGAAAATCATTCCCATGCTGAATCCGAACATGTGCCATCCGCTCTTCAGTAAATACCACTTCATCTGACTGTATATTCGCCTCAACGAGAGAAAACAGAGATTTATCCAGATTGCAAACGTGATGGATCATCAAGCAGCCCCTACGCCTCGCTTGTAAACCGCTTTACCTGCTCAGCGATCAATTCCTCGTCTTGGAAATAGTTGATCTTCATCGCCGCCTTCATCGCTTCGAGCGTTGCGGCGGCTTTTTTGCGCGCTTTTTCGCTGCCTTCGGCGAGCACGGCATAAACAGCGCGGATGTCTTTTTCAAGCTCCTTGCGGCGTGCGCGGATCGGTGCCAGTTCATCTTCTAATACCGCGATGAGGAACTTCTTGACCTTGACGTCGCCGAGGCCGCCACGGCTGTAGTGCGCCTTCAAGGCATCGAGATTCTCGTACTCGGGCAGGAACTTCTCGAAATGCTCGGGACGCGAGAATACGTCGAGATAGGTGAAGACCGTATTGCCCTCGATCTTACCGGGATCTTCGACGCGGATATGATCGGGATCGGTGTACATCGACATGACCTTTTTCTTCACCTCCGCTGCCGAATCGGAGATGTAGATACCGTTGCCAAGGGACTTTGACATCTTCGCCTTGCCGTCCGTGCCGGGAAGACGCATCGCCGCCTTCTGCGAGGCGAGCAGGCTCTGCGGCTCGACGAGCGTCTCGCCGTAGACCTCGTTGAACTTGCGCACGATCTCGCGCGTCTGCTCAAGCATCGGCTCCTGATCTTCGCCCACGGGGACGGTCGTCGCCTGAAATGCCGTGATGTCCGCCGCCTGGCTGATCGGATAGGTGAAGAAGCCCACAGGGATGCTCGTCTCAAAGTTGCGCATCTGAATCTCCGCCTTGACCGTCGGATTGCGCTGCAGGCGCGAAACCGTCACGAGGTTCATATAGTAAGCCGTCATCTCGAAGAGCTGCGGCACCTCAGACTGCACGAACATCACGGTCTTCGCTGGATCAAGTCCGCATGCCATGTAGTCGAGCGCGACTTCGATGATATTCTGACGAATCTTCTCAGGATTGTCCATATTGTCGGTCAATGCCTGTGCATCGGCGATCATGATGTATATTTCATCGTACTCGCCCGAATTCTGCAGCTCAACGCGCCGCTTGAGCGAGCCGACGTAATGTCCGAGATGAAGCCGCCCCGTAGGACGGTCGCCTGTCAATATGATTTTCTTCACGATAAAGCCTCTTTTCCTTTGATTTGCCAGAAAGTGCCGAATGTATGCGTACTTCCAAACTCACCCTTTATTTTACCATGAAGCCCCAAGAGGTCAAGTCGAAGACGCAGACCGATTGGCTAGGCTTCTGTAAGGGCGACGCACAATGTCCACAAAGTGGACGTTTGTGCGTGTAGCTTGCTATGAAAATCCAAGAGGTCAAGCCCGAAGGGAAGAGCGCGAGGCGGCGAATGCACATCGCCATGTACATTCGCCGCCTCGCTCTGCCTTGCGATATTTTCCTTCATCGCTTCACAATCAAACGTTCCTGCATGCCGTGCACGATTCATTCCGCTTTGGCAACTCCACTTCACGAAATTTCATCGTCAGCGCGTCGTAAATCAGCAATCGCCCGACAAGAAGATCCCCTATGCCCAGAATATACTTGACAGCCTCGACCGCCTGCAAAGATCCCATGACGCCTACCGCTGCGCCCAGAACGCCGATTTCGCGACTCGTCGGCACTGTCCCCTCTTTGGGCACATCCTCAAAAATGCAGCGATAGCACGGGCTTTCTCTTGGCAGGACGGTCATGATCTGCCCGCTGAATCCCGTGATTCCCGCATGAGAAAAAGGCTTATGCAGACGCACGCAGGCGTCATTGATGAGAAACTTCGCAGGGAAATTGTCTGTGCAGTCGAGAACAAAATCATAGCTGCGATCACAGAGAATATCCTCGGCATTGTCCTCAGAAAGTCTCTCCCGATAGACGTTAACGCGCACCTCAGGATTGAGCGCGGCAAGCGCCCTCGCCATCGAATCCGCCTTCTTCCTGCCCACATCCGCTGACCGATGCGCGATCTGGCGCTGCAAGTTGGAGAGATCGACAACATCATCGTCGACGACGCCGATCTCGCCGACGCCCGATGCCGCGAGATACATCGCCGCAGGCGAGCCAAGCCCGCCCGCGCCGACGATCAAAACCTTTGCGGCGAGAAGCTTTTTCTGTCCGACTTCCCCAACATCTGCCAAGAGCATCTGGCGCGAATACCGCTCGCGCTCTTCCTGCGTCAGCAATCGTTCTTTCAAGTCCGCTTCCTCGCCGCCCATTTCAGACGGCAACGACCTTGACGACGTTCGCGCCGAAGGCTTCCTTCAAGGCTGGCAGGCACTCTTTCACAAGCATCGTGCGCTCGCGCGCCGTGCGCACCGTGAGGAGGAGCGTCGTGCCGCTCTTCGCGAGATTCTGCAACGGCGCAAGGTACTTCTTGTAGCCCTCTTCCCCGAGGATGCCCTTCGCACGCGAAAGTCCTTCATGCACCTCTGTGCGAGCCGCAGGGATGCGCTCCTCGATCGGACTCATCTTTTCCGCCGTCAGATGTGGATTGTTCAGCAGCCATTCCTTTTCCATCATAGTGGATTCCTCTCCTTACAAACGATACGAAATAACGACGGCATCGTCATCAAGTTCTACGACGCGCGCATGAACCTCGTAAAGCTCATAGATGAACTTTTCCGTCAGCAACTCCCTCGGCGTCCCCTCCCGAATGATATGACCTCGCCGCATGGCAATCAGACGATCGCAGTAAGCGGCGGCAATATTGAGGTCGTGGATGGCGGCGATGACCGTGAGGTTCATCTGCCGCACGTTTTCCATGACCTGCAGCTGATAGCGGATGTCCAAATGATTCGTCGGCTCATCGAGGATGAGACACGGCGTCGACTGCGTGAGCGCACGCGCGAGCATCACGCGCTGCTGCTCGCCGCCTGAGAGCGTCGCAAAGGAGTTCTTGGCGAACCTCTCCATGCCCGTGAAAGCGAGGTACTTGTGCGCGAGGGCGAAGTCCTCTTCGTTGTAGCGCTCCAATATGCCCTTGTAGGGGCTTCTGCCCATAAGCACGACTTCGAGCACCGTGAAGTCAAATCCCGTGCTGTGATGCTGCGCGAGCACAGCCTGACGCATCGCCGATTCGCGCACCGAGAGATCACGCAGTTCATCGCCGCCCAAGAACACCTTGCCCAATTCCGGCTCCAGCACGCGGTAGATGCACTTCAAGAGCGTGCTCTTGCCGCTGCCGTTCGGTCCGATGATGCCGACAGTCTCTTTGTCCTTGACTGCGAGATTGATGCGCTCGATGATTTTCCTGCCATCGAGAGATTTCTCCAGATCTTCTACACGGATTTCCATGGCCTCACCCTTTCCCAAATCCATAGGAGCGACGAACTACCAAATAGAGGAAAAACGGTCCCCCCACCAATGCAAGCATAACGCCGAACGGTACTTCCACTCCGGTAAAAAGCGTGCGTCCCAGAATATCCGCCCAAACACCGACGATGCCGCCCAAAAGCACAGACATCGGCAACATGACCCAATGATCTGCCCCAAAAAAGGTGCGGCTTATATGCGGCACGATGAGCCCAACAAAGCCGACGATACCTGCATTGTAGACGATGAACCCGATCAAGAGCGCCTCTGTCGCAAGAAGCACGAGACGCCAATGTCTCGCATCAAGACCGAGTACGACGGCGTCCTCCTCACCGAGCAGCAGCAAATTCAGCCGCCGCGACTGTGCGAGGAAAAAAACGCTGAGGAACGCAACAATCACGAGGAGCACAAAGATATTTTCCCATTTCGTATTCGCGACATTGCCCAAGAGCCAAAAGGAAAAGGACTGCATCCCCTCCTTACTGCCGCCGATGAACACGATGAAAGATGTAACGCTAGAGCAAACGGCATGAAACGCCATGCCTGCGAGCAACAGTCTTGTGCTCACATCCTTCTTCCCTGAAGAAACCATCAGGAGGACGAGCAAGGAGATGAGAAATGCTCCTGCGGCGGCAAAGATGCCAATGCTCTGTGCACCGAAAATCGCGCCTGCACCAAAAAAGATGGCGACAGCAGCACCGAGCGAGGCACCGGACGATACGCCGAGAATATACGGATCGGCAAGCGGATTCGCAAGGATCGCCTGCATAACGACGCCGCAAACGGCAAGCCCCATACCTACGGCCGCGGCCAAAACGACGCGCGGCATACGCAGGTTGAAGATTGTATCATCAAGTGGCTCGTTGCTCTGCCATGATGCCGGGAAATCCGCAAGGCACGCAAGAAGCTGCTGCCACGAGATTTCCAAGTAACCAAGTTTCAAGCCAGCGACGATAGAAGTCACAAGAAACAAAGTGAGGCTGACAGCGATGAAATACAGGCGATACCTGCTTTTTCTTCTTCGCATGGGCGGCTTAAAGTTCAAAGCCAGCAGAGAACATAAACGTGCGCGGTCCACCGACAATCAATGAACTCTGCCCAGTGCGCGGCTGCCAATATTTTTTATCCGTCACATTATAGCACATAAGACTTAAAGTCACGGGCACTTGCTCCCACTTCGTCTTCCATGTTGCACCGAGATCAAGCGTCAGATGAGCGGGCACATCGAGCTCTTTATAGGACGCGTCTGAAGATGTAAAGAGCTTCGCCGAGCTCATGTAATTGAGTCTTGCAAGCATGGAAAGATCCCGCTGCGGCTTATAGATGGCAGCCAGCGTGCCTGACCATGGAGCAGCGCCATTTACACTCTTTCCATCGAATCTACCCGCCGTCGTCTTTTCCTGCTTCGCATTGAGATACATCAGACCACCGACAAGCTCCCACTTCGGAGAAATCGCTCCCGATACCATGTATTCGACACCCTTGTTCCGCTGCTCGCCATTGCGCGTCAAGCGCTGTCCCGCTGCCACATTTTCAATAGCATTGTTCGCCTGCTTGATCTCGAAAAGGCTCAGGGTCTGCAAAACCTTTTTATTTTCCCACTTCACGCCAATTTCATTCTGCTTCGTCTTCGCGGGAGCAAGCACCTCGCCTGCATTGACATAACTCGAACCGACCAAACTTCCCGTACTGAAGCTCTCCGCATGGTTCGCATACGCCATCAGATGCGGAGTGAACTTGTAAGTGATGCCAAAGGTCGGGCAGGTCGCATCGGAATTGACGCTCGATGTGATCTTTCCCGTCGTTTTGTTATAACTGTCCACCGTAGCGCTGTGACCATGCAAACCAAGCGTCACAATGAGTTTCTTATTTGGCGAAGTCAGCGTGTCAATGATATGCCAGCCACGCAAAGCCGTATCGCTTCCATGCGGAGCAACAAAGTCAGGCGTGCCCGTATATGTTTGCGTGGCAATACCGCGATAGATATTGCCGGTAACGCCGGCGCTGAATCCCGGTTTCTGTCCGCCGTAGTTCGCCTGTGAGATGCGGTCGAGGCTCAAGACATAGTCGTTTTTGACTTCACCTAGCTTGAAATCACCGCGAATACCGATGCCCAAATAGCGATTGTACGTTTCAATCGGATAGTTCGAGAAGCCGATGGTGTAATCACCGAGGTTGTTGCCAACTTTAACCGTACCATCCACATAGCCGTACCAGTTCAGATGATGCCATGCGGCATTGATGAAGAGCTTTGCATGATCGCTGAGCTTCTCCTCATGGTTGAGCGCGGCGAAGATACTGTCGTACTCATTGTACGCCCAATTCGGCTTCAGATTACGGCTGCCGTCGATGGCAGACGGCAGTGATGTGACCGCATCCTGGAATGTAATACTCCACATGCCTGCCGTATGCTTCGTATGTGTATAACCCAAGAGAAGATTCGTCTTGCTATGGCTGCTCTTCTGGTCGAGGTTGACAAAGATGTTCTCCTGCTTCAGTTTCTCACCTTGCGTAGACGTGCCGCCGGAAATATTGTTGGCATTGATGCGCAGACCCATCTCATTATTGGCACCGAACCGCTTGCCAAAGTCGATGCTCTCTTCCAACGAGCTGCGTCCTGAAAATGTCAGCTTCATATCAAGATTCGGCTTCGTCTGCGCCTGTTTCGAAGTGATATCGACCGTGCCGCCTGCGTTATCCCTGAACGAAGTGCTGTTCGTACCAGAGCCGGGACCTGCTACCACCGTCACGCTTTCTGCAAAGAGCGTAGGAATGTTCCCTTGGAAAAACATCGCTGGAATACCGTTGACGTAATAAAAATGACCGCTTGCATTGAAACCGCGAATCGAAATGTCGTTGTAGAGATTGCTCGTGCTTGAGCGCACAGACGGATCAAGCGTCAGCACATTCGTCAGCGCCTGCCCGGGAAGCGAAAAATCTTCGAAGGATTTATGCCCGAGCGTCACCGCATTAAAGGATGCATCCATGACATCCTGCTTGCCGAGAAGCCCCACGCCTCCCCTACCGCTGACTCTGCCGCCTGCATAGCCGCGCCGTGCACCCTCGACAACGGTGTCTCCAAGCTCATGTGCATTGTCATTCTCTGCAGTCTTCGCAGCGTCTTTATTGACAGCTTGTTGATCTGCTGCAGCACATACAGGGAAGGGTATTAAAAATGTCGATGCAAATGATGCAGAAAACACTCCCAGCAAAATCTTCTTCGCCAAATCCGTTTTCATGAAATTCTTCCTCCTAAAACATTTGTTTCTAAAATCTTTCTTAATGTGGATCATCCACCCACGGAAATTCCTGCGGATATATGCACTGCGCCATATAGCGCAAACCGTCCGCCGTACGTGCCAACGAAGAGTAGGTGTAGCGCAACGGTATGCTGTAAACGCGATGATTTTTCACGCATTTGAGCTGTGCCAATGCCGGATTTTCCGTAATGCGCACGCGACATGCTCCATAGTCAGTATGACTGCAGACGACGAAAAGCACATCAGGATCCTCTTGAATGATTTGTTCGAAACTGATAACCGGCGGCGTCGTCGGTACATCAGCGCCGATGCTCGCCGCCATATCACCAGCCAACTTCGTCCTGTCATAGGATATCAAACTGCTCAAAAACTCCACAAACATCACCTTCGGTTTTGGTTCATTCGCGGTCTTTTCGCGGATTTCCCGTATGGTTTCCCTTGTTTCCCAGACAATTTCCGCAGCCCGCTCTTCTTTGTGGAAAATTTTTCCCAAGCCTTCGATATACTGCATTTCCTTCTCAATTGTTTCAGGATAAATATGCTTCGACGGTGTATTTGTGTTGTATGGCACGAATGTTCTGATGCCGCGCCGATTCCAATAGTCCGTATCGCGCAAACGCGCTTGCGTGAACTTATCCTGCTCCGCTACAATGACGTCGGGGCGCAGCGAGGATATATACTCGACGTTGATGTACGCCCGCGTCTTTTGCGGTACCTCAGCAAAGCGCGCCGCATTTTCGGGGCGCATGTTCTGCCCGCGATCATTCGACTTGAACGCCATGACGATACGATCTTGGATGCCAAGCGCCATGAGCGCCTCCGTTTCCGTCTCACCGATGACAACGACACGCTGCGGTACTTCGTCAAACGTCTGAATGTTTTTCCCTTTGACAAAGTAATTTTCAATGCGCAGGTTTTCCACTTTAATGGCATCTTCGCTTTTTCCCGTACGACTTTGTTCCATCGACTCCATATTCTGATGTGTGCAGCCACTGAAAAAAATCGTACAAAAAACCGACAGATACATGCTGATTTTCAAAAATCGTTTTCTCATCTCTCACCTCCCAAAGCCATACCTGCGACTGCAAAGCAGTCCGAGAAACACCGGTCCGCCGAAGAGCGCCGCCATGATGCCGATTGGCACATCCATGCCGGGCAACAATATGCGCCCCAGCACATCCGCCCAACAAAGGAAGAGTGCACCGAAGAGCGCACTGAAAATCAGCACGCGGCGATGGCTGCTGCCGAAAATCCTGCGGACGATATGCGGCACGATCAAACCGACAAAGCCGATCATGCCCGTTTCATATACAATGATGCCGACGATGGAGGCACTGAGCATGACATAAGCTTGTCGATAGCGCTGCAATCGCAGTCCCATCGTGAGCACGGTATCATCATCGAGCAACAGCAAATCCAAGATTTTCTGCTGCGTACAGAAAAAGACGACACCGAGCAAGACAACGACGGTCAAAATCAAAAGGCCGTGCCACTGAATCTGCAGAAGGCTTCCCATGAGCCAATAAGTAATCGTCTGTATGCCAGCCTCATCTGCCGCCAATGCGACAAAAAGGCTGATGCCAGCTGAACAGATGACATTGAGTCCCATGCCAATAAGAAGCAGGTGAAACGAATCCTTCTGACGACTGCGTGAAGCAAACAGCAAAATGAGAAACGATGCAACAAGCGCTCCCAAAAAGGCAAACACACCCATGCTGTCCTGTCCGAGCACATGGCTCAATCGCAACGCTACAGCCGCTGTCGCCCCCAGTCCTGCACCTGACGAAATGCCGAGGATATAAGGATCTGCCAACGGATTGCGAACGACGGCTTGAATGACGACACCGCACACCGCGAGTCCGGCACCTGCAAAACAGGCAGCAAAAAAGCGCGGCAGACGGAGCTGCCAGATCACATCGCCAAGGATGCCCTGCGTCAGAGGATTCGCGAGCATCCCTGTCATACGATGTATAAGAATCGCTGCCGTATCGGACAATGGGATGTTGATAACGCCAGTTCCCAAGGCCGCAACAAAACCAAGGCAGAGCAGGAGTACAAAAAAACTATATTTGAAAACATCCTGCCTCATGCCATGATTCCTCCATTCTCTTTTAGCGCTGCATCAAACCGACCTTGATGAAGGCGATCTTACCGTTCTTGACACCGAAGGTCAGATAGTGAAACGGATTGTCTGTCTGCCAATACGTGTAGTAGTCGTAGCCTGGCATACGGTGTTTCTTATGCTTCGTCGAGTCGACTGCACCCGTGCCATAGATTTTTTGCAGGATCGAAGCATCCATGCCGACAGTCACACCTGCAGGCGTCGCCCAGCCATTGTTTCCCTTGACGAGGACGGACTTCACACTCATACCATCCGCCGATGGCACGATCTTCACGGTGTCGCCGTAGCCGAAGAGATGCTCGACGTAATGCGACTGCACATCTTTCATCGGTCCGTAAATGCTCTCCACATAGTCAAGTGACATTCCCGGCTCCACGCCGCCAAGCGACATATCCTGCGGCGTGATCCAATCAAGCCCTTCCGCACCGCATACGGCACTTCCAGCGGCGAGAGTTGCGCCCAGCAGCAAGCTTACAGCAATTTTCTTCAACTTCATAAAAATGCACTCCTTCTCCTAGATAAACAGCAAACTTACATCCCTCTTTATTCCGATGCATCACCTCCCCAAAGACTGTTTTTCTGCTTCTTCACCTTCTTCTGCCACTCCTCCCACGAGGAAATCAGAAACTCATGCACGAGGAACTCGGGCGCGACCGCCTCGATCAGGCGACGCACAGCTGCAGTCTCGAATGGCTCGTGGCGATCGACTGCCGAGACGTAACGATACCCCTCCTCAAAGGACAGTGTCCGCATCTCCTCCTTCTGCGCCTCAACCATGCTCCTTTGCACGAAATCGCCCGAAAGTGATCGGTGCAGATGCATGGCAAAGATCCTTTCTCGCAAAGAGCCGAGATTTTCCACCTTTTGCAGAATATATCGGACAGCTTCATCCTCATTCGTCAGACTCGTATTCGTATTCATCATGTGGCCCGTGTCGAGCACGAAGCCTGTGCGTTCATGATGCGTCTTTTCGATCAGACGCGTGGCGAGCTTCGGCTCGGTCAGCGTCAATCCCGGCCACCAGAGGTTTTCATAGAGCAGCAAACACTCCTCAGGAAGAACATCCGCGATGGCGTTCACCACTTCCGCTGCAGCGTCAATGACCTGCACCGATCCATAAGCGAAATGGCGGCACTTCATCTCCCAGCTGCGCGCATTCGCTACATGAAAGACGACATAACGTGCCCCGACACGCGCCGCCGTGCGCATGTTCTCGCGCCAAAGCGCGAGCCACTCTGCACGATTCTCCCCGAAGACGGCAGCGACGTTCTCTCTGCTGCCAAACTCCTTTTGCAGTTCCTCTTCATTGCCCAGCCAGAAATCGAGCCAGTTTGGCCAGAAGCGCAGATGCACGCCGTGAACCGTTTCCGTAGGAAAGAAAGCCGGATCGCCATAGCCCGTGACCATCAACTCGATGCCTGAAAGGCCGCCCTGCTGCAAAAGTGCAGCAAGGAGCGACGGATCACCGTCGAGGACACCCAGCGTATCGCACGCATGATCCGAGATGTTCAAAAGCTCCTGCACATCTCTTCCCCCTGTCCGAAAGCATCGAAGAATGCGGATGCTCCGTGCCGCCCTCTCATCGTTAATTTCTCAAAACGTATAGTTGCAGCTCAGCATGAAGTTCGTCGGCGCAACGCGGTAGTTCGCACCCGTATGCGATGTCACATCCGCGCGGTCGAGCACGTTTTCCACGCTCAGGCGAATCTCGCTTCTTTCGTCGGGATGGTATGCCGTACTCCAACTCGTGAGGAAGTACGGCTTGCACGCATAGGCCGGCTTGCTCGAAGGCGACTGCACGCGGCCTGCGAGGTAGGATCCTGTGAGCGACGAGCTCCACTTGCCCTTCTTGTAAAGCACGCCGCCCGTAAGCTGCAGCTTGCCGAAGGTACGCTGCCAGTCTGCGCCCTTGCTGCCCTTCGTCTCGGGATTCTGCCATGTGACTCCCCAGTTCCACGAAAAGCCGTGCTTTCCTTGCGTCTCACACGAAAGTTCCAGTCCCGTGTTGCGAAAATCTTCATTCGTGTATTGGTACCTGTCCTCCCGCGGTTTCCAAGTCGCCGTGATGTTGTCCTTGACGTCCATGTGAAAGAGCGCCGCCTTCCACGTATGTCCTGCGTGCTTCGCCTTCCAGCCAATCTCGTAGGTAACGCCCGTCTGAGGCTTCAAATCCGGTGCGGGCACGAGGCGGCTGCTCGCGCCGTACATCTGCGCGAATTTCGGCATGATGAAGGACTGGCTGACGGAAAGATAGAGGCTATTTTCGTGGTCGAGCTTGTGCAGCCACTGCCCCGAAGCGCTGAAATTATGATAGTTCTCATCGCGCATCGCCGCTGTCGTCCACGTCTCACGCATGCCGAAGATGCCCGTATCGCGCTCTGTGAACTTCTGCTCCCATTGTCCGAACACGCCCCAGTTGTTTCGCATATAGCTCGCGGGGTTCTTCGTCGACGGCGCAGGAAGCGCCTTGTAGAGTTCGTGTTCCAAGCTGAATCCGAGCACGGCGGTCGCTTTCGGACTTAGCTTCCATGTGCGCTGCAGATCGACGCCGTACGTCGTATTGCGCTCACGCGTGTTGTACCAATCGCCGGGCGTTTTCGCACCCGTGCGCGAAATCTCTGTCGGCCCCTTCGCTTCCACCGTCCCCGTATTGAAATAGAGGCTGCCCTTCCACGCATGATCGTGGTAATTGAGCTGACTCACGTATTGCTCCGTCGTGTAGGTGCGTGCATGGAACGGGTCGCCGAGGCGCACGCCCGAGGAGGTTCGATCCACGCGGTCGACGAAGCGCAGATAGGTCGCTTCCGTCTTGTAATAGCCGAAGAGGAAATCAAGCTGAGGATTGATATGATATGTCAATCCCGCGCTCGTCTTCTCCACATCGCGCAAGTCGGTGCGCGTCGAGCCGTTGAACTTCGCAGATATGACATCTGTCTCGGCAAGGCCGTTCAGATGCCCCCACTTGTCGTAATTGTAGTAGACGCCGAAGCGCTCGTCGCCTGCGCTCACGCCGTACTGGCGCTGTCCGAAATTGCCGAAGCCGACATGCGCCGCATTGCTCGCGCCCTTCTTCGTGATGATGTTCACGATACCGCTCATCGCTTCGCTGCCGTAGAGGACGGATCCCGAGCCTTTGACGACCTCGATGCGCTCGATTTGGTCGGCAGGGATCTGGTCGAGGTTGTACTTGCCACGCCATGAGATGGGACTGCCATTCATGAGTACGAGCGTGCCGCTCTTGAAGCCGCGCACGTTCAGCTCGTTGTTCATCGTTCCCATCGAAGCACCGGAAGGGCCGAAGGATTTGTAGGCGAAGCCGTTGACCTTGGCGAGCGCGTCCGCCGCATCGGCGGCGCCGCTCTCCTTGATGGCCTCGCCTGTGATGACCACGGTTGCCGCCGGCACGTCAATGTCGCGCTTTTCGCGGCGCGTCGCCGTCACGACGGTATCTTCGAGCGCATGATCGTCTTCTGCCGCTGCGACAGGCGCAGCAGAAGACTCTTCCTTTGCTGCCTCACTCGTCTGCTGCGGCATTTGCGCCGCCCAAGCGGGGGCGGATGTCGCCATAAATGCAGCCGCGATGGCGAGTGTGAGCATCTTCTTTTTCTCGCTTTGCAAAATATATCCTTCTTTCATAAATTTAGTTCAAACGGAAATGAAACGTCTTCGTCCAGACGCCGCGCGCACCGCCGTCACCGGGATTGAACGTGAAGCGGTAGCCTGCCGCTACCGCCGCACTGTCCATCTCGGCGTAGCCCGAGGACGAGATGACGGCGACATCTTCGATCGAGCCATCGGAAGCGACGAAAATCTTGATCGTGACGCTGCCCTCGACGTCTTCCTCAATGAGGTCAGGCGGATAGTCAGGGCGCGCTTCCGAGCGAAGGCTCGCCTCAATGCGCTCCTTGGGCGGCGGCGGAGGTGGCGGGGGTGGCGGCGGAGGCGGAGGCGGCGGCTCAGACTGACTGACTCCCGTACCCTTGCCGCCCGTGCCCGGTCCTTTGCCATCGCCGACTCCCGTGCCGACGCCTTTCCCTTCACCGCCTTGTCCCAGGGGATTGCCCGCATGTGCTTCTCGCTTCTGACTCGGCTTGTCCGGCTCCTCGGGAGGTTTCTGCTCGATGGGAGGTAAAGTCTTGTCGGGTATCACAACCTCATCGACGGCCGGAGTCGCTTCCACCTGCGGCGGCGAGCCGCCGCCTTCACTCCCCTCATCCTGCACCTCGTCGTAAATGACGACCTCGACGTTATCGCTCTTCTCTTTCATCGTCGCCACGGAAAAGACCCCGACAGCTGCCGCAATGAGGAAGATGATGAGATGTACACCGAGAGACGCGAGGAGAGCCTTGTATTTATCCCTCGTATTCTCCATACGTCACTTGCCCCCTGCGCTTTCACCGGCAAGGCCGAAGCGCGTGATGCCCGCGCCCTTAAACTTGTCGAGGAGTGCATAGACCATGCCATAGTCGATATCCTGGTCGGCGCGCAGCACGAGGGAGAAGTTGCCGTTCCTCGCGTTCTCCGCCTTGGCACGCTCAAGAAGCGTCTTTTCCGCGATGGGCTGATCCTCAAGGAAAAGGCTGCCGTCCTTCTTCATCGTGACGACATAAGTCACGCGCATCTGCGTTTCTACATTTGCCGCCTTCGGCATATTGACGTCGACAGTCTTGAGATTCACCATGTAGAGCGTGCTGAGCATGAAGAAGACGAGAAGGAAGAACATGATGTCAATCATCGGGATGATGATGATCTCGGGCTTGTCGAAGCCCCTCCTGTCCCTGAGCCTCATCGCGCCGCCCCCTCATTGGAAGAAAGCGCATCCTTCGCACCCTCGACAAGTGAGAAGCACTGCTCCATATCCGTCACAATGCTCTCAATGCGCTGCGTGAAGTACGCGTGCACGGAGAGCGCGATGATGGCGACACAAAGCCCCATGGCAGTCGCGATCAAAGCCTCGCCGACGCCGCCCGTGATCGCCGTCGCCTGTCCCGACTGAAGGTTGAACACGGAAAATGCCGAGATCATGCCGCTGATCGTGCCGAGAAGTCCCAGAAGCGGCGCCATCGTCACGATGACGCTCAAATAATAGAGACGCTTCCTAAGCTTCGACAGCACGATGCCCGACTGAATCTCCATGTAGGAGGAGACGCGAGACGAATCCTTCTTTACGAGCTTCATCGCCCCGAAAAGAATGTTGGCAAGCGCCCCGCGATGATCTTCGGCAAGTTTCCTCGCCCCCGCAAAATCATCGTTCGCCATGCACTGATAAAACTCCCGCGTAAAGGCGCGTCCTGTGTCCATGCGCGAAAAGTACATCGCACGCTCGATGCCGATCGTCACGACGAAGATCGAGCAAAGGAGCAGCACATACATGATGGAGCCGCCCTTGTGGAAAAACTCTATGCCTGTCATAATTGCGTCCATGAAAAAATCCTCCTGAAATTACATAAAATGATGGCATCGACAACAACCGAAACGTATGAGAAAGGCGTCTCCTGTCAAAATGCGGGCAGAAGGCGCCATTCATCATGCAAGCGTCAAAACGAGCAGGTAAGGCCGATTTGGTAAAAGCGACCCGTGCCGGGATAGTAGGAATTTCCTAACCAGCCAGAAGACAACTTGCGCGTATAGTATTCCTCATCCGTAAGATTGTTGATGCGGAAGTACGCCGTCATGTTCTTTTCAATATCATAGTTGACATTGAAATCCCAGATGGCATAGCTATGGTCGAGGTAAACGGCTTCATCAAGCCCCGTGCCGATACGTCCGAGGATATTCGCCTTCCATGGCCCCTTCGCATAGTGCAGGCCGAGGCGATAGCCGTTCGGCTGACTGTTGCCGTTCTCCCAGACAAAGCCGCGCCCCGCGCCGGCATCCACTTCCGTGCGGATATACGAATACCCCAAGTCATAGCTCCAAGCATCATCGAGCCGTTGACGGAAGGAAAGCTCTATGCCGCGCTTCTTTTCCTTATTGACGTTGGAAGGAGTCCAACCGGAAGGACCGTTCGCCCAGCGGATGGCATCATCCAAGTGGCTTTCAAAATAGCTGATGCCCATGCTCGTCTTGTCGTTGAATTTGTGATTCATACCAACCGTTGCCGTCCAACCTGTTTCCGGCTCAAGGTTTGGGTTGCCATGCAGTCCATATGCGTCGTTATAATAAAGATCGTCTGCCGTCGGCGCCTTGAACACCTTGCCCCACGAAGCATAGAACTGCGTCGCATCATCGGGACGATAGTTCAGCGCTGCCTTCGGCGTCCAATGCGTGCCGAACATGCTGTGATTGTCGACGCGCACGCCGGGCACAAACGACAGTTTGCCGAGCTTCATCGTGTCCTGCACGTAGAGTGCTTTATTGGTAATGCCCTTACCTTTATAGTGTCCTTCGCTTTCATTCGAGGAATCGCTCTGATGCCACTCTGCACCGGCAATCAGCGTATTCTTATCATCGAGCTGCCAGCCGTTCTGGTAGTCAAAGCCCCAAAGGAGCGCATTGAACTCCGAGCCCTGTGTCGCGGTCTTATAGTTGTTAAAGACGCGCAGGAAGCCCGGCGCCGCCGTACCTTCCTTGAAGCGGTAAGAAGCGCTGACATTGTTGAACACCTCCGTCAGCTTACCACTCGATGTGGATGACGCTCCTGTGCTGCTATACTGCGCCGCATTGACCGAGCGATGACCGTAGTAGATATGCGCCGAGCTGCGCTCGTCGATCTTGCCGTCGAGACGCACGGAGAAGCTGCGGTTGCGGTAGTCGCTGCTGTTCATCGTATAGCCCGAGCCTCTGTAGTTGTAGTCGAAGTTGCCGCCGTTCGTCATGGCGCCCGTCACGAACCAGCTGTAGTTGCCGTCGGTGCCCTGATTCGTCAGCTCGATGCTGTGCGTCTTCCACGAGCCCGTGCTGAGGTCGACGGTCGTCTCGTTCTTCACGCCCTTCTTCGTGATGATGTTGATGACGCCGCCCACGGCATCGCTGCCGTAAAGCGCCGAAGCGCCGCCCTTGACGATCTCAATGCGCTGGATGTTCTTCATCGAAGGAATCATATTGAGATCAACACTGGAACGCCCTGTAGAAGTCCCCTGCTCATTATTGAGCCTTTCTCCGTCCACAAGAAGAAGCACTCGGCCATCCCCATTGAGACGCACCAATTCCTGCTGCTGTCCGCCCATGCGCGTGACGGTCACGCCGTTCACATGCTCGACCGCCTCGCCGACGGTCGCATAGTGGTTCGCGGCGATTTCCTTCGCCGTGATGACCGTGACGTTGGCAGGCGTATCCATGCGCTCCGTCGGTATGCGCTCCGCCGTCACGACGGTCGCGCCGAGATCGTTCACTGCATTATCCGTCGCTTCATCAGCCGCGTCGCTTTCTGCCGCGAACACTGGTGCACAGCAGAGACTCGACGCAAAAAAAGCCGCCAACACCTTCCTTGTCAAACAATCCTTGCCGTAGATTTTCTTGCTCTTCATGCTCTTTTCTCCTCCTTGATGATTTGATGAATCCTTATTCCACCGCCGAGAGATGCTCTTCACGCCCTTGGGCGAAAGCGTCTCCGTATGCGCGATAGGCGATTTCCTGCACGCCGAGCACGAAGTCCTGCGAGCAGTTGTAGATATAGGCTTCCGTCGGCTCTTCGAGGCGATGTTCGCGGATGGCCTTGACCGTCTGCAGAGACGGATCATCGAAGTATTCCTTGCGGAACTTGTCGACGTCAAATTTCCCATGGTCGTTGTACGTCGGCACGAAGAGGATGTCGGGATTGATCTCGACGAGCTGCTCCTTCGTCATGACCTGCCCGTCGCGGATGCCGAGCGCCGACCTGCCGTTCTTCACGCCCGCATAACGGCAGGCGTCGTCAAAGCTGGAGCCGATGCCGCCATAACCCGACATCAAGGAAATCAAGACGACGGTCTTGCGCTCGCTCTCGGGGATGGCGCTGACCTTCTTCTCTATGCCTTTGAGATGCTCGTCCATCATCGCAAGGAGCTTCTCCCCGCGCTCGGGCACGCCTGCCGCCTGTGCGAGAAGCACGATCGTCTCCTTGATCTCGGCGAGATTCCTCGCGCCCTTGCAGACGACGACGGTAAGCCCCGCTTCACGAAGTGACGGCACGATGGCGAGATCCCCCCAGTTAGGCACGATGACGAGATCGGGCGAGAGTGCGACGAGTTCTTCAACTGTCGGATTGCCGACGCGCTTTTCCACCTTCTTCGCAAGATCCACAACATTCGAGCTTACAGGATCGTCGAGGAGGCCGTTTACCGCCGCCATATCCTCGGGCGGCACAAGACCGAGCATGACCTCGTCCGTGCTCATCGAAAGCGTGACAATGCGATGTGGCCGCGCAGGCACGGTGACGACCGTACCTTGGCTGTCCGTGACCGTATAGCTTCCCGCGCCGCCCTGCGCCGCCTCCGGCGCTGTACGACACGCCGTCAGCAGCAGGCAGACAACGACTAGGACTATGGCAAAGAAACTTTTCTTCAAGCCCGTTCCTCCTCCCACCGCCTACGACAAAGCTTCGATAGCGGTGAAATCCAACTTTCTGCGAGGAAAATCATCCATAAAAAAGAGCCTTCCTCCCTCGAAGAGAAAAGCTCCCTCCTACAGCGGCACGAAGGCGCACACAGGCACAGAAGAATCCCCTTCCCATCGATCGCAGGTCAAACGGTGATTGTCAAGCAGGCAGTTCTCCTGGCTCGGTTCATCGCTCGGCTGCGCCTTCCCAGGGCAACGCCCCAGTGACATCCTTGCAGCTTCGCTCCCCTCACAGTGGCGGGACCGCTCCGGCATATCCGGATTTTCTCTTAAACCCTTGCGGGTACCTGCTCCACAGCGGAGATTTTCCGCTGTCCTTCATGAAATTATGAATACACTGTTTCACCGCCTATGCTACCGCAAAACTCTCGGCTTGTCAATGCACTTCGGCGAGAACGACAAGGGGCTGCCAAAAGGCAGCCCCTTCGCTTCGTCTCTTATGAAAGCTATGCTCAGCCCAACGACTGCAGAAGCATCGCTGCACTCGCTCCGCTCGCAGCACCAGTTCGACCGTTCAACTCAGCTTCTTTCGCGCCCCCAATGTGCTCTGTCCTCGTGCTGATGACCGTCGAATCCTTCTCGGCAGTCGTTGCCTTCGTCTTGTTCTCCGAAATGATTTCCGTCCCACGATAGACGGTGACGAGCACGGAACCGTCTGCCATCACCTTCGTCACGGTCGTCGTTTCTTCCTCGTTCTTATCGCCAGAATTTTCGCCGCGAGGCGCACCGCCGCCCGTTTCCATCTGCCGCAGGATGGCGGAAAAAGCATCCTGTGCCGCCTCGGACTTCTTCTTGTGCACCGCGCCTACAGCAGATGCGAGACCATGCCCGCCAAGTTTCTCGATCATGTTCATAGAAAACACCTCCAATTTCTATGTCGAAAGAATCGGAGAATTCCTTAAGGCGCTTCCTTTTCGGGAATCTTTCCATGAATATTGGATGTGTGCTATAATATAGACGGTGCTACTACAACGGTGGCGGTCGATTCTTAGCCCTCGAAAGGGGGCGTTGCTTATGGCGATTAATGATTTGATTGCGTTGCTCTTGGTAACGCTTTTCATCCTTATCGTTCTGAAAGCATAAGAAAACCCGCCTAGTCTTTGCCGGAAGAGGCGGGCTTTCTTAACCCAAATTTCTCTAGCGGGGCTGACCGTTACCAGTAGCACCCTTTCTACGCTTATTATACGACGTAAAGGCAGATTCGTCAAATTCCACTGCAAAGGAGTCCTGCTCATGCCCGCTTCTTCCTTCACCTGCGTCGGCTTTCCTCCGAGCATCGACGCAAACTGTACGCATATCATTCTCGGCTCAATGCCGGGCGCGGCGTCGCTCAGGGCGCAGCAATACTACGCCTACCCGCAGAATCGCTTCTGGCGGCTCATGGCGTATCTGTTGGAGGGCGGTGAGCCACCGCAGGACTATACGGCGCGGCTTCAAATGCTGCTCCGCCACCATATCGCGCTTTGGGACTCCATCGCCTCATGCGAGCGCGAAGGCAGCTTGGACTCAGCGATTCGCGCGGCAAAGCCCAACGACTTCACCGCGCTCCTCGCGCATTATCCGCGCCTCTCCACCTTCTGCCTGAACGGCGGCAAATCGGCCGATACTTTTCGCCGTGCCAACAAGTCGCTCCTGAAACGCGACGATCTCACCTTTCATGCGCTGCCCTCGACGAGCGCAGCCAACGCGCGCTGGCGCTTCGACGATCTCGTAAAAGCATGGAAAAAGGCGCTCCCCCTCGAAGAGTAAGGGGAGCGCCTTTCTTCTCGATGAGCAGGCGGCGCACAACGTCCACAAAGCGAACGTTGCGCGTACAGATTACGCTTCGATATAAAGCGCCTGCACCATGATGTCGACCTCGCGCACGAAAAGTCCCGTCATGTATTCGACCTTCGTTCTCACACGCTGCTGCGTCTCCTTGATGAGTGTCGGAATATGGCTGCCGTAGGTCAGCACGACGGAACAGGAAATCTCAAGGCCGCGATCCTCGTCGCCTTTCCAGACGTGGCGCACGCGCACAGAACCGACCTCCGAGATGTATTCCTTCTCATGCACGATGCGCACGACCATCTCGCGAATTGCCAGATCGTCGATGATGAGCTTGCCATAATAGCTGAACACCGGGCGCACGATGGACTTCTCGCCGAGTTTGCGGCGACGCGTGCGGTTGCGGCGGAAAAAGGACTGGATGGGATCGATGAGGAAGCCCGAAGCATGAGGCTTCAGCTCGATCGTCGGAACGGGTATGATGTGCTTGCCCTGCTTCAGTCGGCTGTCCCGCGCTTTTTGCATCTCACGCTGCGTCGCGATGTCTTCGATGTGGATGATCTGTTCGATCGTCGGCAGTTTCAGTATGCGCACGATCTTATAGACCATGTTCTCGGAAGTCCCAAGGATGAGGATGCGATGCGGCCTGCACTCGGCGATAGCAGAACGCACTTCTTCCGCATGTCCGGGCAGAACGAAAATGGCGCGGCGCACCGCCATGATTTTGCTCTTCTCCATCTTGGCGGAAGAACCGGCGACGATCTTGCCGTCCTTGATCAGGATGCCGTCATCAATGATGGCGTCCGCCTGATGCTGATGCGCCACGAGCAAGGCGCGGTGACTCTTGCCTGTGCCGCTCGGACCTACGAATGCTATGACGTCCATATCTTTCTCTCCTGCTTCTTTAAGAAACTAAAGCGAGGGAATTTTCCTGCGAAATCCTTGCAAAAAGGACAGTCGGTCTCTCTAAAGATTCATTCTCGGCTTATACAGCTTCTCCGCGAATGAATCCTCCACCGTGAAGATGCCAAGTTCCTGCGGATAGCGCGAAGCAAAGCCGTGGAAGTCCGAGCCGCCCGTCACGAGCAGATGGCGGCGCTCCGCCATACCGAGATAGCGCTGCGTATCGACCGTATCGTGCTGCGGATAAAATGCCTCAATGCCCTCGATGCCGAGGTCGAGCACATGCTCGACGAGCGCGTCGTCACCGACAAGCTTCGGATGAGCGAGGACGGGCGTACCGCCCGCATTCTTGATCAGCGCGACGATTTCTTCCGGCTCTAGGCGATAGTGTGAAACATAAGCGGGACGGCCTTTGGAAAGCACAGCATCGAACGCCTCGCGTACGCTGGAAAAACAGCCTTTGAGCACGAGAGCCCGTCCGATGTGCGAGCGGCTGATGGATTTGCTCGTGCCTGCTACCTTCAGCACATCCGTTTCCGTAATGCCGTAGCCAAGCTCCTGCAGCTTCTCCACCATCTCAGCGAAGCGACTCCAACGCGCCTCTCCCACATCGTTCAGGCGGTCGAGGAGATCGCGGCGATAGATGTCGACATTGTAGCCGAGGATATGGATTTCCCGCTTTTCATGATGGGCGCTGAACTCAATGCCCGGTATGATGCCGATGCCCTTCGCAGGCAAAAGCCCTTCCTCATAAAGATGCGTGACGCCGTCCACGGTATCATGATCCGTGATTGCGATGTAGCGAAGCCCCGCTTCCTTCGCCGCCGCCACAAGCTCCTCGGGCGTCATCTTTCCGTCGGAATATGACGTATGCGTATGCAGATCGCTGGACACTGGAACCTCACTCCCTTGCTGAACCCATGCAAAGCCCTCAACGCGGCTCTACGATGAGTTTGATCGCCGTGCGCTCCTCGCCGTCGATCTCGATATCGGCGAAAGCAGGAACGCAGACAAGATCGATGCCGTGCGGCGCGACAAAGCCGCGCGCAATGGCGATTGCCTTGACGGCCTGATTCAGGGCGCCTGCGCCGACCGCCTGCATCTCGGCCGCGCCTGATTCCCGAATGACTCCGGCCAAAGCCCCCGCGACAGCGTTCGGATTCGACCTCGCTGAAACCTTCAAGACTTCCATGATCGCCTTCCCTCCCAAAAATCCCTGCAGCGTCTTTCTGCCGATTCAGATTTTTCATTCATTATCAGAAGAACCGTACACCTTATCTCTCCATGTATTCTATACAAAAAAGAAAAATCCTGCTGCCAAGGAAGCACGGATAAATTCAGCCGTCCATTTTCATTTTATCCGCGCTCTTCTAGCCCTTCTTCATGATGCGCTCGATGGAGAGCGTCCGATTCGTCGCATCGTCCACCTCGACGATCACGGCACTGTAGACGACAGGGCCTTCCGCCACCTCAAAG
The DNA here is from genome assembly GCF_026015965.1 of Selenomonas sputigena. Taxonomy (NCBI): domain Bacteria; kingdom Bacillati; phylum Bacillota; class Negativicutes; order Selenomonadales; family Selenomonadaceae; genus Selenomonas; species Selenomonas sputigena. The sequence goes on along the minus strand of NZ_CP110383.1, from coordinate 562,164 downwards.
CGCACGGGGCGGCACGTCGTAAACTTCTCCAGCACGCGGTCGACGCGCACGCCGAGCACCGAGTCCCACGGCCCCGTCATGCCGAGATCCGTGATATAGGCGGTACCGCCCGGCAGAAGGCGCTCGTCCGCCGTCTGCACATGCGTATGTGTGCCGACGACGGCATTGACGCGTCCGTCGAGATACCAGCCCATCGCAGCCTTCTCCGAAGTCGCCTCCGCATGGAAATCGAGAAAGATGACGTCCGCCTCGTCACGAATCTCGCGCAGGATTCTCTCGATCTTTTGAAACGGACAATCCATATCGGGCATGAAGACGCGGCCGGACATATTGATGACGGCGATGTTCTTCGCGCGATGAGGATAGATGCAATAGCCTTTCCCCGGCGCTCCGTCTGGGTAATTGGCGGGTCGGATGAGAAAAGGCTCGTCGTCGATGAACTCCAAAACGTCCTTCTTGTCCCAGACATGATTGCCCGACGTCACGACGTCGGCGCCCCCATGGTAGAGCGCATCGAGCGACTTGCGCGTAAACCCCTTGCCCCCCGCAGAATTTTCCCCGTTGACGATGACGATGTCCACCGCCTTTTCCTTGCGGATTCCCGGTGTGAAGCGACTGAACGCCTCCCTGCCCGCTCTGCCGCAAACATCTCCAACCAGCATGACTCTCAAAACATAACCACCTCTCGTGCGCCCGAGGTCTTCCCCACGGGCACGAATCTTGTGGACACGTTCTCGTACTCACGCGCCTTCAACAAACGACAAGCGGCACTCCTGCCGCTTGCGTCATATTTTCTTTTTGCCGGACGGCTTACTTATTGAACACCATGACGCGGCCTTCCTCACGGATGCCGATCATGCGATCAGACATGCGGCTGCCCTTGAGGCTGCCGATGATGTGGTCGATCGCCTCCTCACGCAGAAAATTGTCCTCCTCGTAGCCGTCGCGCGTCTCATCGGAAACGAGTGCGTCGCCGAAGCGTTCGTACATGAGGTCTGCCAGAAGGGCGATCTCGCCGCGGGAAAGCGTGCGGACATCGCGCAGGACACGAAAGAACGCCGTATTCCCCTGTCCTTCGAGAGAAAAATCAATCTCCCCCGGAATCAACCCTTCAAGGTCGTGGTATGTGAGAATACTTTCCTCAAGAAACGCCGCCGTCTCCTCGAATTCCTGCCGAGGAGGAACCTTCGTCAGGGTGAAGGAGAAGTACAGAGCCTCCTTTTCCGGTTCATAGCTCACCATGCCGATCTCCGGATAACAGACGAGAATGGACACCAACAGATTGATCCCATCCTTGTTCGGCTTCTTCGCACTTGTCATGAATCTGCCCAAAGCAAACACCTCGTTTCCCTAATCACAGCCAGAATACTCGCGGTACGCCTTGCGCCGCTCTTTCTAAAAACCAAGGGTGCTGAGAAGCATCCTCCCAACACCCCTATTATACAACTATTTGGCGTAATCAACAACGCGCGTTTCGCGAATGATCGTCGCCTTGATCTGACCCGGATATTCAAGCTCCGACTCGATCTTCTTCACGATGTCGTGCGCGAGCGCTACCGATGCCGTATCGTCGACCTTCTCGGGCTTGACCATAACGCGCACTTCGCGCCCCGCCTGGATGGCGAAGCAACTGTCGACGCCATCGAACGACTCGGCGATCTCTTCGAGACGTGTCAGGCGCTTCAGATACGCTTCCAGACTCTCGCGGCGCGCGCCCGGCCTTGCCGCCGACACGGCGTCCGCCGCCGCGACAAGCACGGCTTCGACCGTCGTCGGCTCCACATCGCCGTGATGCGCACTAATGGCGTTGATCACGTCCTTGTGCTCGCGGTACTTCTTCGCAAGATCGGCGCCGATCGTCACATGCGATCCCTCGACCTCGTGATCAACCGCCTTGCCCACATCGTGCAGCAGGCCGCTGCGCTTTGCGAGCATCACATCAGCGCCGATCTCCGATGCCATGACGCCAGCGAGATGAGCGACCTCGATCGAGTGGTTGAGCACGTTCTGTCCGTAGCTCGTGCGATAGCGCAGACGTCCGAGGAGCTTCACAAGCTCGGGATGAAGCCCGTGTACGCCCGTTTCAAATGTCGCCTGCTCGCCCGCTTCCTTGATGCGTTGGTCAACCTCACGCTTTGCCTTCTCGACCATCTCCTCGATGCGCGCCGGATGGATGCGCCCATCCGTCACGAGCTTCTCCAGTGCGATGCGAGCCACTTCGCGGCGCACCGGGTCGAAACCCGAAAGGATGACAGCCTCGGGCGTATCGTCGATGATAAAGTCGATTCCTGTCAGCGTCTCAAGCGTGCGGATGTTGCGCCCCTCGCGTCCGATGATGCGACCTTTCATCTCATCGTTCGGCAGCGAGACCACGGAAACCGTCGTCTCCGCCACCTGATCGGCAGCACAGCGCTGGATGGCAAGTGAAACGATGTCGCGCGCACGCTTGTCCGCCTCATCCTTCGCCTGCTGCTCGTAATCCTTGATCATCAGAGCCTTCTCGTGCTTGAGCTCTTCTTCCGCCTCCGTCAGGAGCATCGTGCGCGCTTCCTCCGCCGTCAGGCTCGAAATGCGCTCCAGCTCTTCCTTCTGCTTGTCGCGAAGCTCATTGATGGACGCGCGCGTGCGGTCGATCTTCGCTTCCTTGCTCAAGAGGACTTCTTCCTTCTTCTCCAAGGAATCGAGCTTGCGGTCGAGATTCTCTTCCTTCTGCACGATGCGGCGTTCCTGCCGCTGCAGCTCACTGCGCCGATCCTTTGTATCGCGATCAAGCTCCTGGCGGAGCCGATGAATATCCTCCTTCGCCTCAAGCAAAGCCTCTTTCTTCTTGGACTCGCCCTTGGCCTCCGCCTCGGCAACGATCCGCCTCGCCTCATCTTCGGCAGAGCCGATCTGCGCCTCCGCAGCTCTCTTGCGCAGCAGATAACCGCCGCCCACGCCGGCGATCAACGAGAGAATGACCGCCAAAACTATCTCAATGATAACTAACACCTCCTAAGTCGTTCAGGATTCGCCAAGACTCTTCTTCGACTCTTCCTTCTATGATATGTTTTTCGTATGTGGCTAAAAACTATACTTTCCTATTGTATGCTGTTTCCCATGTCCTGTCAAGAATTATCCTCCAAGGCCCCCCTAAAGCCCTAGGGAGCGACGATAAAAAATTCCCCGTCCCATCTCTTCGTGCAGGAAATTTTCCCATTCTCTATAAATATATAAATAGAAAAGGAGGCTTCCCCATGCATCTGGCAAACTACCGCACATCCATCATCCTGGGCATCACCTTTACGCTCCTGCTCTCTGCCTTCTGGTTCTTCCCCGATCTCGCATTCATCATTTTCCTCTCGCTCCTCCTGCAGCTCCTCCTGCAGCCGCCCGTCGATTTTCTGCAGCGCAAGAGGGTGCCGCGCACACTTGCGGCCGGCCTTGTCGTCATTGCCTTCATCGCACTTCTCACAGGAATGATCGTCCTGCTCTCGCTCTCCTTCGTTCCTACCTTCCGCAACTTTGTCACCGACTTGCCAACCATCACCCTGAGCCTGCAGAACATTCCTTTCGTGCCAGATTCCGAGTTCCTGCGCAGCGAACTCAGCGACGCTCTCGCCAACCTGCGCAGTCTGAGCACGGATCTGCTGAAATCCTCTCTGTCCTTCCTCTTAGAAATCTTCGGCAAGTTCATGGCGTTCGTCATCATCATCTTCGTGACCTTCTATCTTCTTAAGGACGGCAAGAGCATAAAAATCTGGCTTGCAGGACTCTTCCCGCAAGCCTCAAGAAGACGCGTACTGAACCTCTTTAATGACATCCTTCGCGCATTGCGCGTCTATATCTTCAGCCAGATTGTCATGTGTGCCATCACGGGCACGGTCGTCTTCCTCTACTTCGAGTTCGCCGGCCTTCCCTACGCCTCTGTCTTCGCGTTCCTCTCTGGGGCGGGCGAGTTCATCCCCGTACTCGGCCCGACTGCCGCCTCGGCGTTCGGCGTCTTCTTGACCGCTACCGAGTCGAGCGCCCTCGTGCTGCAGACCGTCCTATTTTACATCGTGCTCACGCAGATCAACCACAATTTTGTCTACCCTCTTCTCATTGGCAAATCCCTAAATCTCCACCCGGTCGCCATCATCCTAGGCGTCATCTTCGGCGGTGAGATCCTCGGACCCGCCGGCATGTTCCTCGCCGTCCCCTTCATCGTCATCGTAAAGCTCGTAATCGCCGACATCTATCGCGATCAGCAGGAATTGGGAAAGCAGCGTGAGGGAGATATATGAGACTTCTAGATAACTTGAGAGGAGCTATACGGATAACTCCTTTCATAAAGAGCCTCCGGCGCTATATCGATCTCACCATTCTGCCAAACAAGGATACCGTCTTCCACTTTCGCGCTCCGAAACACTGCATTATCAGCCAAAGGGGCATAGACAGGGTATTGCAAAAGTTCAGCCGCATCGAAAACGCGTACCTCCCCAGTGGAAAACGTCACGAGCATATAAAGATTCTGCAGTATTCGGAAATCCCTGACATAGATTCCTTCCTTCATTTCTCCAGCATAAACAATTCCATTGATAATATACACAAGGCACCCCTCCTATCGCAAAGGTTCGATCTTGTCAAAATGTAAGCCGCGAACAGCTTTGTTCCACGCAGCATACAATTCGTCTTCATGAATACACAGCCATGCCGTAAGAATCTTCAACTGCTTTGCAGGCAATGAACCTGCAAGCATTTCACCGTCGATTCCGACCGACGCCTTGAAATCGCCATAAATCACATGAACGTGAGGTTTATGATGTTGGTCATTGTCAAGAAACAACATTTTAATAACCATGCCCATAAAGCGACTAATTTCCGGCATCCCAATCCGCTCCCTTAACCTTGTTCATTTGTTCACTTCCTCCATTATAAGACATTTCTTCAGAAAACAACAGCCTGCCGCAAAATACGGCAGGCTCTTTTCTTATTCTCAGTCGCAGCAGCCTCCGGCAGGCTTGTCGAAATACTTCTGGATGATCTCCACCGCGCAGTAGTCACCGCACATGGAACAGGCGCCTTCACCCGCGTCATTTCTCGCCTCGCGACGTGCCCGCGCGCGCGCCGGATCGATGGCGAGTGCGAGCTGTGCCTCCCAGTCGAGCGCCTTTCGCGCCTCCGCCATCTTCCGATCCCACTCCGCTGCACCCGGTACACCCTTGACGATATCCGCTGCATGTGCGGCAATGCGGCTTGCGATCACGCCGTCGTGTACATCCTCCGACGTCGGCAGGCAAAGATGCTCGGCGGGAGTCACATAGCAGAGGAAGTCCGCGCCGCTCACGGCGGCGAGCGTACCGCCGATTGCCGCCGTAATGTGGTCATAGCCCGGCGCGACGTCCGTCACCAAGGGACCAAGGACGTAAAACGGCGCATTGTGGCACAACCTCTTTTCGAGCTTCATGTTCGCTGCGATCTGATCAAACGGCATGTGCCCCGGCCCTTCCACCATGACCTGTACGCCGCGCTTCCACGCGCGGTCAACGAGTGCGCCGAGGTTCACGAGTTCCGTGATCTGCGCACGATCCGTCGCATCAGCAAGACAGCCGGGACGCAGGCCATCGCCCAGACTGATTGTCGAATCGTACGTTTCACAGATGTCTAGAATATCATCGAAATGCGTGTAGAGAGGATTTTCCTTCTCATTGTAGAGCATCCAGCCCGTGATGAAAGAGCCGCCGCGGCTCACGACGTCCATGACACGCCCCTCTTCACGCAAATTTCGTACAGCCTCAAGCGTCAGACCGCAATGCAGCGTCATGAAGTCCGCTCCATCCTTCGCCTGCCGCTCGATCGTCTGCAAGATGTCATCCGCCGTCATCTCGACCACGGCGCCGTGCCGCTTGATCGCCGTGACCGTCGCCTCGTAGAGCGGCACCGTGCCGACCATGACGGGCGAATGTGCAATGATGCGCCGCCTCGACTCGTCGATATTGTCGCCCGTCGAGAGATCCATGACGGCATCCGCTCCCGAGCGCACGGCTTCATCGAGCTTTTCCAATTCCGGCTCAATGTCAGGGAACGTGCTCGATGTGCCGATGTTCGCATTGACCTTCGTGCGCAGTCCCTCGCCAACGCCCGCCGGCTTCAGCCCCGTGTGATTGACGTTGGCACAGATGGCGACCGCTCCCCTTGCCACACGCTCGCGAATCATCTCCGCCGTCAGCTGCTCCGCCTCTGCCACCTGCCGCATGGCGTCGGTGATCTTTCCCTCTCTTGCATGCTGCATCTGCGTTGCCATAATATTCCTCCTTGCAAATTGCACAAAACTATTTTCTCTCGGCGAATCCACAGCAGAGCAACAGCAAAAAGGAGCTGCCCGCAAAGTGCGGCAGCTCCCTCAAGATTCCTAGAAAACCACCACTTCCCTACGCAGGTATTACCCCAACAGGTTCCAAGGGTCGACTCCGTCATGCGCGAGTCTCTCAGCAAATGCTCCCCCAGTGGATTCATATTCTTTTTATTTTTCTTATTTCGGATTGTATTCGATGATCTTGATATTCTTATGCTCGTTCAAATCGACGACCTGATCCTGCGTGATGCGAATGAGCGGATGCGCCGCAAAGTCTTCGGGATAGCCGACGAGGATGCCTTGGAGACCGTTGCTCAAGGTGACGGTCGAGCCGAGGAACACATGCTTGATGTTGTTGAGGAACGGCATGCAGACAGCGGGATCGAGCTTGCTGAACATGTCCTCGGAAATCTGCGCGATGGCGCTGAACGGCGTCTGCTTCACATAGCCTTCACGCTCCGTCGTGATGTTGTCGTAGATGTCCGCGACGGCAATGATGCGCGCATACTCATGGATGTCCTTGCCCGTGAGTCCCGACGGGAAGCCCGATCCGTCCATGCGCTCGTGATGCTGCAGCGCGGCGAGACGCACGCCCTCGGAAACGTCCTTGTTGGCACTGAGGATATTGAAGCCGTCGCGCGCATGATTGCGGTACGCTTCGAGGTCTTCGCCCTTGAGCGTCTGGATGTTCTTTTCCAAAAGGCGCTCCGTAAACTTCGTCTTGCCGATGTCGTGCATGAAGCCCGCCATGATGATGTCATGCGTCTTCTTCTGCGGAATGCGCATCCACTTGGCGATGACGCCTGCGAGGATGGAGACGCGCAGCGAATGATTGTAGACGTCGCTCGCGAGATGGTTGAGTTCATACAAATAGTCAATGGCGCCGCTCTGCTTCGACATGGGCGCAAGATCTCGCTGCACCATCGCCGTCGTGCGCTCGACGGGCACCTCGTTGTCCTTGGCGACAGATTTGAAGATGTCCTGCGCTTCGGAGACAACTTCCTTGTATGCAGCGACGAAAGCATGGCTACGCGTCAACGGCTCACCGACGACAGGCGTCGTCGTCAGTTCGAAGTCGTCCTTGACATAGACGGCCGGTATATTCAAGAATCCCAAACGCGTGATATGCGCCTTCGTCAGAACGGTGTTCTCCGAGAGCACGACGATCATGTTGTCGTTGACGATGGTGCGCGCCAAGGTCATTCCAGGATGCAGATCCTCGATGGATACGGCTTTCAAAGCAAACTCCTCCTTTGGGAAACGGCATATATCATGGGAAGCGCTGATAAAATGAAGTCGTCCAGATTTGCACAGATGTGCTCGTTCTGTCTAGGAGACAAACCGCAGGCGTAGCAACAGCTACGTTGAGGATTTGTCGACGACGAGAGGACAGCACAGATGTGTGAAGATGGACAGCTGAATTTATCCGTGATTCCCATAGTCGCGTTTCTTCCGTACATGAATCGATTCGGAATTCATCCGAATACTTTCTCTATGCTTAATTCTCTACAAAAGTCGGAAATCCTTTATCGTACTGGGAAATTCTTTCCTTTTTGTAAGAACCGACTTTTTACCCATTCTGCCGAATCGCGTCGCACACCTTTTCGTGGATTTCACGCACCTCGTAAATCAAAGGCCGGATTTCCTCCACCTCCTTGCCCGAGCGAAGCTCTTTGCCTATCGCATCCGCCAGCGCCGAGAGTTTGACGAGACTGAGATTCGCTGCCGTCCCCTTCAACGTATCGATGGCCTTCTCCGCCATGGAGATGTCGCCCATTTCGATACCTGCCCAGAATTCCTGAAAAGAGCCGTCATAGAGGAACTTCGACAGAAATTCAAGGTAAAGCGCCTCGTTTCCCATGAAACGCTCCAAACCTTTGGCATAGTCGATGCCCGCCGCCCTGCACGTCTCTTCTTTCAAGAAACATCCTCCTTTCGCCAACGCTTCCAACCAACTATTCCGCGCGTCCAAGTCACATGCCGCCGCTTTTGCCACTTGCCAGACCAACCGCATCGACATACGGCTTGATGTCGACGACAGCGCTGCCGTCCAAGGCGTCGAGATGGCGCACGAAGAGCCTCCTTCCCTCGCGCCGCAGAAGTTTCACGGCGCAGAGCGACAGGGGATTCGGGCGATGCGGCGAGCGGCATGCGAAGACGCCGCAGGAACGCGTGCCGCTCGGCGGCGTCGTCACTAGGCGGTCGCGCTCGGCGAGGTGCGCCCAGTAGAGCACCGTGAGCCATTCGCTCTCTTCGACATGCTCCAAGGCGGGCGCATACGCCTCATCGATTTCGATGACAGACTCCTCCTCGCTGAAAAATCCCTGGCGCGGTATCTGCTGCAAACTCTTGTAGGGACTGTGCACCACGCCGATGCGCTGCAATTCCATCCAGCTTCCTCCCCTCGCTTCACTCGACCTTGAGCGTCAGTTTCTCGCCGTTGATGTTCCACGCCTTGCCTTCCGGCTCCTTTTCATAGGAGATTGCGTCGGCGAGCGTGATGCGCTTGATGTACTCCTCGTTCTTCGCCATGAGCGCTGCGATCTTATCGTTGCCTCCCGCCGTGATCTTGATGTGGTCGGTGACCTCGAAGCCGTTCTCCTTGCGCATCGTCTGCACCTTGCTGACGATCTCGCGCACGAAGCCCTCCTCGATGAGCGCAGGGCTCAAGGTCGTCTCCAGGGCGATCGTGACCGCGCCGTAGCGCTCCGTGACGAAGCCTTCCGTCTGCGCCATCGACACCTCGACATCTTCGGCCTCCAGCGTGACTTCACCCGAAGGGAGCGCGAGCTTCAGCTTGCCCGTGCGGTCAAGCTCGTCCTTTGCCTCGTGCCCATTGACTTTTGCGAGAGCCGCCTTGACCTCGCCGATCCTCTTGCCGACCTTCGGCCCCAAGACCTTGAACTGCGGTTTGAAGCTGTAGCTTAGGAACTCTTCCATGTCGTCCTTGAAGACGACTTCCTTGACGTTCAGCTCGTTCTCGACGATCTCGCGGAAGAAGTCGTCGAGCGCGTGCGCCGCCTTGACGAACATCCTGCCGATGGGCTGACGGTTCTTGATGTTCGCAGCGTTTCGCGCCGCACGCCCCAGGACGACGATCTCAAGAACGATCTCCATGTTGTCTTCCAGCGATGCGTCGATATACTCTTCATGCACGGCAGGGAAATCGCAAAGATGGATGCTCTCGGGCGCCTCCTTGTCGATGCTGCAGACGATGTTCTGATAAATGGCCTCCGTCATGAAAGGGATCATCGGCGCGGCGGCCTTCGCCGTCGTCACGAGCGCCGTGTAGAGCGTCATATAGGCATTGACCTTGTCCTCGCCCTCGCCCTTCGCCCAGAAGCGCTCGCGGCTGCGACGCACATACCAGTTGCTCAGTTCATCGACGAAGCTCTGCAGGGCCTTCGCCGCTTCTGTGACCTTGTAGGCGGCGAGATTTTCGTCGACCGCCTTGACCATCGTGTTGAGGCGCGACAGAATCCACTTGTCCATGACGGCGAGCTTTTCGTAGTCGAGCGCATGATCGAGCGGATTGAAATTGTCAATATTGGCATAGAGCACATAGAAGGCATAGGTATTCCACAGCGTGCCCATGAACTTTCGCTGCCCTTCCTGCACGGCACCGTCGTGGTAGCGGTTCGGCAGCCACGGTGCGCTGTTCTCATAGAAGTACCAGCGGATCGCATCCGCACCGTGCTTCCTCAGCGCATCCATCGGATCGACGGCGTTGCCCTTCGACTTCGACATCTTTCGGCCGTTCTCGTCCTGCACATGGCCGAGGACGATGACGTTCTTGTACGGCGCCTTGTGAAAGAGCAGCGTCGAGATGGCGATGAGCGAATAGAACCAGCCGCGCGTCTGATCGACGGCCTCGGAGATGAAGTCCGCCGGGAAGCGGCGCTCAAAGATTTCCTTGTTCTCGAACGGATAGTGCCACTGCGCAAAGGGCATCGAGCCGGAATCGAACCAGCAATCGATGACCTCGGGCACGCGGTGCATCTTTCCGCCGCACTCGGAGCAGCGGATCGTCACGGCGTCGACGTAGGGACGATGCAGCTCAAGCTCCTCCGGGCAGTTGTCCGACAAGGACTTCAGCTCTTCGATCGAGCCGATCGAATGCTGGTGTCCGCAGTTGCACTCCCATATATTGAGCGGCGTGCCCCAGTAGCGGTTGCGGCTGATGCCCCAGTCCTGCACATGCTCAAGCCAGTCGCCGAAGCGTCCCTTGCCGATGCTCTCAGGAATCCAGTTAACCGTGTCGTTGTTCGCAATCAGTTCGTCGCGCACCGCCGTCATCTTGATGAACCACGACTCGCGTGCGTAGTAGATGAGCGGCGTGTCGCAGCGCCAGCAATGCGGATAGCTGTGCTCGAAGACGGGTGCCTTGAAGAGAAGCCCCTTTTCTTTCAAGTCCTGCAAGATCAGCGGATCGGCGTCCTTGACGAAGACACCCGGCCAGTCCGTGTCCGCCGTCATCTCGCCCTTTGCGTCAACGAACTGCACGAAAGGCATGTCGTACTTGCGGCACACGCGGTTGTCGTCCTCGCCGAACGCCGGCGCCGTATGGACGATGCCCGTGCCGTCAGACGTCGTGACATAGTCGTCGCAGATGACGAAGAATGCCTTCTTCTTGATTTTTCCCTCGGCATACGGATAGAGCGGCTCATAGTCACGGTACTCAAGCTCCTTGCCCTTCATGCGCGCGAGAACCTCACGTTCGCCCTCGACACCCTCGAAGACCGCATCGACGAGCGCTTCCGCGAGATAGTAAACGGTATCGCCGACACGCAGCTTTACGTAGGTCACATCGGGATTGACGCAGAGGCCGAGGTTCGACGGCAGCGTCCACGGCGTCGTCGTCCAGGCGAGGAAATACGCGTCCTCCCCCTTCACCTTAAACTTGACCATGGCGGAGCGCTCTTTGACATCCTTATATCCCTGCGCGACCTCGTGCGAGGAAAGCGGCGTGCCGCAGCGCGGGCAGTACGGCACGACCTTGTATCCCTTGTAGAGCAGACCGCGCTTCCAGATCTCCTTCAAGGCCCACCACTCCGACTCGATGAAGTCGTTCTCGTAGGTGATGTACGGATGCTCCATATCGGCCCAGAAGCCGACGACATCGGAGAACTCCTCCCACATGCCCTTGTACTTCCAGACGGATTCGCGGCACTTCTTGATGAAAGGCTCCATGCCGTACTTCTCGATCTGATCCTTGCCGTCGAGTCCGAGCGCCTTCTCCACCTCAAGCTCCACAGGCAAGCCATGTGTGTCCCAGCCCGCTTTTCTAAGGACGCGTTTTCCCTTCATCGACTGGTAGCGCGGCAGCATGTCCTTGATGACGCGCGTCAGCACATGGCCGATGTGCGGCTTGCCGTTCGCCGTCGGCGGCCCATCGTAGAACGTGAAGTTCTCCTTGCCTGCGCGCTGATCAATCGCCTTCTGGGCGATGTCGTGCGATTTCCAGAAGTCTTCGACCTCCTTCTCGCGCTCAACAAAATTCAATGTCGTGTCTACCTTCTTGTACAGCAAGATTTTCCCTCCTATAAAAAAGCCTCCATCCCGAAACAGGATGAAGGCGTACTTTCCTGCCAGCTTTCTTTCAGCATTTCATATCCTTTTTCCAACCCTAATGATAACGCAAAACAACAAAAAAGCCAAGTGTAATCTTCCAAGAAAGCTGCGCACACAAATGTCCGCTTTAAGAATATTGTGGCTGGTCATATAGAAACCCAAGCCATCCGTCATACCTTCGACTTGACTTATCGACTTGATGGTAATTTTTCCTCCTTCTTTTTGCCAAAAAACCCAACAAATTCTTTCTATGGGAGATTCCTCGTATTTTATATATCGTCGGCAGGAAAACAGAATCTAATCTCGTAATAAGGATATAAGAGAATACGAGTCAATTTCCTTATATTCTATCGTATTCATCATGACGAGTCTGCCATGAACACTTGGAAAGTCGAACGAAAGATAATCCTTTTGCCGATATCCAAGATGCAGCAAAGGAAAAGAAAGGAGTCACTATCATGAATTTGAAAACAAGGATGATCGCCCTGATTGGCACGCCTGTCCTCTTGGTCTTCATCGTCATGGCCGGCATCGTCTATGAGATCCTCATGGATTCCATGGAACAGGAAATGACAGAAATGGCAACCCATCACGCGAGCGACATCAACGGCAAGCTAATCGGCAAGAAAGAAATGCTCGCCGCCGTGACGCGCGCTTGGGATGCGAAGCTTCCCTCATACGAGGACATGCAGACGACGGCGAACTATTTTGCCAACAAAAACGGCATCGGGGATTTCTTCATCGGCTTTCCAAACCAGCCCTTCATTGACGGCGCGGACAAGACATCGGATCCCACCTTCGATGCGACGGGACGCGCCTGGTACAAGGATGCAGCAGGCTCTCAGGACGTCATGATCTCGAAGATCTACCTGACCAAGACCGATCACAAGCCCGTCGTGAGCTTCAGCTCGGCGTTTCGCCAAAACGGTCAGGTCGCAGGCGTCGCGGGCTTCGACCTATCGCTCGAGGCCGTGAAAGATTTCGTCTCCGCCATCAAGGTCGGAGAAACGGGCGGCGCCTTCCTCCTCAACGAGGACGGCAACTTCATCTCGCACAAGTCGAAGACAATCGACGACACGATTCTCGATCAGAAGGAACACGCTGACGCGATCAAAGCCTTCTTCAAAGGCAAACCAACCATCGCCTCATGGAGCGAGGACGGCACGACGATGCTCTTCGCTTCCGCTCCTGTCGGCGATACGGGCTGGGTGCTCGTGCTCGAAGTGCCGAAGTCGGAAATCCTCGCTCCGATCATGAAGATGGGCGCGATCGTCGCCGTCGTCATCCTCCTTTCGATCGCCATGCTCATCGCCATCATCCTCTACATCACGCGCTCGATTGCAACACCAATCACGGAACTCGGCAAGATCGCCGAACAGGTGGCAGAAGGCAATCTGTCGCACAAGTTCAGCGACACCGATCGTCAGGATGAGATCGGACGACTGCATCAGAGCTTCGCCAAGATGTCCAAGAACCTGCACGACCTCGTGCAGCGCTCCCTCAAAGCTGCCGATCAGCTCGCCGTATCCTCCGAAGAATTGACCTCATCGGCTGGCCAATCCGCCAACGCTTCGCAGAGCGCGGCGGAAGCTGTAACCCACATCGCCCAGAGCGCACAGCAGCAAAATGACATCGTCGACCGCTCCATCGACTCTGTTAACACAATGTCCGATGAAATGGGCAAGGTCGTCAATGTTATTCACGATGTCGCCGCCTCCGCCGCCGAGACGCACAAGGCTACGACGGAAGGCCAGAGCGGTCTTCATGTCGCCGTCGAGGGCATGGAGACCATCAACGGCAGCACGAAAGAGGTTGCCGATGCTGTCAACTCTCTCTATGAAGGCTCGAAGCGCATATCCGAGATCGTCGAGATGATCACCCAAATTGCCAGCCAGACAAACCTCCTCGCCCTAAACGCTGCCATCGAAGCTGCACGCGCCGGCGAATCGGGCAAGGGTTTCGCCGTCGTCGCTGAAGAGGTGCGAAAGCTCGCCGAGCAGTCGGAAACAGCAGCGCAGCAAATCACGACGCTCATCACGGAAAACTCCTCTCAGATCGAGCGCACCTTCTCCATCATGCAGCAGCAAAAGGAGCGCGTCGGCGAGGGCGTAACGCAAGTCAATGAAGCGGGCAAGAAGTTTGACCGCATCGCCGAACTCGTACAAGAACTGTCCGAGCGCGTCACGAGCATCGAGACGTTGGCGCAGCGCGTGCGCCAGGGCAGCGCACAGACCGTCTCCTCCGTACAGGAAATCAAGAACGCCTCGAACGATGTGCGCAAGGAGGCCGAGAATGTCTCTGCTGTCTCTGAGGAGCAGGCCGCATCAACGCAGGAAATCGCTGCAGCGAGCCAGACACTGTCGCAGCTCGCCCACGAGCTGAAGGAGACCGTCGGTCGCTTCCACGTCTGACGTTGTTTCCGACAAAACGAAAAACGCGAAAAAACTCGGTCGAATTTCGCCTTTGACCGAGTTTTTTTGTGCAGGGGATCATGTTTTCTTTCTCTACGTCAGGCGCATCACCTTCAGATGCTTCAAGTAGAAACGGTACAAAAGATAGAGAAACAGCGACGTCACCATCCAACTGATCGGATAGATGACCATGAGCGTCTCGAACGTCGGACGATGCGGGAAGACGAGCCATACCCACGAGAGACGCACACCGCAGATGCAAACGAGCGTGACAAGAGCCGGCATCAACGAGTAGCCGTAGCCGCGCATCGAGCCGGAGAAGATGTCGATGAATACGGAAAAGATCTCGGGCACGACGACGTAGATGATGCGTATGACGCCGATCTCGACGACGGCAGGATCGCCGTTAAAGATGCGCAGCAGCGGGCGCATGAAGAGAAGGATGAGTGCGCCGAGAACGAGCATGGCGACGATGTTCAGGCGAAGACTCCAGCGCGTGACCTCGCGGCAGCGCGGCAGATTTCCCGCACCGTAGTTCTGGCTGACGAAGGTCGTGCACGCCTGCTGAAAGGCCGCAATCACGCAGTACATGTTGATCTCGATTGTGAATGCCGCCGCAGACGCCGCCATGACCTCCGCGCCGAGACTGTTCAAAGCCGCCTGAATGACGAGGTTCGCAAAGCAAAAGACCATGCCCTGCACGGCAGCGGGCATACCGATGACGAAAATGCGCTTCGTATGGTGACGGCGCACGCACAGGAGGCGGAAATCGAGCCGCAGGACACCCTCTTCGCGGCGCAAGGCGTGGATGAGCAGGGAAGCCGCCACGAGATACGAGAGCACCGTGCCCCACGCCACGCCGTCAGCACTCAACCCCAGGACGAGCACGAAGCCCAAGTCAAGGACGACATTGAGAGCGCTCGCCGCCAGGAGCGCAATGAGCGGTGTGCCCGTATCTCCATGACTTCGGAGAATCGCCGAGGCAAAATTATAGACGCTCATAAAGGGCATCCCCATAAGAAATACGCGCAGGTAAAGCTCCGCCAGCGGCATGACGGCATCGGGCACGTCAAGCAGGGAAAGCAATGGCGCAGCGAAAAGCTCGCCCAGCAAGGTCACGCCTATGCCTGCAAGGATCGAAAGTGCAAGAGCCGTATGGACGGCACGGCTCGCCTCCTTGAGGCGACGTGCGCCGATGTACTGTGCGATAACGACATTGGCGCCGAGCGAAAGTCCGAGGAAGAGCGTCACAATGAGTCCGACAATGGGCACGTTGTTGCCGACTGCCGCCATCGCCTCCGTCCCAACGAAGCGACCGAGCACCGCGACGTCCGCCGCATTGAACATTTGCTCCAAAATGCCCGTCAAAGCGATGGGCAGGGCAAAGACGATAATCTTATCCCACAGCGAACCTTCAAGCATATTGATTTCTCTTCGATGAATCCCCAGCAAAAAACTTCCTTCTTCCCTTCAAACTTCTCCGTCAATCATCATAGTGTTCCTTATTCTCCTCACTGTAAACTACACGCACAAACGTCCACTTCGTGGACATTGTGCGCCGCCCTTACAGAAACCTAGCCAATCAGTCTGCGCCTTCGGCTTGACTTCTTGGGGTTTCATGGTAAAAATGGTCGCCTGCCGATACGCGAAACGGTATGGCACGGTCTTTGACCAAACGCTTGAGAAAAATCGTCATGGCAGATGACATGGTCAAGCCCATTTCCTCACAGACAAGTTCCGCCTGCTTTTTAAGTTCCGGATTCATACGAACAGTAAACGTAGCATTTGCTGCCATATAATCAGCTCCTTTCATTACAATTATATAACAAAATACAAACATTGTTAACCATTTAGCGCCTCAAAAGCACACCCTTGATTTGCGCCGTTATATCCTCTCTGCCCTTATGGCTGCGGACGGACAAGCCGACATCATACAGCCAAAGGCAAGTGTTTTCATCTATATCGATCCTAAGCTCCCGCATGAATTTTCCCGTTCCCCTCGCATCCTCCTTGTGCGCGTATGCCAAAAGCTCCTTGAGATACACAGAAACATCGAATCGTTCCTTTGTTCCGTCGCCCTTGTCCACGAAAATCACGCCATCCTCCACAGCAGGATTGTCAATCCGATAAGCTTTCTTCCAACCCTCTACAGGAATGTAGACAGGATTTTCCGCTTGGAATTCGAACCATTCGGTAGTTTTTCCCCTCTTCTGCATCCCACGCAGTTTCGCAAGCGTCTCACGCATGCCCGGCGTTTCGAGAAACGATGTCTTCTTCTGATCGGTCAGATACTCCGAAGCGCTCAAGAGCCTGTCACGCGCCCCCTCAGAGAGTGCAGGATTCTCCACGACCTCGCCATCCTGCAGCATGCTGTTTTCCTCAAGCACGCCCCAAAGACGCGCTTCCTGCGTGCGAAGCGGCACATCGACGATATTGAGCGGCGTCAGCGTGCATGCGGCAATCATGAGTGCCAAGACGAGAAACGCAGGACGCGGCGAGCTGCGCAGGAAAGCAAGCACGAGCAAAAAGATACCAAAAATCGTGCAGAGGATCGACGTATAGCGCAGCACCGTCAGGCCGTACGGCTCGACTCGCTGCCAAACAGCGACAGTCTGCACCGCAAGGATCGGCAGAAAGAGCAAAAGACCCCAGCGCAGGAAACGCTGCAGCAGCGAATAGCGTGCATCATTCGCAAAGCAGAAGAAAAACACGCTGAAGGCTAGAAGAGCCAACGAGGCAAACCAATTCATCATGCCGACGGGCATCTCCCATGCATAGATGATCTTTGCCACATAGAGATAGAGAATAGCGAGCAAGAGCAGATAGACCGGCCAAAGCACGTGCACGAGAAGCGCACGAAAGAGCACGGGAGTCTCCGTCGTCTTCCCCCGATCAGGCAGGCTAGCGAGAAAGATCTGCACCGCGATGAAAAGATAGGAAAATTCCACCATGAGGAAATGCAGCATCGCCTGCAGTCGAAATTCCAAAGAAAAAATCAGCGAATCGAATGCTGTCAAGCAGATACCCAGAGATATGAGCAAAAGTGTGCCGACAAGCCATGCCTTAGAGATTGCAAAAAACACGGCAAGTGGCGGATTCTCGCCTTCGTTCTGCGGCTCAAGACAATAAAGACCGACAGACACAAAAACAAGCGCCGGCCCTGCCGTCTTGAGCAGAATATAGGAATTCGTCCAATCATGTCCCTGCACAAGAATGAAGAAAAACACAAATACGACAACCGTCAGCAGTGCCTCGAAGCCATGCCGCTCCTGTCCGCGCCTCTCCAAGAATAACCGCAGGGCGACAGCGAAGATGCAGCCGATCACCGCCGCTGCCGCCGCGCAACCAATCTCCTCCGTATACCAATCTTGCATCTCATACACATGGCAGTACGTAAGCACGCCCACGCAAACAAACAGTACAACATCAAGAATCATCGCCGTGCGAAAGCGCTGATAGCCGCCCTGCACGGACCGACAAAGTCTCTGACCCATGTCCTTTACGCCCATACTTGCACCTCCACCATCACCGCCCTATCCCTTCTTTGCCTATTCGCCTTCCGTTTCATTCTTTCCTGCTGCACACACATTATACTTGGATTCCAAAAGCGTCCGCATCGTCAAATAATCCATTAGACAAAGCGCTCATTCTGTGCTAAATTCTTCTTTGGTATAACTATCTTCCAAAGGAGCATTTTCATGACACAAAGAACCATTGCCCCCGAGGAGCGGCTGCCGCTCCTCCAGACGATCCCGCTTTCCCTGCAGCACCTCTTCGCGATGTTCGGCTCAACGGTGCTCGTGCCGATCCTCTTCCATGTCAACCCCGCGACCGTGCTGCTCTTCAACGGCATCGGCACACTCTTCTATCTGATCCTCTGCAAGGGCAAGATCCCCGCCTATCTCGGCTCAAGCTTCGCCTTTCTCTCGCCCGTATTCCTCGTGCTCGCCGACTACAGCTACGAGGCGGCGCTCGGCGGCTTCATCGTCGTAGGCATCGTCTTCTGCCTCGTGAGCTTCATCATCCATGCCATCGGCACGGGCTGGATCGACGTGATCTTCCCGCCCGCCTCCATGGGCGCGATCGTCGCCGTCATCGGACTTGAGCTCATGCCGACGGCGGCGAAGATGGCAGGTCTGACCGATGCCGAGGCGGATCCGACCGTCGTCTTCGTCTCCATCGCCACGCTCGCCGTCACGATCTTCGCTTCCATCGCGTTTCGCGGCTTCCTCGCCATCATCCCCATCCTCATCGGCGTCATTTCGGGTTACGTCATCGCCTATGCAGCGGGCATCGTCGACCTCTCCGCTGTCGAGAGCGCCCCGTGGTTCGCCATCCCGACCATCTACACACCGAAATTCGAGCCGGGTGCGATCCTCATCCTCCTGCCGGCTTCCATCGTCGTCATCGTCGAGCACATCGGCCATCTCATCGTGACGAACAACATCGTCGGGCGCAATCTCACGAAGGATCCGGGACTCGACCGCTCGCTTCTCGGCAACGGCATATCGACGATTTTCTCGGGCTTCTTCGGCTCAACGCCGAACACGACGTACGGCGAGAACATCGGTGTCCTTGCCATCACGAAGGTCTATTCGACATGGGTCATCGGCGGCGCCGCCGTCTTCGCCGTCGCGCTCTCATGCCTCGGCAAGCTCGCCGCACTCATTCAGAGCATCCCGACGCCCGTCATGGGCGGCGTCTCCATGCTGCTCTTCGGCGTCATCGCCGCCTCAGGCATCCGCATCCTCGTCGAATCCAAGGTAGACTATGGCAAGCCCACGAACCTCCTGCTGACCTCTATCGTCATGGGCGTCGGCGTATCGACGGCAAGCCTCACGCTCGGCACGGTGACGCTCAGGGGCATGTCGCTCGCGACCGTCATCGCCATCATCCTCTCGCTGTCCTTCCGTCTCATCTTTCGGCTGCGCCGCGAAAAGAGCGTAGCAAGCGAATAGGCAATATTGAAAGAAAAGAACCCGACGTTTGCCGTGCGTCGGGTTCTTTCTTTCGCTTTCACAAGAGTGGCATAAGCATTCACAGAAATTTGTGCATGCAGCTCACATCAATCCCAGCACGAGAATCGCGCCGACGACAAGGGGCAGGACGTAGGCGAAATAACCGCGCGCCCATCGAGGAAGTTTCCAGCCGCTTCCCGTATTCGCCTCTTCGTAGAACTTCTGCCAGCCCCAGCCGAAACGATGCATCGTGTAGAGCACAAAGATGAGCGATCCGCCGGGCAAGAGGATATTGCTCACGATGAAATCCTCGATGTCGAGGAAACTGCTCTCGCCGCCCATCGGGTGAATGCCCGCGAGGAGGTTGAACCCCAAAGCGCAGGGCAGGGACAGCACGAGGATTGCCGCGCAGTTCACGAATCCCGTCTTCTTGCGGCTCCACCCCGTCAGATCCATCGTGCAGGCCATGATGTTTTCAAAGACAGCGAGCACCGTCGAAAAGGCCGCAAACGTCATGAAGAGGAAGAAGAGACTGCCCCAGATGATGCCGCCCGCCATGTGATTGAAGATGTTCGGCAATGTGATGAAGATGAGTCCCGGCCCGCTATCCGGCTCGACGCCGTAAGCGAAGCACGCGGGGATGATGATAAGTCCCGACGTGATGGCAACGAGCGTATCAAGGATGGCGACGTTGACCGACTCACCGAGAAGTGCGTGATCCTTCGGGATGTAACTGCCGAAGATCGCCATCGCGCCGATGCCGAGGCTCAGCGTAAAGAACGCCTGATTCATCGCCGCGACGATGACGTTCGTAAAGCCGATCTCCTCCATCTTCGCAATGTCAGGGCGCAGGTAGAAGGAGATGCCCTCAGACGCGCCGTCGAGGAAAATGCTGTTCACGGCAAGCACGACCATGATGAGGAGCAGGAGCACCATCATGCCCTTCGTCACGCGCTCCAACCCCGACTGCAAGCCGTGCGAGCAGATGAGGAAGCCACTGATGACGACGATCACCATCGGCACGACCTGCAAGATAGGATCGCCGAGCATAGAGCCAAAGGCCGCACCGATCTCCTTCGGAGAAAGTCCCGCAAACGCGCCGCACGCTGTCTGATAGAAGTAAAGCAGCATCCAGCCCGCGACCGTCGTATAGAACATCATGAGCATGATGCAGCCGAACCAACATGCGTAGCCATGCCAATGCCAGCCCCACTTTTCGGGCGTCAGTCTCTGGTACATGCGCACAGGACTGCGCCTTGCCGCGCGGCCAAGAGAAAATTCCATCGTCATGACAGGGATGCCGAGCACGATGAGGAAGAAAAGATAGATAAGAACGAACGCCCCGCCTCCGTTCTGCCCGACAAGATAAGGGAACTTCCAGACATTGCCGATGCCGATCGCACAGCCGGCACTGAGGAGAATGAAGCCGAAACGGCTCTTCAGCGTTTCTCGCGCCATGAATCAAACCTCCTGAAAAATATAATGAAAGGCACAGCCAAAACGAAGGCTGTGCCTTTCATTATATCATAAGGTGCAAAGCTGTAAAGCGGCAAACGTCAGATAATGTGCTCGCCGTGGTACTTCTCGCCGCCGATCTCGGGATAGACGCCGTACTCAATCGCCCACTCGCACTTGTACTTGATCGCCTGCGCATGAATCGTCTTGATGCGGTCAATCGTGCGCACGACCTTGCCCGGCATGCCGACGACGAGGGAATTCGGCGGAATGACCTCGTTCTCGCGCACGAGTGCCCCTGCAGCAATAATCGAGCCTTCGCCGACCTTTGCGCCCGTCAGAACCGTCGCGTTCATGCCGATGAGGACATGGTTGCCGATCTCCGCGCCGTGCACGACGGCGCTGTGGCCGATCGTCACATAATCGCCGATGATGCACGGATTGTCGTCCGCCACATGAAGGCAGACGAGATCCTGCACATTCGAGCACTCGCCGACAGAGATGTAATTCACATCGCCGCGCGCAACAACACCCGGCCAAAGACTCGCATACTTCGCGACGCGCACATCGCCCGAAAGGAACACCTGCGGTGCGACAAATGCCTCCTCGTCAATCTGCGGCTTGATGCCATGAAATTCCGTGCTGGAAAGCGTATACATAAGACTCTCTCCTTTTCTTCGATTGAATTTGCTTGTTGCATACTATTATACAACGATTGAGGCGGAAAGGGAATATATCGTACCCAAATGCAGACACAGCAAGATCTCCCATAGAAGAGAACAATGGCGAAAGATACTTCTGTATCAAACACATAAAACCGCCCCTTTCCTTACTCGTCCGAGCAGTAGAGGAGCGGTTTTATACGTATCAAAACCAATTTCAGCAGAACACGAAAATTCCATGAATTAAAGCAAGCTGTGCATCTTGCCAAGCTCTTTCACTTTTTCCAAGGAAAACTTCGACATGCTTGCGATCATTTCGAGCGGCAGCTTATTTCGCAGCATTTCCAGAACAATATCAACCTTTCCTTCCTCCCGCCCACGTTCCATGCCGCGCTCCATGCCACGCTCCATGCCACGCTCCATGCCACGCTCCATGCCTTGTTCATAGATACCTGTACTCAGATTGCACATTGTCCTCATCTCCTCTTCTATATCTGCACTTATATCCATATCAAATTCATTTTTTAAAAGCTGCTTCTTCGCTGCCGGAGATATTTCCGTGTCTTTGAACAAGATCTGCAGGAATCGAATGAGCCAATCCTCGTCCTGCTGTCGTTCATTTCCAAGATAAACCGTGATGATGCTCATCAAATCATAGTCAGCACACTTTTCCTTGTGATGGTACAGAATATGATGCTCGGCAAGGTCATAACGATTGATGGCGCTCCTGCCGTCCGGGGAGTCCATACAAAGCCAAATACTGTAGACTTTCTTGATTTCATCGTAGGATGATCCTGTAAATTCAGTTTCTTTCTGCGAAGAAATCAAGCGGCTCGCATAGTAGACGGCTCGGCGCAGGAGTGCGTAGCCCAGCTTCGCTCTTTTCTGTGTCCGCTGTGCCTCAACATTGATAATCAAGGTGATGCGTTCACCCGATTGGGGAACTCTCGCGTGGAAAAGTATATCGAAGCGAATCCAGCCTTCCGTGATGCCGACATTTTCCGTGGCATCACCGAGGAATTCTTTCGGCGAATCTTTCCTGTTTCTTACGGTATTCGTCTTATCCCTATCCACGGGAATCTCACTGATCTGTGGCGTGCCCTCGATATATTTTTCTGCGATGTCAGAGATTGCAACATCCTTAAACTCTGGCACAGTTCGCTTCAAGAGACGTGCCATGATCGCTCTTTGTGAAAGCAAACGTTTGGCATGTTGATCGTATGTCGGATCTTGATAGGAATCTCCTACACTCTCTGCCATTAAGATTTCTCCTTGTTGTATGAGAACTGTTTCTTTTCCACCTTCTATTATCATTATAGCACCGATTACGCACTTTAGCCAGAAAGTTACTCTCCATACCCATTCGGATGCTTCTCGTGCCACCGCCATGCCGTCGCGATGATTTCTTCCACGTCAGTGAAGTGCGGCTGCCAGCCGAGGATGCGGCGCGCCTTGTCGCTGGAAGCGATGAGCTGCGCAGGGTCGCCTGCACAGCGTGCGCCGATTTCTGCCGCGATCTTCTTGCCCGTCGCCTTCTCTGCGGCGGCGATCATTTCCTTGACCGAGAAGCCCTGTCCGTTGCCGAGGTTGAAGATGTCGCTCTCGCCGCCCTTCCGCAAGTATTCGAGTGAGCGCACATGTGCATCGGCGAGGTCGACGACGTGGATGTAGTCGCGCAGACAGGTGCCATCGGGCGTCTTGTAGTCATCGCCGTAGATCGTGTATCGCATCGAATACGGCGCGGTCGCGGATGTCGCCTTCGTAAAACTTTGCCCGCGCGTGAATCGCGCCGCGATGACCCGTCTGCAGGTTGTCAACGATGACGACTTCTTCTCCCTTTTCAATGAGCTGATGAACGGCATGAGAGCCGATGTAACCGGCGCCGCCGCAAACAAGAATTGCCATGGAAAATTCCCCTCCCAAACATATTGCCAAAAACTATCGCAGAACGCACCTCATGCCTTCGCCACAAGCGCACAGCAAACGCTTCAAACGCCGCCGATCTGTGCGATGAAGGCGAGCGAGCGCAGCGGCTTGCCGAAAAGCGCACGCAGGTAAGCGAGCAGCAGGCTTTCCGCTGCCAGAAGTTCCTGCTTTCTGACGGAAAACGGTGCCGGAGAGCGCCCGCCCGCCGCCTTCTGCGACGAGAGAAACGCCTGCCAATCGAGAGCGGTCAGCTTCTCGATGAACTCCTTCAATTCGGCAGAAAAGAGTGGCATATCCTCTTTGCGGCAAGCGGCGCACAATGCGCCGCCCTCGCCGATGTCGACGGACATCGGCTCTTCGAAGGGCGCACCACAGTGGACGCAGCTTGCAAGATGAAGCGAAAGCCCCGCGAGCGCGAGGAGCTGATACGCCGCCGCCAGCGCCACGAGACGCGGATTGCGCTCCTCAAAGGCGCAGAAAATCTGCAGCAGACGGTCGAAAGCATCGGGCGCAGGCTCGTGCTCGGGAAAAAGCTCAAGCGCCAGTTCCGCCACAAAGGAGCCGTATGCCATGGCCGAGAGGTCTTCCGAGAGACGGCGAAACCGTCCCTTGAGCGAACACTGCCGCACCGTCCAGACCCGGCCGCCTTCCGTAAGCTCCACGTCTAGGTGGCTGAACATCTGCATCCCTGCCGCAAGTGCGCTCTTGGGGCGGCGGCAGCCGAACGCCGCCGCCTCGACGCGCCCGCACTCACGCGTCAAGAGCGACGCCATCTTGTCCGCCTCGCCCCAGTTTCTCGTGGCGAGCACAAGCGCCTCAGCGCTGCGGCGTGCCATGCGGTTCGGCCTCCTCGCACGCTTCCCCGGCTGCACGCGCTGACTGCGTCTTCGACGCTGCCACGACTTCGTCCGCCAGCCGCGTCGCACTGCCCACCTCCTGCGGTTTCGCCGCCATCTGCCGCTGCGGCATGACGGCGCCCGCCGTCAGCATGTACTGCAGCGCCGACTCATTGCTGATGTCGAGATAGATGACATCACTCTTCTTGACGAAGAGGTTCGTACCCGAGGTCATGTTGAGGCTCCACGGCACGAAGACGCAGACGTAGTCGTCGCCGAGCTTTTCGCGCAAGACTGCCGGCACCTCTGCCATGACGAAGCCGAGCGCCCGCGACTGATGAAACGGCACGAGCACGACGTGGTCAAACATGTTGTTCGACTCAAAAACGGCGGTCGAAAGGTGCTTGACACTGTTGTAAATGAACTTCACGACGGGAATCTTGCCGAGCAGCCATTCGCCATAGGAAATCACGCGCTTCATAAACCAGTACGACGAGAGCCAGCCCACGAGATAGATGACGAGCAGCACCGTCACGATGCCCATGCCCGGATAATAGACGGGAAAATGCTTGCCGAGCACGATCTCCGTGAAGTTCAGCACCTCTGTCACGACGAAAACCGTGATGGCCAACGGCACGAGAAGGATAAGACCGTTAATAAAGCGCTTCGATACCTTGTTCATCCTGCTGCCGCCCTTTCCCTATTTCCTCTCATTCAAAACCGAAGTTGTGCAGAACGCCCTCACGGTTGCGCCAGTCCTTCTTCACCTTGACCCAGAGATCGAGGAAGACCTTCGCGCCGAGAAGCATCTCGATGTCCTTTCTCGCCTGTGCGCCGATCTCGCGCAGAAGAGCGCCCTTTGCGCCTATGACGATGCCCTTCTGCGACTCGCGCTCCACGTAGATCGTCGCGCGGATGTAGAAGCCCCCCTTGGCGCGCTCCTTCATCTCGTCGAGATCGACGGCGATGGCATGGGGCAGTTCGTCGCGCGTCGCAAGAAGCGCCTTCTCGCGCACGAGCTCCGCCACAATGAGTCTCTCGGGCTGATCCGTCACCATGTCTTCCGGATAATAGGCAGGACCTTCGGGCAGATACTTCTTGACTTCCGCAAGAAGCGAGTCGAGGTTCACCTCTTCCTTCGCCGATATGGGCACGGCGCCTGCAAACGGATATACCTTCATGTAGCTTTCGAGGATCGGCAGCACGGCGGGCTTCTCGATGAGGTCGAGCTTGTTGACGACGAGGATGCACGGGCACTTCGTCGCCTGCAGGCGCTCTACGATATAGCGCTCGCCCGGTCCCATCTTCTCCGTCGCATCGACGACGAAGAAGACGGCGTCGACCTCCTTCAAGGTGCTTTCCGCTGCGCGCACCATGTATTCACCGAGCTTGTGGCGCGGCTTGTGGATGCCCGGCGTGTCGAGGAAGACGATCTGCGCGTCTGGCTCCGTCAGGATACAGAGGATGCGCGTGCGCGTCGTCTGCGGCTTGTCGCTCATGATGGCGATCTTCTGCCCGATGAGGCTGTTGATGAGCGTCGACTTGCCGACGTTCGGCCGCCCGACGACAGCGATGAAGCCCGATCTATGCTTTGCCTTTTCCATCGTTCTCCCCTTTCGCTGTCACTTGCTCCGTGCATTCCGCAGAGCCTTCCGCCGCTTCCTCGCGCGTCACGCCGAGAGCCGCCATCACATGGCGCTGCTCCTCCTCCATCTCCTGCCGCTCCGCCTCTTCTACATGGTCGTAGCCGAGGAGATGCAGCATGCCGTGCACCGTCAAGAAGACGATTTCGCGGCGCAGGCTGTGCCCGTAGTCCGCCGCCTGCGCCGCGGCGCGCTCAACCGATAGGACGATGTCGCCGAGGACGTTGACGGCAGGCCCGCCCGCGATCGCCGGCTCCTCGCTCTCATTGAGCGCAAAGGAAATCACGTCCGTCGGACGATCGACCCTGCGGTACTCGCGGTTCAGCACATGGATGTGCGCATCGTCCGTCAAGGTGATGCTGACCTCGGCGTCCGCCACATCGTAAATCTCGCCGACTTTTTCCACAGCGCGCCGAATCTCCGCCTCAAGGCCCTCGTCAAGGGGCAGGTCTTCCACCTCGTGGCTGAGCAGGATGTTCATGCGTCCGCCTCCCCTCTCTCTGATGCCGTAGCCTTTTCCTGAGCCGCCGGCTTTTTCTCCTGCAGCTCTGCCGGCTTTTTCTCAGAATCCCGACGCGCCTTGTCCGCGCGGTCATACGCCTCGACGATGCGTGCGACGACGTCGTGACGGATGACGTCGAGCGCTTCCAGACGGACGACGCCCACGCCGCGCACATCGCGCAGGATGCGGCTCGCCTCAGAGAGTCCCGAGAACACGCCACGCGGCAAGTCGACTTGGCTCAAGTCGCCCGTCACGACCATGCGCGAGCCGAAGCCCAAGCGCGTCAGGAACATCTTCATCTGGCTCGGCGTCGTATTCTGCGCCTCGTCGAGAATCACGAAGGCGTCCTCCAGCGTGCGTCCGCGCATGTAAGCGAGCGGCGCAATCTCGATGACGCCCTTGGCGAGGAGCTTCTGGTAGGTGTCAAAGCCGAGGATGTCATGCAGCGCATCGTAGAGCGGGCGCAGATACGGATCGACTTTCTCCTGCAGATCGCCGGGCAGAAAGCCCAGCCGCTCGCCCGCCTCGACAGCGGGGCGCGTGAGCACGATCTTTTCCACCAGCCTCGCACGAAGCGCCGCCACCGCCATGACGACGGCGAGGTACGTCTTTCCCGTGCCTGCAGGTCCAATGCCGAACGTGATGGAGTTCTTGCGGATGGCGTCGAGGTAGATGCGCTGGCCGAGCGTTTTCGGGCGCACATGACGGCCACGGCTCGTCACGAGGATCGTGTCGCTGAAAAGGCTGTGCAGCGCCTCACCCTTGCCGCGCTTGACGAGTCCCACACTGTAGCGCACCTCGTGCATCGTGAGTGTCGTGCCCTGCCGGTGCAGGTACTGCAGCTCGCGCACGACCTGCGCCGCCGCCCGCACGACAGCCGCCTCGCCGTCGATTGCAAGCTCCTCGCCGCGGCTTATGAAGCGGCAGTCGAAATTGTCCATGAGCACCTGCAAGTACTCGTCGTGCTCGCCAAGAAGCGCCGTCGCTTCGCGCTGATCGGCAAAGGCGATCTTCTCCTCCAAAACCTTTTGCAAAGAAAGACTCCTCTCTTCTAAATTCATCGTTCCCATTATACCTTGCAGCCGTCGAGGAAGCAATAGTAGTCCAAGGTTAACCAGGATTTCCATATCAGTTGACTATATGCGCCGTCTGAAATATAATGGGAGGAAATGCAAACTTCTTGAAAGAAATGAGGCTCTGCCATGACAAAGGAAAACGCCGTCAAAAAACTCACGAAAGAAATTCTCTGCGGCCGCCGCATCAAGCGCGAGGACGACCTCTCCATATTCCTCGATGCGCCGCTTGAAGCGCTGCAGGAGGGCGCACACGAGCTGCAGCGACAGTTCTGCGGCAAGCACATCGACCTCTGTACGATCATCAACGCGCGCAGCGGTCACTGCAGCGAGGACTGCAAGTACTGCGCCCAATCCGCGCACCACAGGACGGGCGTCGAGGAATACGCATTTCTCGCACAGGAAGAGATCATCGCCAACGCACGCGCCAACGAGGAGGCGGGCGTCAACCGCTTCTCCATCGTGACCTCGGGCAGGGCGCTCGCGGGCAAGGAGTTCGACGCCGCGCTCGACTGCTACCGTGCCATGCGCAAGAAACTCCGAATCGACCTCTGCGCCTCGCACGGCATTCTCTCGCGAGAACAGTTCCGTGCGCTTCGCGCCGCGGGCGTCACGAGCTACCATCACAACATCGAGACGTCGCGCCGCTTCTTTCCCGAGATCTGTACCTCGCACACTTACGACGACCGCATCCGCACGATCCGTCTCGCACAGGGCGAAGGGCTTAACGTCTGTTCGGGCGGCATCATCGGCATGGGCGAGACGTGGGAAGACCGCCTCGACATGGCGGTGAGCCTTGCCGAACTCGGCATCGAATCCATTCCCATCAACTCCCTCATGGCGATTCCCGGCACGCCGCTTGAGGGCAGAACGCCCTTGACGAGCGATGAGATCCTGCGCACCATCGCTTTCTTCCGCTTCATCAACCCGACGGCAAACATCCGCCTCGGCGCGGGACGCAAACTCATCAAGGACAATGGCACGCCCGCCTTCCTCTACGGCGCATCGGCCTCCATCACAGGCAACATGCTCACGACTTCGGGCACGACCATTGCCGAGGACATGGCTCTTCTGCAGCGGCTCGGCCTATCCAACGAGACGGCGGGCACAAGGCAGGACGCCGCACATACAGCCAACGGGTGAAGGTTTATCTTTTCTAAAGAAAATGTGATAATAGCAACAGACAATATCCCCGCGTTGAAGTAGACTGAAGGGTGGAATATATTTCAATTCAACAAAGGATAGGTGATCTTCATGGCAATCCATGTCATTGACGAGGCGCGGCGCTGCCTCCAGTGCAAAAAGCCCCTGTGCCGCATCAAGGGCTGTCCTGTGCAGACGAACGTCCCCGAGATGATCCGCCTCTTTCTCGAAGGCAGCATCAACGAGGCGGGCGCTATGCTCTTCGAGAACAATCCCCTGAGCATCATCTGCTCGCTCGTCTGCGACCATGAGAAGCAGTGCGAGGGCAACTGCATCCAACTGCGCAAAGGATCCGCCATACAGATCTCCAGCATCGAGCACTACATCTCGAATACCTACTTCGACCGCGTCACCTTGGAGCGTGCGCCTTCTACGGGGCAGACCGTCGCCGTCATCGGCTCGGGTCCTGCCGGCATCACCGTTGCCATCAAGCTTGCGCAGAAGGGCTACGACGTGACGATTTTCGAGCGCATGGACAAGATCGGCGGCATGATGCGCTACGGCATCCCCGACTTCCGTCTGCCGCTGAGCATTCTCGACCGCTATGAGAAAAAGCTGCGTGAGTTCGGCATCTGCATCCGACCCAACCGCACGATCGGCGGCCTTCTGACGCTCGACACGCTCTTTGCCGACGGGTACGACGCCATCTTCATCGGTTCGGGCGTCTGGCGACCGCGCAGCCTCGGCGTCAAGGGCGAAAGCCTCGGCAACTGCCATTTCGCCGTCGACTATCTGCAAAACCCCGACTCCTTTGCTCTCGGCGACCGCGTCGCCGTCATCGGCTCGGGCAACTCCGCCATGGATGTCGCGCGCACCGCGATCCGCAAGGGCTGCCGCTACGTCACGGTCTATTCGCGCAGCAACAAGGTCGCCGCCAGCGTGCGCGAATTCGAGTACGCGCAGGCAGACGGCGTGGAATTCGAGTTCTGCAAGGGCGTCGATTCCATCACGAAGGACGGACCTTTGATGCGCGACCGCCACTTCGACGAAGAAGGCAAACTGACGGGCGAAGGAGATCCTGTCCTGTGTCCTGCCGACAGCACCGTCATCGCAGTCAGCCAAGATCCGAAAGACAAGATCGTGCGCACGACCACGGGCATAGAGACGAACGAAAAAGGCTTGGTCGAGGTCGATGAAACCGGTGCCACCACCCGCCCCGGCGTCTTCTCGGGCGGCGACGTCGTCCTCGGCCCGTGCAACGTCGTCCAAGTTGTCAACGACGCCAAACATGTGGCGGAAGCGATGGACGTTTACCTGCGTGAAAAGCGCGGCGCGAAATGAGACTTCGCTGACAAGACGATCGAAGCGGGACGAATCGAGCCGGTGCCGCCGCAAAAAAATATAAGCAAAAACGACAACAGGCAGAGCCGCCATCCCATGCGGCTCTGCCTATTGTCGTTACTGAGGTCATCCTTTGAATCACGTCCCGCCCTTCTCCCTCTCCCGCGCCTCGATCAGCTCCTTGCGCTGCGCGAACTGATAGAGGATGCGCTCGCGCGAAAAACCTCTGCCGCGCACTTCGGAAGCGTTCGCGATGATGAGGAACGCATTCTTGTCCAAGCGATCGCAGATTGCCTTGACGCGTGCGAGCTGCGTCAGGGAGACGACGACGAAGACGACGGCTTTCTTTTCCTGCAGAAAGCCGCCCCGGCCTTCGAGGTAGGTGACGCCGCGGTGCAGGCTCTCCATGATGGCGTCGCCGATCTTCTCGCTTTCCTCTGAGATGATGAAGATCGCCTTCTCGCGATTGAATCCCGCCGCCCAGCGGTTCGTAAGCTCCGCTGTCGCATAGATGCAGACGAGCGTGAAGAGCGCCGTCTCCAGATCAAAGAGCGCCGCCGACGCTGCGATGACGAGCATGTTGAGCAGGAATACGCCCGTACCGACATCAATCGACCAATACTTC
Organism: Selenomonas sputigena; assembly: GCF_026015965.1. NCBI lineage: Bacteria > Bacillati > Bacillota > Negativicutes > Selenomonadales > Selenomonadaceae > Selenomonas > Selenomonas sputigena. Next base: position 531,702 of record NZ_CP110383.1, on the reverse strand, counting down.
TTCAAGATGGCGCCGAGCACGTCGACGCCGCCCGTATTCGAGCCGAAGCGAAAGATGACGCCGTAGCCGATGCCCGAGACGACGCCGCCGAAGATGGCGTTGAGCATCGTGTCGTGCACGGGATGCAGCACCGAAAGCGGCGCGAACACATCGATGCCGAGGGAGAAGAGCACCGTGCCCAAGATCGTATCGACGGCGTAGCGCTTTCCCACGAAGCGATGCGCGAGGTAGAGAATCGGCAAATTGTAGACGAGGAGCTGCGCGCCGACAGGCCAGCCGACAAAGTAGTGCAGGAGGATGGCAATGCCTCCGAGGCCGCTCGTCAGCAAGTTTGCCGGCAGTATGAAGAGGTTGATACCGACGCCGCAGACGGCGCAGCCGAAAAGGATTACAAAGTAGCGGCGCACCTCATGGATGATTTCCTTTTTCTTCATCGTCATGTCCTTTCCTCTCCTCACGACTTCCCTTCTCCCTCCCAGCGTCCTCGCTCGCCATGCGTGCGATTTCCTTGGGCTTGCCGCGTGCGACGAGGTAGAGAGGCCGCCGCTTGACCTCCTCAAAGATGCGCCCGATGTACTCGCCGAGAATGCCGAGCGCGACGAGCTGCAGGCCGCCGAAGAGCAGCACGCAGGCCGTGATCGTCGCCCAGCCGGGCACGGCACTCCCCTCGATGAACTTGATGTAAAGCACATGGAGGAGCAGCAAGATACTCAATATGCCGCAGATGAACCCCGAGTAAAGCCCCAGCCGCAGGGGCACCGTCGAATAGGCGAGGATGCCGTCGAGCGCGAAGTGCAGCATCTTTCGCGGCGAGAATTTGGAGACGCCCGCAAAGCGCTTGGGCGCGACGAAGCGGATCTGCACCTGACGGTAGCCCATGGCGCCGATCATGCCGCGAATGAAGCGCGCACGCTCACGGTAACAGCGAAATTCCAGCACGACCTTGCGATCCATGAGTCGAAAATCCGAGCCGCCCTCCTGGATGTGGACGCGCGAAATCTTGTTGAGCGCCTTGTAGTACCAATACGACGTCGTCCGCTTCAAGAAACCGACGCCCTCCGTCGTCTCACGGATCGTCTGCACGACGTCAAAACCTTCTTCCCACTTGGCAAGAAGCGTCGGAATCAGCGCGGGTGGATGCTGCATGTCTCCGTCCATCATGATGACAGCCGCGCCGTCCGCGTGGTCGAGACCGCACGTCAAGGCAAGCTGATGCCCGAAGTTGCGCGAGAGGAAAATGGGCTGCACGCGTGCATCCTTTTCCTCCAAGCGGCGCAGGATCTCGCGGCTCTTGTCACACGAGCCGTCATCGACAAAAATCAGTTCGAAGTCGTACTTCGTCGCAGCCATGACTTCAGAAATCGCCTGATAAAAATGTTCGAGATTGTCCTCCTCGTTGAATACGGGGACAACGATGGAAATGAGCTTCAATCTTTTTTCTCCTCACTTCAGTGCGGCCTCGAAAGTGATCGCACCATCCTTGTAACGAACCGCGAGCTTTCCCTTGAGATAGCTGACGATTTCAGCAGCAATCGTCAGACCAATGCCGTAGCCGGCCTTCTCGCTGTTATGTGACGCATCCTCGCGGTAGAAACGCTCGAAGAAGCGCGAATAGTCTATGCCCTCGCCCGCCGCATAGGGATTCGTCACGGAAAAGACCATGCCGCGCCCGCGCCTGCCGCTCGCGAGAGCGATCTGCACGTCGCCGCCGTCGTCTGCATATTTGACGGCATTGTCGACGAGGACGTTCATCAATGTGTAAATGATGCGCTGGTCGGCGAGCACATGAACGCCGTCTTCGATTTCCGTCACGATCCGCTTTCCCTGCTCCTTCGCGGGAAGTTCAAAGGAGGCGGCAACCTCACGCGCTGTCTCCGCGCAGTTGACGTCGATCGGGTGGAAATGCTCCGAGACGCGCTCTTCGAGCTTCGCGAGCGCGACCATGTCGTTGACGAGACCTGAGAGTCGCTTTACCTGCTTCAAGATCGTCTCCGTCCACTGGTTTTTACCCATCGTGATCTCAAGCACCTCCGTATTCGCCGAGATGATGGCGATTGGCGTCTTCAGCTCATGACTCGCGTTCGTGACGAATTGTCGCTGGCTCTTCAAGTTGCGCACGAAGGGCGCGACGAGGCAGCGTGAGAAGCACGCGACGAGCGCGATGTAGAGCAGCACGCAGAGGATGCCGACGAGGACGGAAAAGCGCACGCCGTTCCAGACCATCTGCATCTCGCGCGTACAGTCCATGACGACGACGAAGGAGCCGCCCCCCTCAAGCTTCGTGACGAGATAGGCGTAGTAGGCGCCATCGGCTTCGTAGTTGCCGCGCAGGCTGACGCCATGAGCGAGACGAGTCGCCAATGCCTCGGCTTCCTCGTCGGTGACGGCGGCGATGTGGCTCGCATCCGCCGCAAGGAGTGCACCATCCTTACTGAATTTCGCCCAGTAGTAGCGCGTCTGAAAGGCAAACTCCGGCGTATAGTCGAAGCCCTCGTCGACAATGCGCTTTTCGGGCAGCTTGCCGTCGTGGCGCGTGATGTAGGAGAGCACCGCCTCGATGCGGCTTCCCTCGTCGTAGAAACTCGCGAGGTTCAAGGCGGCGAGCACGACGAAGACGATGAGGACGACGGCAGCCGTGCCTAGGACGATGAACTTGCGCCGCAGCCGCGATACCATTTCCATCTAGCCCACCTCGCAGATCGTGTAGCTTCCCCCCTGCTCACCGCGAATCGCAACGTCGCCATGAATCGCCTTGAGTTTCTGTCGCAGGTAGGAGATGTAGACCCAGACGATGTCCGCGCCCTCTTCCGCTCCCTGCCACACGCGCTCGTAAATCTCCGACGTCGTGACGCACTTTCCCGCATTCATCATCAAGAGCTGCATAAGCTGCGTCTCCTTTCTCGCAAGGCGCACGGCGCTCTTCGCCGCCAGTTCCTGCTTTCCGACGTCGAGCGTGACCGAGCCGAGCGACAGCTCGGCGGGCGCATAGACTTCGGCGCGGCGCGTCAAGGAACGCAGACGTGCGAGCAGCTCCCCCATCGCGAAAGGCTTGGGCAGGTAGTCGTCCGCCCCCGCGTCAAGCCCCTCGATGCGGTCGCCGACTTCCGCCTTCGCCGTCAGCAGCAGGACGGGCGTTGTATCGCCCGCCGCACGCAGCTCTTTCAAGGCCGTCACGCCGTCCATCACGGGCATCATCACATCGAAGACCATGCAGGCGTAAGTGCCTTTGTGCGCGAGCGCCAGAGCCGCCCTGCCGTCGCGAACAGCGTCGACCTCGTAGCCCGAATGCTCCAGAACTGCGACGAGCGCCGCCGCCATATCCTTTTCATCTTCCGCCAGCAGGAGCTTCATGCCATCACCTCGCCCATCACATCAGTCTCTCGAATCAAGTTGCGGATCGTCTGCATCGAAAGGTCGCACGAGGCAAGCTCATCGGCGCAGCGTTTGAGCTCCGCCGCCAACAGTTTGCGATTCTTGACCGTGTGCTTGTACATCATCTCGTGCTCCAAACTCGCCCAGGAATCCATGGCGAGCGTGCGAAGCTGCAATTCCACAAAGAAATGCCCGGGGTTCCTCCCTTCCACATCTTCGAACGGCGCTTCGATCGAAACGATCATGTGGTAACTGCGATAGCCGTTCGGCTTCACGTCGCGAATGTAGTCCTTCTCCTCGAAGACCGTCACGCCCGAAAGCGCCTTGAGCGCACGCACGACGACGTAGACGTCATCGATGAAGCGGCAGACGACGCGAACGCCGATGGCGTCATGCACCTTGCAGAGAGCCGACTGCGGCGTTTCGGGCAGGCTTTTGCGGCGGCACTTCTCGCGCATGCTCTCGTCCGACTTGATGCGGCAGATCAGATGCTCGTAGGGCGCCGATCCTGTGCGCTCCTTGACGCGTGCGCTGATCTCCTCAATGCGCGTGCGAAACGCGCCTAGAATCTCAGGGAGCGCCTCTCCCTGCTTGCCATAGATGCTTTCCAAGAGAATCCCTCCCCTGCTACTTCTTCACGAGACGCAGATGACGCTCCGCTTTCTTCTTCGCCACATCGCGCTCCAAGGCTTCCCGGAGCTTGCTGCGGTTCGACGCGCCCGTGCCGTGCTGTCCAATGTTCAAGAGGATGCCGACGCTCGCCATGCTGATCATCAGCGATGTGCCGCCGTAGCTGATGAAAGGCAGCGGCACGCCGATGACAGGCAGGAGGCCGCCGACCATCAGAAGGTTGATGACCGCCTGACCGCTGATGAGCAGCAGGATGCCCGTAGCGAGAAACTGTCCGTAAGCGTCAGAGGCGGCATTTGCGATGCGCGCACCATAGACGGTGAATGCCGAGTAGAGCACGAGCACGAGAATGACGCCCAGAAACCCCGTCTCCTGGCTGAATATGGCGAAGGCGAAATCCGTATGCGCCTCGGGCAGGTAGCTGTACTTGCTCACGCCCATGCCAAGCCCCATGCCCGTGAGGCCGCCCGAGCCGATGGCGGACAGAGACTGCACCGTCTGATAGCCGATGCCCTGCGAATCCGCCCACGGATCGAGCAGAACCTTGAGGCGTGCAAGGCGGTACGGCTGCAGGATGGACAGTGCCGTGCCCGCCGCCGCGAAGATGGCGACTGTCGTCAGCACCTTCGTCTTTTGAAGCCCTGCAATGCAAAGGAGCATGAAAGGCACGAAGATGACGATGAACATCGTGCCGCCGTCCGGCTCCAGCTCGATCAACAATCCCATGAAGAGGACGAGCAGATACTGCGGATTCGGGAAGAGAATGTCGATGGGCTTGTCATTTCGCACACGGTATGCCGCATAAGCAGAAATGAGCATCAGGGAAACGAGCTTCGCAATTTCCGCTGGCTGAATCTGAAAACCTGCCGTGCCGAGCCAACGCTTCGAGCCGTTGACCTCCGCGCCCACGAGAAGGACTGCGATGAGCGAGAGGATCGTGATTATGACGACGGGCACGATCCACGCACGCCAGCGATGGTAATTCACGCGGCAGCCAAGAAAGAAGCAGAAGAAGCCCGCCGCAAGATTGAAAAGCTGACGCTGCAAGAAGAAGTACGGCGTGCCGAACGTCGTTTCCGCCAAGATGAAGCTTGAGCTGAACACGTTGATGCTGCCGAAGACGAGGAGCACGATGAAGATGGCGAGCACCGCCTCCATATCGCTGACCCAGAAGCTCTTCTTGCCCTTTTCTTCTGCGGCTTCCTGTCTTTCCATAGTCCCCTCCTTCACGCGAACGTGACCTCGCAGCGGTTGATCTTCTCACCCTTGCCGCTGAATTTCTTTTCATACTCCGTCATCACGTTGTCGGGACGTGCCTCGCTGTGCAGATCATAGGAAACGTCGTGCAGCGAAAGCCCCATCTCGCGGAACTCCTCCAAAGAAAAGTCGAAGAGCGCGCGGTTGTCCGTCTTAAAGACAAGCTTGCCGCCGGGCACGAGGAGTTCCTTGTAGCGAGCGAGAAAACTGTGGTGCGTGAGGCGGCGCTTCGCATGACGCGCCTTGGGCCACGGATCGCAGAAGTTCACAAAGAAACGATCGACTTCCCCCGGCGCAAAAATTTTCTCAAGCTGGGCGATGTCGAAGACGAGCAGGCGCACATTCTTCAGCTCCTTCTCGCGCACCTTCTTCGCCGCCGCGATGAGCACATCCTGCTGCTTCTCGATGCCGATGAAATTGACCTCAGGGGAGCGCTCCGCCATCTGACGGATGAAATCGCCCTTGCCCGTGCCAAGTTCGACAAAGAGCGGCGCCTCGCGTCCGAAGATCTCCTTCCAACGTCCCCTTTCCGCCTCGCCCGCCGGGCGATCCTTCGGATAGACAAAATCATCGTATGCGTGAATGGCCTCATCCACCCACGGCTTCCTGCGCAGTCGCACAGAACTTCCTCCTTACACTTTTTCCAACTGAAACTTCTTCAAATAGCGATACAGCGTGACGCGGCTGACATCGAGAAGATTCGCCAAGCGGCTGACGTTGCCGCCCGCCGCCTGCCATGCACGCAGGAATATTTCCCGATCCGTCTTCCAGTCATCATCGGGCTTGACGTCGCCCATGAGATTGATGTTCTCGGGCGAAATCGCCACGCCCTCCGTATGGAAGAACGCCTGCTCCAAGATGCTCTGCATCTGCTTGATGTTGCCGGGCCAATCGTACTCTTCAAGAATCGTCAGCGTCTCCGGCAGAAGCCGCTTCCTCTCCATGCGGTGCTGCTCGGCTAGCTCGCAGATAATCTGCTCGGCGAGCAGGGGGATATCCTCGCGTCGGTTGCGCAGCGCCGGCATGCGTATGACGCTGCGTGAAACGATGTCGTAGAGACTTCGGTCGAAGAGGCCTCGCTCCGTCAAGCGCTTGAGATCACCGTCACAGTCGGCGATGATCCGCACGTCGATGGGGCGCACGACCGTCTCGCCGAGACGATGCGCCTTGCCCTCGCGCAGAGCCGCCGCGAGAGCGGCCGCGGTCTTCTTCGGCAGCTTCTCGATCTCATCGAGAAAGAGCGTGCCGCCAAAGGCAAGCTCCAATTTGCCGGGACGGCTGACATCGGGGGAAACCGCCGCGCCGAAAAGCTCTTCGTCCAGAAGTTCCGGCTGCACATCGCCGCAGCGGAAGGAAATCAAAGGCCCCGCCGCGCGCGCCGACGCCTGATGTATGCCGTGCGCCAGACGCTGCTTGCCCGTGCCGCCCTCGCCCTGCAGCAGCACATGATTCTTTCCCCTCGCCACGCGCAGCGCTTTTTCACGCAGCGCTTGGAACGCCTGTCCCTTGCCTGCCATCGTGGCGAGGCTGTACTTCGCCGTATAGCCCGCCGTGTGCGCGACGAGCATTCTAAGATCCTCAATGGGCATGGAAACGGTCACGACGCCATTGACCTCGCGCGTCACAGGGCTTTCGATCGGCACGACGGTCGTGACGTCCTCATACGTCTTCGCCTCCGTGATCCATGTGACCTCCTTGTTGTAGCAGGGCGTGCCGCTGAATCCCTGATAGATCGGCGTGTGACGATAATTCAAAACGATGTCGTTAAGGTTCGACAGACGGCTCGTCGCCTGATCGCGCGCTCCGATGCGCGTGAGACGCTCCAATCCCAAGCGGTTCGCGTAAGCGACCTCGCCGCTCGGCAGGATATGATAGACGGCGAACGGCGCGGCATCCAAGATTGCCTCCTGCGCCTGCAGTCTGAGGTCGCGCGCCAAGGCGGCCTCAAGCGAACGCGCGATGAGCAGAAGCTGAGCGATGACGGCATCCTGCGGCACGAGCTTCGGATCGTCCACGACGATGTTCACGAGATAGCGCAGTTCGCCGCTGACGAGGACGGGCGCTGTACAGGCATCGCTTTCGTGAGACGCCTCGCGCCAAATCTCCGGCCCGAAGACCCAAAACGGCACACGCTTCTCCTTCGCTATGCTGATGCTCGAAGCGCCGATCTCTTCGATACCAAGGCGCGAGCCTTCGACCTTGCCGGGAGGCAGACGCATGAAGGGCAGCGTGCAGCTCTTCAAGACGAGCGCCTCGGCATCGAGCAGCAAGAGACTCAAGCCGTAACGCGCAAAGAACTCCTGCACGCCCTCCGTCAGCTGCAGAAGGCAGTCGATGGCAGGGGCATGCTTTTTCTGCAGTGCACAAAAATCCTCCGCAGAAAGCACACGCTTCGGCTCCGTCCCCATCGACGGCACACCGAGCCGCCTGCTCTCACGCCACGCCTCGGCCACCCACGGATGCACGTTGACATCAATCTCTCCTTCGTCGCGAAACCTCTGGTAATACGCCTCAAGCTTCTCCCTGCTGCGCTGCTCCCGTATCATATCTCTCCCCCATCCTAGCCAAATGTATTCTATGAATGAACAATCTCGTTTCCCTCCGTATCATACTATCTCATTCTACTACGAAATGTTAAGAGCGACAAGCACATTGCCAAGTTCTCATATCCCATGTATAATAGAAAAGATATGAAAAAAGAAATTATTGCATAGAAAGCAGGGATTCGATATGGCGAAACAACTGAAGAAGATCCGCCGGAATCTGAAGTCGCAGGCGGGCGGCACGAATACGGAGAAGCGCCCTGAAAAAAAGGGCAAGGACACCTTCCTCCTGATCATGATTGCGCTCACGTTCTTCATCGCGTTCATCGGCTGGTCGGAAATGACGTGGCTGAACCGCTCGATGTACGGCTCCCTCGCCGCCTCCCTCCTCCTCATTTACGGCTACAAGCAGGGAAATTTCGGCGAGAAGGAAAAACTCTGGATGACGCGCGCCAGCATGTTCTTCATCGCCCTCTCCTTCGCCCTCTTCGCGGCCATCTGCTACTTCCAATACTTTGCCTGATACAGAAACCCACCATGCCCGCTCGGCGTGGTGGGTTCTTTGCTTCTCTTTGCTTTCCGCTTTCTCAATCCTTGAGGATATGCCACTCGCCACTGCGATTCGTTCCTGTGCGCTCGATGACGCCCGCCTTGTGCAGTGCCGTCGTCATGCGCTTGACCGTGGCGATCGATACGCCGAGCGCTTCCTTCAAGGCCTTCTGCGTGACCTTGGGATTCTCACGAATCACATGGAGAAGCCTTTCCTCCATAGATTCTTCTGAAGAAACCTCCACAGGCTTTTCCAAAACTTCTTTCACGATTTCTTTGGCAGATTCCTCCGCCATCGCTTCTGCAGACTCTTCCACATCGAAAGAAAGCTCCTGCTGCCCCGCGCTCACCTTTTCTTCCCGCGGCTCTGCCGGCTCTTCCTCAAGGGCGACATCATCCGCCTTGAGATCCGCAAGGGATTCAAGTTCAAGCTTCAGCTCGGGCGCAGGCTCAAAATCCGGCTCATGATCGGCTTCCACTTCTTGAACAAGGCTCGCATCTTGTCCATCTTCCAGCGAAGTCCCGGATGCCAAAACATCGCCTGCGCCGCTTTCTTCCTGCAACGGCGCCTGCTCTTCCTCTATTTCCTCCGGTAAAGGCTCTTCTTCCCGGATAGATTCAGCTTCTCCTACAGGTTCAGCTTCTTCTATAGGTTCAGTTTCTTCTATATGCTCAACTTCCTGCGCAGGTTCAGCTTCTTCTATATGCTCAACTTCCTGCACAGATTCAGCTTCCTCTGCAAGCTCCGTTTCCTCGACAGGCTCCTGCTCTTGAACAGGCTCCACGATCTCAACAGGTTCAACATCCTGCACGAGTTCAGCTTCGACGACAAGCTCCTGATTTTGGACAGACTCCTCTTTCTCAGCGGCCTCAACATCCTGCATGAGTTCGGCTTCACCGACAAGTTCCTGCTCTTGGACAGGCTCAGACTCCTCAGCGGCCTCAGCAGTCTGCACAAGTTCAGTTTCCTCGACAACACCTTCGTGCTGCTGTGCCTCTTCCTCGGCACGGCAATAGAGATTGATGCGCACGGAATCGCCGAGCGTGATGACGGCGGGCTCGGGCAAGCGCGCCCGCTTCGCCGCACGATAAAGCTCGGGCAGGATGCTCTGGAATCCCGTCATCATGCCCATGTAGAGGAACGCCGCCGCAATCGCGCGGTTGCGTATCTTGGAGAAGCCCGTCTTGAGCTTCCAGATCGTCATGTCCTCTTCCAGCAATCCCGGTACGGTGATTTCCAAGCGATCCTCGTAAAGCACGAGGGCGATGCGTCCCGGCGCCGCATAGTTCCTCTGGCAGACAGCGCGAGCAAGCAGACGGCGCATGAGACCTTCCGGAAGCTCCTCCAAGCCGCGCGCCTTGACACCCCGCGCCAAAAGACGCTCCTGCACATAGTCCGCCGCACCGTCCACCTGCTCCGTCAGAGAACCGGCAAACTCTTCGCCGCCGACGAAATCAAGGCGCGTCGCACCAAGATACTCGGCGCACTGGATGAAGCCCTCGGGAAAAAGTTCCTCCGCCGTTCCTGCGAGCAGATGCCAGCCGCCCGTCGCGCGGCACTCGCCCTCCTCCTCACGAAGAAGCTTCCATGCCAGGAGATCCTCCTTCTGCAGGCGCACGACATCATCATCAGCGCGGCGTTTCTCCGCCTCGCCGTACATCATGCGGCAGAATTCCTCGATTTCCACATCACTGACCGTGCTCTCGGCCGCGAGCTGATCGGCGCTGCTGTTCGTGCCCGAAAGAAGAAGCTCCTGCACCTGATACGGCTCAGCGAGGCGCGTCGCGCCGCCGACGCGCACATAGGTGCCATCCATCATGCCCAATTCCTTGACGAAATACGGCTTTTCCATACCGGGGAAAATCTCCACGACGACGACCTGCCGTCCATCTTGCAGTTCCACACCGACACGCGGAAAAATGCGCGGCTCGCAGCTGTCGAAAATCTTCTGCGTGATCTCATCTATGCACGGAATGAGCTCCGCCTCTGCTGAAAAGCCCCTGCCGCTTTCACCGTAGAAAATGATGCGTCCGCCTCGTCCGTTCGCAAAAGCCACGGCCGTATTCAAAAAAGATCCGCTCTCCGCCACGATCTGCTCCACGAAATCGCCGCGAACCCCCGTCATTTCTTCCTGCACATTCAGCACCTCTCTGCCATCCGTTTTCTACGCTATAGTATAACAGTTTTTCCAAGGAAAGTCCAAAAAAAGAGAGCGGCTCTCGCCCCCCTCTCATCATGCTTCATCTCGTTTCAATTCTCTATGCCCTTGCGCGCCGCCACGCCCTTCGCATAATAGTGGCGCACTTCCCGCATCTCCGTGACGAGGTCGGCTCGCGCGATCAGCCAATCGGGCGCATTCCTGCCCGTCAGGACGACCTCTCGCTCGGGCGGCAGATCATTGAGCAGGGACTCGACTGCCTCACGCGAGATGAGTTCGAAGAAGAGAGCCACGTTCAGCTCGTCGAGGATGACGACGTCCCAAGCGCCCGAGCGTGCAGCTGCGGCAGCCTCGGCGAAGCCGTCCTGCATCAGCCTCAGGTAGTCAGCGGGCGGCTCACCCTCAGGGAATACGACGACGTCTTCTCCCCATGCCGCACGCTCCTCTTCTGTCAGCATGCCTTCCTTCGCGATAAAGAACGGTTTGCCCGTCGTATAGAGCGCAAGCTGCGGTGCGAATCCCTGCAGAACTTTCTGCTCGCTGTAGGCGAGGCTCTTCATGAACTGCATGATGTAGACGCGAAGCCCTGCACCTAGGGCACGTACGGCGAGGCCGATCGCCGCCGTCGTCTTGCCCTTGCCCGCGCCCGTATAGACCTCGATCATCGGTTGTCCACCTTTTCCATGAAGTAGAGGTCATGCTCGAAGAAGCGCTTTTCGGCGAGCTTCTCATACTTCGTGCCCGGCCTGCCGTAATTCGTATACGGATCGATGGAGATGCCGCCGCGAGGCAGAAATTTGCCCCAGACCTCGATGTAGCGCGGCTCCATGAGCCGCACGAGATCCTTGAGGATGATGTTCACGACGTCCTCGTGGAAGTCACCGTGATTGCGGAAGCTGAAGAGATAGAGCTTCAGCGACTTGCTCTCGACCATGCGCCGCTCGGGCACGTAGGAGATCGTGATCGTCGCGAAATCCGGCTGCCCCGTAATCGGACAGAGGCTCGTGAACTCGGGGCAGTTGAACTTGACCCAGTAATCCTTGTCGGGATGCTTGTTCTCAAAGGTTTCCAAAAGCTCAGGCGCATAGTCTGCCGCATACTGCGTGTTCTTTTCGCCGAGATGCGTGACGCCCTTCATCTCATCGCTCGTGCGTGACATAGCTGCTCCTTTCCGTGCGCTTCTTGACGCATCAAAAATTTTTCCTCGAATCCTTCCTTTGTTTCCGGCCGTCCGAAGAGATAGCCCTGAATGGAATCGACCTTGCACGTCTTTGCCAGAAGATCATACTCCTCCTGCGTTTCCACACCCTCGATGCAGACCTTCATGCCCATGCTGTGGCAAAGCTCCACCGTGTAGTCCACGATGCGGCGATCGAAGTCCGACCACAAGATCTGCTTGACGAAGGCCCGGTCGATCTTCACGATGTCGCACGAGAGGTTCTTGAACATCGCCAAGGAGGAACAGCCCGTGCCGAAATCGTCCATGGCGATCTTCAGGCCATACTCGCGCAGAGAGGCAAACTGACGATTGATGAAATCCCAGTCCGAGATGACCGTGTGCTCCGTAAGCTCCAAAACGATGCTCGCCGGATCTACGCCATAGCGCTCAATACATTCCCTGACAGCCTCCTTGAAGGACGGGTCGCGCAGCTGCACATAGGAAAGGTTGATGCTCATGCAGAAATCGGGAACAATCTTCTGCCACTCACGACAGATGCGCACTGCCGTATCGGCAATCCACTTGCCGACGGGAATCATCAGCTGCGACTCTTCCAGCAGAGGGATGAACTCCATAGGCGCGACCATGCGCCCCTTGGAATTCTGCCAGCGCAGCAGGGCTTCCGCACCGATGATGCGCCGGTTTTCCGCCCCCACCTGCGGCTGAAAGCACAGGCTGAAGCCGCGGCAGCCGTCCTCCACCGAGCGGCGTATGTCCTCGCGCGCCGTCAAAGAGCGCAGCCAGCGGTTGTAAAGCTCCTTCGAGAAGATGCAGTTCTTGTTCTTGCCCCCCTGCTTCGCCAAGGTCAGCGCCGCTTCCGCATACTTGTGCAGCACGAGGTAGTCCTTGCCGAACTGCGGGAAGAACACCGTGCCGCCCGACACCGTGCAGAAATACTTGTGTTCGTTAATCTGCTGCGGCTTCAAGAGAGCCGTCTGTATACTCCGGTAGAGAGTTTCAACATCCGCCTCATCCGCCCCCGGATAAACGATGCCGAACTCGTCACCGTCGAGCTTATAGAGCCGGAAATCCGTCGAGAGGATCTTCTTGATGCGCTTTGCAACCTCGCGTAGAACCTGATCGCCAAAGGCGCGGTTGTAGGCTTCGTTGACGATCTTAAAATTGTCGATGCCAAGAATCATCAGTGCGCCGCCCCTGCCCGTCTCGCGCGCCTCGTCAAGCGCCGCCTTCATGCGCTGCTCCAGCTGGTACTTGTTCAAAAGTCCCGTGACGGCGTCCGCACGGATGCGCTGTCCCATGAGCCGAAAGATTCCCGCATAGAGCGTCCTCTTTCCCTCATGGTCGAGCGCAGCAGCGCAGCGACACTCGATCCACTCGTAGTCGTCCTTGCGCGTCCTCGCGCGAAACTCAACACAGCCCTCTCTCGTGTGCCCCTGCAGCACATCGTCAAAGACCTTCGTGACGTTTTCGCGCTCCGTCGGATGCATGATCTCCTGCCAAGCCTGGCGAAAAGCAGAAAATCCCATCGTTTCCGCAGGTATGCCGAAATCCCGCACGATGTTCGGCGACGTCATCGCCACCTTATTTTGCAGATCCACCACATAAAGATAGCCGGACGTCGTCCTCTTCAGCACATCAAAATAAATCTTCAGCCGCTTCAAAAGCGGACTCAATGCAGTTCTAGGTGCTCGGCGCATGGCGACCTCCTGTTGTCGGGTGTACCCGATGATCTTATGAATATATAATAACCGACAAATTTCCTAAATGCAAGACTTGACAAAGATTTCCTCCATAAAACTTTATGGAGGAAATCCATCTTCCGACCAAAGAAAAAGCCTCCGACGCCGGAATGGCAATCGAAGGCTTTGAGATGTACAGACCTCACTTATCAACGCTTTTTCGCTCTATTCGCGATTCCCTTCCTCAGCCAAGGCTGCTCGCCTCCGCTTTGCTGCGCCTCTGCTGGAAGAAGAGCACGGACGCCAGGAGAAGGAATCCCACGAGATCGGTCACAAGTCCTGGTTGAATCATCAAAAGACCGCCGACGAACAGCATAACGCGCTCAAGTCCGTTCAACGGCTTCACGAGGCAGCCGATCATCGATGCGCTCAAACCGACCATGCCGATGACCGAGGTCACGAGCACAGTGATGAGCGATATGGGTGTCGCATCGATCATGAGGACGACGGGCGACAGCACGAAGATGTACGGAATGATGAAGGCGGCGATCGCGAGCTTCGAGGCATTGATGCCCGTCTTCAGCGGCTTGCCGCCGCTGATGGCAGACCCAGCGAAGGCGGCGAGAGCCACGGGAGGCGTCACGTCGGCGATGATACCAAAGTAGAAGACGAACATGTGCGCCGCGAGCACGGGCACGCCCATCTGGACGAGCGCGGGAGCGGCAATCGTCGAGGTGATGACGTAGTTCGCCGTCGTCGGCACGCCCATGCCGAGGATGATCGACGTAATCATCGTGAAGAACATCGTCGGCAAAAGCATGCCGCCCGAAAGATCGAGCAGAGCCGACGCGAGCTTTAGGCCCACCCCTGTCTTCGTCACGACGCCGATGATGATGCCCGCTGAAGCGCAGGCGACGAGGACACCGAGGACGTTTCGCGCACCGTTTTCAAGACCGCGCACGATCTCTACGGGCTTCATGCGCGTCGACTTGCGCAAAGACGAGGCCGCGATGGCGAGCACGATCGCCCACAGAGCCGCACGCATCGGCGTGAAGCCCGAGACGAGCAGATAGATGATGACGATGAGAGGAATCGCGAGATGGCCACGCTCCTTCAGAATCTCCCACGGCTTGGGCAGTTCGCTTCGCGGCACGCCCTTGAGATTGCTGCGGCGCGCCTCAAAGTGGACGCCGAGCCAGATGCCGAGGAAGTAGAGGAGTGCAGGAATCGTCGCCGCTTTGACGACGTCGAAGTACGGCACGCCGACGAACTCCGCCATGAGGAACGCCGCCGCTCCCATGACAGGCGGCATGAGCTGTCCGCCCGTCGAAGCCGCCGCTTCGACCGCGCCCGCGAAGTTGCGCTCATAGCCAAGCTTCTTCATCATGGGAATCGTGAAGGCTCCCGTGCCCGCGACGTTGGCGACCGAGCTGCCCGAGACTGTACCCATGAGGCCGCTCGAAAGCACGGCGACCTTCGCCGGGCCGCCGCGCGCCCAGCCCGCCACGGCATTCGCAAGGTCGATGAAGAACTTGCCGAGCCCCGTCGACTCCAGGTAGGCACCGAAAAGGATGAAAAGGAAAATGAAGGTCGAGGACACGCCGAGCGGTATGCCGAACACGCCCTCCGTCGTGAAGAAGAGATGCGAGACGAGCTGGTCGAGATTCAGTCCGCGATGTGCGAGAACGCCCGGAAGGTACGGCCCTGCGAATGCATAGGCGAGGAAAAAGAGCACGACGCAGACCATCGGCATGCCGACGACGCGGCGCGTCGCCTCGATGACGAGCACGATGCCGATGAGACCTACGACGAGATCAAGCGAATTGACCGTTCCCGCACGCATCACGAGGCTTCGATAGGCGAAGATGATGTAGGCGGGAGCGCCCGCACCCAAGATGGCGAGGACGACATCGACGGCATGCACCTTCTCGCGCGACCAGCCCTGCCGCATGGGGAAGAGCAGATAGACGAGCGTCAGGCCGAAGCCCAGATGAACGGCACGCTGCAGCTGCGCATCGAGCACGCCGAAGACCGCCGTATAGATTTGAAAGAGGGAAAACGCGATGGCGAGAACCGCCACGACCTTCGCCATGAATCCCTTGTGCTCGATGACGTCGGATTCCTTATCGTATTTTTTCAGAACTTCTTTTGCAAGTTCCTCATGCTTCTTGTCCGGCATGATGAACATCATTCCTTTCCTGCCGCAGCAGCGGCTCCAAGCTCCTTGCCGAAGAGCTTCTCCATGCCCCAGCGCCACGGGGCGATGACTGTGAGGTCGACGCGGCTTCCTGCCGGAAGCTTTTCAAAAAGCTTCTCCTCCGTGCCGTCGAGCACGAGCGTCAATTCCGTTCCCACCCCCGTGCGCAGAGAAAGACGCGGGAAGCGGCGCTCCATGCCGTCCATGACGAAAAAGTCGCCTTCCGCGCGGAACTCGCCCTCGCTCGCGAGGAACGGCAGCCCCACGCCGAACGATTGGTAGCGCGTCTTGTCGAGCACGAAGCCCGAAACTTCGTCATCCACGCGCAGGTCTTCCTCCACGGGCGTCTTCTGCACCGAATGGATGAAGCGAATCACGACAGGCATCCCCGCGTACGCTTTTTCCGCATAAAGGAGCGCCCCCTGCTCGCTTTCCACGACGAGCAGGGGGCGTGCCAAGAAATCTGCAAGCGCCGCGAGCACGAGAGCCGCAAAGAAGAGCCTCACACCCAGCCGCTTCTTCATTTATTCCTTGTAGTAGCGCTCTGCGCCGGCATTCAACTCAATGGACATGCCGTCCTTCGCGCTCTCCTTCGTAATCTGCTTCGCCGCCGAATGCGCCGCCTGCAGCTTCTCGATATTGTCGAAAAGCGCCTTCGTGATGTCGTAGCCGAGCTTCTCGTCCACCTTGTCCGTCGCAACGAGCATCGCCATGACGGAGATTCCCGGGACTTCTTCATCGAAGCCCGCATAGGTACCCGCCGGAATCTTCGTCTTCGTGTAGAACGGGTACTTTGCGATCAAGGCGTCCGCCTTGTCCGCCTCGATCGGCAGGAGACGCACCTTGTTCTGCGACGTGATGTCCTGCACCGCCGCCGTCGGGAATCCTGCCGTGACGAAAGCCGCGTCGACGTTGCCGTCCTTCAGGGCGCTTGCCGCCTCGCCGAAGGACAGGAACTGCTCATCGATATCATCATACGTGATGCCGTACGCCTCAAGAATCTGACGCGCATTGGCCTCCGCACCACTGCCCGCCGCACCGACGGCGACGCGCTTGCCCTTGAGGTCGGCAATGCTCTTGATGCCCGTCGACTCAAGCGTGACGATCTGGCATGTCTCGGGGTAGAGCGCTGCGATGCCGCGCAGGTTCTCGACCTTCTTGTCCTTGAACATCTCCGTGCCGTTCACGGCATAATAGGTGATGTCGTTCTGCACGATGGCGAGATCGACCGAGCCTTCCTTCAGCATGTTGATGTTCGCGACCGTCGCGCCCGTGGACTGCGCACTCGCATTCATGCCGGGAATCGCCTTGTTCAGGATCTCCGCCATCGCGCCGCCGATCGGGTAATACGTACCCGCCGTGCCGCCCGTGGCGATGTTGATGAACTTGTTGCTTCCTGAGCCACCGCAGCCGACGAGGAGCAATGTGCCAAAAATCAGGAGCGCCGCCGCTGAGAGGATTCTCCCTAGTTTGCCCAAATGCATGGTTCATACCTCCTACAGATATAATTCTATTATATACTACGTATGCTATTATAACATATCTTGCATATCCATGCAAATTTTCCGTACAAATTACGCATCTACTTGCCTGCAGATACCACGCACACGAAATGACCACTCATTCCAATGCCAGTCCCGCAAGTTCGCGCACGACGACGCTCGCGAGTATGAGCCCGGCGACGGATGGCACGAAGGAGATGCTGCCCGGCGGCTGCTTGGAAAAAGCCTGCGCGCCTTTTTCTGCGCTTTCTTCTCGCAGCGCGAAGAGCGGCTTTCGCGGCTTTTCCTTGGAATAGACGACCTTCAGAGATTCCACGCCGCGCGATTTCAGCTCGCGGCGCATGACGCGCGCCAGAGGACACACGCTCGTTTCATAGATGTCGGCGACCTCGAACTTCGTCGGGTCGAGCTTGTTGCCCGCCCCCATGCTGCTCACGATGGGGATCGTCCGTTTCTTCGCCTCCATGACGAGCCCGATCTTACCCGCGATGGTGTCGATGGCATCAACGATGTAATCATAAGACCCGTGAAAAAAAAGACCTGCCCGCTCGGGCAGGAAGAAGTCCTCAATGATCTCGACCTCAGCAGCAGGGTTGATGTCCTCGATGCGCGCCTTCATGACCGCCGCCTTGCTGCGCCCGATCGTGCTGTAGAGCGCCGCAAGCTGACGATTGAGATTCGAGGCGGCGACCGCATCGTTGTCGATGAGCACGAGACGCCCTACGCCCGCGCGTGCGAGCGCCTCCGCCGCAAACGAGCCAACGCCGCCGATGCCAAAGACAGCGACACGAGCCGCCTTGAGTCGCACAAGTCCCGCCTCGCCGATGAGCATCGCCGTGCGGCAAAAGCGTTCCTCCATAAAAACTCGCTCCTCTCCAAGCAAACGTAGCTTCTCAGCTGCATGGATGCTGACGCATCGACGCACCGCTCACTTCTTCGGATGGAACGGATCGAACTTCGGCAGAGCGAAATCGCTGCGCGAGGCGAAGGCCGGAACCTTCTCTGTCGGCTGCTTCATGAAAGACGGCGGTTCCAAGGAGGCGATGCTCTCCGTCTTGAGCTTGCTTTCGGGCGCCTCCATGCGCTGCGCCTTCATGACGACGCCATCGACGAAGTCCGTCGCGATGATCGTCGCGCGGATCGTCTGTCCCATGGAAGAGTCGATGACCGTGCCAAGAATGATATTTACATCGGGGTGCGTGTTTTCCCGGATGTAATTCGTCGCCTCGCCCACGTCGTCGAGCGTCATGCGCTCGCTGCCACTGAGGTTCAGGATCAAGCCGCGTGCGCCCGTCAGAGATTTCTCGACGAGCGGGCTTTCCACTGCCTTCTGCACGGCCTCGATCGCACTCCTCTGGCTCTCGCCGATGCCGAGGAGCGCATCGCCGCTCTGGCTCTGCCGGAAGGTCGACGTGAGATCGGCGAAATCGACATTGATCTCGCCCGTCGTCAGAATCAATTCCGCGATGCAGTTGATCGCCTGACGGAGGACGTCGTCCGCCGCCTTGAACGCGTTGACGAGCGTCATGTGCTTGTTCTCGGGAAGCTTCATGAGGTTGTCGTTATGTACGACGATCAAGGCGTCAAGATTTCCCTGCATCTTTGCGATGCCCTCATTGGCGATGCGCTTCTTGCGCGCGCCCTCAAAGGAAAAGGGCACCGTCACGACGCCGACCGTCAGTATGCCCATGTCCTTGGCAATTTTTGCGACGACGGGCGCCGCGCCCGTGCCCGCGCCGCCGCCCATGCTCGCCGTGACAAATACGAGGTCGGCGCCCTTTAAAACTTCCTTGATTTTTGCCTCGTCGCCCTTCGCCGCTGCTTCCCCGAGATCCGCCACGCCGCCCGTGCCGAGCCCCTTCGTCAGCTCTCGTCCGATAGCGAGCGCCTTGATGCCCGCCTCTTCCATATAGGCAAGCTGCTTCGCATCCGTATTGATCGCGATCAGCTCCACATCAAGCTCGTTTCCCTCGGCTATACGCTCGATGACGCTGTTGCCACCGCCGCCCACGCCGATGATCTTTATCGTGACTACCGCTCTCTTGATCTTCGTATCATCCGTCATCATGGAAGCGGTTCCCCCTCTCTATGCCTCGCAGATCCATCCCTCTTTGTCAATTATCCACTTGCTTTTATTCGCCATTCTTCTCGCCATTCCTGCAAAAAGAGGGAAAATGCTTAATTCGTCCCGTTCTCCTCCTCTGTTTGAGGACGTTTCATCCCGCGAACTCCCGCAAGCTGCGCGAGGAGCATGCCCGCAAGCATCAAGGTGCAGCCGGAAAGCTCGGCAGCGCTCATCGACTCACCGAGGAGGATTGCGCCCGAAAGCGCTCCGAACACGGACTCAAGGCTCATGATGACGGCCGCCAAGGCAGGCTCAGCGTACTGCTGTCCGACGATCTGCAGCGTAAAGGCGACGCCCGAGCTCATGATCCCTGCATAGAGGATCGCCGTCGCCGCGCCCTCGATGCCCGCGACGGTCGGCTGCTCGAAGAGAAAAGCGAGCGCCAGACTCGCACAGGCGCAGACGAAGAGCTGCGCGAGGGAAAGCTCCACCGCATCGACGAAGGACGCGAAGCGGCCGACGCAGAGGATGTGCATCGTCCAGAGGAGCGAACTTCCCACCATGATCGCATCGCCGTAAGAGAGGGAAAAGCCATCCTTCATCGAGAGGAGATAAAGTCCGCTGAGCGCCAAAACCGCGCCGCCCCAATGAAGCGGACGGATGCGGCTGCCGAAAAATACGGCGGCAAGCGGCACGAGGACGAGATAAAGGCATGTGATGAACGCCGTCTTTCCCACCGTCGTATACTGCATGCCCACCTGCTGCGATGTCGTCCCCAGGAAGAGGATCACGCCCACGAGAGCGCCCGCCTTAAAGCCCGGACGATACGTACCCGCCGCCTTCGCCGCGCGTCTTTTGGGCGCGAAAAAGAGCCACAGGAGAAAGACGACGGGGACAGCGACGACATAGCGTGCCGCACCATATGTGAAAGGACCGATGCCCTCCATGCCGACGGACTGAGCGACAAATGTCGTACCCCAGATGAAGGCGGCGACAAAGAGTGCCAAGCTGCCGCGCAAACGCACAGGTCTCACCACACTTTCTTAGAGAAGTCATGACAATTTCAGTGCTTCTTCATCTCATCCAAGCATTGAACTTCTCAATGAGCTTAACGGGCTTGTACGACTCCTTCGCCTGTCGAAGCCCCTCGATGCCCATGTCCTCCTCGCGGTTGATGTACGTCATATCGGACCACGCGTGCTCAACGAACGCCTGATTGATCGCAGGGTACGCGCCGCGCACTTCGGGATCTGCCTTTTCCACATGGATGACCGCCGTGTCGTCGTTGAGCTGCTCGCCGAAGGTGAAGGCGACGACGCGCTGTCCGATGAGGATCGCACCGCCCTTGAGCTGAAAATCCTCGAAGTTGTTCAAGACCTCGATGATCGCCTGACGCTCAAGCGCGATGAACGGATCGTCGGGAGCTTCCTGCGCATGCTGCTTGTACCAGCTGTTGATCGTCAGCTTGCATTGCGTGACGATCTCATCCGTAATGGGCTGATACTCGGCCTCGGGATAATTTTTGCGGAAGCTGTTCAGATGGTTCTTCTTCGAATGGAACTTGCGTCCTGCCAGCTTTATCAGATCGTCGGCGAGGTAGACATAGTCAAAGTTGTTGCGGTCAGACTCGACAGCAAAGGCCGCGCCCTCGTAATTTTCAAGGATGTCCGCAAAGGAGCGCTCGACGCCCGAAAAGCGTACGGGCTTTCCCTGCGCCTTAAAGTAGTCGATGAAGCGTCCGACGGCAGCCGCCATCTTCTCCTCCGGGCCGAAAGGCTGCATGGCGAATTCTCTCCCCTCCCACTCAGCCTTCATATAAAGCACATCGTCTTCCTTCACCCACATGATCTTGTACGGTTCGTGCCACATGTAGAGGTTCGTAAAATTGAAGTGCGAATTCTCATAGTAACGCGCCCGAAAAAAACAGTCGAGCAGCGGCTTGTCCTCTTTTTGCAAAACCTTGAAATCTATGATGCTCATTCCTCTCTCGCTCAGTCACCAAGGTTCTGCGAACAAGAAGCGTGCGCCTTTTTCTCGCATGAACTCCCGCTGCAAAACCTCACGATTCAGCAATTTTCTTGCCCTGTTGTCCTATCATTATATCAACTGTGTCAAGCAATTAACAATCCCTTCTATTTCAGTCGGAATTGTTAATTGCTTTTTAACTGCACTTGCCCCTTTCCTTTAATCTTACCATGCTATACTTTCCGTATCGAGCAGGAATCCAGCAGCCGGCTCGATGCCAGCGGCAACGGTGGCCCTTTCCACACTTCTGTGCCTCCCTGCTGCTTGAAAATCTAATTCTTTCTCTATCCCGAAAAAGAAGGGCTCGCCTTGCGGCTTGCCCTTCTTTTTTGTCTATTTCCCGTTGTCCTCAGACTTCCCCTGACCGCGCTTGACAATTCCCGCCGGCACTGCCACTTTGCGTTTCTTGCGCGCCTTGTGCTCCTCATAGCGTCGCTTTCCTTCCTCGAAAGCGACGCGCGCCTCTTCGGTATCAAGCTCCAGGGGCGGCACGGCTTTCGGCCGTGCGTTGCGGTCAAGCGCCACCATTGTGAAATACGCCGACAGGCCAAGCTGCGGCTCGCTGCCGTCATCGAGATCTTCGACGATAACATTGACGGCGATCTCCATAGAGCTGTGCCCAACGTAGACGACGTCCGCCGTCACGACGACGAGATCGCCGATGCGGATCGGCAGATGGAATTCCAGTTCATCGACGCGCGCCGTCACGACGTTCGAGCGCGCATAGCGCCGCGCCGCCGCGTAAGCCGCCGAATCCATGAGCTTCATGATCTCGCCGCCGTGGACGTTGCCGTTGGGGTTCGCCTGGCTCGGCATCATGACCTCGCTGATGACGATGCGGCTTTCCTGCATACTGAAATGCTTCATGTATTTCCTCCTATCAAAACTGCCGCACAAGCAAAAATAACTCATGCGGCAGTCTCATCTTCCTTATTACCTTTGCTTCGACACCATCTCAGCGGAAGAAACGCACACCTGCGTCGAAGAGTCCCTGATCCTTGTTGCCCGGAACGTTCTTCGAGATATTGTCGCCAACGCGCTCAGAGTGCCCCATCTTGCCGAGGATGCGGCCATTGGGGCTTGTGATCGCCTCGATCGCTTCCATCGAACCGTTCGGATTGAACGGCGATTCCATCGTCGGCTCGCCTGCATCGTCGACATACTGCGCCGCGATTTGCCCGCGTATGCGCATCCTCGCGATGACTTCCTTGTCGGCGACAAACCTTCCTTCACCGTGCGAGACAGGAATCGTATGAATATCGCCGACTGAGACGTTGTTGAACCACGGCGATAGGTTCGACATGATGCGTGTCTGCACCATGCACGAGACGTGTCTGCCGATCGTATTGCGCGTGAGCGTCGGAGACTCCGGATCAAGCGGCATGATCTTGCCGTAAGGAAGGAGGCCGAGCTTGACGAGCGCCTGGAAACCGTTGCAGATACCGAGGATCAGCCCCTCTCGCTTCTGCAGAAGTTCCATGATCGCCTCGGCGATGCGCGGATTTCTGAGCGTCGCCGCGATGAACTTGCCCGAGCCGTCCGGCTCGTCACCACCCGAGAAACCGCCCGGCAGCATGAGGATCTGCGCCTTGTTGATGCCCGAGGTGATCGCCTGCACCGATTCTTCGACCGTCTGCGGCGTGAGATTGCGAATGACGAGCGCATCGACTTCGCCACCCGCTTTCTCAAAGGCGCGCTGCGTCTCGTACTCGCAGTTGATGCCGGGGAAAACAGGCATGAAGATGCGTGGCTTCGTATAGCGATCGCTGGCTCGCTGACGCACGCCGCGGCGGAACGGCGCGGCTGCCGAGGCCGTCCTGCCCTTGCTGCTGACTGCCGCCGGGAAGATGCCGTCAAGCGCTCCCACATAAGACTCGCGAAGCTCATCGAGCGTCTGCACCATACCATTGCAAACGATGCTCGCAACCGTCGTCGTGCGCCCGAGGAGCGTCCACTTGACGCCGGCGAGCGCATCCGTCACGTTGACCGCCTCGCTCATCTCCAAGAGAATCGTACCGTAGGCGGGACGGAAGAGATCTTCGAACTTGATCGCGCCGGGCGCCGCCTTGAAACCGAGGCCGTTGCCCAGGCACATCTTCGTCAGAGCAGCCGCGATGCCGCCCCTGCCGACACTCGATGCCGAGAACACGCGGCGGCTCTGCATCAGAGCGTGCACGCGCTCATAGTTGCGGCGCAGGTTGGCAAAAACAGGCAGATCGTTCGCATCAATCGGCACTTCGACAGCATAGACCTTGCTGTTCGCGTACTTGAATTCGGCGGAAATCGCCTCGCTCGCTTTCATGACGTTGACGGCAAAGGCAACGACCGTAGGCGGCACATGGATGTTTTCAAACGTGCCCGACATCGAATCCTTGCCGCCGATGGCAGGCACGCGAAGCTCATGCTGCGCCCATAGTGCACCCAAAAGCGCCGCAAACGGCATGCCCCACTTCTCAGGATCCTTGCCAAGGCTCTCGAAGTACTCCTGCAAGGAGAGGCGCACCGTCGCCGCATCCGCGCCGAGCGCCACCATCTTCGTAACCGCCTCGACGATGGCATAGAGCGCACCGTGGAACGGACTCCACTCTGACAAGTACGGGTCGAAACCGAAGGTCATCGCCGTCGCCGTATCCGTTTCGCCCTTCTTCACGGGAATTTTCGCGACCATGCCCTGCTGCGGCGACAGCTGATCCTTACCGCCAAACGGCATCAGAACCGTGCCCGCGCCGACCGTAGAGTCAAAGCGCTCAGCAAGTCCCTTCTGACTGGCAACATTGAGATCGGCGAGGTTTGCATGCCATGCCGCCGTAAGGTCGCGCTGGTTCTTGACGACAGCAGGCGGCAGCTGGCGCAGATAGTTTGTCTCCACGTCGGGTGACTTCAAGGTTACGCGCGCATGCTGCTTGACGCCGTTCGTATCGAGGAATACACGCGCAAGGCTCACAATCTTCTGCCCGCGCCAGACCATCTCAAGCCTGCCTGTATCCGTGACCTGAGCGATCGGCGTCGCCTCGAGATTTTCGCGATCAGCGAACGCCGTGAGAACGGGTAGAGCCTCGGGACGCATGACGAGAGCCATGCGCTCCTGCGACTCGGAAATGGCAAGCTCCGTGCCGTCGAGTCCCTCGTACTTTTTCTTCACGGCATCGAGATCGATCGCCAAGGACGGCGCAAGTTCGCCGACGGCGACGGCGACGCCGCCCGCACCGAAGTCGTTGCAGCGCTTGATGAAACGGCTGACCTCGGGATGGCGGAAGAGGCGCTGAAGCTTGCGCTCCGTCGGCGCATTTCCCTTCTGCACCTCGGCGCCCGCCGTTGTCAAAGAAGCCTCCGTGTGTACCTTCGACGAGCCGGTCGCGCCGCCGCAGCCGTCGCGTCCCGTGCGGCCGCCGACCAAGACGACGACGTCGCCCGGCTCCGGCGTCTGGCGCACGACGTCCGCCTGCGGCACAGCGCCGATGACGGCGCCGATCTCCATGCGCTTCGCCATGTAGCCTTCATGGTAGAACTCATGCACCTCGCCCGTCGCAAGACCGATCTGGTTGCCGTAGGAGCTGAAGCCTGCCGCCGCCCCTTGCGTAATCTTCTTTTGCGGCAGCTTGCCCGGCAATGTATCGGCGATCTTGCCGCGTGGGTCGGCGGCGCCAGTCACACGCATCGCCTGATAGACGTAGGAACGCCCCGACAGGGGATCACGGATCGCACCGCCAAGGCACGTCGCCGCACCGCCAAACGGTTCAATTTCCGTCGGATGGTTGTGCGTCTCATTCTTGAACATCACGAGCCAATTTTCTTCCTTGCCGTCAATCTCCACAGGCACGACGATGCTGCACGCGTTGACCTCATCGGAAGCATCGAGATCTTCCAAAAGCCCCTGCTGACGCAGCGCCTTCATGCCGATGCACGCAAGATCCATCAAGGATACGTCCGCCTGCTTTCCCGCATGAATCTTCTCGCGGTCGAGCATGTAGAGCTTCACTGCCTGCGCAAGCATCGGTGCGTATTTGCCGTTGCCGAAGTCCACCTTGTCGATGACCGTCGTAAACGTCGTATGGCGGCAGTGATCAGACCAATACGTGTCGATGACGCGAAGCTCCGTGATCGTCGGCTCACGCTTCTCCGCCGAGGCAAAATACTTCTGGCAGAACTGCAGATCCTCCAGACTCATGGCAAAGCCGCGCTCTTTCAACAAATTTCCGAGCGCCGCCACATCCATGCGGCAGAATCCCGCAAGCGTCTCCACATCGGCAGGCTCTTCGATCTTCTCCGCGAGCGTCGCCGGCTTCTGCAAAGCGGCCTCGCGGCTTTCGACCTTGTTGATGCAGTACGCCTTAATCTTTGCCAAAAGATCTGCCGAAATCGTGCCGACGAGCACATAAACGATCGCCGTGCGAATTGTCGGACGCTCCTTCTGCGTCACAAGCTGCACGCACTGCGCCGCCGAATCAGCACGCTGGTCGTACTGCCCCGGCAGATACTCAACAGCGAACGCCTTCGACTCGGGAAAGTCGGGCAGTTTCTCCTCATAGACCGTATCGACGGGCGGCTCAACGAAGACGATGTCGCGCACCGCCTTGTATTCTTCGTCTGAAAGTCCCTCGATGTCGTAGCGAATGAAGATGCGCACTGCCTTGAGCTCCGTCGCCAAACGGAACGTCTCCGTCAGGTCGTCACAAAGCTGCTGCGCGGGAATGTCGAAATATCCCTGCCTCTTCTCTACAAAAAGTCTTCTTACACTCATGCCCACAAACCATCCTCTCTGGTCAGTTCCCTGATCTCTTCTTGCATCTTGTCAGTTCTTCATCAACTCCAAATCAATCTTCACGACGACCTTCGTCACGTCCGCTGGATACTCGTCGAGCACCGAAACGCCCGGGCGATGCACGTCCTCCGGATAGAGCACGGCATAGCTTCCCGCCTTGAGCAGGATGCTGCTCTCGGGAATCAGGGCGCGATAAAAGATGATGTCCCGCGCCTCATCGTAAGGCTCCATCTCCACGAGGTCGGGACTCATCGGACACCAGCCGAGAAACTCCTCGCCGTCTGCGACATACTGAACATCCACGAATTTTCGATGCGCCTCGGGAGCGCACTCTGCCTGCGGCCGCGTCGTATAGCGCGAAAGCAGCGCGAAGATCTTGTCGCCGTCAATCTCGTGACGCCCTTCTGGCATATTGCGGAAGTCCTGTGCGCGCAAGAAGGCAAGCGCTTTCATCAGAGCCGCCGAATATCCCTTCTGCTCATCCTTCGATACCCCGATGATGCCCGTCATCATAAGCAATCCTCCTTCGCTATAGGAAGCACAGACAAATTCAGCGCTTCCCCAAAAAAGCGATTGATTTCCCCATTTATTCTATGCTATTATCCTTTATAGCGTTTCTTTTATATTATATGATGAAAGACCAATATCCGCAAGTGCGCGAATTGGGGCAGAGAAGGAGAAATGACTATGCGCGAACTCTTGGAACTCTTGGAGCACGACGCCCGCCGTCCCATCGGCGAAATCGCTGCCGTGCTCAAGAAAAGCGAGTACGAGGTGGAAAAGGACATCCGGGGACTGGAGCAGGACAAGATCATCCTCAGCTACAACACCTTGATCAACTGGCAGAAATTTGGCGACGACACGGTCACGGCGATCATCGAGGTCAACCTCACGCCCGAGCGCGAAGTCGGCTTCGACGCCATCGCCGAGCGCATCTATCGCTTTGAAGAGGTGCGCACCGTCTACCTCATGAGCGGCAGCTTCGATCTCCTCGTCATCATCGAGGGAAAATCGCTGCAGGACGTCGCCAACTTCGTCGCGACGCGCCTCTCGACGATCGATGGCGTCACACAGACGCGCAGTCACTTCATGCTCAAGGCGTACAAGAAGGACGGCACGATCATCGACGACAAGGAGAAGGATCGCCGACTGGTGGTGTCGCCATGACGAACTGGAAGGAGCGCATCTCACCCGCCGTCCATGCCGTGCCGCCCTCAGGCATAAGAAAATACTTCGACATCGCCGCCGAGATGGAGGACGTCGTATCCTTGGGCGTCGGCGAACCGGACTTCATCACGCCGTGGTCGATCCGCGAAAGCTGTGTCCACGGGCTTGAGCAGGGCTACACCTCCTACACGGCAAACCGCGGCATGCTCGAACTGCGTGAAGAAATTGCCGCGCACTACGCGAGCCGCTACGGCATTTCCTATGAACCGGCAAAAGACATCCTCATCACCGTCGGCGTCAGCGAGGCGCTCGACATCGCCATGCGCGCCATACTCTCGCCCGGCGATGAAGTCTTGATTCCCGAGCCTTGCTACGTCTCCTACCAGGCCTGTGTGACATTTGCGGGCGGCAAGCCCGTACCCGTCGCCGCAAAACTCGAAAACGACTTCCGCATCACGCCCGAAGAACTTGAGCCGCACGTGACGAAGCGAACGAAGGCGCTTCTGATCGGCTACCCAAACAACCCGACGGGCGCCGTCATGGCGAAGGACGACCTTCAGAAGATCGCCGCCTTCGCCGAAAAGCACGATCTCATCGTCGTCTCCGACGAAATCTACGGCGACCTCACCTACGGCGGCATGGAACACACGGCGTTCTCCTCGCTGCCCGGCATGAAGGAGCGCACGATTCTCTTGAACGGCTTCTCCAAGGCCTACGCCATGACGGGCTGGCGCATCGGCTATGCGCTCGGCAACCCCGACTTCATTGCCGCTATGACGAAGATCCATCAGTACACGATGCTCTGCGCCCCCATCACGGCGCAAATCGCCGCCGTCGAAGCTCTGCGCCGCGGCGAGAAGTACATGAAAAAGATGGTCGCAGAATACGACCGCCGCCGCCGCCTCATCTACGATGGTTTCCAGAAACTCGGTCTTTCGTGCTTTGAGCCGAAAGGCGCCTTCTACATCTTTCCGAACATCACGTCGAGCGGCTACACGGATGAAGAATTTGCCGAAAACCTGCTCATCAAGGAGCACGTCGCCCTCGTCCCTGGCAGCGCCTTCGGCGAGAGCGGCAAGGGACATATCCGCTGTTCCTACGCGACTTCCATCGACAAGATCTCCGAAGCGCTCGCAAGGATCGGCAACTTCCTCAAGAATCATCGGAAATAAGAGACACAAAGCCCCGCTTGTGCGCCTTCTCTTTCGAGAGACGCTCAAGCGGGGCTTTTCCCATTATCCCGCAAAATCATCAAAAACCCTCCACCATCATACCCCCTGCCTCGCTGCGCGCTGCTGCACGCCTGCCCGCTGCCGAAATCTCCACGCTGTAAGCGTCCGACTCCGTACCGCGCAGAGGTTTCCTCGCCTCATGCGTCTCCTGCTTTTTCTCGCGCCGCGCTGTCTCTTCAAAAAAGGAAATCGGCGCAAGCGGCTTCACACGGTGCAGCCGTTCCACCTGGACATCCATTCGGAAAACCTCCTTCCATGAAAATTCTGAATGAACGAAGGTTCTGAATCCTCTTTCTACTTGCATTATATCACAGACGCCATCCGATGAAAAGACGAAGAGCTGCCACATCGACGAAATGTGGCAGCTTTTCTATGCTTTTTCGTTTGCTTTTATTTTCCCTTCGCGAGCACGACGCGGCTCAGGATGACGACCACGAGCGCGAAGACGGCGAGGCCGAGCATTTCCGCCGTGTCGGCGAAATCGGCACCGACGAGCGCCAGCGGGCTTTCGCTGCCGCCGCTCGATACGGATATGGCGATGAGTCCGGCGAGCGCGACGCCGACGATGGATTCGCCGACGATGAGTCCCGAGGCGAAGAGCGTACCGCGGCGGCGTGCCGCTTTGCCCTCTTCCGCCCCGCGATCTTTCAGCACCTTGTCGAGCACATAGCCAAGGACAGCGCCAATGACGAGCGGAGTCTGGATGCTCGGCGGCAGGTAGATGCCCATGCCAACGGCCAAAGGCGGCAGCATGAGATTCCTCGTCGTGCGGCGCAGGAAGAGATCGACGAGCACGATGACGACGCCGAGTCCGAGACCGATGTAGATGTACTCCCATGCGAGGTTGTTCGAGAAGATTCCCTCGGCGATCGTCTTCATGAGCACCGCCTGCGGCGCGGCAAGCGCCTGCGAAGGATCCATGCCCTCACGCGGCAAGGCGCCGACGAAGCCGTACGCCTCATAGAGGAGGTTCAGGACGGGCGCAATGACGAGTGCGCCGACGACGCAGCCAAGAAGAAGCGCGACCTGCTGACGCCACGGCGTCGCACCGACGAGCCAACCCGTCTTGAGGTCCTGCATATTGTCGTTCGAGATGCAGGCGATGGCGAGGATGATCGACGTCGTGAAAATAGCCGTCGCCGTCGCGAACTTCTCACCGCCCGGCAAATCGAAGATGCCGAACGAAGAGCAGAGCGCGTACATGACGAGCGAGGCGACGATGATGCCGAGGATGCCGATACCCGAGATCGGACTCGACGACGTGCCGACGAGGCCTGCCATGTAGGCGCAGGCAGCGGCGACGAAGAAGCCCATGAATACGGCAACGCCGACGCCGACGAGCGTGAAGGCGAGCACCTGACCACTTGGCAGTCCCTCCGGACTGACAAAGGCGTAGAATACAGCGAGCAGGCCGACGACTGTCAGCAGGAATACGAATCCGATGCTCTTCATCGACATGTCGATGTCCATGCGATGCCTGTCCTTGATCGTCTCGGGCATGCGCATGGCGGCAAGCGATTCCTTCATGCCGTCGATGACGGGACGCGCGAGCGTAATCAGCGTCCAGATGGCGGCGACGCCCATGGCGCCCGCGCCGATGAGGCGCACGCGCTCCTGATAGACGGCGGCAGCGAACTTCTGCATCGTCACGCCGTCGGGCGGCGTACTCGTGATCGTGTAGAAGGGAACGAAACCCGCCCAAGCGATGAGGATGCCGACGAGCATGGCAAGACCGCTCGCTATGCCGATGAGGTAGCCTGCACCGACGAGAGCCGACGAATAGCCGATAGGGAACTGCGTCATACCGCGCCCGACGGGAATCCAGACAGAAAGCGCACCCGACAGCACTTGAAAGCCGCTCGTGCAGAGCGCGATGACACCCGCGACGAAACTGCCCGACAGAATTTCCTTGAGCCCTGTGCCTTTGCCCTTGCCATCTTCATCATGCGCATTGACCTTCAGGATCTCCGCCGCCGCAACACCCTCGGGATAAGCGAGATCACTGTGCACGACCATGGCGCGGCGCAAGGGGATCGTAAAGAGCACGCCCAAGCAGCCGCCGCAAGCCGCGACGAGAAGCGTCTGCGTGAACTCGAAGCCGTGCCAGTAGCCGATCATGAGCATGCCCGGAATGATGAAGATGATCGCGGACAGGGTGCCGGCCGCCGAGGCCTGCGTCTGCACCATGTTGTTTTCCAGGATATTGGAATCCTTCGCCATCTTGAGGACGGCCATCGAGATGACAGCTGCCGGAATGGCGGACGAGAACGTCAGGCCGACCTTCAGCCCTAGGTAGACGTTCGATGCCGTAAAGATCACTGTCAATACGGCACCCAAGAGCATGCCGCGCACGGTAAGCTCAGGTAATCGCAGCTCATGCTGCATGAACTCATTGTGTTCATTTTTCATAGTATCGCTCCCTATAGTAATTTGCGCCCATGAAGCAGGCGAATGGATGCCTGTCTATTATAGCACATATTTATAGAACATATGGCAAAATTTATATAAAAATCGTAAAAATGAATCCATTTTCCTCATTTGTACCAAATAAGAAATCGCTGCGCAATTTGGCGCAGCGATTCATCATAATATCCATCTGTATCTCATACATGCCGCTCTTATTTGTCTCCATAGTGAGAACCGCATTGAGCAATCTCCAACACGCCATCGGATATTTGAAAGACAAGCCGATTCTTCTCATCGATGCGCACGCTGTAAAAGCCGCTCCAGTTGCCGCGCAAAGGCTCCGGTTTTCCTATACCGTCATACCCGTTTCGATCGATGTCCTTGATGAGATTATTGATCTTTTTCAGTGTTTTCTTATCCTTGGTTTGCCATTCGATATATTCAGCCCACGCCTCATCATGCCATATTTTTCGCACCGCTACACCTCAATGAGTTCATGCTCAGACACATTTCTTCCCGCTCTTATGTCTGCAATCCTCCGATCCAGAATCGCCGCATTTTCTGAAGACCAAAACGGCTCTGCCATGACTTCGAAAGGGATGCGCCTTTCTCTGCTGAGCCTTTTCAGGTAGATGTTGACTGCAGTAGACATGGACATCCCCATGTCTTCACACACCTGTTCTGCCTCCCGCTTCACATCATCATCAATGCTCAGACAAATCTGTGCCATAATCTCATCCCCCTTCTTCTTGATTATATTACATTTGCACCAATGCCGGCAAGCTTGTCCTTCATGACGTCGATTGCCTTCAAGAGCTGCACGTCCTGTGCACCGTCCGCCTGCGGCTCGACGCGAACGTCTGGCTCAATGCCCGTGCCGTCGATGCTTCTGCCCGACGGAGTGTAATACTTGGCAATCGTGAGCTTCAGTGCATCATCATCGTAGAGCGGTAAGATGACCTGCACGGAGCCTTTGCCATACGACGTCTGGCCGACGATCGTCGCCGCGCCCGTATCCTGCAGTGCGCCCGCGAGGATTTCGCTCGCCGAGGCGCTGTTGCCATCGATGAGCACGACGAGCGGATATTTCTCTTCCGAGAGCTCCGATTCATATTCTTCGCGTCTTCCGTCCTTCTGCACGACGGAGACGACCGGTCCCTTCGGTACAACCATATTGGCGATCGCCACACAGCTCGTCACAAGTCCGCCGGGGTTCTCGCGCAAGTCGATGATCATGCCCTTGACGCCTTCATTTTCCAGCGCATGATAGGCATCTTTGAACTCATCTGCCGTATGCTCGGAGAACGAAGCGATGCGGATGTAGCCGATGCCGTCCGTGTCGGGCAGCATTTGCCCTGCGACCGTATGCACCTGGATCGTCGCACGACGCACGACGTAGTCCTTGTCCTCTTCGCCTGCGCGGCGAACCCTGAGCGTCACTTCACTGCCGATCTCGCCGCGAATGTGCAGCACGACCTCTTCCGGCTCAATCTCGCTCGTCGGCACACCGTCGACGGCGATGATCTCATCGCCCGTCTTGATGCCCGCCGCCTCGCTCGGCGTCCCCTCCATGACGGAAATGACCGTGATCTTGTTGTCCTTGAAGCCCATGACGATGCCGACGCCGCCGAAGCTTCCCTCCGTATGCGAGCGCATGAGTTCGTACATCTTGGGATCGAGATAGATGGAATGGGGATCGTCAAGCGTCTTGACCATGCCCGAGATGGCGCCGTCGATGAGCTTCGTATAGTCGACGTCACGCACATACTGCGTCTCGATGAAGCGCAGAGCGCCGAAGAAGCGCAGGATATCCTTCGTCTTCTGATTATTGAACCCCATCAAGGCGTAGAATCCGAAGATCGTCGCGTTGAGCGTCACGACAGCCGTCGCGACGACGAGCAGGAAAACCGTTTTCTTTTTCAAAATATCCTCCACCTATCAAAGATACCCCATGGGGTCGACAGGTTCGCCGTCAACACGAACCTCGAAGTGGCAGTGCGGCCCTGTGGAATTCCCCGTCGAGCCGCATTCGGCGATCGCCTGTCCCTGCGAGACGCTTTGCCCTTCGCTGACAAGGAGCGCTTGGTTGTGCCCATAAAGCGTCGATATGCCGCCGCCGTGGTCGATGATGACGGCATAGCCATAGCCCGAAATCCAACCGGCATAAGAGACGATGCCCGCGCCGGCCGCATGAATCGTATCGCCGTAGTCGCCGCCGATGTCGATGCCCGAATGGAAGCGGCTCGCGCCCGTGATCGGATGGACGCGCCAGCCGAAGGGCGAGGTGATCGGCCCGCCAAGCGGCCAGTTGAGCGCTCCGCCGCCCGAAAGGGCGGGGGACGCCGGCTGATAGCGGCTGTTTCGGATCATCTGCTCGACTTCCTTGGATGCCGCAAGATTCTCGTTGATGATGCGTTCCTGCGTCGCGCGATCCGTTTCCATCTTGTCAATGATCGCCTGCTTTGCCGCCTGCTTCTTCTCCGCCTCTTTCTTACGGTCAGCAGCGGAGACGACGAGCTTTTCTTTCGCCGCCTTGTCCTTTTCCAATTCCTTCTGCGACGTCTCGATCGCAGTCTTTTCCGCAAACACGACCTGCACGAGGTCGTAGTCCTGCTGAATGACGCGCTTCAAGAGATCCATGCGCGTAAAGAAGTCCTGAAAATCCTTCGCGCCGAAGAGAACGTCGAGATAGTTGATCTGACCGTTGATGTAGATGTCGCGCACGCGCTTGGCGAGCTGGTCGCGTTTCACGGCAAAGTCCTTGTTCAATACCTTGAGCTTGTCTTCGTTCTCATCGATACGCTTCTCGGTCGCGTCAAGTTCCTTTCTCACATCCTTGTAGGCTTTCGTCGCCTCGTCTGCCGCCTCATCGACAACACGCTTCTCTTCGGAAAGCCCCTCGATCCTGGACTCGATCTCGTTCTTCTTCTTCTGCGCCTGCTCCGCCTTTTCGATATGCGCGTCGCGCTGCTCCTCCAAGGTCTCAGCCTGCGCGAGCGGCGCAAGCGTCATCAAGTAGACGGCAGAAAGAAGCGCCGCCGCCGCTTTCTTCCCCTTTTTTCCTCCTACGGGATAAAAAACCATGAGAAAAGCCTCCTATACCTTGAGGAATCGCTTCAAGGAAATCGTGCTGCCCAACGCGCCGATTCCCATGCCGCTCAAGACCATCACGAGGCTGATGAAGTTGACAAACGGGTACTGCGGTATGAGCGGCAGAAACGCCAGCGTGCTGTAAACCTTCGCCGTGATCAGCCCGTAAATGCTTCGAAGCGCGATGGAAGCGAGAACGCCGCCGAAGAAGCCAAGCACGACGCCCTCCAAGAGGAACGGCCAGCGGATGAACCAATCCGTCGCGCCGACGTATTTCATGATGGCGATTTCTTTGCGGCGCGCAAAGACTGTCAGGCGGATCGTGTTCGAGATGATGAAGAGCGTCGCGCCCGCTAGGAGCAGCATGAGCGTGAAGCCGAAGATACGCACGAGGCGCGTCATGTCGAAGAGGTGCTCGACGACGTCCTGCCCATACTTCACCGATTCGACGCCGCCGAACTTCTCGATTGCCTTCGCTGCCGTCTCCACCATCGTCGGCTGCTTGACCGTGACCTCGAAGGCATTCGGCAGCGGATTCTTGTCGCCGAGCGCATCGAGCAAATACTTCTGGTCGCCGAGCCTTTCCCTCAGGCGCACGATGGCATCCTCGCGGCTCACATACTGCACGCTCTCAATGCCCTGCATCTTCTTCAAGTCGTCTTCGAGATCGTCGATTTCCGATCCCTTGAGCTTGTCGTCCAAGTAGACGTTGATCTGCACCTGTGATTCAAGCATCGACGCCATGCGGTTCATGTTGAGCACGATGATGAGGAACATGCCGAGCACGAAGAGCGATACGGCGACCGTGCTGATGGAGGCGAACGACATCCAGTTGTTACGCTTGATCGATATGCAGACCTCGCGCACGAAATACTCCGTCGTCCTAAGCTTCATAGCCGTACCCCCCCTTCGCCTCATCGCGCACGATGCGCCCGCCCTCGATCGCGATGACGCGCTTCTTCATCGTATCCACGATATTCTTGTCATGCGTCGCCATGACGATCGTCGCGCCTGCATCGTTGATACGGCGGAAGATGTCCATGATCTCCCACGACGTCTCGGGATCGAGGTTGCCCGTCGGCTCATCGGCGATGATGAGTGCGGGATCGTTGACGATGGCACGCGCAATGGCCACGCGCTGCTGTTCGCCGCCCGAAAGCTGCGACGGGAAATTCTTCCACTTCTCGCGCAGTCCCACGATGTCGAGGACGGCGTTGACACTGCGCTGCATGAGACGGCGCGGCGCTTCGATGACCTCCATGGCAAAGGCGACATTCTCGTAGACCGTCTTGTCAGGCAAAAGGCGATAGTCCTGGAAGATCACGCCGAGGCCACGCCGCATGTACGGCACATCCTTCGGGCGAAGTTTCATCATATCGTGCCCGTTGACGCGCAGACTCCCGCTCGTCGGCAGAATTTCCCGAAGCAGCATGCGCACGAAGGTCGACTTGCCCGCACCACTCGCCCCCACGAGAAAGACGAAATCCCCCTTCTCGATTCTGACATTCACATGGTCGAGCGCCACCGTGCCGTTGTCATATACCTTGGAAACATCCTTCATATAAATCATTGCAGTGAATTCCCCCATACCAAGTGCCTATTTTTGGCATTCCTACTTATTATAGCACACTTCTCCCAATTTCACTCCCTTAATTATATCACAGAAAACAAAGGGATTTCCCAATCATTTTTTCATATCAACTGCACATAAAAAGAACTGCCGCACGCCTTCGTACAGCAGTTCCCTACGTTCTTGCACCCTTGTTCAGCGATTGATGTGATGCGAACCGAGGTCGTCGATGACCGCTTTTTCCTTCTTGCCGAGAACCCAGCCGAGCAGCTTGATCTCCGCATACAGTTCCATGCGCTGCTCGCGGTGGTCTCCCTGCGCCTGCATCAGCTCGTTGTACTTCTTGATCTTCACCTCGTACTGCGCCTTGACCTCCGCCTGCGAACGCATCTTCAGCGGACGCGAAGAGACTTCCGGCACTCCGTTCATATTCATGCAATCAGCCTTCTTTCTTTGTGAAAACGTCTGCACTTCGCTCTGTTACTCCGCCGCACTCTCCTGCGCACGCGATGCGGCCTCAGGACGCATGTGCGGGAAGAAGAGCACGTCGCGGATCGACGAGCTGTCCGTCAGGAGCATCACGAGACGATCGATGCCGATGCCGAGGCCGCCCGTCGGCGGCAGGCCGTATTCCATCGCCGTGATGTAGTCGTTGTCCATCGGGTGCGCCTCGTCGTCGCCAGCTTCGCGCTGCTTCACCTGCTCAAGGAAGCGCTCCTTCTGATCGATCGGATCGTTGAGCTCCGTGAAGCCGTTCGCAAGCTCGCGCCCGTAGACGTAGAACTCGAAGCGATCGGTGATGCGCGGATCTTCGGGATTGCGCTTCGCCAAGGGCGAGATCTCCGTCGGATGACCCGTGATGAACGTCGGCTGAATCAGGGACTCTTCGACCTTCGCCTCGAACGCCTCGTTCAAGATGCCGCCGATGCCATGCTTCTCCTCGTAGGCGACGCCGATTGCATCCGCCATGGCACGCGCCTCTTCGACGGTTTGGGCACTCATGAAGTCCTTGCCCGTCGCTTCCTTCACGGCGTCGTTCATGCTGACGCGGCGAATCTTCGAGAGGTCGATCTCCGTGCCCTCGTAGGTCAGCGCCGTCGTACCGAGCACGTCCTTCGCGGCCTGGCAGCATATCCCCTCCGTCACGTCCATGAGATCGTTATAGTCGGCATACGCCTGATAAATCTCAATGGATGTGAACTCAGGGTTGTGGCGCACGTCGATGCCCTCGTTGCGGAAGATGCGCCCGATTTCGTAGACGCGTTCCAAACCGCCGACGATGAGCCTTTTGAGATTCAGCTCTGTCGCAATGCGCAGATAGAGCTTCATGTCGAGCGCGTTGTGATACGTCACGAAGGGACGCGCCGCCGCACCGCCCGCGATCGTCGACATCACGGGCGTCTCCACTTCGAGGAAGCCGCGCTCGTCGAGGTAGCGACGAATCGACTGGATGATCTTCGTGCGAGCAATGAACGTGTCCTTGACCTCGGGATTCATGATGAGATCGACGTAGCGCTGGCGGTAGCGCATTTCCACATCCTTCAGACCGTGGAACTTCTCGGGCAGCGGACGAAGCGACTTCGAGAGCAGCGTGAAGTCGTCGACGCGCACCGTGAGCTCGCCGCGCCGCGTACGAAAG
This sequence comes from Selenomonas sputigena, assembly GCF_026015965.1. NCBI lineage: Bacteria > Bacillati > Bacillota > Negativicutes > Selenomonadales > Selenomonadaceae > Selenomonas > Selenomonas sputigena. The sequence continues at coordinate 494,678 of NZ_CP110383.1, read as the reverse complement.
ACGACGCCTCGGACGCCAATGATGTCGCCGATGTCTAAGAGCTTGAACTCCTTGTACTTCTCCTCGCCCAGAACGTCGAGCTTGAAGTAGATCTGAATCTTGCCCGAAAGATCCATGAGCACAGCGAAACTCGCCTTGCCATGGCCGCGGATCGCCATCAAACGCCCGGCGATGCTGACCTCCGTCTCGCCCTCCGCCTCCTCACCGAGTGAGGCGAACTCCGCGAGCAGTTCGTCTGCATGGCGCGTGACCTCGTAGCGATGCCCAAAGGGCGCAACGCCCATCTCGCGGAACTTCTCCATCTTCTCGCGGCGCACGCGCATGAGATCGTTCAGATCTTCCTTCTGCGCCGCGTTCTGCTGCTTGTTCTCAGCCAATATTTCCTCTCCTAACTCATATATCGCTTGCTTACTTGATTTCTACAACCTCATACTGAATGATTCCGGCCGGCGCATGAACGTCGACGCGATCACCGACCTTCTTACCGATGATCGCTGCGCCCACAGGCGACTCGTTCGAGATCTTGAACTCCGTCGGATCTGCCTCTGCCGAGCCGACGAGCGTATACGTCTCCTGCTCATCGAACTCGACGTCCTTAACGACGACGGTGCTTCCCATCTGCACGGTGTCGGACGATGCGCCGCCCTGGATGATGTCGCTGTTTCTTATCTTCGCTTCAAGATCGAGGATCTCGCCCTCAAGGAACGCCTGCTCGTTCTTCGCGTCGTCGTACTCCGAGTTTTCCGAGAGATCGCCGAGCGCGATCGCCGCCTTGAGTCGCTCCGATACCTCGATGCGCCGCACGCTCTTCAAATAGTCGAGCTTCTCCTGCAGCTTTTTGTAGCCCTCTTCCGTCAGCATTACACGCTTTTCTGCCATCAAAATTCCCCTTTTCCCGGCACTTGGCACTCCTCCGCGAACAGGCTCACCAAGCACGCTCCGCGCCCGGCCGCCCTGCAAAAAGAAGTGCCGTCTGATACTGCCCCGTATATCCTATCATTATAGGTAGCAAGCCGCGCCTTGTCAAATCCCCGCTTCAGCCGAAAGCGCGACGCCAAGCCCCGCCTGCGTCAAATGCGCGGCAAGCGCGATCTTCTTTTCACGCGGCAGTCGCTTGATCTCGCACTCGCGGCGCTGCGCCTCGCACTTTTCCGCGAACTCCTCATAGTAAAAGAGCCGCACGGGACGGCGGCTCCTCGTATACTTCGCGCCCCTGCCCGCATTGTGCGCGGCAAGGCGCTTCTCCAAGTCGTTCGTCCATCCCGTGTAGAGCGTACCGTCTGCACAGACGAGGATGTAAGTGAACGCCTTCACCTCACTCTTTTTCCTCACGGCGAATCGTGACCTTTTCCATGACGACCTTCGCGAGCGGCTTGTCTTGGAAATCCGTGTCAACCTTGCCGATCTCGCGCACAACATCCATGCCCTTGACGACCTTGCCAAAGACCGAATGATGTCCGTCGAGCCACGGCGTCGCCGCGAGCGTGATGAAGAACTGCGAGCCGCCCGTATTCGGCCCTGCGTTCGCCATCGACAGCACGCCCTCGCTGTCATGCTTCAGATCCTTATGGAACTCATCGGGAATCACGTAGCCAGGACCGCCCGTGCCCGTACCGTTCGGATCGCCGCCTTGGATCATGAACCCATCGATCACGCGGTGGAAGATCAAGCCGTCGTAGAAGCCCTTCTCCGCAAGGTCGATGAAATTCTTCACTGTGATCGGCGCCTTGTCCTCGAAAAGCTCGATTTCAAACGTGCCATGATTTGTCTCAAAAACTGCAATAGGATTTGCCATTTTTTTCGCTCCTTTATCCTTGTCATTCATGCCTGACGCCGAGCAGCCCGTCGTAAAGAGGACGAACGTCGCCAGCAAAAAAACGAGAGCCTTCTTCATCGTGTGAATCCTCCTTCCGCCGTCCAGCGCCGCCTCTCCCCCGCTTCGAGCGGCGTCCAATACGGCACGGCACGCCCTTCAGCGAAGAAGTCCGCCGCCGGATGCCACGCCGGATAGCCGACGCTGTGCATCGTCACGAGCGCCTTGATGTTCGTACGCGCACAGAACTCCTTCGCGCCAATGTCGGCGAACTCCTCAAGCCGCCCATCGACAGGGAAGAATGCGACGTCGGCAGTCAGCCCGTCCAACTTTTTCATCTGCTTTAGGAAGCCGTTTCGCGCAAACTTGTTGTTCTCCTCCGTATCGCCCTTCCAATGCCACCAGTTGAAGTCTCCCGCATGGAAGATGCGCACGCCCTCGACCTCCACGAGAAACGACGTGCCCGTGTCCGTCGAGTCAAACGTATCGACGCGAAGCCCCTCTTCCTCATAGTGGCTGTAGTTTTCAAGATAGACCGTCTTTTCCGCGGGAAACCGCTTGCCGCGCTTCGTGCGCCGAATCTCCGCCGCCATGACGTAGCGCGTGACCGAGGGCGCATAGTCGAGAATATGCGCGTCGAAGTGATCGAAATGCGCGTGCGACACAAAGAAATACACGCGCTCCGCCCCCGCTAAGAGACTCTCAACCGCCTGCGCGGGGTCGAGGTAGTCGTCAAAGACGAGCAAAGTGCGCGAAAGCCGCACGGCAAAGCCGCTGTTTAATAAATATGCAATCTCCAAAAGCTGCCTCCTTCCAGAAGTGCCTGTATCATTATAGCAGAAGAATACGGGAAAAGACAATTCCTTTGCTCTTCTGCACCCGTTCCCCTAGATTTCCCCGCATTCACCGTGATACATGCGCATGGCGCAAAAATCGCGGACGATCCCATGTCTTGACAAGCGCCGCTTTCAAGAAGAGCTTGAGCGGGGCGATCTCTTCTTTGACGTCAAAAGCTTCGAGAGATTGGTAGTAGCATGAGTTTACAACAGTTCCTTATAATTTCTTGCTCCGTAAAAGATACGATATATTTTCACACATTGTTTTGATTCATCAATCTTATAAAGCAATATATATTTCCCAATCACTGCCTTGCGATAGCCTGAAGATCGCAGGTATGGATCGCGCGATTCTTCATACATCTTCGGCATATTTTTAAGATTCGTGTAACAATCGTTCACAGCATCCAAAAAATGTTCTGCCGCTATAGGATTCGCAAGTTCCTTCGTCATATACGAAACAATTTGCTCAAAATCTTCTTCTGCCGCCCGCGACAAAAAAAGCCTATACATGATACTTCTGCCTCAGTTTTTGCAAAGACTCCTCTGCATCCATCACATTTCCACTATGAAAATCTTCTTCCGCAACAGAAAGTTTTTGGTAAATCTCCTGCCTGAGCATATATTCATCATAAGTTTTCATACTCATAATGACCATATCACCATAGCCATTTTTTGTAACATAAATCGGTTCGCTTGATTCCGCACACATTTTTGAAATCGCGTTGGTATCTTTGAGATCATGAATTGGAACAATCTTCGGCATACACTCACTTCCTTCCCCCATGATTATACCATACTTTCGCCCATGCAACGCACATCGCTACTCAAATAATCCCAGCTGCTCATTCTTCGCCACATACGAAACCTGCCTTGCATCCTGCACGATGTCGCCCGGCTCCACATGACCGATGAGGAGCGGCGAGGCGGGGTCGTGGCGGGTGCGGTTCTTTCTGACGGCGGCGACGCTCGCGTTTGCATAGCAGTAGCGGCAGAAGTGAGCGCAGGTATTGTAAACACCGATGTCGTTGCCGAGGAGGCACGCGCAGCCCTTTCTCGCCGCCGAGGTGCGCGGAATATGGAAGCGGCAGCCAACGGATTCTTCGAGGACAGCCTGCGTCATGCAGCCCTGCGTGTCGATGCCGAAGGGCGCGAGATCGTCTCCTTCAAGGCAGGTGCGCACCTTGATGCCGAACTCCCGCCCAACTGCCGCGAACGTCTTGCCGAGCGCGAGCCGCTCTTCTGCGCTGACCTCGCGCAAAGAGGGAAAATTGCGCTGCGTCTTCTCATAGAGGTCAACGAAGCTCACGACGCAGTTCTCTGTCGCTCCCGACAGTTTCTCTGCCATGCGGCGAAAGGCCTGCCTGTGAAAGTCGAGCGTGTACTTCTCCGTGATGAATACGGGATCATAGCGCCAATGCACGGCGCATCTGCCGACAATGCGCGACAAAGCGGCAAGGCTCTCGATCGCCGCCTCGACGGGCGGCGTCTCCGGCTCGACCTCCTTTCCGTAGGGCGTGATCGTCACACCCCAGAACTGGCGAAAGGATGCGAGTGCGTCCCTGTACGCGAGAAGCGGTGCGGGATTTTTCGTGCAGAAAACGATGAGATCGACGACGGCGGGATCGAGAACATAGCGCGTGATACGCTGCGGGTCATAGGGGCTTCGCGCCATGACGAATCCTTCGCGCAAGCGCCGCACGAACCACTCGGCATAAAAGGCAGGGATGTCCGTGCGGCTTCCCGTATTCAAAATCATGGCTCTCCCCCTTCCCGCAAAGAAGCCGGACGGGGAAAACTCCCGCCCGGCTTCTCGTATACGCCCCTCGCACAAGGCTTATTTGATCTCGTAAATCCAACCCTCGGGCGCTTCGATATGACCCATCTGAATGCCCGTCAAGGTGTCGTAGAGTTTCTGAGTGATGGGCCCCATCTTCTCCATGCCGCTCGCGAAGCAGATCTCCCTGCCGTGGTCGTTGATCTTGCCGACGGGCGAGATGACGGCCGCCGTGCCGCAGAGACCGCATTCCTTGAAGTTCGGCACCTCAGAGAACAGCACTTCGCGTTCATCCACCTTGAGCCCGAGATAATGCTCGGCGACATAGGTAATGGAGCGGCGCGTGATCGACGGCAGGATGCTCGGCGACTTCGGCACGACGAGATTGCCATCCGCATCGACGAAGATGATGTTCGCACCGCCCGTCTCCTCGACCTTCGTGCGCGTCGCCGCATCGAGGTAGATGTTCTCGGCAAAGCCCTCGCGGTGCGCCGTCATGATAGCGTGCAGGCTCATCGCGTAGTTGAGCCCCGCCTTGATGTGACCCGTGCCGTGCGGCGCGGCGCGGTCGAAGTCACTGACCTTGACCGTAATGGGCTTCGCTCCGCCCTTGAAGTACGGGCCAACGGGCGTGACGAAAATGCGGAACTGGTACTCGTCTGCCGGTGCAACGCCGATGACGGGGCTTGAGCCGAACATGTAGGGACGGATGTAGAGCGTCGCGCCGCTGCCGTGAGGTGGCACCCAAGCCTCATTCGCCTTGACGACCTGACGCACGGCATCGAGGAATCTGTCCTCGGGAAACGGAGGCATCTCAAGGCGCTGCGCCGACTCATACATGCGGTGCGCGTTGAGATCGGGACGGAAGCAGACCGTCCTGCCGTCCTCCGCCGTGTACGCCTTGAGTCCCTCGAAGACCGACTGCGAATACTGCAGGACGCCCGCATCCTCGCTCAATACGATCTTGTCGTCGCCCGTGAGTCCGCCCTCATCCCAAGCGCCGTTCTTATAATTGGCAACGTAGCGCTGTTCCGTCACATGATAGGAAAAGTCCAAGCTGCTCCAATCAATATCCTTCTTCTCCATGATGATTCCTCCCAAGTTCGTGCCGCAAGAAAAGGCACACATTTCCGAATCAGCAAAAAGACATCTGTTTCCTCAGGAGGAATCCCCATCCACTGTCACAGCCATCCTTCTGTAATCCTGCAAAATATATAGTACATCGAACTCTTTGCGCCGTCAATCCCTTTTTCAAAAGTTATTCATCGGCATCGTCATCCAACTCATGCGCCGCAAGCCAATCCGACCACGAGACAGCGAAACCCGCCCCCTCGTTCTCCTGCACATAGCGGTAAAAAAGTGCGATGTGCTTCGCCTTTTCCGCATAATACGGCACTTTCCAATACGTTGAATCCTCAGGCTCTACATGCGCGACATAGCTGCCGCCGAGCAGACATTGACGATAAAGGATGTCCTGCAAGGGCACCGCAGGATTCTTCAAGATATCGTACATCGCGAGAAATTCCGTCGTGCGTCCCTCGCCCGCCTGGCAATGGAAGTGCAGCCAAATGTTCTCGGGCAAGCTCTTGTAAAACTGTACAAACTCATCGACAGCAGCAGGCGATGGCCATATATGATCGGTCGCCGCAATGCGCTTGTAACGAAGCCCTGCGGCCTCGACAAGCTCCTTCTCCGTCTGCGCCTCTTCCACGAAGATCTCGTGCTCATCGAGGGGATTCTTCTCCCCACCGAGGTGCGCAACCGCCGTCATCTGCCCTGCCGCACCATGGATGCGCTCCGCCTCATCGGCGAGCGCCTCTTCCTGCGTCAAGCCCACATTGCCCCAATCGTGCTCGCCGTACCAGCTGACCGCTATTCCGTCGAAGAAACCGTGCGACTCCTCACGCAGGTCGACGATGCAGATCGGCATCTGCGTCTTCTCGGCAAGCGCTTCCAGCAAGGACTGCAAGCCGCTCGCAGAAAACTCTCCGCTGCCCGACGCGTGGAGACGCTCAAGCCCCTCGCGTGTCGGCACATAGGAATCGTCCATGTCCTTCTTGTAAGGAGCATGGAACTCATCCTCCATCGTGCGGAAGTTGCGCGGCAGCCCTCGCACATCATCGGCGTCGATGCGCCAGATATAACCAAGATTGCGCATGCGCGGCGGCGCATCCGCCGCTGAAACAACATTTGCCGCGCCAAGCATCGCTCCCAAGACAAGAAGCACTGCGGCGCAAAGACTCATCCACATTTTCCTCTGCATTTCTTCATATCTCCCTTCTTTTCCATGTTCCTATTATACCATACGTGCAAACCCTCTCCCCTTCACCGAAGTGCGGCGCACGATGCCGGCATGAACAAGCAAGGCGGCCTTGCAGCCGCCCCGCCTCATTCTTCTATTCCATGTCCATTCCTCAGAACGCCCAGTTCACATGGGCGCTCCCCGTGACGCCTTCGCGCTTGCCCTGCCAACCGGAAAGGTTCAGGTCGTAGCTGACGCGCGAATCCTTCGGCTGGAACCTCCAGCCGAGTTCCAGAAGGGCGCTGCCGCCCCTGAGGCTCGGACTGGGCGCTTCGTAGCCCATGAAGCTCGCGCACGCCTTGCCGCTGAATTCGTACTCCCAGTAGAGTCCGGCGTAGAGTTCGTTGCCCTCGCTTTCCTTGTGGCTGTACCTCGTGCCGAGGCGCAGGCGGTGCGAGTTGACCGCCGCGAAATCATAGACGTCGTTGTACTTGCCCGTCTTGATGGCGACGTCGCCACCGCTCTGGTACGACCACAGGTAGCGCAGCGAGGTGTCGAGCTTGTCGCCGCCCTTGAGCTTCATCGTCTTGCCGATGCTCAGCTCGGCTGCGACATAGGTGTCGGAACTGTCGTAGTTCGATACGGTGCCCCGGTAGATGCTGCCGGTGTAATCGCTCTTGGCTTGTCCTGCATGGAGCGCCGCCTGCATCCAAAGGCCGTTTTCTTGATCCATTCTCGCAAGAACGCCCGCGCCAAGGTAGCTGAGTTTGCCGCTGCCGTGCGTGCCGTCGTCGAGGTAGGAGTCGTATGTTCCTCTGCCGTATTCGACGAAGGGGCTGACGGTGATCTTGCCGTTCTTTCTCTCGAGTTCTTTCGCCCAGCCGAGCGCCAAGTGCCAGCCGGTGGTGTCGACGTAGGAGCCGGTTTCGACTTTCATGTTGCCGCGGCTGATAGCTGCCCAGAGCTTGTACTTGCCTTTTTCTTTGTCGCTTGCTACACTTGCGGCGCCTTTCTTGGCGGCATGGATTCCGTTCGTGGTCAGAAGATCTGCACCGCGGTTGATGAAGTCGGTCATGCCGGCCCTCGTCTCGACGAAGGATTTCGCCTGGTCGCTGATGGCTGCCTTGGTGACGGTGGCGATGAGTTCGCCCGAGCCGCGCTTCATGAGATCGAAGCCATAGAGGAGCGATACGCCATGCATGGCTTCGACGTGATTGATGAGCGTCGCAGGCGCAGGCGGCACGGCGCCGTCCGCATCGGTCGTAAGCGTTCCGCCGTTGACCTTCATGAGGCTGATGACGTCGTTGACCTTGAGGCCATGCGCAAGTCCCATGACGCCGACACCGACATCAACGCCGCGGATGTCTTTGTTTGTGACGCCGAGCTGCAGGAGCGTCGGGTTCTCGTTGGCGATGCTCTCACCAAGGTAGAAGTGGAGGTTCTTGACCTTGTCGAAGTCGTGAATCTGACTGGTGTGCGTTTCGTCGTGATAGACGGCGAGTGTGTTGTTGTCCGCGGATGCTCCTGCACCACCGATAACATCGCCGTTGATGGTGCCTCCTCTGAGGTTGATGATGTTGTTCTTATTTTCGACGGAGCCGTTGCCGCCGACGACGTTTCCTGTGACGGTCGATCCTCTGCCGATGTTGATGGTGTTTTCGTTGGCATTGAGGCAGGCGCCGCCCGTGACGTTGCCTGTGACGGTGACGCCGTCTTTGATGTTGACGACGTTCCGCAAGGAGGCGTTATGCGCACGTCCGCCGTAGAGATTGCCCGTGACGCTAGCGTCGACGTTCAAGATGTTGCCGATCGCATCGCCGTTCGTCGAATGTCCGCCGGTAATTTCGGTCACTGCATTCGAGGTCGGCGTCGCGCTGATGGTGACAACATTTTCTTCGGCTGTGCCAGCGGCTTCTGCGCCCATGACTTTGGCGCCGTTGATATTGCCGCCGTTGATTTCGACGATGTTCTTGTTCGCCTTGGCGGCGCTCTTTGCGCCCTTGAGGCTTCCGGTGACCGTGCCGGAGGTGATGACGGCTTTGTTGCCCGTTGCGTCGCCTGCGGCTTCCGCGCCAACGGCATCCGTGACGGCGCCACCTGCGATTTCGATGGCGTTTTCTTCAGCGGTGCCGTTCACGCTTTGCGCACCTTTGAGGTTCGTTACCGAGCCGCCTTGGAGAACAGCTTTGTTCTTCAGAGCCTTGCCGTTCGTTGTCTTTGCGCCGAGGGCGTTGACGGCGGTTCCGGCTTCTATGGTCAAGGTGTTTTCTTCGGCGGTGCCGTCTGTCGTTTGCGTGTCGCCCGCGATGGCGTTGGTGACGGCTGCGCCCGTCTTGAGGGTGAGTTTGTTTGTCTTCGTCTCGCCAGTCGTACCGTAGGTGGTCTTGCCGCCGAATACGTTGGCGATGACGCCTGTGATTTCGACGTTGGCATTTTGCCACTTGTACGCGGAGAGGTCAAGTCTGCCGCTGGTGGTGCTGGCGGTGTTCGTGTCGGTCACGAGACTGTATTCGACATCGCCCTCGCGTTCACTGCCCGTGGTCGGCGTATAGCCGTTCAGGGTAAGCGTCTTGCCTGCTGCCATTTGGAAGAGGTGTGCGTTCTTTTCCATGACGTTGCCGAGCCATGCCGATACGCTGGCGCCGGTCGGTTTCTCGACGGTGTTGTAGTCGAGCGTCGTGTCTTGGTTGAGCGTCAAGACGGTATCGCCGTCAGCCACGCTTGTGCCAAGGTTGAACTTGATCTTGGAGAAGCCGGCGAGGCTGCCGACTTGCGCGCCTTTGCTCTTGATGTCGAGGATGTTGTCTGTCGCCGCTTTGTTGCCGCCGTAGAGTTTTCCCGCGACGGTGACGGTTGCATCGGTCACGCCGTCACCGATGGTGACGGTGTTGCCCGTCGTCGTGCCCGAGCCGTTGGCAAAGCCTGCGTAGACGTCGCCTGCGACCGTGCCGCTGTAGAGGTTGATCTTGTTGCCCGTGGCAGCGCCGCTGGCTGCGGTGTGCGTCAGCGCTCCGCCGTAGAGGTTTCCTGTGACGGCCGTGCCCTTGAGGTCGACGGTGTTGCCCGTGGCGCTGCCCGCTTTGGTGCGCACGTCGGCACCGTAGGCGTCGGCTGCCGTGCCGCCTTCGAGGCTCAGCGTGTTGTTTTCCGCATCGCCCGTCGGCTTGTAGTTGCCATGGCCGTCGCCTTCAAAGTTTTCGGCAATGCCGCCGTAGGCTGCGGTGGTGATGGCGCCGCCCGTGACGGTGAGTTCGTTGTGCTCCACTTTGTTGCCGACTTTCGTGCGACCGCCCCATGCTTCGGGGTTCGCCCCGAGGGAGGCGGAATACGTCGCATGGTTGTTGGCAAAGCGGTAGCCGATCAGGTCGATTTTCTTTGCATGATCCGTTTCATTGTCGGTGTTGAGGACGTATTCGTAGTCACCGTCGCGCTTGCTTTCTTTGGCGCGTGTGGCATCATAGTTCGTGAAGGTGACATCGTTCGTGCTGTTTAAAAGGGTCAAGATGCGGTTCGTTATGGGGCTTGCCGTGATGGCGTCGAGGTTCTTGAGCTTCATCTTGGACCAGTCGATCGATGTGCCCGCGCCGTTCGTAAGCGATAGCAGTGTGTCGCCATGGCTGACGTTGTGGGCGACGTCGAAGTTGACGTTTTCAAAGTTCTTGATGTCGATTGCCGTTGCACCGCGGCTGTTGACGTTCAAGGTGTTGCCCGTGGCATCGGCCTTGTTGCCGCCCCAGATCGTGCCGACGGTGGTCGCCGCGAAGGCGTCGGCGGCCGTGCCGAGGTTGACGGTGTTGCCTGTCGTCGCACCTGCGCCTGCCGCATGGCCTGCGTAGATGTCACCTATCGTGCCGCCCGTGATATTGATCGTCGCACCCGTGGCATTGCCCGCGCCTTCGTTTTTGCCGCCGTAGACAGTTCCGACGTTGCCGCCTTTGATATTTACTTCGCTGTGCGTGATGTGACCCGTCGCTGCAGCACTCTCAATCGATCCGCCATAGACGTTGTTGATTGTGCCGCCGGAGACGGTGACTTTGCTCTTGTCTACCGTGCCTGCTGCACCGGCTGCTGCAAGGGAGGCGCCGTAGGCAGAGCCGACGTTGCCGCCCGTAATCTCTGCGGTGTTTTCCGTCGCGTTGCCGTCCTTGGTGTGCAGTTCGGCGCCGTAGGCATTGGCGACCATGCCCCCCGAGATGACAAGGGTGTTCTTTTCGGCATCTCCCGTCGGAAGCGGGTTGCCATGGGCATCGAGCCTGTTGTTTTTCACAAGTCCGCCGTAGGCTGCGGTGGTGATGGTGCCGCCCGTGACAGTGAGTTTGTTGTTCTCCACCTTGTTGCCGACGGCGGTGCGTCCTGCCCATGCTTCTGTATGGGTGCCGTCCGCTGCCACGTACGTCGCTGCCGTGTGGTTCTTGTACTGGTAGCCTGCCGCACGCACCTCGGTTGTATGGACGGAGGAGCCGAGCGTATCAATGCTGAATTCAAAGTTGCCGCTCGTCACATTTTTGATGCCGCCGTTTGCGGTATAGGTATTGGTGCTGTTTTTATTGAAGTCGATGCCCGCCGCATTTTGCATGAGGGTCAGGTTGTACGCCTGATAGGTGCTGATCGTACTGTTGAACTTCGTCGCATCGACGGTGAGCTTGCCCCAGTCGAGGTCGTTCGTCGCACCTGTATTCAGCCTCAGCATAGGATTGGCGGGGTTCAGCGCATTGCTGTTGATGTTGAACCGGAGGTTTTCAAAGTTTTTGATGTTGCCCGCCGTCGCATTGGTGTTGACGGTCAGCGTGTTGCCCGTGTCCGCCGCTTTGTTGCCGCCAAAGATCGTGCCGGCAATGTTCGTGCCGGCAGCTAGGCTGTGCTCGCCGTCACCTAGGCTCACGGTGTTGTCCGTCGTCGCGCCTGCGCCGTTCGTAAAGCCTGCGTAGACATCGCCTGTGACAGAGCCGCCCGCGACGGTGACGACATTGTCCGTGGCGCTGCCCGTCGCTGCGCCATCGGCGATATGGCCGCCGTAGATGCTGCCTGCAACCGTGCCGCCCTTGATTTCGACGGTGTTTTTCGTCGCATTGCCCGTTGCGCCCGCTGCGGTCAAGGAGGCGCCGTAGAGGTTGCCTGCAATTGTGCCGTCGTTGAGGATGGCTTGGTTGCCCGTGGCGCTGCCCGCTTTGGTCTGTATCTCTGCGCCATAGGCGTTGAGTGCCTGTGCGCCGGTGTTCAGAATGAGCTTGTTATTTTCCGCGTCGCCCGTGGTCTTAGGGTTGCCGTGCGCGTCAAGCTCGGTGTTCGATACCATGCCGCCGCGTGCGGTAAACATCGCGCTGCCGCCCGTAAGCGTCAGCTCGTTCTTTTGCACCTTGTTGCCGATGATGGAGCGTCCGCCCCATGCATTCGTCGCCGTGCCGCCTGCGTAGGCCGTCACATTGTTCTGGAAGCGATATCCCTTGAGGTAGACGTTCTGACTGGTGGCAAGGTTGCCGTCGGTCGTGATGTCGGCCTCGTAGTCTGCCGTGTGGATGCGGCCGCGCGTTCCCGTCGTACTGTAGTTCGCGAGGTTGATGTTGTTGCTGTTGTGCATGAGCGTCAGGATCGTGTCACTCGTGGCGCTTGCATTGAGGCTGTCGAGGTTGTCGACGTGGAGTTTCTTCCAGTCGAGGTTCGTCGCGCCACCGTTCAGGGTCAGGAGGGTGTCGCCTGTCTGGATGTGGCTGCTCGTCGCCTTGAAGTTGACCGTGTCAAAATTGGCAATGTTGCCCGCCGTGACGGAGTCGTAGACGTTGAGCGTGTTGTTCGTGGCGGTCGGTTTGCTGCCGCCGTAAATCGTGCCGATCGTCGTGCCTGAGGCGACGGCGTTCGTCGCCGTGCCGAGGTTGACGGTGTTGCCCGTGGTCGCGCCCGTGCCATTCGTGAAGCCGCCGTAGACGTCCGCCATCGAGCCGCCCGTGATGGTCACGGTGTTGCCTGTGGCGCTTCCCGTCTGCACGGAGGTGAAGCCGCCGTAGATGGTGCGCACCGTACCTGCCTTGAGGTTGACGGTGTTTCCCGTGCTGTTGTTTTTCGCTGCGGCCGTCGTGCCCGTGCCTGCCGTCCAGCCGCCGTAGGCGTCGCGATGCGTCGTGCCGTTGATCGTGAGCGTGTTGTTCGTCGTCGTGTTGCCGATGACGGAGCGGCCGGCCCAGATGTCTGCCAGAGCATTTCCTGTCGTCGGTGTCGTATTGGCGTCCTTGAACTGGTAGCCGCCGTAGAGGATCTGCTTCGCCGTCGCCGTGTTGGTGTCGGTGTCGATGGTGTATTCGTGCGTGCCGGTCGAGGAGATTTCTTTCGCACCCGTGTAGTGGTCGACGTTGATGCCCGTCATGTTCTGCAGGAGGACGGACTGCCCGCTCGGCGCATTGCCCGTATGCTTGAACTTGCTCCAGTCGAGGTTCGTCACCGAACCGCCGACAAGGTTCAGCATGGGGTTCGCCTGGTTAAAGGTCGCGTTGAAGTTGAAGTTGACCATGCTGAAATTGGCGATGTTACCCGCCTGTGCATTGGTATTGACGTTGAGGACGTTGTCCGTATCCGTCGCCCCGCTGCCGCCATAGATTGTGCCGGTGATGGTGGTGACAGCGTTCGTCGTGCCATTGCCGAGGTTGACGGTGTTGCCCGTCGTCGCGCCCGACGCCGCGTGTCCGCCGTAGACATTGCCGCCTACCGTGCCGCCGTTGAGGCTTAGCGTATGACCTGTCGCCGCGCCCGTGCCGGCAGTCTTGCCGCCATAGACGGAGCCTGTAATCGTGCCGCCCGTCAGCTCGATCTTGCTGCCCGTGGCGCTTCCCGCGCCCGAGGCGACATCGCTGCCGTAGACGTCTCCTGCGATCGTGCCGCCCGAGACCTTGACTTCGCTTTCTGCGAGAGAGCCGCTTCCCGCCGTATGGGCGCCATAAAGAGAGCCGCTCAAGCTGCCGTTCGCAACTTCGGCCTTGTTCTTCCTCGCGGTTCCCGCAGCCGCTGTTGCAGCGAGGTCTGCGCCGTAGGCGGAGCCGCCGATCGTGCCGCCCGTGATCTTGACGCTGTTTTCTTCCGCGCTGCCAGCAGCCGCTGCGACCTTTGCGCCGTAGGCATTGGCAATCGTGCCGCCTCGGACTTCGAGCGCGTTCTTCTTCGCCGTTCCTGCCGCCGTCTGGAAGGTGCCGTCGGTGTTGTGCTTCTTGTTCTCGACGAGGCCGCCGTAAGCCGCCGTATTGAGCGTGCCGCCTGCGACGATGAGCTTGTTGTCCGTGACGGTCTGGCCGCTCGCTGTGCGCCCTGCCCATGCCTCCGCGTGTGCAGGCGTCTCGTTGTACGTCGCCGTATGATTGCGGAAGCGAAAGCCGTCGACGTAGACGTCCTGCGCGGAAACCGAGCCGGTCGCCGTGTCGATGATGTATTCGAAGTCGCCGACGATCTTCTCCTTGGCTCCGATCGGCAGATAGGTGTCCGTCGTGCCCTTCGTGAAGCTGATGCCCGAACCGTTGTGCAGCGCCGTGAAGAGACGTGCGTTGTATGTGCTCGGCGTGAACGGATGATAGCTGCCGGGCACGACTTCGACGCCCGCCCAATCGAGGCCGTTCGTCGCACCACCGTTGAGCGTGAGGAGCTGATCGGTCTGAGCGATCGTCCCCATGCCGCCGAGGTTGAACTTCATCTTGCCAAAGTTCTTGATGTTGCGCGCCGTCAGGCTCTTCGCATTGACATTGAGCAGGTTGTCCGTAAAGACGTCGTTCGTCGTGCCGCTCGCCGCGCCGCCATAGAGGAAGACATTCTGCAACGTGGTCGATGCCAGAGATCCGTCACTCTTGCCAAGGTTGATGGTGTTGCCCGTCGCCTTGCCCGTACCGTTCGTGTAGCCGCCGTAGATTTCGTTGCTGCCGCCGAACGTGCCGCTCTCGATATTGATCGTATTGCCCGAAGCGTTGCCCGCCGACACATTATTCGGCGGCGTGAGTGCGGCATTCGTCGCGATATAGCCGCCATAGAGCTTGCCTCCCGCATTGAGCGTGCCGCCTTGGATGTTGACGATATTGTTCTTTGCATCGGCGTTCTTCGTGGTGTCGACAGCTGTCGGATCATCTTCATCCGTCGGATGAAGAAGCAGATTCCGACCTTCGGTATAGCCTGCATAGCCCGTCGTTACAGAAGCGCCGTCAAGGAGATTGAGCGTATTGAAATCCGAGCCGCCATTCAAAGCCTTCGTATAGCCGGCACGCACCGTGGTGAAAGAAAGAGGCGTCGAACCATTCTTTTTGAGGTTCAGCGTATTGTGATTCGTCGTATTGCCATAGGTAGAGATACCCGCATGGATGTCGGTGCTGCTGCTCGTCGTCGGCGTTTCCGTGGCATTTTGGAAGCGATTGCCGTCGAGTGTGAGGACGGAAGCAGACACCGTACCCGTACCCGTCACATTCGCCTTCTTGCCAAATTCGTAGTCGCCAACTGTGCCAATCAAATCTGGTCTATAATTAGTGAGGGTAAAGCCGCTACCTGTATAGAGTGTCGCTGTCGGATTATTCACACCATCCGCCTTTAGTTTATTTACCCATGCAGAAAGCCCTCCAACGGTAATTTTGTTCCAGTCAAAATTCTGCATCGAGGTTCGAACATACAGCATCGTATCGCCAGACGCAATGCCAGAATTAAGATTGAAATGCATCTTCTCGAAGTTGACAAGTGAATTCGCTGCATTGTCCTTCGTTGTTACCTTGAGCGTATTCCCAGTCGTCTTGTCCTTAGAGCTGTTATTACCACCGCCACCATGCAAATTGGCGTAATACCACGCGCCAAAATATCCATACGTTGTGCCGTCCAGCGTGATAGTGTTGTTGGTAGCATCCCCCTGCTCTGACCAGCCTCCATACAGGTCTGTATGATACGTAAGCGTTGAGGCCGAGATATTTTTCAATACGAGCTCGTTATGGGTGGCGTCTCCCGTCTGCGACAACGTGTAGCCAGCAGCAACCTTGCGCCCCGTAAAATCATCTCCACCATTAATCGTTAATTTGTTCTTGTAGGTCGTATTACCAAGTGTGGATATCCCGCCAAAGACTACTCCATCATAGTGCGAAGTGACAGGCGGAATATGATTCCCCGAATCATACGTCACATCCGCGTTTTGGAATTTATTCCCCTCAAAATAAATCTTCGTTGCGCTCACCGTCGACAGCGCCGGTGTCGATGTGTTGGATCGTACACCATACTCAAAATCACCCGAGGTCGTCCCCCTGGGCGCATAATTGCTCAAGTTCATCGAAGCGCCGTTGTAAAGAGTCACGTCCTTGGATCCCTGCGCACCCGTCATCCATTCGGCAGCACCCGCGACAGAAATTTTGTTCCAGTCAAAATCCTGCACCGAGGTTCGAACATACAGCATCGTATCGCCAGACGCAATGCCAGAATTAAGATTGAAATGCATCTTCTCGAAGTTGACAAGTGAATTCGCTGCATTGTCCTTCGTCGTTACCTTGAGCGTATTCCCAGTCGTCTTGTCCTTGGAGCTGTTATTACCACCGCCACCATGCAAATTGGCGTAATACCACGCGCCAAAATATCCATACGTTGTGCCGTCCAGCGTGATAGTGTTGTTGGTAGCATCCCCCTGCTCTGACCAGCCTCCATACAGGTCTGTATGATTCGTAAGCGTTGAGGCCGAGATATTTTTCAATACGAGCTCGTTATGGGTGGCGTCTCCCGTCTGCGACAACGTGTAGCCAGCAGCAACCTTGCGCCCCGTAAAATCATCTCCACCATTAATCGTTAATTTGTTCTTGTAGGTCGTATTACCAAGTGTGGATATCCCGCCAAAGACTACTCCATCATAGTGCGAAGTGACAGGCGGAATATGATTCCCCGAATCATACGTCACATCCGCGTTTTGGAATTTATTCCCCTCAAAATAAATCTTCGTTGCGCTCACCGTCGACAGCGCCGGTGTCGATGTGTTGGATCGTACACCATACTCAAAATCACCCGAGGTCGTCCCCCTGGGCGCATAATTGCTCAAGTTCATCGAAGCGCCGTTGTAAAGAGTCACGTCCTTGGATCCCTGCGCACCCGTCATCCACTCGGCAGCACCCGCGACAGAAATTTTGTTCCAGTCAAAATCCTGCACCGAGGTTCGGACATACAGCATCGTATCGCCAGACGCAATGCCAGAATTAAGATTGAAATGCATCTTCTCGAAGTTGACAAGTGAATTCGCTGCATTGTCCTTCGTTGTTACCTTGAGCGTATTCCCAGTCGTCTTGTCCTTGGAGCTGTTATTACCACCGCCACCATGCAAATCGGCGTAATACCACGCACCAAAATTTCCATACGTTGTGCCGTCCAGCGCGATAGTGTTGTTGGTAGCATCCCCCTGCTCTGACCAGCCTCCATACAGGTGTGTATGATACGTAAGTGTTGAGGCCGAGATATTTTTCAATACGAGCTCGTTATGGGTGGCGTCTCCCGTCAGCGACAACGTGTAGCCAGCAGCAACCTTGCGCCCTGTAAAATTATCGCCACCATTAATCGTTAATTTGTTGTAGGTCGTATTACCAAGTGTGGATACCCCGCCAAAGACTGCTCCTCCATAAGGCGAAGTGACAGGTGGAAGATGATTCCCCGAATCATATGTTACATCCGCGCCCGTCACATCCGCAGCATCAACATGTTCAAGAGACAGTTGTCCCCCCCCTACATACAAAGCAACCGCCAGCGAAAGCGCTTTCCAGCGTTTTGAATTCCCTTTCTTGAACATGACTTTCTCTCCCTTTCCCATGAAGCTCAGGTGTTCGGTACTCATAGATTTATAGTCCCATTATATCCCATTAAAATTTAACAGTCAATTATTTTCCATGAAGATATGTGGAGCTATACAAAAAAAAGAAGCGCTGTATCGACAGCGCCCCTTAAAACTATTCTCCCAATTTTACCATGAAGCCCCAAGAGGTCAAGACGCAGGCGCAGGCCGATTGGCTAGGCTTCTGTAAGGGCGGCGCATAATGTCCACAAAGTGGACGTTTGTGCGTGTAGTTTACTCACATTAAGAAAATTTGTGTAATCTTTGCCTGCATCATCTGCGTGCCCCATGTCTTTTTCAAAGCAGTCTGTGCCGTCTGCCGATCTCCCGGATCTTGTCCATGGAAATGTCTGACACACGCGCGATCATTTCCAGCGGCAGCTTCTCTTTCAGCATCCCGAGGACGACTGCAATGTTTCGCTCTTCTCGACCACGCTCCATGCCGCGCTCCATGCCGCGCTCCATGCCGCGTGCCTCGGCTTCTTTCGCAAGTTCTCCTGCGAAATCCCTTGCGAGTTTTTCCATCGCTTCACACATAGCGCTCGCTCCTTCCTCCGTCTCTTTGAAATACCTCATTCGTTCCGCCAACACGTCATAATACATGTCTTCCGGCCGCGTACAGTGAAAGTCGTGCATCAGCCTGCCCAGCGGAGTATCTTCATCTGCCATCGCGCTATTGACGTAGATAATATGCGATCCATCATCGAAAACTTTGCCGCTTCCTTCAATCGTGCGCCGAACTATATAAATCGGCAACCCTTCGCCGAGCACATCCGTCTCCGTAATGAAGATCACATACGACTCGGGCAATTCATTGTAATCCTCGCCCACATGCAGGGCATTGGCGTCCATCAGGCTCGCGTTGTATCTGGCTCGTCACTTTGCCGCTCCTCTGCCGCCTCGCTGAATCTCAATGTCGAATTCCTGCCCGTCCGCCCATGCATGGATGTCCAATCGCACGCTGCGACCCTGTAGATTCTTCAGCGTATCCTGCACGATTGCTTTCGTCGCCCTGATCTGCGGCTTATCCAAGATGATCTGCAGGAGCAGGTCGACGCATGCCAAACTGCGGAAGACTGCCGTCATGAAGTCGTCATCGAGCAGGCGGAATCCTGCCAGAACCTTTAGGAACCTCTGCCGCCATTCTTCGTTCTCGCTCCAAGTCATAGCTTCTCTCCCATCTTGTTTCTTTTATTATACTATGAAGTCTCCTGCACGACAAGGAAATGAGCCGCCTCTCTCCCCCTACGTCGCTCACCGCACCTTTTTCGCGTAAATGCCAAAGAGCGGCACATCGTCATAGCGAAGGCTCTCGTCACCATGCACAAGGGACGCGACGTCGGCGTCGTATTGCACGGAAAAACCGAGTTTTTCGAGGAGATCTGCATCCCAAAGAGGACGGCGATGCGTGCTGACGCGAAGCTCGTCTTTGATCTTGTTGCATTCAATGAGAAGCGCCTCGCCGATGCCCGTGTGTACAGAATCCCGAGCATCTGCCGCCGAAAATGTCGTCTTTCCGTAATCCGAATCGAAGTTCAAGAGCATGCCGCCCGCCCTGAGCACGCGATGCCATTCGCGGTACGCCTCCATCGCATCGGGCAGCGTCCATGTGAGGTTGCGGCTGATGACGACATCGAAGGATTCGTCCGAAAAGTCGAGCTGCTGTGCATTCATCTTCCGAAGATCGGCCCGGCAGCCGAACGCCGCGAGGTTCTTCTGTGCCTCATCGATCATGCCCGCCGACATGTCGATGCCCGTGACCTCGTGTCCCATGCGCGTAAGCAGCACGGCAAAGAAACCCGCACCCGTGCCGACGTCGAGGATGCGCAGCGGCTTTTTCTCGGGCAAATGAGACGCTATGAACTTTTGCCAACGTGCAGCGTCGGAGCCTTCGAGTTCCCTTCGCCGCACGGCAGAGAACTTCGGGCTCCTCGCGTCCCAGTAGCTTTCAATCCGCTTTCCCAGCGCTTCTTCTCTCGCTATCATTTCCTTCGTTTTCATCCTATGATGTCTCCCCTCCATCTTCCTCTCGCGGCAAACGGAAAAATCTGCCGCCAAAAGTGCCTGCGTATGAGGCGACTTCGCCTGCCGCACGACCTCCTGCACCGTTCCTTCCTCCACGACCTTGCCGCCGTGCATGACGATGACGCGGTCAGCGATTGCAGGCAGGAGAGCGAGGTCGTGCGTGACGAAGAGGCACGCCGCCCCCTGCTCCTGCAAGATGCGGCGCAGGAGGCGCACGACCTGCGCCTGCACCGTAACGTCGAGCGCACTCGTCACCTCATCGCAGATCAGAAGTTTCGGCGAGAGCGTCAAGGCGCGCGCGATAGCGGCGCGTTGACATTCGCCGCCGCTTGCCTCGTGCGGATAGCGCACGGCAAAATGCGTTCCGAGCCCCACCTCTTGCAAGAGCTCCGCCACGCGCTCCTTGCGCCGCTCCTTTCTCCAGCCGTGCCGGAGGAGCGGCTCGGCGATGCTCCAACCGAGTGTCTTTCTGGGATCAAAGGAATCCTCGGGCATTTGAAAGATCATCTGCATCGCGCCGTACACTTCACGAAGCTCGCGCCCGCGCGTATGTGTGATGTCTTTGCCGCAAAAAGAGATGCGTCCTTCGTCCGCATCCAAAAGGCGTGCGGCGATGCGCATGGCGGTGCTCTTGCCGCAGCCGCTCTGCCCGACGATACCCAGACACTCGCCCGCCGCAACAGAGAAGTCCACGCCGTCCAGCACACGCCGCCGCGCCGCCCCCTTTCCAAAGGATTTTACCAGCCCTTCGGCTTTCAAAATCATTTCCACGATTCATTCCACCTACAATCTCGGCACGGCGGCGATCAGCTCCTTCGTATAGGCTTCCTTCGGATGGCGGAAGATATCCTCGCGCGTACCTTGCTCCACCGTCTCCCCGCGCCGCAAGACGAGAATGCGATCCGCCATGTAATACGCCAACCCCATGTGGTGTGTGACCAGAAGCATGGCGACGCCCGTGCGTCGGCGAAGTGCCATGAGCTCCTTCGCCACGCGCACCTGCGTCAGCGCGTCAAGTGCCGAAGTCGGTTCGTCCGCCAAGATGAGCTTCGGCTGCAGGAGCATCGCGGCGGCGATGCCTGCGCGCTGCGCCATGCCACCCGACAGGCGGAACGGGTACTCATCGAGCACTGCACGCGGAAGCTGCATCTGCACCATCAGCGCCTCGGCTCGTTCGCGAAACTCGGCATAGCTCCACGCCCTATGGGCGCATACGCTCTCATAGAGCTGGCTGCCGATCGTGCGTACGGGGCAGAAGGACGCGCCTGCATTTTGAAAAACCATCGCGATCTCTTCGCCTGCGAGTTTTCGCCGTGCATCTTTGGCAAGCTGCAGAACATCCGTCCCTTCCCAAAGGATTTCTCCTTCGCAGACGCTCGTGTCCAAGATGCCCATGACCGCCCGCAGAATTGTGCTCTTGCCGCTGCCCGACTCCCCCGCAAGGACGAGGATCTCCCCGCGATGCAGGCAAAAATTCACGCCGCGCACCGCCTGCTTTTCGCCGTACGAAACCGTGAGATTTCGCACGGCGAGAAGCGGCGTATCACTCACGACTTCTTCTCCAGTTCCGCGCTTACTTCATAGTAATCGGATGGATGCGCCTTGAGGCCTTCGATGCCCGGTTTCATCACGAGACTCATGCGCAGGTGCGATGCGTAGAGAACGGCGCAGTCATCCAAGACCTGCTGCTCCATGGCGACGGCAAGCGCAGCGCGTGCTTCGGCGCCGTAGGTGTTGTGCAGCTTGGCGGCGAGCTCTTCCACCTGCGGACTGTAGTAAAAGCCGCTGTTATCGACAGCATCCTTGAGGAGATTGCCCAGGAAATAATACTCGGGATCGCCCGTCGGCGCCGCTACGAGCGCTTTGGCGAATATATCATAGTCGCCGCTCTTCAAGAACGACTTGTAGCTATCCGTCGAGTTGACATTCAGCTTGATACCGATCTTCTTGAGATTCGCCTGCAGCGATTCGGCGAGAATCGGCAGCTCTTGCCGCGACGGATACGTCAGATAGCGAAGTTCCAAATTCTTGCCGCCCTGATCCACATAGCCGTCGCCGTCCGTATCCTCGTAGCCGGCTTCCTTCAAGAGCGCCTTTGCCCCATCCAAGTCGTAGGCAGCCGCCCGCACGGCATCACCGCCGAAAGGCATGCTCTTGGGGAATGGACCGACCGCAGGCGTACCGTTGCCCTTCAGCAGCACCTTGCAGAAGTTCTCCTTATCGAGCGCCATAGAAATCGCCCGACGCACGCGCACATCCTGCAGCTCGGGCGTCTTGTAGTTGAATGCCGCCTGATAGACGCGCGACGTATCGGCTTGGCTGATCTTGTACTTTGCGCTGTCCTTTTGGAAAAGCTCCAAACTCGCATAGGGCAGACCTTGCGCGGCATCCAACTCGCCGCTCTGCATCGCCATCGTCAGCGTATCACCGTCGGCAATGCTCTTGACGATGATCTTGTCGAGCTTCGGCTTGACAGCGCCCCAATACTTCTCGTTTTTCGAAAGCTCCATTTCGGTATCCGTGACCTTCTGCGCCACATACGGGCCGGTGCCGACGACGATGCGATCCTTTTCTCCCGCTTCCATGTCGATGATGCAGGCATAGGGATCTGCCAATGCGTTGATGAGCGTCGGCATCTTCTCGCTCGATACGAGGGTGACAGTCTGCCCGTCCGCCGTGATGGACTTGAGCTTCAGATTCTTCGGCGCACGGTCATGCTTTGCCACGAGGTCCTCCAAGCACGCTTTGACCGCTTCGCCCGTCATCTTCTTGCCGTTGGAAAACACGACATCGTCGCGCAGCTTGATCTTCATCGTATATTCATCGACCTGCTCAAAGCTCTCGGCAAGCCAAGGCACAGGCTCCATCTTCTCATTGAAGCGGAACAAGGTCTCGCCAATACCGTAGCGCAGGGTGCTCCAACCGTTATAGGAAACATGCGGGTTCGTGCCCGCATTCTCCATCGCCGCGCCATACGACATCGTGCCGTAGGTAAAGACTTTCTCCCCTGCCGCCTCGTTCTTATCCGCACCGCAGCCCGCGAAAATCGCCGCCGCGAAAAGCCCTGCCAAAGCTGCCACCAATTTCTTCTTATTCAGCTTCATTTTCCTGTAGCCTCCTCTTTTTCCTACTCGCTTACTTACTTAATTCCTTCGGTGCCAACACGTCGCGCAGCTTGTCGCCGAACAGGTTGAACGCCGCCACCGTGAGAGTGAGCGCCGCCCCCGGCGCTAAGATGACCCACGGCGTCGTCTGCAGCATGCTGCGCCCGCTACTCATCATCGAACCCCACTCCGCCGTCGGCGGCATCGCGCCGAGTCCGAGAAACGAAAGTCCCGCCAGCTCCATCGTGAGCGTGCCGAGATCGAGCGACGCCGTGACGAGAATCGGTCCCGCGATATTCGGCAGGACGTGATGGCGAAGAACGGCGCATGAACTGCCGCCCGCCATGCGCGCCGCTTCCATGTACGGCAATGCACACAAAGAGAGCGTCAAGCCGCGCGCGATGCGTGCATACTTCGCCCAGCCAAGAAACGAGAGAGCCGCCGCCGCATAAAAAAGTCCGCCGCCGAAAGCGCCTGCGATTGCGATCGCAAAGACGAGCTGCGGAAACGCGAGCAGCATATCGGCGAGCCGCATGAAAAAGGCATCGAGCCGCCCACCGCGATAGCCTGAAACCGCGCCGATCAAACTGCCCGCGCAGCTCACAAAGAGCAGCAGCGCCAGCGCCGAACCGAGCGTCGTCTGCGCCCCCACGAGGACGCGCGACAAGAGATCGCGCCCGTAGCGATCCGTCCCCAGAAGATGCTCGGCGCTCGGCGCGAGAAGCGCCTGCTCCAAATCCTGTGCATACGGATCATGCGGCGACAAGAGCGGCGCACAGGCGGCGACGATGAGCACGACGCCCACAGCTGCCGCGTATGGCAGCAGCGGGAGATATCTGCGCACCGTCATAATGCCCCTGCCTTTTCATAGCCGACGCGCGGATCGAGCAAACGGTAAAAAATATCCGCTGCGAGATTCAGCACGACATAGATCACCGCCATCCATGCCACATACGCCTGCACCAGCGGATAGTCGCGTGCCAAGACCGCCTCGACCGCCATTTTTCCCACGCCGTCCCAAAGGAAAATCGTCTCGACGATCGCCGTGCCGCCGAGAAGAGAGCCCATCGACAGTGCGAGCAGCGTGACGATGAGCACGAGAGAGCTGCGCAGCACGCTTTTCACAAGGATCGTGCGTTCCTTCACACCGCGCGCACGCGCCCCTATGACATACGGCTTCGCCAGCTCCTCCAAGATCACGGCGCGAATCTGGCGCGTGTACTTCGCGCCCATGGCAATCGCCAAGGTCAGCGCAGGCAGGAGGACCGCACGCCCATCGCCCGCCTTCGCCAAGATCGGCAGCCACTCAAGTCGCACGGCAAAGACATAGATGAGCAAAAGCCCCACGAAAAAATTCGGCAGGGAGTTGCCAACAAAAGTGCCGATGCGAATGAGAACATCTACCCAATGATTCTGCCGCGCCGCCGCCAAGATACCGAGAGGCAAGGCGAAAGCGAGCGTCATGAGGACGGAAGCAAGCATCAAGTAGAGCGTCGCCGGCAGCTTTTCCATGAACGTCTCCCATACCGGCTTGCCCGAGATATACGATTTTCCCATATCCCCCGTGACAGCCCCTTTGAGCCATACTCCGTACTGCACGAGGAACGGCTGATCGAGGCCCAGCTCCGCACGCTTCGCCGCCTTGACCTCCTCCGTCACACCGCCCGACTTCTCATACATCAAGTCAACGGCATCGTCGCCTGCCAACCGCATCGCGGCGAACGCCAAAAATGTGATGCACAAAAGCATCGGCACCATCTGCAGGAATCGTCCGATTATATAATTCTTCATCATTTTCTACCATTCGCAAAGCCTCTCATCTTTCCTACACAAAACATTTCATAGAAAATTTCCCGAAAAGATTAAGCTGCCTCTTTCATGTCATAACAAAAAAGCAAGGATGCGGAGTCCCACCTTATAGGTGAGACTCCCGTTCCTTGCTTTCTTACTTTCAGCGGGTCTTCAGACAAGCTCCAAAAGCGCCATCGGCGCGGCATCGCCGCGACGGGGGCCAAGCTTCAGGATGCGCGTGTAACCGCCCGAACGCTCCGTATACTTTGCAGCGATATCGCTGAAAAGCTTGCGGACTGCTTCTTCATCGCCAATATCGGCAATCGCCTGACGACGGGCGGCAAGGTCGCCACGCTTTGCCAGCGTGATGAGCTTTTCCGCGAGGCTTCTGACTTCCTTCGCCTTCGCTTCCGTCGTCTCGATGCGCTCATGCTTGAAGAAGGAGGCCAAGATGCTGCGGAAGAGTGCCTTGCGGGCACTCGAATTACGCCCTAATTTTCTATAGCTCATGGTTTATCCCTCTCTTATTCTTCTTCTTTCTTCAATGTCAAGTCGTACTCTTCAAGCTTCTTCTTGACTTCTTCCAAGGATTTCCTGCCGAGGTTCCTGACCTTCATCATGTCTTCTTCCGTCTTCGAGACAAGATCTGCGACCGTATTGATGTTCGCGCGCTTCAAGCAGTTGAAAGAGCGAACAGAGAGGTCAAGATCGTCAATCGTCGTCTCAAGAACCTTGGAAGCGTCCGGCTCCTCAGGCTCGGGAGGAACAATCTCCTCCTCTTCCTCAATCTCTGGAATGCCCGCCATATTTTGGAAGAGCTTAAAGTGCGAGATGAGGATAGTCGCCGCGCGGCTCACGCCCTCTTCGGGGCGGATGGAGCCATCCGTCCACACTTCGAGGATGAGCTTGTCATAGTCGGTGACGTTGCCCACGCGCGTGTCCTGCACGGTGTAGTTGACGCGCTGAATCGGGGAAAAGATGGAGTCGATCGGAATGACGCCGATGACATGATCGGGCTTCTTATTTTTCTCCGCTGCCACATAGCCTTTGCCGCGTTCAACGGTCATTTCCATGTGCAGCTCTCCGTCCTCGTTAAGCGTCGCGATGTGAAGATCGGGGTTCAAGATCTCAACGTCGGGATCGGTGATGATGTCCGCCGCCGTGACTTCCTTCTCACCCTTGACATCGAGGCGAAGAACGCGCGGCTCTTCGCTGTACATCTTGAAGCAGAGCGACTTGAGGTTCAGCACGATGTTCGTCACATCATCGCGGACGCCCGGAATGGTGGAAAACTCGTGCAGTACGCCGTCGATGCGGATCGAAGTGATCGCAGCGCCCGGCAGGGATGACAAGAGGATGCGCCGCAAGCTGTTGCCGAGGGTCGTGCCGTAGCCACGCTCCAAAGGCTCGCAGACGAACTTCCCATAACGATTATCTTCGCTGATTTCCACTATCTCGATCTTTGGCTTTTCGATCTCGATCATCTGGGATAACCCTCCTCCATTGTTCTCATGCAGTCAATCATATTGAAAATACCGGCAAGAGATTATCTGGAGTACAGCTCGACGATCGCCTGCTCGTTGACGGGGACGTCGATCTCATCGCGGCTCGGATAGCGCGTGACCGTACCGCTGAGCTTCGCACCGTCGGCAGTGAGCCATGCGGGAAGGTTCAGAGGCTTGTAGTTCTCGGCGAGCGCCTTGAAGAACGCATTCGAGCGGCTCTTCTCATCGATCGTGATCTCATCTTCGGCACGAACGAGCGCGGACGGAATATCGAGGCGCTTGCCGTTGACACGGATGTGACCGTGCGTCACGAGCTGGCGAGCCTGACGGCGCGTCTGCGCGAGACCGAGGCGGTATACGACGTTGTCGATGCGACGCTCCAGGAGACCGAGGAGGTTCTCACCCGTGACGCCCGGCATCGTCTTCGCCTTTTCATAGTACTTGCGGAACTGCTTTTCCAAAACGCCGTAGATGAACTTCGCTTTCTGCTTTTCCTTGAGCTGCATGCCATACTCGCTGACCTTGCGAGCCTGGCGGCGCGGCTGACGCTTGGACTGACGGCTGATGCCGACCATGCCCGGCTCAATGCCGAGCGAACGGCACCGCTTGAGGGTTGCGGATCTATCAATAGCCATATTTCTTCTGCACCTCCATCAAACTCTTCTGCGCTTCGGCGGACGGCAGCCGTTGTGCGGAATCGGGGTGACGTCCTTGATCATGTTGACTTCAAGACCCGTCGCCTGCAGGGAGCGGATTGCGGCTTCACGGCCGGCGCCGGGGCCCTTGACATAGACCTCGACCTGCTTCAAGCCATGCTCCATCGCGGCCTTCGCCGCGACTTCCGCCGCCATCTGTGCAGCGAACGGCGTGCTCTTTCTGGAGCCGCGGAAGCCGAGGCCGCCCGCGCTCGCCCACGAGAGGGCATTGCCGCTCTTGTCCGTCAGCGTGACGATCGTGTTGTTGAAGGTGGAGCTGATATGCGCAACGCCATATTCAATGTTCTTGCGGTCTTTTTTCTTCGTCCGCGTCGTTTTCTTTACTGCCACTCAATGACCCTCCCTTTTATTTGTCCTTCTTCTTGCCTGCGATGGCCTTGCGGGGACCTTTCCTCGTGCGGGCGTTGTTCTTCGTGTTCTGTCCGCGCACGGGAAGTCCCAGGCGGTGACGACGACCGCGGTAGCAGCCGATATCGACGAGACGCTTGATCGCCATCTGACGCTCACGGCGAAGATCGCCCTCGACGATCGCTTCCTTGTCGATGACGTCGCGCAGTTTCACGACTTCGTCTTCCGTCAAGTCGCGCGTGCGCGTGTCGGGGTTGACGCCTGCCAGCTTCAGAAGCTTCTGGGAGGTCGTCAGGCCGATCCCATAGATATATGTCAAAGCAATCTCGATTCTCTTGTCACGCGGTAAATCCACACCGGCGATACGTGCCATAGAAAAGCACCTCCTTAACCTTGTCTCTGCTTATGCTTCGGGTTTTCGCAAATGACCATGACGCGTCCCTTGCGCTTGATGATCTTGCATTTTTCGCAAATCCGTTTGACGGACGGCTTGACTTTCATTGACTTTGCCTCCTTCTGCGCTGCCTGCCGAATAGCGGCCGCGTCTACTTAAAACGATAGGTGATGCGGCCGCGCGTCAGGTCGTAAGGCGTAAGCTCAATCGTGACCTTGTCGCCGGGAAGGATGCGGATGAAATTCATACGGATCTTCCCCGAGACGTGCGCCAGGACGACGTGACCGTTTTCCAGCTCGACTTGAAACATCGCGTTGGGCAGCGCTTCCAGCACTTTGCCCTCAACTTCGATTACATCTTGTTTTGACATGAGCTTCTCCCTCTCTGAAATTGGGTTGGGCGAAAGCTGTCCATCTTCCGTGAAAGGAGCGTTCCGCATCGGGAATTGCCCATGCCCAACATCGTATTTTCTCGGACGCCAAACCCGCGCCCGCCGTGACGCTCTCGCGTCTTTATCGTTCGGTGGCTCTCGGACACGCAGCTCAGTCCTTCAAGGCGGCGAGCATGGCGGCCTTGACATCGTCAATGGCCTGTCTGCCGTCGATCTCCTTGTAGACGCCTGCCTTCTCGTAGTAGGCGATCAAGGGCTTCGTCTGCGCCTCGTAAACGGAGAGGCGATTCTTCATCGTCTCCTCGCTGTCATCTGCACGCTGGTAGAGGTCGCCCGCGCATGTGTCACAAACCCCCGCCTTCTGGGGCGGGTTGAACTTCACATGGTACGTCGCGCCGCAGGATTTGCAGATGCGGCGTCCGACAGCACGCTCGATGAGGTCCGCTGCCGGCACCGTGATGTTGAGGGCTGCGGTGAGGGATAGCCCCAGCTCTTTGAGGATGCCCGTAAGAGCATCCGCCTGCTCCACCGTGCGCGGAAAACCATCGAGGATGAAGCCCTTCTTGCAGTCGGGCTTCGCGAGCCGCTCCTTTACGATGCCGATCGTGACCTCGTCCGGCACGAGCTTGCCGGCGTCCATGCAGGCCTTCGCCTGTAGCCCAAGCTCCGTCCCCTCCTTCACGGCGGCGCGGAACATGTCGCCCGTCGAGATGTGCGGAATGCCGAATTCTTTCACGAGATTGGCCGCCTGCGTGCCTTTGCCGGCGCCCGGCGGACCCATTAACAGGATATGCATCAAAGGACTCCTCCTATTTCATGAAACCTTGGTAATGGCGCATGACCACCATGGATTCGATCTGCTTCATCGTGTTCAGCGCAACCCCGACGACGATGAGCAGTGCCGTGCCGCCGAAGTACACACCCTCGATGTGGGTCGCGCCCGCGACGAGGTTCGGCAGCACTGCGATGAATGCCAGGAAGAACGCGCCTGCCAGCGTGATGCGCGTCATGACAGTATCGAGATATTCTTCCGTCGGCTTGCCCGGACGTATGCCCGGGATGAAGCCACCGTATTTTTTCAGGTTCTCTGCCATATCCGATATCTTTACAGTAACCGCGGTATAAAAGTACGTGAAGAAGATGATGAGCAGCGCGTAGATGCTTGTCTGCAGCGGTGTGCCCCACGCAAAATAACCGGCGAGTGTGGTCACCCAGGGAACTTCAATAAACTGGGCGACGGTTACTGGAAACATCAGCACGGATGACGCAAAGATGATTGGGATGACTCCCGCATGATTGACCTTCAGCGGGATATGGCTGGAACTTCCGCCATACGTCTTTTTTCCGACGACCCGTTTCGCGTAGGAAATCGGGACTCTGCGGTTGCCCTCTTGGATGTAAATGACGAACACGATCATCAAGAGAGCGATGACGGCAAAGACGAATGCGTTGAAATAGCTGATCGTCCCCGCCTGCAAATAACTGTAGATCGTGCCGAGATTCTTCGGCAATGCTGCGACGATACCGGCAAAGATGATAAGCGATATGCCGTTTCCGACGCCGTTCGCCGTGATTTGCTCGCCGATCCACATGAGGAATATCGTGCCTCCCGTCAAGGTGATCGCGATGATCAGAATAGAGACGGGATTGGGATTCAAGATCGCCTGCTTCAGACCGATCGACATGCCGACAGCCTGGAAAAAGGCGAGCGCTACGGTCAAGTAGCGTGTGACCTTCGTCGTTTTCTTGTGCCCTTCCTGCCCTTCTTTGGACCATTGTTCCAAAGTCGGAATGACAACCGTGAGAAGCTGCATGATGATCGACGCGTTAATGTACGGCGTGATGCTCATCGCAAAGATGGAAAACTTGCTGAATGCACCGCCGGAAAAGAGATCCAACAGGCCGAACAGGTTGCCCGTGGCAAACAGCTGCTCAATGGCTGACGGATCAACGCCCGGCACAGGAATGTGCGTACCGAGCCGGAACACGGCGAACATGATGAGCGTGAAGATGACCTTCTGTCTTAGCTCCGGAATCTTGTAGATGTTCGCAAGGGCTGAAAACAATCAGATCACCTCGACTTGTCCGCCTGCCGCCTTGATCTTTTCTTCCGCCGACTTCGTGAAGCCGTTGGCTCGAACCGTGAGCTTCTTCGTGAGTTCGCCCTTGCCGAGGATGCGGATGCCGTCGCGGACGTTCTTCAGGATACCCTCTTCGACGAGTGCGACGGGATCGACAACAGCGCCGTCCTCAAAGCGGTTCAAGGTTTCGATGTTGACCTCCGCATAAATCTTGCGGAACACATTGTTGAAGCCGCGCTTCGGAAGCCTGCGGTAGATCGGCATCTGGCCGCCTTCGAAGCCCGTGCGGACGCCGCCGCCGCTCCTCGAATTCTGACCCTTGTGCCCGCGGCCTGCGGTCTTGCCGTTGCCGCTGCCGATGCCGCGCCCCACGCGGTTGCGCGTCTTTTTGGAGCCAGGCGCCGGGGACAATTCATGTAACTTCATACTGCTTGCACCTCCTTGTTCCTTCTTATATGTTCTCGACCTTCACGAGATGTTCGACCTTGTGGATCTGTCCCTTCAATGCGTCGTTCATCTCACGCTCCACCGACGAGTTGAGCTTACGAAGTCCGAGCGAACGAACGGTGGCTCTCTGCGTCTCGGGACGACCGATGAGGCTCCTCGTAAGAGTGATTTTAACCTTTGCCATCGAACTTCCTCCTTAACCTAAGAGTTCCTGCACCGTCTTGCCGCGCAGTTCAGCGACCGCTTCAGCACGCTTGAGCTGCTCGAGACCCTTGACCGTGGCGCGAACCATGTTGTTCGGATTCGACGAGCCAAGAGACTTCGTAAGGATGTCGCGAATGCCCGCAAGCTCCAAGACGGCGCGCGCAGGGCCGCCCGCGATGACGCCGGTACCTTTGGCGGCGGGCTTCAAGAGCACGCGGCCTGCACCGAAGATGCCGATCATCTCGTGCGGAATCGTCGTATCCTTCAAGGAAACCTCGATGAGGTTCTTCTTCGCGTCCTCGATGCCCTTTCGTATTGCCTCGGGCACTTCGCTCGCCTTGCCGAGGCCTGCGCCAACCTTGCCCTTCTTGTTGCCCACGACTACGAGGGCACTGAAGGAGAAACGGCGGCCGCCCTTGACGACTTTGGCGACGCGGTTGATGTAAACGACCTTCTCCTCAAATTCAGGAGTCTCGTTGTTTCTGTCCCGGTCCCTGTCATGGTTCCTGTCCATTCTAGCCATTCATTTACCTCCTTGCAAGTCAGAATTTGAGGCCTGCCTCGCGCGCTGCTTCTGCGAGCGCCGCGACGCGACCGTGGTAGATGTAACCCCCGCGGTCAAAGACAACCTCGGTGATGCCCTTTTCAAGCGCACGCTTCGCGACAGCAGCGCCGACAGCCTTCGCGGCCTCGATGTTGCCGCCGTAGTTCGAGAATCCCTTGTCCTTCGAACTTGCCGAGACGAGCGTCACGCCCTTCTCGTCGTCAATCACCTGCGCGTAGATGTTCGCGAGGCTTCTGTATACGTTGAGGCGCGGACGCTCTGCCGTGCCCGAAACGTGGTTACGGACGCGCAGGTGGCGCTTCTGCCTTGCCTTGTTCTTGTCTGCCTTGATCAGCACTATGGTCACTCCTTTCCTTTAAGCTGCCTTATTTCTTCGCCTTGGCGCCGGCCTTACCGACCTTGCGGCGGATGTGCTCGCCCTCGTACTTGATACCCTTGCCCTTGTACGGTTCAGGCAGACGATAGCTGCGGATCTTTGCAGCGATGGCGCCGACAGCTTCCTTGTCGATGCCCGAAACGACGATGCTCGTCGCGCTGGGCGCGTCAAGCGTAATGCCTGCGGGCGGCTCGACAATGACGGGATGGGAAAAACCCAAGGAAAGGTTCAGATTCTTGCCCTGCTTCGCGGCACGGTAGCCGACGCCGTTGATTTCGAGCGTCTTCTTGAAGCCTTCCGTCACGCCGATGACCATGTTGTTGATGAGCGTGCGCGTAAGGCCGTGCAGGGAGCGGTGCTCCTTGTCGTCCGACGGGCGCGTGACCGTGAGGACATTGCCCTCGACCGCGATCTTCATGTCCGGATGAAGCTCGCGGAAAAGCTCGCCCTTCGGACCCTTTACTGTCACCTTGTTGACTTCCTCGATCTTGACGGTTACGCCAGCGGGAATCTCAATCGGTGCTCTGCCAATTCTCGACATCTTTTCACCTCCAGACGTTTACCAGACATAGGCGACGACTTCGCCGCCAAGGCCGGCCTTGCGGGCTTCCTTGTCACTCATGATCCCCTTCGACGTGGAGATGATGGCGATGCCGAGTCCGCCGAGGACGCGCGGCAGTTCATCGTGCTTCGCATAAGCGCGAAGACCGGGCTTCGAGATGCGCTTGATGCCCGTGATGACCTTCTCGCGTGCGGGGCCATACTTGAGAAAAACCGTCAGCATGCCCTGCTTCGAGTCTGCCGTGAAGGTGTAATCCTTGATGAAGCCCTCTTCCTTCAAGACCTCGGCAATTGCCTTCTTGATCTTGGAGGCGGGAATCTCCACCTTGGAGTGGTAGACGGAGTTCGCGTTGCGAACGCGCGTCAGCATATCTGCAATAGGATCAGTCATTACCATGGAACCGATATCCTCCCTTTCATACGTTTCGTAGTTTACCAGCTGGCTTTCGTCACGCCGGGAATGGCGCCGTTGTAGCTCTGCTCGCGGAAGCAGATGCGGCACATGTCGAACTTCCTCATGTAGCCATGCGGACGACCGCAGATCTTGCAGCGGTTGTGCTGGCGCACCTTGAACTTCGGCTGCTGGCTCCACTTTTCGATCATCGATTTCTTAGCCACAGTTCATACCTCCTTCTTCAAGCCTTGAAAGGCATACCCATGAGCTTCAAGAGCTCGCGCGCCTCTTCGTCTTTTTCTGCTGTCGTGACGATGACGATGTTCATGCCGCGCAGCTTGTCAATCTTGTCGTACTCGATCTCGGGGAAGATGAGCTGCTCCTTGAGACCGACCGCATAATTGCCGCGGCCGTCAAAAGCCGTGCTGCTCACGCCGCGGAAGTCGCGGACGCGCGGCAGGGCGACGTTGATGAACTTGTCGAGGAACTGGTACATGCGCGTGCCGCGCAACGTGACCTTCGTGCCGATCGGCATGCCTTCCCTGAGCTTCCAGGCGGCAAGCGACTTCTTCGCGCGCGTCAGGATGGGCTTCTGTCCCGCAATGATCGTCAGATCGTTGACCGCAGAGTCAAGAGCCTTGGGATTGCCGACGGCTTCGCCGACGCCCATGTTGATGATGACCTTCTCGATCTTCGGAAGCTGCATGATGTTCTTGTAGCCGAACTTCTTCGTGAGCTCAGGCACAACTTCGTTCTTGTACTTTTCCTGTAATCTATCCAAACCGTGCTCCTCCTTCCTCAATTATTTCGTCTGGTCGATGACTTCGCCGCACTTCTTGCAGGCGCGAACCATCTTGCCGTTGACTTCCTTCTTGCCCGTGCGCGTCGCCTTCTTGCAGGCCGGGCATACGAGCATGACCTTGCAGGCGTTCAGAGGGGTTTCCTTCTGGATGATGCCGCCCTGCGGGTACTTCTGGCTCGGCTTCGTATGGCGCTTCACCTTGTTCACGCCCTCGACGACAACCTTGCCCTTCTTCGGCAGAGCCTCGACGATCTTGCCCTCTTTGCCCTTGTCCTTGCCTGCGAGGACGACGACCGTGTCGCCTTTCTTTACGTGCAGTTTCACCTGTGACAAAATAGCGCCTCCTATCAAAGAACTTCAGGAGCCAAGGAAACGATCTTCATGAAATCCTTCTCGCGCAGCTCCCTGGCCACGGGGCCAAAAATACGGGTTCCTCTCGGCGTCTTGTCTTCCTTGATGAGCACGGCGGCGTTCTCGTCAAAGCGGATGTAAGAGCCGTCCCGACGACGGATGCCCTTGACGCTTCGAACGACGACAGCCTTGACGACATCGCCCTTCTTGACCGTGCCGCCGGGGGCCGCTGCCTTGACGGCAGCCACGATAACATCACCGATGTTGGCATACTTGCGGTACGAACCGCCGAGCACGCGGATGCACATGATCTCTTTCGCGCCCGTATTGTCGCCAACATTCAGCATGGTCTGCTGTTGAATCAATGTATGAACCTCCCTTTCGAGATCGTGGCGAAATTATTTCGCCCTCTCGACGATCTTCACGACTCTCCAGCGCTTGTGCTTCGAGAGCGGGCGGGTCTCCATCAGAGCCACCGTATCGCCGACATGCGCCTCGTTGTTCTCGTCGTGCGCCTGGAACTTCACCGTCTTCTTGACGGCCTTCTTATAGAGCTTGTGCTGCTCAATGTCGACAACGGCGACGACGACGGTCTTGTCCATCTTGTCGCTTACGACCTTGCCGACTCTCGTCTTGCGTTCATTTCTCTCGCTCATCAAAGAGCCTCCTTCCTCTGCATATCAATCAATTCTTCGCCAAGCAAACGTCCTGATTCTCAAGTTCGCGCTGCACCGTCTTGACGCGCGCGATCGACTTCTTGACTTCCTTGATACGCATCGGATTCTCCAGCTGGCCGGTAGCGTGCTGGAAACGGAGGTTAAACAGCTCCTGTTTGAGCGAAGCAAGCTTTTCAACAAGCTCCCCGGCATTCAAGTCGCGTATCTCATTAACCTTCATTTACTTCACCGCCCTCTGCTGCTTTCAGTGACTCCTCGCGCGTGACGAACTTCGTGCGGATCGGCAGCTTGTGGCCTGCAAGGCGCATGGCCTCCATGGCGACTTCCTTCGACACGCCGTCCATCTCGAAGAGCACACGACCGGGCTTGACGACGCACACCCAGTACTCGGGCGAGCCCTTGCCGCTGCCCATGCGGGTCTCGGCCGGCTTCGCCGTGACCGGCTTGTCGGGGAAAATCTTGATCCAGACCTTACCGCCGCGCTTGATGTAGCGCGTCATGGCGATACGGGCGGCTTCGATCTGACGATTCGTGATCCAAGCCGGCTCCAGAGCCACAAGGCCGAACTCACCGTGGCTGACCGTGTTGCCGCGATGTGCCTTGCCCTTCATGCGTCCGCGAAACTGCTTGCGGTATTTGACTCTCTTCGGTAATAACATTAAGCTTCGCTCCCTTCAGCGGCAGCCCTCTTGGACTGCTTCTTCTCTGGAAGGATTTCGCCCTTGAAGATCCAGACCTTGACGCCGATGCGTCCGTACGTCGTGCGGGCTTCCGCTGTGCCGTAGTCGATGTCGGCGCGCAGCGTGTGCAGCGGAATGCTGCCCTCGCGATATGCCTCGCTTCGGGCGATTTCCGCGCCGCCCAAACGACCCGAAACCTTGACCTTGATGCCCTTGGCGCCGAGGCGCATCGTGCGGCCGACCGACTGCTTCATGGCGCGGCGGAACGCGATGCGGCGCTCCAGCTGCTGCGCGATGTTCTCGGCGACGAGCGTCGCGTCGAGATCAGGCTGACGAATCTCGGAGATGTTGATGTCGACCGTCTTTTCCGTCTTGCCCTTGAGGCCTTCCTTGATCTGCTCGATGCCCGAGCCGCCGCGGCCGATGACCATGCCGGGCTTCGCCGTATGGATCGTGAGCTTCAGACGGTTCTTCGAGCGCTCCGTCTCGATCTTCGAGACGCCGGCAGCGCCGAGGCTGTCTTTCAAATACTTGCGGATCTTGATATCTTCATGCAGGTTGTCTGCAAAGTCCTTATCTGCGTACCATTTTGCATCCCAATCCTTGACGATGCCGATGCGGATGCCGTTCGGATTTACTTTCTGACCCAAACCTTTTCCCTCCTCCTCATCTTTCTTCCACGGCGACGGTAACGTGGGACGTGCGCTTCAAAATCTTGAACGCCTGCCCACGAGAACGCGGGTGGATGCGCTTGAGTGTCGGGCCCTGATCGACATAAGCCGTCTTGATGTAGAGCTTGTCGACATTCATGTCGAAGTTGTTCTCGGCATTGGAAACGGCGGATTTCAATACCTTCTCTATGACGTCCGCACCGATTTTCGGCGTGAACTTCAAGATTGCGAAAGCTTCGGCGATGTTCTTGCCACGGATGAGATCCATGACGACACGCACCTTGCGCGGCGCAATCCGTACATACTTGGCTGTAGCTTTTGCTTCCAAAGGGGAAATGCCTCCTTTCGCTCTTATCTCAGCGAAGTCTTGCGCTCTTCGCCGGCATGGCCTTTGAACGTGCGCGTCGGAGCGAACTCTCCGAGCTTGTGTCCGACCATATCTTCCGTCACATATACAGGAACGTGCTTGCGGCCGTCGTGCACGGCGATCGTGTGACCCACGAAATCCGGCAGGATCGTGGAACTCCTCGACCACGTCTTCACGACCTTCTTGTCGTTCGCCGCATTGAGCGCGTCAATTTTCTTCACGAGACTTTCTTGTACGAAAGGCCCCTTCTTGACTGATCTCGACAAAATATATCCTCCTTCCGCTCAGGCAGCCTGAGCTGCCTTCCCCCACGAATTACTTGCGGCCACGCACGATGAGCTTGTCCGACGCCTTCTTGCGGCGCGTCTTGGCGCCCATCGCGCACTTGCCCCACTTCGTGACCGGATGCTTGCGGCCGACCGGGCTGCGCCCTTCGCCGCCGCCATGCGGATGGTCGTTCGGGTTCATCGCTACGCCGCGATTCTCCGGACGCTTGCCGAGCCAGCGATTGCGCCCCGCCTTGCCGATCGTGATGTTCTCATGCTCGAGGTTGCCGACCTGGCCGATCGTCGCGCGGCAGTTGATGTGCACCTTGCGAAGCTCGCCCGAGGGAAGACGCAGGAGCGCGTAGTCGTTCTCCTTCGCCATGAGCTGCACGGCGCTGCCGGCGCTTCTTGCGAGCTGTGCGCCCTTGCCGATCTTCAGCTCGATGTTGTGGATCATCGTGCCGACAGGAATGTTCTTGATGGGAAGCGCGTTGCCGACCTTGATGTCAGCCTCTGCGCCCGACTCCACCTTGTCGCCGACCTTAAGGCCGTTCGGTGCGAGGATGTAGCGCTTCTCACCGTCTGCGTAGTTCAGGAGCGCGATGCGAGCGCTGCGGTTCGGATCGTACTCGATCGTCGCGACGCGGGCGGGGATGCCGTCCTTCGTGCGCTTGAAGTCGATGATGCGGTAGCGGCGCTTGTGACCGCCGCCCTGATGGCGAACCGTCATGCGGCCCTGCTGATTGCGTCCGCCATGACTCTTGAGGCTCTCGACGAGGGATTTTTCCGGCTTGTCCGTCGTAATTTCGTCAAACGACGCGACCGTCATGAACCTGCGGCCTGCGGAATAAGGTTTGAAACTTTTGATTGCCACTTCTTTTTACCTCCTTTGCTCGATTTTATGCCTGGAAGAACTCGATCGTCTCGCCCGGAGCGAGCTTCACAATCGCCTTCTTGTAGTCCGAGCGCTTGCCGACGAAGCGACCCATGCGCTTCATCTTGCCGCTGACGTTGACCGTGTTCACGTTTGCGACCTTCACGTTGAAGACCTCAGCGACCGCCTTGGCGATCTCGATCTTGTTCGCTTTCTTGGCGACGACGAAGACATACTTGCCTTCCTCCATGAGCTGGGTGCTTTTCTCTGTGATCAGCGGGCGGATGAGGATATCGCGTGCGTCCATTATGCGAGCACCTCCTCAATCTTTTCTATCGCAGCCTTCGTGATGAAGAGCTTCGTGTGGTTCAGGATGTCGTAGACGTTGAGGCCCATCGTGTTGATCGCCTTGACGCCGGGGATGTTGCGCGAAGAAAGCTCGACGTTCTCGTTCTCATCGAGCGTGATGATAAGGCTCTTCGCATCGACGCCGAAATCGCCAAGCATCTTGACGACGCTCTTCGTCTTCGGGGCATCGAACTGAAGGTCGTCGAGGACGATGAAATCACCGCTCGCCACCTTGTCCGAGAGAGCGCACTTGATCGCGAGGCGGCGCTGCTTCTTCGGCATGCGGAAAGCATACGAGCGCGGCTGCGGGCCGAAGACCGTGCCGCCGCCGACCCACAGCGGCGAGCGCGTCGAGCCGCTTCTCGCACGACCCGTGCCCTTCTGTCTCCACGGCTTCCTTCCGCCGCCCCTCACGAGGCCGCGCGTCTTCGTCGCATGCGTGCCGAGACGGCGCGATGCGAGCTGCATGACGACGGCCTGATGCACGAGACCGGCATTCATCTCCACGCCGAAGACGCTGTCATTCAATTCGATATCGCCAACCTGCTGGTTTGCGCTATTATAAACTGCTACTTTTGGCATAAGTTAGCAATCCTCCTTCCAGATTATTTTTCCGCCTTTTTCGGCTTGTCCGGCTTGACCGTGGCACGAACCACGACAAGACCCTTCTTCGGGCCCGGGATTGCGCCCTTGATGAGGATGAGGTTGCGCTCCGCGTCCACACGGACGACGGAAAGACGCTGCACCGTGACCCTCGCATGACCCATCTGGCCAGGAAGCTTCTTACCCTTCAAGACGCGGCCGCCATGACCGCTGATCATCGCGCCCGTCGAGCCGGGTTCTCTGTGCGACTTCGAACCGTGCCCCATGGGGCCGCGCGCGAAGTTGTGGCGCTTGATCGTACCAGCGAAACCTTTACCCTTCGAGGTGCCCGTCACATCGACGAGGTCGCCGGCAGCAAATATGTCAACGCCGATAGTGTCACCGACGTTATATTCCGAAGCATCAGTAAGACGCATCTCGCGGATGAAGCGCACAGGCGCGACTCCCGCCTTGGCGAAGTGACCTTTCAGAGGCTTCGTGACCCTCTTCTCCTTGACTTCGCCGAAGCCGATCTGGACAGCGTTGTAGCCGTCGTTCTCCACGGTCTTGTTCATGATGACAACATTGTTGCCTGACTCGACGACCGTGACAGGGACGACAGTGCCCTCTTCCGTAAAGATCTGCGTCATGCCAAGTTTTCTTCCCAAAATAGCTTTCGACATAAATTCCACCTCCCCTTACAGCTTGATCTCGATGTCCACCCCGGCCGGCAGGTCAAGGCGCATCAGTGCGTCCACCGTCTTGTTGGAAGGATCGAGGATGTCGATGAGGCGCTTGTGCGTGCGCATCTCGAACTGCTCGCGCGAATCCTTGTTGACGTGCGGGGAGCGCAGGATCGTGTAGATGTTCTTCTCCGTGGGGAGCGGAATCGGACCCGACACACGAGCACCCGTCCTCTTCGCGGTATCGACAATCTTAACCGCGCTCTGGTCGAGAGCCTTGTGATCGTAGGCCTTCAAACGAATACGGATTTTCTGCTGTTTCGACAATGTTTTTTCCTCCTTGTCGTCCGGACTCCATGGCCCAAACATTTCTCCGCAACAGTTCCCTCGGCTCTGCCGAGCCATCTGCCGCGTCATCGCATGGGAGCAATAAGGAAGCGCTGAACTTGTCAGTGATTCCGGAAATGAGATAAATACACAAAGCCTTTATAAAGGGCTGCGAGACCGCAGCCCTTATAAAAGCCTTTATGATGTTGGAAACCTTTACCTTAGCCCTCGATCTCCGTCACGCGGCCGGCGCCGACCGTATGGCCGCCCTCGCGGATCGCGAAGCGCAGGCCCTTCTCGATGGCGATCGGCGTGATGAGCTCAACTTCCATCTCGACATTATCGCCAGGCATGACCATCTCCGTGCCCTCGGGCAGGCGGACAACGCCCGTGACGTCCGTCGTGCGGAAGTAGAACTGAGGACGATAGTTCGTGAAGAACGGCGTATGACGACCGCCCTCTTCCTTCTTGAGGACGTAGACCTGAGCCTTGAACTTCGTGTGCGGGTTGATCGAGCCGGGCTTCGCGAGAACCTGGCCGCGGACGATGTCCTTGCGATCGACACCGCGCAAGAGAGCGCCGATGTTGTCG
Source organism: Selenomonas sputigena (assembly GCF_026015965.1). NCBI lineage: Bacteria > Bacillati > Bacillota > Negativicutes > Selenomonadales > Selenomonadaceae > Selenomonas > Selenomonas sputigena. The sequence continues at coordinate 455,088 of NZ_CP110383.1, read as the reverse complement.
CCGGCGACAGCCGTGTCGAGCATCTTGCGGAACATCTCGATGCCCGTAACAACCGTCTGCTTCGTCTTATCTTCGAGACCGACGATCTCAACCGTATCGTTGAGCTTCAGCTCACCGCGCTCGACGCGGCCCGTTGCGACCGTGCCGCGGCCCGTGATCGTGAAGACGTCCTCAACCGGCATGAGGAAGGGCTTCTCCGTATCGCGCGTCGGCGTCGGAATGTACTCATCGACAGCATCCATGAGTTCGAGAATCTTCTTCTCCTGCTCCGCATCGTCCTCAAGAGCCTTGAGCGCAGAACCTGCAATGACCGGAATATCGTCGCCGGGGAACTCATAAGCCGTGAGGAGGTCGCGGACTTCCATCTCGACAAGCTCAAGAAGCTCAGGATCATCAACCTGGTCAACCTTGTTGAGGAAGACGACGATCGCCGGAACGCCGACCTGGCGAGCCAAGAGAATGTGTTCGCGCGTCTGCGGCATCGGGCCGTCGGCGGCGCTGACGACGAGGATCGCGCCGTCCATCTGAGCAGCGCCCGTGATCATGTTCTTGACGTAGTCGGCGTGGCCCGGGCAATCGACGTGCGCGTAATGACGCTTGTCCGTCTCGTACTCGACGTGCGCCGTGTTGATCGTGATGCCGCGCTCCCTCTCCTCCGGAGCCTTGTCGATGTCCGCGTAGTCCTCGAACTGCGCCATGCCCTTCTTGGACAGAACCTTCGTGATTGCTGCCGTCAGCGTCGTCTTGCCGTGATCGACGTGGCCGATCGTACCGATGTTGACATGCGGCTTGGTTCTCTCAAACTTCTGCTTTGCCATATTGTTTTTTCCTCCCTCGTTACTCGCCCTTGTTCTTGGCGATGATAGCCTCGGCTATATTCTTAGGAACTTCATCATAGTAAGAAACTTCCATGGAGTAGTTCCCTCGACCCTGTGTCTTGGAGCGCAGATCCGTCGAATATCCGAACATCTCGGACAGCGGAACGAACGCATTGATGACCTGAGCGCCGTTTCTCGCTTCCATGCCCTCGATGCGGCCACGGCGTGAATTGATGTCGCCCATGACATCGCCCATATACTCTTCCGGCACAATGACCTCGACCTTTACATAAGGCTCGAGGAGCACCGGATTCGCCTTCTCGGCACCATTCCTGAACGCCATTGAGCCGGCGATCTTGAACGCCATTTCCGAAGAGTCGACCTCGTGGTACGAACCGTCGTAGACCGTGACCTTGACGTCGACCATCGGATAGCCCGCGATGACACCGTTGTCCATAGCCTCGCGCACGCCGTTCTCGATCGGGTTGATGAACTCCTTCGGAATGACGCCGCCGACGATCTTGTTCTCGAATGTGAAGCCTTCACCCGGCTCCTGCGGCGTGAGCTCGAGCCAGCAATGGCCATACTGACCATGACCGCCCGACTGACGGACGAACTTGCCTTCCGCCTTCGCGGACTTGCGGATCGTCTCGCGGTACGCAACCTGCGGATTGCCGACGTTGCAGTCGACCTTGAATTCGCGCAGCATGCGGTCGACGATGATTTCCAAATGAAGTTCGCCCATGCCCGAGATGATCGTCTGACCCGTCTCCTGATCCGTGCGCACACGGAACGTCGGATCTTCTTCCGCCAGTTTCTGCAGGGCGATGCCCATCTTCTCCTGATCGTTCTTCGTCTTCGGCTCGACCGCGACCGAGATGACCGGGTCAGGGAACTCCATCGACTCAAGAATGATCGGCTTTGACTCGTCGCACAGCGTGTCGCCCGTCGTCGTGTCCTTCAAGCCGACGGCAGCAGCGATGTCGCCGCTGTAGACCGTATCAAGCTCGGCACGGTGATTCGCGTGCATCTGCAGGATGCGGCCGATGCGCTCCTTCTTGCCCTTCGTCGAGTTGAAGACATAAGAGCCGGAGGAAAGCGTGCCCGAGTAAACGCGGAAGAACGCGAGCTTGCCGACGTAAGGATCGGCCATGATCTTGAACGCGAGCGCCGCAAAGGGGCCGTCGTCCGTCGAATCGCGATGATCCTCTTCGCCCGTATCAGGGTTGACACCCTTGATCGCGGGGATGTCGATCGGCGCGGGCATGAAGTCGACGATCGCATCGAGCATCGGCTGCACGCCGCGGTTGCGGTACGAAGAGCCGCACGTCACCGGCGTCATCTTGCAGGCGATCGTCGCCTTGCGGATGGCCTTACGGATCTCATCTTCCGAGATTTCCTCACCGCCGAGGTACTTCTCCATGAGGTCGTCATCCTCTTCGGCGACGGCTTCGAGGAGCTTGTCGCGGTACTCGTCGGCCATATCCTTCATATCATCGGGAATCGCCACCTCATCGGCGACCTTTCCGAGGTCGTCCTCATAGATGATCGCTTCCATCTTGATGAGATCGACGATGCCGGAGAACGTATCCTCCGAGCCGATCGGCAGCTGGATTGCCACCGGATTTGCCTGCAGGCGCTCCTGCATCATCTTGATGACGTTGAAGAAGTCCGCGCCCGTGATGTCCATCTTGTTGACATAAGCCATGCGCGGGACATTGTACTTCTCCGCCTGACGCCAGACCGTCTCCGTCTGAGGCTCGACGCCGCCTCTGGCCGTCAGGACGGCAACAGCGCCATCGAGGACGCGCAGCGAGCGCTCCACCTCGACTGTGAAGTCAACGTGACCGGGCGTATCAATGATGTTGATGCGATGATTCTTCCAATGGCAGGTCGTCGCAGCCGACGTGATCGTGATGCCGCGCTCCTGCTCCTGTGCCATCCAGTCCATCGTGGCAGCGCCATCATGAACCTCACCGATCTTATGTGTAATGCCCGTATAAAAGAGGATACGCTCTGTCGTCGTTGTCTTGCCGGCATCGATGTGAGCCATGATGCCGATATTGCGAGTTTTTTCCAGAGAAAACTCTCTTGCCACTTATTATCGCTCCTTAACTAGTTGAGATACTGCTTGGGATTACCAACGATAATGAGCGAATGCCTTATTAGCCTCAGCCATCTTATGCGTATCTTCTTTTTTCTTGATCGCCGCGCCCGTATTGTTCGCTGCGTCCATGAGCTCGCCCGAAAGCCTCTCGTCCATGGTCTTCTCGCCGCGCAGTCTTGCGTAGTTCACAAGCCAGCGAATGCCGAGCGTCATGCGGCGATCGGGACGAACCTCAACCGGCACCTGATAATTCGCACCACCGACACGGCGTGCGCGCACCTCGAGAACCGGCATGACATTCTTCAGAGCCGTCTCGAAGACCTCCAGAGGATCCTTGCCCGTCTTGGCGCGGATCGTCTCAAACGCATCGTAAACGACGCGCTCGGCAACACTCTTCTTGCCCGAGAGCATCACCTTGTTGATAAATTTTGTAACCGTCTTGGACTTGTATACCGGATCCGGCAACACGTCACGTCTGGGTACGGCACCTTTTCTTGGCATACTTACCCCTCCTGGCTATAATCTCTTCTCAGAAAAAGCGTCTCACTTCTTCTTCGCGCGCTTCGCGCCGTACTTCGACCTCGCCTGACCGCGATCCTGAACGCCCGCCGTATCCAGCGAACCACGGATGATGTGGTAGCGAACACCAGGCAGATCCTTGACACGGCCGCCGCGGATCAAGACAACGCTATGCTCCTGCAGATTATGGCCAATACCGGGAATGTATGCCGTCACCTCGATGCTGTTCGTCAAGCGAACACGGGCGACCTTGCGGAGAGCCGAGTTCGGCTTCTTCGGGGTCGTCGTGTAGACCCTCGTGCAGACGCCACGCTTCTGCGGGCAATTCTTCAGTGCCGGTGCATTCGATTTCTCCTGCATGCTCTTGCGGCTCTTGCGAACCAGCTGATTAATTGTAGGCATTTGATGCACCTCCTTCCTTCATATTGAGAATTTATTATTTATAATTACTCCGCCGCAGCTCTTTGAGCCGCTCGCCTTGCGGCAGGCGAAGCATTTACCGACCTGAGGCATCGCTCTCGAGGAACCACTGATAAATTCAGCCACCCATCTTCACACATCTGCACTGTCCTCTCGTCGTCGACAAATCCTCGACGTAGCACAGCTACGCCTGCGGTTTGTCTCCTCGATAGATACAGAGCATCTGTGCAAATCTGGGGGACTTTATTTTATCATCGTTTCCTTCAGTACGGCTGCCGCAGCGGCGCCGACCTCGATGGAGCAAGCCTTTCCAAGCTCCTGCATCGTGGGGACATGCACGACTTGCACGCCGATCTCACTCGCGAGATCGAGAAGCGGCTGCGTCACGCGTTCATCCGCATCGTCCGCCAAAAAAACGGCATCCGCACGGCTCTTCTGCACGGCCTTCGTGACCTGCTTGACCCCGATGACCCGCTCCGCGTCCCTCAGCGATTCCAACGTCATGCAGCTTCCCTCCCAACGCACGATTCCTGCTCAGTGTCAGGCACCTATATATATTAGCAAAAGGAAAAAACTATGTCAACACTTTATTTTATCGGCATTTTTATGTACACCGCGCCTCGTGTGTCACATTTCTCTAACAGCTATGCCACAATGCAAATCTCGTCCTCCTCCCTCATCTTCCCCGCCTTCCAGATTCGCGCACAGCAAGCCTCGCACATCGGCGCCATGAAGAGTGCACGGCCTTCCTCCTTCTCCGTCAAGGTGAGCAAAGCCGCACGAATCTCCTGCGCTTCGCGCTCCGTCCCCTCAAAGAGAAACACACTGTATTGGATGCGGTACGCCTTGCCTTCCAGATACTTCGCCACACGCGAGCGAACGCGATTGCTGGCAATATCATAACCAATGAGAAATTTCATACGTCACCATCCCCTTTCTTCCTTAAAACCCGAGTGCCGAAGTTTTCTATCTCGCGGCGAATCATCTCACGCGGTGAAAGCCCGTCATAGCGTGCCGTCGGTTTCTCCATATAGTTTTCATAGTGCGCCGCCCAAATCTTCTTCGCTGCTGGCGAAAGACGGCACTCCTCACCCGTCACAAAAAAATCATCGGGCGTGAAAGACCCGCCGCGAAGGAGATTCAAAACGAGACGGTCGAGCACATCATGGCGGTACGGCTCCATCATGTCGTAGACGAGGCTATCCTTGCGTCCGTTGTTCGCATGAAAGAAGCCCAAACGCGCATCCAGTCCGCTGCCCGCCAAAGCAAGACGCACTTCCTTTTCAAGAAACGCATAGCCGTAGTTCAAAAGCGCATTGACCGCATCGTGCGCTGGATGCTGCGCACGACCTTCCCAGCGCCAAATCTTTTCATTAAGCAGACACGGAAATGCCGAAAAATAGGCCCTCGACGCTGCCCCCTCCATGCCGCGCAGCACCTCTAGATCCATCAGATATTTCGCCTTATGTGCACATGCGGCAAGACGGCCGATGGCCGCCATCGCCTGCAGTTCCCGTTCACGATAGCTGTACTCCTTAAGCAGCCTGCGCTGGCTGCCAATCTTGCGGCAGACAATCTCCCGTACGAGCCGAATCTGCTCCTTCGGGCGCTCCATCACCTCTTTTTGTCGAAACAGATGCTCAAGAGAAATCTGCTCCCCGCCCAAGACGCCCAAAACGCGTCCGCGAAAATCCATGTAGGAAATCGGAATCCCTTCCTCCAACAGGGCATAGACCAGCGGCATCGTTATATGCGCCTGCTTCGTCACCACGACACCCGAAATATGACGAATCGGCTGGCTCGCCACCTTCTCATCCCTACGATAAAGAATCAACCTGCCATGATCCTTAATCGCTTTCGTTTCCTCCGACATCATATAAATGACACACATCGCTATCCCTCCCCGGAAAGATTTTTTTTCGATAGCTCCATTATGCCATAAAAAAAGCGGCCGTTTGAAAAAAACGCACCGAAAAATAAAAAAAATACCGCAAGCGGTATGGATTGCATGCAATTGGAAAACATTGGTGCTGACAACACCAATGGAGGCTAGTTTCAATACCGCAAGCGGTATGGATTGCATGCAATGCGGTTGTATTTGATTCCTAAAATAGGAAAAATCTTGTTTCAATACCGCAAGCGGTATGGATTGCATGCAATGCTTCTGAAGCAAGCGGGGTTTAACCAGTTAAACAGTTTCAATACCGCAAGCGGTATGGATTGCATGCAATATGAACAAATTTGTAGTATTCGTAAACAAAATCAGCGTTTCAATACCGCAAGCGGTATGGATTGCATGCAATGAAGTCGCTGATCTGCTCGCAGATTGAGCGTAATCGTTTCAATACCGCAAGCGGTATGGATTGCATGCAATAAATTTATTGTCCCTGCTGAAGACAAACATAAAATTGTTTCAATACCGCAAGCGGTATGGATTGCATGCAATTCCGCCTGTCCGCAACGATTGGCATGTTTGATGAAGTTTCAATACCGCAAGCGGTATGGATTGCATGCAATGAATTGGGAAGGGAAAAAGTGGAAGAGGGAGTTGAGTTTCAATACCGCAAGCGGTATGGATTGCATGCAATCGTGTAGAGGTAAGACCTAACCAGAAGGTTCTGTGTTTCAATACCGCAAGCGGTATGGATTGCATGCAATACTGTCTCCCAGAACCCTTGAAAACAGTGAACCCAGAAATAGGTTTTCTAATACTCCCTCCCTTTTTGCACTTTTCCCCAAACCTCAGGGAACTTTTTTGTCGCAAAAAGCGGTTCAAAAGGGGTGTGAAGCCAGCAATATCAAGGAAACTTTTGTCCACAAGGAAAACCTAAAACTCATGGCAGTTTCTCGCAAATCCCAGACTTCACTGTAATGAAGTATAGCATGAAGTTGAACTGCTGTCAATATCCCTTGCGGAATTTCTTTCTCTGCAAACGCAAAGGCGGGAACACTCATAGGGAGCGTTCCCGCTTCTTCTGCCGCTCTTACAGCGTCGCCTGCAACATTTTCTTATACGACAGCTGCTCCGCCTGCGGTATGCCGATCATCTCAAGAGCCGATACATCGCCCGCGTCTCGCCAAATCCCTGTCCCGTGAGTCTGCCAACGCCGGAGAAGTTGGCGAATTGGGCGAGGAGAAGGAGTGCGTGCTGCTCTTCTTCATTCAAAGCCGTGACATCGTAGCTGAACCTGCCCGAGAACGCTAGCATGCCGCGGTCGCCGCCGAAGTAGACGCGGCGCGAGCTGCCGTGCCATTCTGCCAGAAGCGCCCTCGCCGCCGCCTCGCGAACCCAGGCGCGATCCATCTCCACGGGCATGGCGGCTTGCTGCCACTTGTCGGCAAGCGACGAAAAGATGAAGACGGGATCAGGCGTCGGATAGTCCTTATCGTCGCGGCGAAAGGCGACGGGCGAGAGGAAGCGCAGACGAAGTTCCGCGATGCGCCCTGCTTGGAGCGCCGCGCCGACAAGCTCCATCTCATCGACGACGCCCGAATCCTCTGTGCCGTCCGCCTTGACTTTCTCGACGCGAAGCGGCAAATTCCCCGCTTGCAGAACCTCGCCCGTGCGAACATGGAGCGCCGCCTGCAATACGTCCTCCCGAAGCGCCGTGACGCGCCAGCTCAGGCTCTCGCCCCTGGTAACCACACGATAGCCGCCCTCGTCTTTTTCCTGCCGCCACTTGAGGAGCGACACGGTGAACGGCTTTACGTTAAGCGTCTCATGGACATAGGTGGAAAGCTCCGCCGAATATCCTTCCATAATCTTGAAGAACAGCCCATGCAGCCAACGTCCGTGAAAAACTGGCACACGGGCAGTATCTTCTGCCCGCAGCCGATAGACAACAGCACCGATCATTTGCCTATCCCTTCATCATATACCTCATGCGCCGTCGGCAAGACCCAACGATTGCGGAATTGCTTTTTCTCTGCGTCGGAAACTTCGTCACGATCAGAAGAATCCCTGTCACCCAAGGTCATCTGCCGCGTCCTCGCCGCCCAGTCCTTCTGCTCTACAGCCTTCCAATCGAGAAGATCGAGCAGAGCTTGCTGTGACAATTCATAGCGCGCCCGCTCCGTTTTGCCGAGCTGTGCGATGACATCATCAAAGGCTTTCAGATATGCTTCCATCGAAGTTTCTTTTTCCGCCTTGTTCCAGTCGCCGTCCGCCGCAAAAAGCTGCTCATAGCCGTGCACCTCGTCCACGAGAACGAGCTTCGCATCGATGCGCACGCTGCCGAGCCCGATGCCCTTGCCCTGTCCGATCTTGAAGCAAAGCTCGCGATCTTTTGCCGCGAGCGAAAAGACCTTGAGCAATGCGCCAAGCTCCACTTCGCTGAGGTTCTTGAAGCGTATTCTACCCTTGAACACATTGCCCGCCTTCAAGGGACGCAATTTGCGGTCAACATTGTCCTTCACGTCGCCGTCTTTTTGCCAGCGAAAACCCGGCTTCTGATGCCAATACAGCTTGTAGCCGCGAATCGCGGCATTTTCCGTGCCCCAGTGATTGAGATTCTTTCCATCTTCTTGCTTCATGTAGAGCTGGAACGACGTGGGTTTCGGCTCGCCCAAGGTTTTCGAGTAATGCTGCCCTTCAAATCCCTTGCTTTCTTTGAGCACAGCATCCTCGAAGAACAAGCGGCTGCCCCAAAGCTCCGTGCGACCAAAAAGCGCATCCGCATAATCAACGGCTTTCGACTGAAGGATCTCGGGAATATGCCCTGCCTCACCAAGCCGATAAGGGTAGCAAATACGATAGAACTGCCCAAACCCGAAATGTTTCACCGTGCCATTTTCATTCTTGTAAAAGCAAGGCACAACGAAATCATAGCGATCATCTCCCGTAAAGTTCCTTGCCTCCTCATTCTTGCGCGCCAGCTTGAACAAATCCAAGACATCGCTGCGCAAAAGATCTTCTTTGTATTGCGCTATAACCTCCGGCGTGACAAGCACACGGTCATTCCAGTCTGGATTGAAATGCACGGTATAGCGCTTCTTGGAAAACATCGCGCCGGTAAAGCAGGGAAGTTCTCCCGTCCTTTCGTACGTTTCCCAAAGGATCTTTCCTGCATTGTGCTTAAGAAAACCTTTATCTTCGACCTTCTTATGGCGATATTCGGCACGGCACATGTAATGGTTTCCATCCTGGCTGTCATGGACGAGAAACGCTGCTTCCGCCTTCGTTATGCTGATCCGCTCGCCATCTTCATCCGTATCAGTCCTTTCGAGCAATTCTTCATCATAGAGTTTCGTGAGACTGTTCTTTTTCGCAGCTACAGTGCGAAAGTAGAGTCTCCGATTGTCGACATCGAAATCTTGTCGCTGACCGCCCACAACATCGGATTTCATCGTGCGCATCGCGCCGCAGGTCACGATCTTGAAGATGTTCTTGACCATGCCGCGAAGCGTGCTGCCCGGCAGGACGGGCTTGCCGACGGGGGCGAAGAACGCGCCTTCCTTGTCGCCCGTGCCGATGAAGACAGGCGTCATCGTGCGGCAGCTCAGCTCAATATAGCCGCTGAGCCTGCCATGTTCCTTCACATATCTCTTGTAGTTTTCCTGCCGTTCTGCATCATTCTTCGCACCGCCGTCGATGGGCGAACGGATGACCGTCGCTGGCAGCGGCACGAAGTTGTACGATGCCGTGGCTTTTTCATCTCGCATTGCCATCTTCCATACCTCCTTCCACATCCGCCGCCGCTATGCGCACATAGCGATAGTCCGCATAGCCGGCCTGCCCCGTCGCCTCGTAGCCGATATAGCTGCGCGTCACCAAGCCGTAGTATTTCGCGCGCTCTTCGGCCTGCGGCAAAATCTGCTTGAGCTTTCGCGCTGCATCTTCGAGCTTCATATAGCCTTCGGGCGCATCCGCTGCCTCTACTCTCTCGCCCCAGAAGCGTGAGATGCTGTCAACGTATTCCGTCGCCTCGCCCGCGCCGTCCTTGCGCCAACGCCCGAGCCACATGTCGCCGCTCTTCTTCAAATGAAGCTCTTCTTCCTCGTTGAATACGCGCAGTTCCAGCCACAGGCTGCACTTCTTAGCCGCATCGCCTGCCAGCTTGAGCGAGCCGTTCTGCCAGCGTCCCCAAGTGATGCCGTGCACCTGCCAGACGACGACATTCGCTTCCTTCATGCCGAGCACTTCGAGCTTTTCGCAGAGGGCGGCTTCCTTCCTCGCGAGACTTACGGCGAGCCTCTCTGAGCTTCCCTGCTGTATGCACATCTGATCTTCCAATGCCAGTTCGATGCTCATAGAGCTTTCGCCTCCCTCTTTTTCAGCAGGGCTTCGACGAATCCCTGCAATTTCCGTCTCTCTTCATCCGTCAAGGCGCCGGGCGTCGCATCCCAGGCAATTTCCTCACCATGATAATGCAGGACGGCGCCTCTTCCCTCAAGCACACCGCGGCCGATGCCCTTCTCGCCGCCGAGCGCCAGTCTGCCGAGTGACAATTCCTTGAGCAAAAGGAGCAGAAGGCCGATCTGCCAGGCGCGCTCCTCTTCCTTCGGCTCATGCAGAACAAGGCGCATGGAAAGCGCCGCTCCCTCTTTCTCCCTCTGCCAGATGGGAGCCGTGGCGAAAAGGGCCGTGTCAATCTTGCCGCCCGTGAAGCGGTCGATACGCACGCGCGTCTGCAGTCCCGTCACAACGCCATTTTCGAGGCGTGCTTCCGAGACAAGCAGATGGCTCTTCCACTTCTCCGCAGGCTTCTCCTTGATGCGATCGAGCGAAGGCCCCATCATGCGGTCGAGCAGTGTGCTGTCGATATCGAGTTTGCGCAGGATTTCCGCCGCGCGATGACGCAGCGCCCCCTTGATGCTCGCGCCGGGAATCAGCCAATGATCGTTCTCGCGCAGCATGAGCGCCTGCACGGACGTCCCCTTATCATCCATGCGCTCTGCCGTCTTCACCTCCATAGCACGCGCATAGTCGCGCACGAGAAGCGAGCTTTTCAAGGCGAACTTCGCTTCGAGCACGCAGTCGTCCTTGGCATAGAAGCCCTTCTGTCGTTCGTATACTTCCGGCTCGACGAGAGCTTCGCTCTTTCCCTCTGAGCCAAGCCAAGCTCTGACGTGATCGGGATTTTTGAAATCGTAGCGGTAGACCTTCAACTCCCCCACATGTATTTCGCCAAAGCCCTTCGCCGTATGTGCACCCAGGGAGAACCCTGCAGCGAGTCTATGCGCCAAGAGGTCAACCGCCTCCTTCATAGCGTCCTCGTACCTCTCATGGATGCCGCGCTGCGTGATCTCGGCGAAGAACTTCCCCGTCGCGCCGCTGCCCACCGCCTCGTAGTCGAACTTATGATGCTCGATTGCCGTGCCCGTGATCTCGTCGAGGCTCACGCCGTCGCGCACGACGATTTCCACGTTGTTCAGCTTGACGTCGTCGATGCGGATGGAGCTTTGCCAAGCCGCATTATGCTGTCTTTCATACGCGGCTTCTGTGCCGAAGAGCAGACGCATGCCGAGCGCATTTTCCGCTGTCATGAAGTCTCGCAGCGCTCCGGCGAGCGATGTGCCGGGGATGAACGGCTGTCCTGCTTTTGTCTTCAGCACCTCGGTATCGATCTCATTGCCTGCACCGCTGCCGCCCGCACCGATGAGGAGCGGCGCATCGAGGACGAGCGTGCCTTTGAGGATGACCTTGCTCTTGATACTCTCTTCGCTCATCGCCATCACTCCTCGCCTCCTTTTCCTGCCGCTGCCTTTCTCGCGAAGCGGAAGAAATTGTGCCAATACGCATAGAAGAGCGCGTCCTGCGCCGTGCCGCTCGTCAGGAAGTCCGGCTCGCCTACATCTTCCAGGAATGCCTCGAGATCTTCGCCCAGCTCTTTTTTCCAACGACGTTCCTTGTTGTACGGCATATCGGCGAGATTCGCCTTCATCAAAAGTTCCTCCAAGGAGCGCCCGTTGAACTTGATCGCCTCTAGATTCTTGGCAAAGGGCGTCGACGCATTGCTTTTCTGACTGCGGATTTCCTCGCGCAATGCTCCCTGCATGTTTGCCCGTCCACGCATCCACATCGAATCGAGTCGTGCGAAAAAGTGCGATACCCCTTTACCCCCCGTGAGCTTCTGCACATCTTCCGCCGCATAGACGACCATCTTCCGCTGCGCCGCGCAGAGGAGGAGTTCTTTCGCCCGCCTGCGCACCTCGGGCGACTTGACTGCACGCCGTTCCTTTTGCTGCATCCTCTTCGCGAGGGAAAGCGGCTGCAGATGCCAGAGGCGAAGCTGACCAAAGCCCTCTTCCGTGCGTACGCCGACGCCATCGTACAGCAGTCTTTGCAGTCGCTCCTTGTCGCTCTCTGTCCACGCGCTCTCCTTCTCTACGGCAAAGACGCTTCCTGCCGCGAGGGCAACGGCGCGCGGGCGCTTCATGCCCCAGATGCCTACGAAGTTGTCCACCTCGACAAAATCGGCAAAGACCGTGTTTTCCACATCTCCCTGTGCTGCACTCCGCTTTGGATCGTAGGCGTGAAGGGAAAACTCTCCCGCAGTGCCCTCGTTGAGGCGGTCAACGATCTGCTGCAGAGCCACAGCAGCGCTCGACAGGAGGTCATCCGCCGCGAGAAGCGGCGTCTCTAGACGCAGATTGATGCGATTGTCCACATCCGGCTCGACGCTTTCAGGCATGAATTCCACCGGCTCAAGCTGTACGCGGCAGGCGCCGTATTGCGCATGGCGCGCACGCCCCGCCTGCGCCGTCCATGAAGCCGTTCCCAAGGCGTCCATGAAGCTTTCCAACGCCGCATCCTCACCGAAGACTTCGCCTTCGAAGCGCACGCCTTTCTCTACAGCTTCATAGTTGTAGATCGCGCCGTCGCGCGAACGTCCCGCAAGACGCTCCAAGGACGAGCTTCCCCTCTCCTTGCCCTGCCGTTCCTTGACGTTACTGCGGCTCATGTGCAGCGATATGTTCTTTGCGACATCCACCTTCTCGATGCCGCCGTCTTCGATCACGGCAAAGCCGCGCAATGTCTTGTACCCTGCCTCGGGAGCATCTGCGAGCAAGTCCCTGACCGCCTCTCCGTCCTTGAGGCGCTGCACCGAAGCGGGCACAAAGGAGGCGCGCTTTCCATCCAACGCACGCACGGGATAGGCGGCGACGAAGCGCAGTTTGTCGAAGAAGAGTCCGAGAAAATTCTCGTCCTCCTGCGCCTGACTGCCAAGATTCTTCGCTTCAATGTAGCGCTCGGCCAGCATACCGCGCACGAGCGTGCCGCTGAAGAAATCGTGCGACGACGTCATGACGGTCGTATTGGTGCGCGTCGCCAGCACGATCGGCGAAAGGGTCTCTATTTTTACACGGATCTTTTTCATCTCAAACCTTGCCCCCTTTCAGCGCTTCATTGACGAGGACGCTCCGTATATCTTTCCCATGCTGCAGCATCGCGCACGATATGCGGCCGAAGCCTCGATTGCGCTTCATGCCGGCATGCGAGAGGTTGCGCAGCGCCAGCGCAAGAATCGTGAGCTTTTTCCGCGTTCCTCCTTTGAGGCGTACCGTGCCGCAAAACGTGAGCCCTTCATCGACGACACGGATGTTCCTGAGCGACGTTTCGGCAGCTGTACCTGTCTCACGGTCAATCATCGTCTGATAGCGCAGCGAGGTATAGAGCGAAAGAACATCCTGCGCAGAGACGAGGTCGGGATAGTGCTGCTGCAGGTAAAGCCAGTCTTCTTCCATCTGCCGCGCTGCTTCCTCCGACGCAAGGTGAAGGTTCGGTATCGTCAGCTGTGTATCGCTCTGCACGTTATGCTGGAAAAGCTCCTCCATTTCCTCTTCTGTAAAGAGGTTCAATCCTGCCAATTCGGACATCTCAAGGACTTCCAGCGCACTCTCGTAAATGAGCCCCTTGAGCCGCTTTCCGGGGAAGTAGGGCAATCCCGCCCGGTCATGCACGACCTCAGCATCGACGTTGACATCGGCGCGCCCCGAGCCGAGGTGCAGCGGTGAAAGCGCCGCGACTTCCAGCGTAAATTCGTCGAAGCGAATCTCCTTGGACTCAGCCAAGGGATGCTCTGGGAGTCGCACAGGAGGAAACGAGTTCCTGGGCACACGCTTGAGCTGTTCTTCCAGCGTCGGCATGCCATCGTCCGCCGCATTGCTCTCGCTCGGAGCAGGCCTTTGCGCTGCCTGCTGCTTCTGCTGGTTCATCTCCATCTGCTGTCTGCGACTCTCGGCATGTTTGGCCAGCAGCTCTTTCTTCTTGTTTTCGCGCGCCTCCTTTGCGTTCTTCTTTTTAGCCATGCTGCACCTCCTCGGGCACATAGAAGTCGATCATCTCGATGGCGTCGACGTAAGGCGTCCTTCCCTCCTGCCACAAAGATTCGCGGTACGACGACCAAGCCGCGATCTCGGGCAGGCGCATCGCTCCGCCACTTGCAATCAAGCGGTGATACTGCGCCATGAATTGCGCATGTTCATGTCTGCCCGCCGCCAATACGGCACGCAGTTCCTTGATCTTGTTCATCGGCATGCGTCCCTCACCCTGCACGAGCTGACGCACGGCCTCGATGAGATTGCCGACGTACTCGGGCTTCGATGCATCACCGTCGACGCGATAGGGGCCGAAGTGCATCGCACCGCACTTGCCGCTGTACTGCTGCTCGCGGATTTGCTCCAAGGTCGGCGGCTGCTCGCCGTGCAGGATGGCGAAGTCGAGCCAGCACGAGCTTCCTTCCGTGCGCATGGCACGCATCTTCGACTTCGCCGCACCGCAAAGCTGCTCGGCAATCTCGTAGCCGCGGAAGAACGGATAGGCGGTCGGCAGGATGCTGACGCCGCCGCAAGTATCGATGCCGAGGTCATTGAGCGCTTCCATGATCGTACGCGTGAAGGAGAGCGCGTACTTCGCCGTGCAGACGAAGGTCATATCGTCGCCGCCGAGCACGATGGGGCGGATCGGCAGAAGCATCTTGCCGTCGTCAGCTTCTTCCAGTGAGAGATGCTTATGCATCGCCGCATAATCGCCTAAGATGTCCGCAAGGAGCATGCAGAACGCCAGAACTGTCTTCCAGTACACGGCGCGCGACATGTTCTTGCGCTTTGTCAGTGTGCTGCAGTCACGGAACTTCTCGCCCATGTTGTTGCCGTCGATATGGACAATCGCCATGTAGTCTTCCGTCTCCCTCTGCCCGAGCTTCTCGAACTCGGAAGGAAAAGCATACTTTTGCAGCTCTCGTGCCAATTCCTCGGGATCACTCATAGCGCGGACTCGCGACGGCGGCAACGTCTCACCCGCCAAGGCATGTGCCCTCAGGATGCTGCGCAGCTTGTCGAGAAGCGCTTCCTCAGCGGGTGCGATGACGCCCCCCTTCTGACGTGCCGCCAAGAGCTTCCTCTTCACTTCCCACGAAAGGAAGCGGCTCTCCTTGCGCACATCGTCCACATCGTAGGCATTCGCCGTTTCCGCGCTCGCCTCGCACGAAAGCGTCAATCCCGTATAGGGGAGCGATACGGCAGGAAAGAACAAGTTCTGCTGCGCCCTGAGCTTGCGGACGAGATGCGTGAGATCGTCGATCGCCTCTTCCTCGCCATCCGCACGCTTCACGCGCGTCACGCGATAGGCGCCGTCCGCTTCGAGCACCATTTCGCCGCGCGCCGCTCCCGTGCGCAGTCCGGGAGTCGTCCACAGCAGCCGCTTCGTGAAGGATTTGATCACCTCGACGAGTTCTTCATCCGTCGTTCCCTCAGAAAACAGCACGAGAGCGTTGCCACCGCCGATATAGCCGATGCGGCACTTCTGCTCCATCTTCGTCCAATCGGGAGCTTCCACCTCGCGCCACGTTGCATCGTCGACTTCATCCTTACCGAAACGCTCGCGCAGAACATGAAGCAGCTCGCGCGAAAAAGCGCTCTCCACCAAGAACGACGCCCCTATATTCGTCTTGAGGCGGTTGCTCGCGAAGATATACTTCTGAATCGAGCGCGTATCAAAAAGAATCGCCTGCAATTTGATTGCCATCTATCCTTCCCCCTTGCCTCTTGTTCTAATTTCCGTCGTATTTATCTAATTCGCTTTTATAGGAAGAAATCCTCTCAAAAAGCGAGAAATCTGCACAAACCTTCAGGAAGATCTCCCTAAGCCGAGGCAATCCACATGAAAAAAAGCCACCTGTACAGCTGGTGGCTTTTCACTTTCGAGCATAGCCCGAATACGGTCCATAATGTACACGAGAACCGTGCCGCTGCACCTGTCCTCACACTGCTGTCACAGCTTCGCATGGAGCATCTTCTTATACGAAAGATGCTCCGCCTGCGGTATGCCAATCATCTCAAGAGCCTGTTCGACAGGAATTTGAGATTGCGTAACAAGTCGCCGTAGAATTGCCACACGCTCGTCCCGCTGTCCTTCCTTGCGTCCTTCTTTGCGTTCTTCCATCATCTTCATGGCAAATGTCATGTAACTCACCCTCTCTCCTTCTTCAAGCTTGACTCTTCGAATTTCCTCTTCGACCTCCTGCACAAAGCTGTTATCTGTGACTACACCGTCAACATACTGCAGAAATGCGCGAATCGTATCATCAATATCGCCGATCTGTCCTTTCGTATTGAGAAAAATCTTCGTCGCACCATCCAGTAGATTGAGGTTCTTATTTTCCAGACAAATATTTTCAAACGTATACATATAGCGCCCTTCACCAAAGGGATCGAAGGGACAGATGAATATGATGATTGTTTTATTCAATTCATCGTAATCCGCTCCCGCCGCGAGAAGATCGGCATCCATCATGGACTGGTAATATCGTGTCCTTTTGAAAAGCGCATCTCCTTCCAGTCGCCGAATCTGCATCTCAATGTTATAGACTGTATTTCTCTCATCCTTGACGTAGACATCCAGGCGTATTCCCTTGCTTCGATAAGGTGCTGTTATAGACTTTTCCGTTTCCAGATACCGAATCTTCTCAATCCTTATGCGAAGTGTTCCTTCAAGCATCTTCTTGCAAATGCGCCTGCGCCTCATAACGAGTTTGAACATGTAATCATCACGAATCGTCAACTCTTCCCACGGCTTGATC
Source organism: Selenomonas sputigena (assembly GCF_026015965.1). Lineage (NCBI taxonomy): Bacteria > Bacillati > Bacillota > Negativicutes > Selenomonadales > Selenomonadaceae > Selenomonas > Selenomonas sputigena. The sequence goes on along the minus strand of NZ_CP110383.1, from coordinate 438,202 downwards.
TTGTAGTCGCCCATATTCTCACCCCTTTTCTCCATTGTACGAATTTTTTCGCTTCAAGGCAACAAAAATCGCACACAAAAACGCTCCTCAACGGAGCGTCTTTTGTGTGCGGCATGACAGGCTTTCTACACCACAATGTGCACATTTCCCAGACAACATCGCCGATTATCGGCGCACATATCTAAAATTTCAATTCCATCAGCACCTCATCCGTATCGAGGTCGAGGATCGTGATTTTCTCATCGGTCATTAAAGCGATGGTCGCCCTGCCGTCCTCGCGCTTTGACAGAGACGGCGAGCCAGGATTGACGAACACGGTCGCACCGCGCTTTTCGAGGACGTTCGTGTGGATGTGACCCGTGATGAAGACGTCGGCGCGCATCGTCTGTGCCGCCTCATCCTTGGCGGCGTCGCTCTCGATGAGATGCCCGTGCGTCGCGACGATGCGCTTGCCGCCCGCAAAAGCATAGGCGTAAGGCGCTTGGATCGGCGTCTTGAGCACGAGCTGATCGACCTCGGAATCGCAGTTGCCGCGGCAGATAAGGACGGGCGGCACACTCTCGTTGATCTTATCGGCAAGCCCGGCGGGGTTATAATCTTCGAGCATTGGGTTGCGCGGGCCGTGGTAGAGCACGTCGCCCGCGTGGATGATGAGGTCGGCGTCGGAAAAGTGCTTCTCGTAGGCAAGCTGCCAGCGCTTCTCGCAGCCGTGCGTATCGCTGATGATGCCGATTTTCATGACCTCGCCCCCTCAGCCGATCTTCTTCAGCAGGCTTGCAAGCTCCATCGCCGCCAGAGCGCAGTCCGCGCCCTTGTTGCCCGCCTTCGTGCCCGCGCGCTCGATCGCCTGCTCGATATTCTCCGTCGTCAGGACGCCGAAGAGCGCCGGCACGCCCGTCGAAAGCCCGACCTGCGCGACACCCTTCGACACTTCATTGCAGACATAATCATAATGCGTCGTCGCGCCGCGAATGACTGCACCGAGGCAAATCACGGCATCGTATTTGCCGCTCTCGGCCATCTTCTTGGCAACAATTGGAATCTCGAACGCGCCCGGCACCCAGGCGACGTCGATGTCATCTTCCTTCGTCTCATGACGATGCAGCGCATCGAGCGCACCGCCCAAGAGCTTGCTCGTGATGAACTCATTGAAACGCGCCGCCACGATGCCGATATGAAGTCCCTTGCCTGTAATAAAACCTTCGATCGTCTTTGCCATGATTATTTCCCCCTATGTCTCTGTCCTTCAACCTATCGTTTATCTCAACCGTTCAGCGCATCGTCGCTGAGCATATGTCCCATCTTGACTTTCTTGACGCTCAAGTAGCGCTTGTCGAACTTGTTCGCCTTGACGACGAGCGGCACGCGTTCGACGATTTCGAGATTGTATCCCTCAAGTCCCGCGCGCTTGGCGGGATTGTTCGTCATGAGGCGGATGCTCGTGAGGCCGAGGTCGGAGAGGATCTGTGCGCCGATGCCGTAGTCGCGAAGATCGGGCGCGAAGCCCAGCTCGACGTTCGCCTCAACCGTATCCGCGCCCTTGTCCTGCAGTTCGTAGGCACGCATCTTATTTGCGAGGCCGATGCCGCGCCCCTCCTGGCGCATGTAGAGCACGACGCCCTCGCCTTCCTTCTCGATATTCTTCAAGGCAATGGCGAGCTGGTCGCCGCAGTCGCAGCGCAGCGAGCCGAGCGCGTCGCCCGTCAGGCATTCGGAGTGGACGCGCACGAGCACGTTCTTCTTGCCCGCGACATCGCCCTTGACGACAGCGATGTGGCACTTGCCGTCGAGCGTGCTCTCATACGCCTTGATGCGGAAGTGACCGTAACGACTCGGGAAGTCGACGTCGGCAACCTGCTTGACGAAACTCTCCGTGCGCTTGCGGTACTCGATGAGCGATTTGACCGTGATGATGTTGAGTCCGTGTTTTTTCGCAAATTCTTTCAACTCGGGCGTGCGCATCATGTGCCCGTCGTCCGCCATGATCTCACAGCAAAGCCCCGCGGGATAGAATCCTGCCAAGCGTGCGAGATCCGTTGTCGCCTCCGTGTGGCCCGTGCGCCGCAGCACGCCGCCCTCGACGGAGCGCAGCGGGAACACATGGCCGGGACGGCGGAAGGACGATGGCCTTGCCTTCGGATCGAGCAGGAGCTTGATCGTCTGGCAGCGCTCGAAAGCCGATATGCCTGTATCCGTATTGTAGGCGTCGATGGAAACCGTGAACGCCGTCTCGTGATTGTCCGTGTTGTTCACGACCATCTGTCCGATATTCAGCTCGTCGAGTCGCTTACCGTCGATCGGCGTGCAGATCAGGCCCTTCGCGTACTTTGCCATGAAATTGATATCCTCAGGCGTGACCGTCGCCGCCGCGACGATGAGATCGCCCTCGTTCTCGCGATCCTCGTCATCTACGACGACGACCATCTTGCCGTACTTGATATCCTCGATTGCCTGCTCCACCGTTGCAAAATCTGACATATTGCTGCATCTCCTTATCTCTGGGAAGTACGGATAAATTCCGCACTCCCTTAAAATCCCTGCTGACGCAGGAAATCCATAGTTATTTTGCCCGCGCTCTTCGGCGCATCGCTTTCTCCCTGTGTGCGCACTCCCGGAAAAAGTTTCTCCACGTACTTGCCGAGGATGTCCGTCTCGATGTTCAAGCGACTGCCGCTGCGCTTTTCGCGCAGGTTCGTGATCTCGCGCGTATGCGGAATGAGGCTGACCGTGAAATCCGCCGCACTCACGCGCGCGACCGTAAGGCTGATGCCGTCGAGCGCGACTGAGCCTTTCTCCACAATGTAGCGCAGGATGTCGGCACCTGCGCGTACCGTCAAGAGGATGGCATTGCCCTCCTCCTTCATGGCGGCGATCGTGCCCACGCCGTCGATATGGCCGCTGACGATGTGACCGCCAAGGCGGCTTCGAAGCGTCAGGGCGCGCTCCAAATTTACGCGGCTGCCGCGCTTCAGCTCTGCAAGCGACGTGCGTCGGACCGTCTCGGGCATGACGTCCGCCGTGAAGTGCGCCGCATCGAAGTGCGTGACCGTCAGGCAGATGCCGTTGACCGCGATGCTGTCGCCGAGCGCGACGTCTTCGAGTACCTTCTTCGCGCGGATGGCGATCTCACCGCCCGCAAGACGCCTCAATGCGCCGACCTCTTCAATGATTCCTGTAAACAAAGGCTACCTCGCTCCCTTCGCCACATAGCCCGTGAGGAGGATGTCCGCTGCGACCTGCTCCGCCGTCAGTCTTGTCAGAAGTGCGGCATCGGCAAGCTCGGCGAATCCCGCGCCCTCGACGGGCGTCAGAGCTGCCTTGCCGCCCACGATCTTCGGTGCAATAAAGGCATGAATCTTGTCGACAAGACCCGCCGCCAAGAGCGAAAAGTTCAGCGTGCCGCCGCCCTCGACAAATACAGAGGTCAGGTCGCGCGCCGCAAGCAGGCGCATAAGCGCGTCAAGATCGACACGCTCACCCTCGCCCACACGGACGATCTCGACGCCCGCCGCTTCCAAAGCTGCACAACGCTCCTCGGGTGCGGCGCATGTCACGGCGATGAGCGTCTTCGCCGCACCGTCCTGTACGACCTTCGCTGCGAGCGGCGTGCGCGCGCGGCTATCGACAATGACGCGCACGGGATTCCTGCCCGTACCGTCCGCCAGACGCGTCGTCAACGATGGATCGTCGGCGAGCACCGTGCCGATGCCAACGACGATGGCGTCCGCCATGTCGCGCATCTCATGCACGCGCTGACGTGCCGCCTCGCCCGTGATCCACTGCGATTTCCCCGCTGCCGTCGCGATCTTACCGTCGAGCGTCATCGCCGTCTTGAGCGTGACGAAGGGCAGTTTCTGCGTCACCCATTTGAGATATGCTTCATTGAGCCGCCGCGCCTCTTCGGCGAGCACGCCGACCATCACCTCGACGCCCGCCGCTTCGAGCATCGCCTTGCCCTTGCCTGCGACGAGCGGATTCGGGTCGAGCATGGCTGCGACGACACGCTTGACGCCTGCCTTGACGAGCGCCTCGGCGCACGGTCCCGTGCGCCCGTGGTGCGAGCATGGCTCCAGTGTCACATAGGCAGTCGCGCCGTGCGCGAGATCGCCCGCCATGGCGAGCGCATGCACCTCGGCGTGCGGCGTGCCCGCCTTGCGGTGCCAGCCTGCGCCGACGACGCGCCCCTCGCGCACGATGACAGCACCGACGAGCGGATTGGGCGAGGTGCGGCCACGCGCATTCGCAGCGAGCAGGAGCGCCTCGCGCATAAAGTCCTCGTCCTGCTGCATCTCTCCACCTCCTTCCTGTTCTTTGCACAAAAAAAGACCGCAAAAAGAACACTCTTTTCACAGTCTCCGTAACGCAACTTGCACGTCTTTTCCCATCCAGACTATACTGTCGGCTTCGGAATCACACCGAATCTGCCAAAAGGCTCGCGGGCTATACCGCCGGTGGGGACTTCCACCCCGCCCCAAAGACTGCTCCTCTGCTAGAAAGAATACCATAGGACTAGGATATTTGTCAAGTTCATAGGCTGAGACACTGGACATCCTATATATGCGCACAAAAAAAGAAGGAGGCTTGCAGCCTCCCCCAAAAAAGATTACATTACCCTGCGAGCCCCGATGTAGCAGGACCCCCAGTACGAGCTGTAAAGCGAATCAATCGCCACGCCACGGCTCGATGATGCGTTGATGAAGTTGCCGTCACCGAGATAGATGCCGACATGCGATGCACCATAAGTGTACGTCGTGAAGAACACGAGATCGCCAGGGATAAGCTCGTCGGTCGAAACGGGAGTACCCACCTCGAACTGCTCATCCGCCATGCGCGGCAGATAGATGCCGGCGTTGGCGAACACATAACGCACATAGCCCGAGCAGTCAAAACCGCTCGGCGTCGTGCCGCCGAATACATACGGCACGCCGAGATACTGCATCGAATCCGAGATGATGCGGCGCGAAATATAGTTCGAGCCGCGGCTCACTTCCGGCATACCCTTGCCGAGAAGCGCCGAGTACGTCGCTGAGCCGACGAGGCCGTCCGCCTCAAGGCCGTGCGCACTCTGGAAAGCCTTGACCGCCTCTGCCGTTGCGGGGCCGAAATCGCCGTCCGCCGCCACGTCATATCCAAGGCTCGCCAACCGTCCCTGAATCTCCGCTACATCGCTTCCCTGGTCTCCGATTCGGAAAGCCGAAGCCCCCGCAACAGAAAACCCACACATCAAAACCATGGTCAGCACGAAAATACGCATTACTCTACTCAAATAGACACTCCCTCTCTGATTTCGCCTACGAGGTTAGCTGCCGGGTTAGGGAAGAGAACACCCTTTTTGACGCGACTGGAAAGCAACCTTATCCCCGCCGTCCTTCTGCCGCCTCATCATTCACCCCAAAAACTATGGTTCCCCCGCTCCTGAGCTGGATTCGGCTTTTCTTCGCTGATGCGTATTAGCTCCTCGTTGTTTTGCTCGCTGGGCGTCCTATAAGCCGGGTTCTGTGCTGCCTTACGGCAGTGGCAATCATTTATCTGGACCGCCCGTTGCCGGACGGCTCAAGCGACGCTACCCGGAAGGTCGGCGGGCCGCCTCATCCCTTCCCTATTCGGTCTTGCTTCGCGTGGGGTTTGCCTAGCCAGCCAGTCACCTGACTGCTGGTGCGCTCTTACCGCACCTTTCCACCCTTGCCAACACGGCTATGCCGTGCGGCGGTCTAAGTCTCTATGGCACTTTCCCTAGGGTTGCCCCCGCTGGACGTTATCCAGCACGCTGCCCTCTGAAGCCCGGACTTTCCTCAGGCGAAACGCCCGCGATTGCCCGGATGCTCAGCAAACTCACAACGTGACCATTATACCAGTTGCCCAAGGATTTGTCAAACGATTCGAGGCACATGCAAACAATTATTATAAGAGAACACTAATTCTATTTTCTCCATTTATCATACATCTAGTTAATAAACTTGAAAAAATCACTAGATTTTGTTTCGGCGACAATTTCCACGCCATCGCCAAGTTCCTTCTCCAACCGTTCAGCAAGACGGGCAACGATCGGCTGCTCCGTCGCAAAATGCCCGGCATCAAGAATATGGATCCCAAGACCTATGGCGCGTTCGGCATCGTGATACTTGACATCGCCCGTCACATAGACGTCGGCGCCCTTGGCCGCCGCCCTGCCGATGAACTCTGCACCACTGCCGCCGCAGAGGGCGACACGGGAAATCCTGTGAGCGCCTGCACGCACAATGCGCATCGACGAAAGCCCCAATTTCGCCTTGACGCGTGCAGCAAAATCATCCAGGGAGAATTCCGCATCGAGCGAGCCGATGCGCCCAAGACCCGGCTCGCCGTCTGCCGTGCCTTCGGCAAGCGGCACAACTCCCTTCAATTCCAGCTTTTCAGCGAGCACATCGTTGACGCCGCCCGCCGCACTGTCGAGGTTCGTGTGCGCGGCAAAGACAGCGATGTCTGCCTTGATCAGACGCGCGATCTTGCGTCCCGTCGCATCGTCCGTGCGCACCGCCTTGAGTCCACGAAAAATAAGAGGATGGTGCGCGACGATCAGATCGCAGCCATCCTCGATTGCACGTTCCACTGTTTCCTCGCGCACATCGAGCGCGACGAGGATCTTCCTCACTTCATCGTGCGGCGAGCCGACGAGGAGGCCAGGGTTGTCCCACTCCTCTGCCAAGCGGCGCGGCGCGATGCGCTCCATCGCCTGCATGACGTCCTGCAACTTTACCATATAAGCTTTTCCTCCAATGCGGCGGCCTTTTCTCCAAGCGCGCGATACGCCGCCCCTTCCCTTGCACGCGCACTCTTTCCCATGCCTTCTCTCGCACGGCGCACACGAGAAAGCAGCTGCTCGATATGTTCTTTCAAGAGCGGCGGCTTCTTTTGCCAAAGGCAAGGGCCGATCTCCAAGAGGATCGGCTCTGGCTTCTCCTTTTTCCCTCGCCTTGCCAGAAGGATCTCATAGAGCCTGCCGCCCGCACGCACAAGGCTTTCCTCCGCGACGTGCCAGCCGTTGTCATAGAGCCAGGTGCGAAGCTCCGCCGCATCGCTCTGCGGCTGCAGGACGAGGGTTTCCAGCGTCTGCAGCACGGCAGCACCGTCCGTGAGGATGCGCGCGATCAGCGAGCCTCCCATGCCCGCGACAGCGACGCTGTCGACCTCGCCAGGTGCAAGCGCCGCAAGACCGTCACCGATGCGCACCTCGACCATTTGCGTCAGCCCTGCCGTTCGCACGGCTCGCCGCGCCGCCTCAAAAGGCCCTTCATTCACGTCAACGGCAATCGCGTGTGCAATTTTTCCTGACGCAGCCAGTGCGAGCGGCAGCTTCGCATGATCGGTGCCGATGTCGGCAAGACGCGCACCCAAAGGTACGAAGGCGGCGACGGCCGCAAGACGCTCATCGAGTTCTGGCACCGTCACCGCCCCTTTTCATCTTTTTCGGCATCCAATCAATCGAGAAAGTCCTTGAGCTTGCGGCTGCGGCTCGGATGCCGCAGCTTCCGAAGAGCCTTCGCCTCGATCTGACGGATGCGCTCGCGCGTCACGCCGAAGTTCTGTCCGACCTCTTCAAGCGTGCGCGCCCTGCCGTCGTCCAGACCGAAACGCAGGCGCAGGACGCGTTCCTCGCGCTCCGTCAACGTGTCGAGGACTTCTTCGAGCTGCTCTTTGAGGAGCATGAAGGATGCGGCCTCCGCCGGCGCAGGCGCGTCCTGATCCTCGATGAAGTCGCCGAGATGGGAGTCCTCTTCCTCGCCGATCGGCGTTTCTAAGGAAACCGGCTCCTGCGCAATCTTCATGATCTCGCGCACGCGCTCCACGCTGATCTCCATAGCCTCGGCAATTTCTTCGGGCGACGGCTCCCGGCCAAGCTGCTGCAGGAGCTGGCGTGAAACGCGAATGAGCTTATTGATCGTCTCGACCATGTGGACGGGGATGCGGATCGTACGCGCCTGATCGGCGATAGCCCGCGTGATCGCCTGCCGAATCCACCACGTCGCATAGGTACTGAACTTGTAGCCCTTGTTGTAGTCGAACTTCTCGACCGCCTTGATGAGGCCGAGATTCCCCTCCTGTATGAGATCGAGAAACAGCATGCCCCTGCCGACATAGCGCTTGGCAATGCTCACGACCAGACGCAGATTCGCCTCCGCCAATTCCTTCTGCGCTTCCTCGTCGCCCGCTTCCATGCGCTTGGCAAGAGCGATTTCCTCATCTGCGGAAAGGAGAGGCACGCGGCCGATCTCCTTCAGATACATGCGCACGGGATCGTCGATGCTGATGCCCTCGGGAATACTGAGATCGATATCCACTTCTTCCTCAGCCTTGTCCTCGTCTACCTCCGCTTGTGCACGGTTCGAATCATCCACAATCTCGATACCCTTGTTGCTGAACGTCTCGTAAAGGTCGTCGATTTCATCCGGCGTGAGTTCCTGCTCCTGCAATGCCGTCATCAGCTCGCCGTAAGTCAGCACGCCGCCGTTGCCCCGCCCTTTTGTGAGAAGGCTCGACACGATGGCAGAGCTCTGCGTCGGCTTCTTCTCCACGTCGAGAACCGTCTTGTTCGCTTTCTCAGCCATGGAATCGCGCCTCCTTTCTGCTGCTCATTTCGTCATGTCGGGCAAGGACGCCCGCTTGGGAAAATGCCTTTGTTTTGCTCATAGCCCTTCCATTTCGTTCTTTATTCGCTGAATCTGCGCTAATTCCTGCAAGAACCGCGCATCATTTTCCTTTTCCCATCGATCAGCGCGCCGCGTATGCTCCTCAAAGAGCTGCGCAAGATACGTCCTGCGCAAGCGTCTCATGGAGTCATCGTAAGCCTCCAGCGCGTCCATCGTCCCCGTGTCCTCGGCAAGCGATCGACTGATCTCCGTCGCGACCGCCTCGGAAAGCTCCGCCTGCGCACGCGCATCCGTCGGCCTCTCGCCCGCAAGATGAAGTCCATAGAGCCACGCGAGCGCCTTCGCCTGTTCCTCTGTCGAAAAAGCCTCGAACGGCACGAGGGAGGCAATATGCTCCGTAACAGCCGGATCATGCCACGCTGTCCGAAGCACGATCCGCCCTGCACGCTGCAGAATATCGTCCGCCTTTTTGAAGGCGCGCCGCGTCGTCTCTCGCACGGCAGCGGGCGGCGCAGAAGATCCTGCCGCCCGGCCAAGCTCGGCGCGTATGAGCCCTTCGTCGAGCGTCAGTTCACGCGCCGTGCGCACGATATAGCCATCAAGTTCCGCAGGGCTTTTCACCTCGGCGAGCACGGGCAGAAGCGCCGCGAGTGTATCGAGCCTGCCCTGCAGGCTCTCCTTGTCCGCCGTCTCCAATACGCGCACCATGCGGTACTCGATGAAGGGAAGCGCCGCTTCGACGAGTTTTCGAAAAGCCGCCTCGCCATGTTTTCGGATGTATTCGTCGGGATCTTTGCCGTCGGGCACGCGCAGCACCTTGACCATCGCCCCCGCCGCGCGCGCGACGGAAAGCGCGCGAAGCGTCGCCTCCTGTCCCGCCGCATCGCTGTCATAGCAGAAGCGCAGTTCCGGCGCATAGCGCAGCAGAAGCTTCGCCTGCTCTGCAGTAAAAGCTGTGCCGAGGGAGGCAACGACGTTCTCTATGCCCGCAGCCGCGACGGAAATCGCATCCATATAGCCCTCGACGACGACGGCGAATCCCGCGCGCGCAATGGCACGATGCGCGCGATCGAGACCGAAGAGCAGACGTCGCTTGTTGAAGATCAGCGTCTCGGGCGAGTTCAGATATTTCGGCTTGCCGTCTCCCAAGATGCGTCCGCCGAACGCCACGACGCGCCCTCGCGCGTCGCGGATCGGGATGATCACGCGATTGCGAAAGCGGTCGTAATGACCCGCGCCCTTCTGCCGCTTCGCCGCCAAGCCGCTCTCTTCAAGGAGCGCAGCAGGCACGCCGCGCTTCTCGAAGGCGACGGCGAGCTTGTCCCACGCGGGCGGCGCATAGCCGATGCCGAAAGCCTCGATGACGCTCTCGCCGATACCGCGCCCCGCGAGATAGGCCTTCGCCGCCTCGCCGTAATGCGTCTTGGTCAGACAGTTGTGAAAAAAGGTCTGCGCCATCTCATGCACGCGGCGAAGTTCCTCCGCCTTCTTGTCACGCGCGATTTCCGCTGCGCTTCTCTCTCTCTCGGGCAAAGGAATATTGAGCTTTTCCGCCTGCAGTTTGATTGCCTCGAAATAGGGGATGTTCTCAATAAGCGAGAGGAACTTGAATACGTTTCCTCCGACGTGACAACCGAAACAATAAAAAAATCCCTGCTCGGGAACTACCGAAAAAGACGGCGTGTTCTCGTGGTGAAACGGGCAGCAGCCCCAATAACGATTTCCTTTTTTCTTTAACGCGACATAGGAGGAAACGACGGCAACGATGTCGGAATCTGCGCGTACGCGCTCGACAAAGGCGTCCATCGCCTCATTCCTCATGCTTCTTCACCCTTCGCTGCTCCCTCTTCTTGATTTTCTGCGATTTTTCTACCGTATTGAAACGAACGAGCCACGCGGAACATCCACTCAAATTCCACTAAATTTTATATTCCCTATAAATTGAAAATATCCTCTTTTTTTCCGTTACGCCAAAAAATTTTGCCGAAATCTGCTGCAGAGGCACAAGCACAAAAAAACACAAAAGTTCCGTCCTGAAAATCACGCATCGCCCGGCACGGAAAAGCCGACGGGCGGCATGAAGATGCGTGCGAACGTATGCACGGCATAGTTGTCACTGAGTCCCGCCACATAGTCGACGACGGTCTGCTGCCTGCCCCAGCGCGTTTCATAGCGGCGAAACTCCTCGGGCAGTTCCTCAAAGTTCTCCATGTAGTGCGCGTAAAGTTCGCGCAGCACGAACACCGCCTGCTTCCTCTCACGCGCCAGCCGCTCCGAATGGTAGATATGCTCGAACATGAAGGCCCGAAAAGCATCCATAACCTCCTGCATGGCAGGAGAGAGCGCAATGTCCTCCCGCTTCTCTGAATGCACAATGAGGTCGGAGACCATGCCCGTGATCATCTCCGACGTCGTATACCCGAGCTTCGCGTAAACGAGCGTCGGCAGATCGCCCGCCTCAAGCATACCCGCGCGCAGACTGTCGTCGTAATCGTGGCAAAGGTAGGCGATGCGGTCGGCAATGCGCACAATGCGCCCTTCAAGTGTCTTCGGCAAGTGCTTTCCCGTGTGATTGACGATGCCGTCCTTGACCTCGAAGGTCAGATTGAGACCCGCGCCATCGCGCTCCAAATACTCGACGACGCGCAGACTCTGCTCGTTGTGCGCGAAGTGTCCAATGATCTCCGCCATCGCCGCCTCGCCCGCATGACCAAAAGGCGTATGACCGACGTCGTGACCGAGTGCGATCGCCTCCGTCAGATCTTCGTTGAGGCAAAGCCCTCGCGCGATCGTGCGGGCGATCTGCGACACCTCCAAGCTGTGCGTCATGCGCGTACGGTAGTGATCACCCGAGACGATGTAAACCTGCGTCTTGCGCTTCAGACGCCGGAACGCTTTCGAGTGCAGGATGCGGTCGCGGTCGCGCTGAAAGTCCGTGCGGAAAGGGCACGGTACGATCGGTGCTCGCCGCCGGCTCTCCCTGCTCTTCGCCGCAAGGGGGGAAAGTATTTCATACTCCAACGCCTCACGTTTTTCCCGTATCGTCATTTGTCCGCCTCCTCTTCCTGCTTGTCTTCCATTATATGATGAAATAATACGGCAAGAACACCGCTTTATCCTGCTGAAACTTAGCCTTTAAGGAAAATTCGCTGGAAAAACCCGCCTTCATGCTGTATGATAGAAAAAGGATCTGTATGGAAAATACTTTTCACGCCAATGAAAGGAAGCGTCTTTATGAAAAAAAACCTTGTTTCGGTTCTCATGATGTTCGTTCTGCTCGCCTTGAGCGCGACGGCTCTTGCCGCACCGAACTTCTCCTTTGACTCCTACCGTCTCGACTTCTCCTCGGGACGCTGCGTCTTCGACGGCAACATTCGCATCGTCGCCAACGGCTGCACTTTCCAGGCCGACCATGCCGAGGTCGACCTTGCGACGGCGCTCAAGTACCTGAAAAACGGCGCCTTCGATGCCCAGAGTGGCGTCAACTCCCCCGATTTCGAGGTCTGGTGCGAGGGCAACGTCAGCGTCTCGCAGGACGGCTTGAAACTGACGGGTGACAAGGCGCATGTCATCGGCAAGACGCACGAGGCTGTCGTCGAAGGCAACGTCTTCCTTGAGCGTCCCAAGGTCACGATTCAGTCGGACAGCGGCCTCTTCAACTGGGACACTCAGGTCGCACAGTTCGACGACAACGTGAGGATTCGCCAAGGCAAGCGCGAGATCAAGGCGGAGCACGCCTTCTACGACGTCGCCAAGGACGAGCTGCTCTAAGCTGCAGTACACGACCTTCTTCACACCGCACCGTCGAAACGAACACGAGATTTCACAAACTGAAGCCCACCCATTCCTCTTACTCACGGGGACTGGGCGGGCTTTTTTGGCGTCTGCCCAACGACTCGCTGAACATTGACTCGGCAATATCGTTACGTTTTTCCCTCTGCCCGTGTGGATTCGGGGAAGAACTGCACCTGTACACGGCGCTGCGCCTTAGTGGAAATCCATTCGGTCAAACGAGCACGCAACGCTTCGTCCATATCGGCCTTCAAGTATATAAAAGCAATCGGCATTTCACTCAGAGAATCCGATGGATCTGCAGTCGCAGCAGGGCCGCGCACACTCCCAACGGCGATGCGGGAGATTTCCGGGAACACGATACGTGCCTCACGATTCCAGTCCAATATATAAGTGCCCTGCTTTTCACTTTCCTCTCGAGCAGATTTGAGTGCGGTCACTGTCTGTTGTTCCTGTACGGAAGGAATGGCTCTTTTTTCAACCTCGCTGAGTCTCTGATCGATCATCGCCTCCATCTTTTCCCGCTCTTCCACCGTTTCTGCAGAAAAAACCTCCAGACGGAAAGGTTTGAGATATGCCTTTTCATGCAGTTTCTCCGTCAATACTGTCAAATCATCCTCCGATATTCCGGCAATCGTAAATACCGTCAATATTTTCTCCTCACTATCCAAGGTATAGGAGATCGCCAGATGAGGCGGCACTTTGAAATTCTCCTCGATATAAATCTTCGCCTGCTCGCTCTCCAGATTTTCCTGCACGCTCTGATACGCAAAGAAACAGCTGGGCAATGTGATAAGTATGGCAAATGTCAGCAGGTAGCGTTTCTGTCTTGAAAATTCCACGGAGTCCCGCTCGATCTTGGATGGAATGTCAATGATTTTCAGGACACTGAATGCGGTCAAACAGATAAAGAAACTATTGATGAAGAAAAGATATAACGCACCTACGGTATACGCAGTCACACCCGTAGCAATGCCGTATCCTGCGGTACAGAGAGGAGGCATGAGAGCCGTCGCAATCGCAACGCCGGGGATGACATTTCCACCTTCTTTACGTGTTATACCGATGATGCCTGCCAGTCCACCGAAAACAGCGATCAAAACATCCCAGATGGTCGGTGATGTCCGTGCAAGCAGTTCCGACGAAGGTGTAGCTATGGGCGTAAGGGAAAAATAAAGTGCCGATGTGGCAACCGAAATGAGCACTTGGGCCAACAGACTGCCTGCACTAGAGCGGATATATGTGCTGTCATACCGGGCAAGGCCATAGCCGATACCCAAGATCGACCCCATCAGCGGAGAGATCAGCATCGCGCCGATGATGACCGCCGTGCTGTCCATGTTGAGTCCGATGGAGGCGATAAAGATGGCCAACATCAGCACACAGAGATTCGTCCCCCGAAATCGCACGCCGGCGTTGATCCGATCTGTAATTTCCCGTATCGACGCGATGTCGCCATGCAAATCAAAAAAATCTTTCAGCTTATTCCAAACCAAACAAACCATCTCCTTTGTCTGGGCATCGGGATACTTTCATTATATAGAAGCATACCATGTTTCATGAATATTTTCGAGCCCTTCACCATCATATCGAACCTCCCAGCTCAAAAACCGTCAACCCGGTAAGAAGTCGTACAATCTAACTTTTCCAGCAGAAAAGCATGTGTATAGAAAGAAGTATACTATAAGAGCATAGACAGGACCCGCATGCAAAAGGAGCTACCGTAAAGCAGCTCCTTTTTGCATGCGAGTCCTGTGGGTAATTCCCAAAGGCCTCTTACTGTTCCTTCATCCAAGCGTTCAAGCAAATTCCAGATACTTCTCGCCCGTACCGTACTTCTCAATGACGTAGTCGAGATCCTTGTCGCCCCTGCCGCTGAGGTTGACGAGGATCGAGCCCGTATCCATCTCCTTGGCGCGGCGCATGGCGTAGGCAACCGCATGAGAGCTTTCGAGCGCGGGGATGATTCCCTCGTAGCGCGAAAGTTTGAAGAAGGCGCCGATCGCCTCCTCGTCCGTCGCCGTATCGTACTTGACGCGCCCAATCTCCCGCAAAAAGGCGTGCTCGGGGCCGACGGATGGGTAGTCGAGTCCGCTTGCTACCGAATACACAGGAGCCGGCTCGCCCGCCGCGTCCTTGAGCATGATGCTGTCAAAGCCGTGCATGACACCCTCTTCGCCATACGACATGGACGCCGCATGATCGCCGAGCTTCTTGCCAAGCCCCAGAGGCTCGACGCCGACGATCTCCACAGGATCGTCGAGGAACGGCACGAACATGCCGATGGCATTGCTGCCGCCGCCCACGCACGCCGTCACAACATCAGGCAGGAACCCCATCATATCCTTGAATTGTTCGCGCGCCTCGATGCCTACGACTGTCTGGAAATCGCGCACCATCATGGGGAACGGATGCGGTCCGACAGCAGAGCCGATGCAGTAGATCGTCTCCTTGTAGTTCGCCAGATAATCCTCAAAAGCCGCATCGACAGCTTCCTTGAGCGTCTTCGCACCGCGCGAGACGGGCACGACCTTCGCGCCGAGCACCTTCATGCGCGCCACATTCGGCGCCTGCTTCTTGATGTCGACCTCGCCCATGTAGATCGTGCAGTCGAGCCCGAAGAAGGCCGCCGCCGTCGCGAGCGCCACACCGTGCTGTCCCGCGCCCGTCTCGGCAATGATGCGCTTCTTGCCCATGAACTTCGCCAGAAGCCCCTCTCCCATACAGTGATTGAGCTTGTGCGCACCCGAGTGGTTCAAATCCTCACGCTTCAAATAGATCTGGCAATTGCCGATCTTGCGCGAAAGGCGCTCGCAGTGGTAGACGGGCGTCGGCCGCCCTTGAAACTCGCGGCGTATGCGCCGCAGCTCATTGATGAACTGCGAAGAATGGCAAATCGTCAGATACGCCTCGTTGATTTCCGCAAAAGCAGGCACGAGTTCTTCTGGCAGGTAGGCGCCGCCGAACTTGCCGAAACGCCCCTCCTTGTTCGGATATTCCTTGAGATAACGCTTGAAATCCATACATCTTCCTCACTTTACCTGATTCAATTTCTCGGCGAGCGCCGCTGCGGAGTCGTCGCCTCTAAGGCAGGTCATGACCGGCTGTGCGCCGAGCATGACGACGTTTCCGTCCGCATAGGCACTCTCCTTGTTATGCCCGTTGTGGTATGCCGCCGCCAAGTTTCCCTGCACGAAGTAGGCGCGCTCGGCGCTCGACATATTGTCGGTCTCAGCGGGAACGACGAATCGTTTGCCCTTGACATAAACGACGCCGTCCTTGACCTCGACATGACCGCCGCTGTACTCCTTGACGCTCTGCATGTACTTGTCACGGCGCTCCTTGTTCGTCGGATGATCGGACGGATCGAACATCTCGCTGACGAAATTCTGCCGATTGTCGCCCATCTGCTCCATGAAGCGCTGCCAGACGGCGGCTGCAGCACCGGGATTGTACCCCGCGTCCGTGATGTACTTGAGTGCAAGTCCGTCTGCTTCCCATTCGTGCGCACGGCCGATCGACACCTGGTTGATCTGCGTGACAACCGTATTGAGCACGACGTTTCTAACCGCCGACGCATTCGTCATATCGGCAAGAACCTGCGCACCGATCGCCACGTCGATCTTCTTGCGCCAACCATCCGCCACATGGTTCTTCATTCCATGCCCCATCTCATGCCCCAAGACGACGGCAATTTCGTCCTCATTCTGCAGATAATAGAAAAGTCCGCGGTTGATCGACATCACATGACCGAGCGAACAAAAGGCATTGAAGGTGTCGTCCTGATTAATGAACCAAAGAAACGGCTTGTCGCGGACAGAAGGATCGCTCTTAGCGATACCAGCCGAAACGCGTTCAATCGCACGGCTGCAAAGTCCCTCCCACGGAGAATATTCTTCTACGCCAAGCTCTTCTTGGTACGAGGCGAAAAGCGCCTGCCGCCCCTCCTCCGTCTGGTCGAGTTCCTTGATTTGATTCTCCGCCTCAGCCTTTGCCTGGAAGCCGCCTATGACCGTACCGATGAGATCGCCCCAACCCGCATCCGCCACAGGAGCAGGCTGCAGGGCGAAGCTTCCTCCGAAGGCGAGCACGCCCGCTGTAAGTCCTGCAGCCACACGTTTTTTCCAAGTATTCATTTTCATCATCTCCCTTGCTTTCATCAAGAAGCGGCTACGCATAAACCCATAAACAATAGTTTACTCTTTAACACCTTTTCGACGATATTCGATGAAAATCCTTTTTCGGTAAAAAAACAAGACCTGCGACCATCTTTTTGCAAAGATTGCACCGCAAGTCTCTATCTCCACAAACGTACCTTTCGTCTCTGCGAGGTCTCTGATTCTCTAGCGCTTGTTGTGCACCGTCGGCGCCAGGAAGCGGATCGATGAACCGCACAGGAGACGGCGAAGATCGGCCGCGCTCTCAGCAGGAATCACGGCGCTGCTGCCGCAATTCCTACACTCTAGGAACACGGACGCGCCATCGACATGTGCGATGAAATCATGACTGCCGCACGGGCAGACGACATCACCCGCAGCGACAAACTCATGCACACGGTTGACCGCCTCAAGAAGAAGCTGCTGCTTGCCGATGAAATTTGCGCCGTCAGCAGGATGAAGCCTGTCAAACTCCGCCTGATTGAACGCCAAAAGTTCCTCGATGCGACGGCGCTTTCCGATGTAACCCAGTTCGAAGCGATCTCGACTGCAATAGACCTTCTCAAGATCCATGTGCCTGAGCTGCGCGAGACTGCAGGCAATCACATGCTCCTTATTGCAGGCGACGCACGGCACATGGACCTCAAAGCAGCCCTTGTCCCCACGCACCAGCAGCGCCTGCTCGTGCCCGCAGCCTGCACAGCGAAGAGAGAAGCGCTTTACGCCGAGAAAATACGGCACATCGTGCACATGAATCTTGCCGCAGCGCTGACAATAAAACGCCATAGAACAAACAACACCACCGACGAGCATAGCAGTTCCTCACCCTCCTCGCGAATTTCTCTCAAAAAATGTCAAATCTTCTCTGTTCGCTGAAACACTTCGTCGCGGAAAGAAAAAATCCTTCCTAAAAGGCGAGCATCCTCTTCATTAAAATTAACGCATGCTTTTCTCTATCTTTTTCAACAATCATCCAAGGATGCACACAAAAAAGCACCGCCCGACTGGACGGTGCTGCTTCTGCCTTATGGTGACGCGTACGGGATTCGAACCCGTGAAGCCGCCGTGAAAGGGCGGTGTCTTAACCACTTGACCAACGCGCCGAGAATGGCTCCTCGAGCAGGGATCGAACCTGCGACAACCTGATTAACAGTCAGGCGCTCTACCTACTGAGCTATCGAGGAATCATGCGGTGCTCATGCACCAGCAAGGGATATTATACACGATTATGAAAGGGGGCGCAAGCATTATTTTTACAACTTCCCACTTTTTCCGGCAATGCGCACAGACCCTCGTCATTTCATATGCTCTTCCTCATACCTTGCGATGGTTTCGCGCCGCTCAGCATACTTGCCTCCAAGCGGCTCATAGGAGAGCCACGTCTTTGCTATCTCCCAGGCCATATGGTTCGCTATGACGCGCTGCCCCATGCAGAGGATGTTAGCGTCATTGTGCGTACGCGTCATGCGAGCCGTAAACAGGTCGTGCGCGACGACGGCACGCGCTCCCTTGACCTTATTCGCCATGATGCACATCGCCGCACCCGTGCCGCAGACGAGGATGCCAAGCTTCCCCTCGCCCTTCGCCACCTCTTCCGCCACCTTTTGCGCATAGGGCTGCGTGTTGCAGGACGCTTCATCATACGTGCCCGCATCCTCGACGCTGCAGCCCGCTTCCGTCAACTGCTGCAGCAAGAACTGCTTCATGGGATAGCCCGCATGATCTGCGCCTATGACGATTGTTTTCTTCATCGAAGTACCTCCCTTGATCCGGCTATTGAATCCCTTTTATTCATTCGCAGTTATTTCCAATTTCCCTGCCACAAAATTAAATATTGCATTTTCCCCCCATCCATGCTAATATACTACAGTGTAATTTCCTTCAAGGGAGGTGAAACATTTGCCGAACATCAAAGCATCCATCCGCAGCGTCAAGAAGGATGAGAAGCGCCGCGCCAAGAACGCTGCGGAGAAGTCCCGCGTTCGTACGGCTTCCCGCCATGTACTCGACGCCGTTGAGGCAGGAAACGCTGATGAAGCGAAGTCCTTCCTGAAGGCTGCCTGCAAGACGATCGATCAGGCTGCAGCGAACCATGTGTTCCACAAGAACTGCGCTGCCCGCAAGAAGTCGCGCCTTGCCCGCAAGGTCAACGCCATGGCGTAGACTCACCAGCGACACGATAGAATCCCATCTCCATAAGCAACGCGAAAACGCATTGCTTATGGAGATGGGATTTTTCTATGCCCGAAACATTGCGTAAAAAACACTGCCCCATTTCCACTCATCAATCTACAGCCGCCTGAAAGACCGCCTCGACACAACGCTTGCACTCTTCATAGCTCTCGCCGGGCTTCGCCTCATAAAGCTTCACACCATCTACGAACATCGAAGGTACATAGTAATAATCCTTGGCAAAAGGCAGCGCCCTCTCTTTCTCACGAGTTTCCTCGATCCATTCGACGGGAACCGCCTCGTAGGCCGAATACGCCTTTTCCAATTCGTCCATCGCCCGCGCCGCGTTGCGGCAATACGGACAACCTTCCATGTAGAGCACCGTAATCTTCTTCAATCGAATGACCGCCTTCCCTTAAAGAGTCTTTTCGTCCGACAAAAAATTCCACGACGAAGCACGCCGTCTCTTCTATATTATATCCATTTCTTCTACATTTGCAAAAAGAATCAACATCGGAAAATTCCACCAAAATACCCAGGCAAAACCGACTTTTCCACAAGGATTTCTTATTCACAGAATAGAATTAGTTTCATAGATACACTTGTATATTTGTACAGTCATACGAAGGAGGAGATGCATCATGGGTTTGATTCAAGCTGCTATGGGCGCTGCCGGCGGTGTCATGTCCGATCAGTGGAAAGAGTTTTTCTACTGCGACAGCCTCGACAAGGATTCGCTCGTCGCCAAGGGGCAGAAGCGTGCGAGCGCACGCGGACGCAGTTCCAACACTTCGGGCGAGGAGAACATCATCTCGAACGGCTCCATCATCGCCGTCAACGAGGGGCAGTGCATGATCATCGTCGAGCAGGGCAAGGTCGTCGAGGTCTGCGCACAGCCCGGCGAATTCACCTACGACAGCTCGACCGAGCCGACAATCTTTGGCGGCGACCTCGCAAGCGACCTCAAGGCGGTGTTCCAAAACATCGGCAAGCGCTTCACCTTCGGCGGCGATGCGCCGAAAGACCAGCGCATCTACTACTTCAACACGAAGGAAATCATGGGCAACAAGTACGGCACGCCGCAGTCTATCCAGTTCGAGACGATGATCGGCCAGTACATGATGAACGTGAACATCCGCTGCTTCGGCGAATACAGCTACCGCATCACGAACCCGATTCTCTTCTACACGAACGTCTGCGGCAACGTCGAGGACATCTACACGAGAAGCGAAATCGACTCCCAGCTCAAGAGCGAGCTTCTGACGGCGCTGCAGCCGGCTTTCGGTCGCATCGCCGCCAAAGGAATCCGCTACACGCAGCTCATCAACTACACGCGCGACATCAAGACGGAACTTTCGGCAGAGCTTTCCGAGGACTGGGGCAAAAAGCGCGGCATCGAGATCGTTTCCTTCGGCGTGTCGAGCGTCAAGGCGGACGAAGAGGACGAGAAGCGCATCAAGGAGATCCAGGACAGCGCCATCATGAGTGACCCAAACCTGCGTGCCGGCCGCCTCGCGACGGCGACGGCGGATGCCATGCGCACGGCAGCGGGCAACGAAGCCGGCATGGGCGGCGCCTTCGGCTTCATGGGCATGGGCATGGCGGGAAACGCCGGCGCCGGAGCCATGGGTGCTTTCGGCCCTGCGGGCGGCCAAGCGCCGCAGGGCAACCCGCTCGCTCCGCCGCCGCAGCAGCAACCACAGGCGGGAGCAGCCGGCAGTTGGAACTGCGCGTGCGGCCAGACGGGCAACACGGGCAAGTTCTGCGCGGGATGCGGCAAGCCACAGCCCGCGCCTGCAGGGACTTGGAGCTGCAGCTGCGGCCACGCGGGCAATACGGGCAAGTTCTGCGCGAACTGCGGCAAACCCCGGCCGACAGCGGACGGCTGGCAGTGCAGCTGCGGCGCGACGAACCAGGGACGCTTCTGCGCGAACTGCGGCAAACCGAAGCCGGCGGACGCGCCCCTCTATCGCTGCGACAAGTGTGGCTGGCAGCCCAAAGATCCGACGAATCCGCCGAAGTTCTGCCCCGAGTGCGGCGACGCCTTCGACGAAAACGACCTGCAGTAAATGATGCACTGACGAGCAAGCGAGGTGAAGCAAATGGCCGATACATCGGTAAGCTACAAATGCCCCAACTGCGGCGCACCGCTCTCCTTCCTGCCCGGTCACGACCATGTGACCTGCGAATACTGCTCGACGGAGCTTGAGATCGCGACCGTTGAAGCGCTCTTCGAGCGCGAGCAGGAAAAGGCGCGTCTTGCCGCAGAAGCGCGCGACTCGCGCTGGAACACAGAGAATGCAGGCGGCGAATGGGATGAGCAGGACGCCGCCACCATGAAGGTGCAGACATGCTCATCGTGCGGCGCGGAGCTGGTCTCAGACGGCAACACGATGGCGACGGAATGCGCTTACTGCGGCAGCCCAAACATGCTGCCGCAGCAATTCTCCGGCATGCTGCGCCCCGATTTCGTCATCCCATTCAAGAAAACGAAGGACGAAGCCATCGCTGCCCTCAAAAAGTTCTACGAGAAGCGCTACCTCTTGCCCGACTCCTTCAAATCGAACAACCGCATCAAAGAAATCCAGGCGATGTACGTGCCGTTCTGGCTCTTCGACTCTGCCATCACAGCAAGCGCCTCCTTCCGCGCGGAAAGGGACAACATCTACGAGACGGCGGACGAGATCATCACGGAAACGAGCGTCTACGACTGCGAGCGCACAGGCTCGATGAAGTTCGAGCGCATCCCCGTCGACGGCAGCGAACGCATGGACGATACCTACATGGAGAGCATCGAACCATTCGACTACAGCGAACTCGTGCCCTTCTCGGCCGCCTACTTCACGGGCTTCCTCGCCGAGAAGTACGACGTCGACGCCGAGGCCTCCGCGCCGCGCGCCGACAAGCGCGTGACGGAAAGCGCCCTCGGCGTCCTCGAAAGCACCGTCGAAGGCTACGACCGCTGCTCGCTCGATGGCGAGCCGTGCATCATCAAAGAGGACGGCACCGTCAGCTACGCTATGGTGCCCGTCTGGATTCTCACAACGAAGTACGAAGGCAAGCCCTACACCTTCATGATGAACGGACAGACAGGCAAGGTCATCGGCTCCTTGCCCATCGACAAGCGGAAGGCGACGCTCTATCCCCTCGCCGCCTCACTCATCAGCGTGCCGATTCTCTACTTCATCGCGAAATTCCTTTTGGGAACAATATGAGGAGGGCTGCACATGAAACGTGAACAAAGAAACTTCTTCAGCGCCGTTCTCCTCTCCCTCATCCTTTTGCTCGCACTCGCCGCCCCCGCCTTGAGCGAGGCGGCTGAAAAGAGTCGCGCACAGGCGGACGCATGCGTCATGGATGATGCAGGACTCTTGAGCGATGCGGACGAATCCTCACTCGAAAAGACGCTTGCCGACATCGGAACGGCACACAAAGCGCGTATCGTCGTCTACACAGTCAAAGACCTCAAGGGGGAGAAAGCGGGCACAGTCGCGAACAGATTCGCTGACAAATTCGCAGTAGGCACGGAAAATGGCGCCCTCGTTCTCCTTGTCGCGCCGAAAGAGCGCGACTGGTATCTCGCGACAGACAAGAAGATGAAGAGCCGCATCACCGACGACATCGGTACGGACTACCTTTCGGGCAAGTTCCTGCCGTCGTTCAAGAAGGACGACTATGCGGCGGGATTCAAAGCCTACGCCGCTGCAGCTGATGAAATGCTCACCTACTATGAAAAGGAAGGCAAACCCTTCGACCCCAAGGCAGGTTTCAGCTTCATCGCCCTAGGCATCGCCGTCGTGCTCGCAGGCGGTGTATTCTACCTCGTGCGCAGCAGCCTCATCGCCTCGATGAGCAACGTCACCTCGGCAACGGAAGCCGACGCCTATCTGAGTCACGAAGGACTGCATCTGACAGAAAACCGCGACTCCTTCCTCTACATGAACGTCACACGGCACGAAAAGCCCAAAAAGCAAGGAAAAGACACTTCGAGCCGCGATGAAAGCCACGGCGGTGGTGGCGGGAAATATTGACATAAAAAAAGCCCGCGAAAGCGGGCTTTTCCTTTGTCTTACTCCTGCATCAAAACGAAAAATGGATGCCTTCCCGCGCAAACGATTCCTCATTGATGCGCTTTTGCGGCTCCTTGGAAAGACTCTGCCCCAGGAAGCGCGCACCCGCATGCTCGATCTCAAAGAATGCCGCCATGGGAAAATCGCTCTTGTAGACGCCAAAGGTGCGAATGAGCCCCCACGTCGCGGGACTCTCAAACGTCGATGAAAACTCCCCCGTACGCTCGCCGAAGTAAGGACGGCTCAGCCAGTGCTCGAACTGCTCCGCCGTCAGGAAGAAGCAGCCTGAATGTGGATTGCGCGCCTTGACGAAGCGCACGTTGCCGCTGGGCATGGAAGCCATCAAGACGGGACGCTCGGCAAAGTCGATGTACTTCTGCGCGAAGGAAAGACGCTCCACAAGCTCGCTTCCCGCCTCAAAACCGTCCGTCTCCACATACCCTTTGGGGAATACACACTGCTCATTGTACTCGAAACGATGCGGCAAAAGTACGGCTTCCGCACCGAAGAGCGCATCGAACCACACGAGCTTTTGGAAGAACAGCGGATCGTGCACGACGAGGTCGTCCTCCATGTAGCAATAGTAGTCGTATTCGCCGCGTCTCTCCTTGAGTACATCCTGACAAGTGAATCCCAGAAGCTTCGGATCGACAGCGGGAAAATCCCTTCGCTCGTACATGCCCTGCGGCAATCCAAGCCGATCGAGCACATGACGCTCGCCCGCCGTCGAGAGCACGATGTCGACCCTGGCATGAAGCGCCTCGTTCGCTGCATAGTAGTTCGCCAGTGAGCGTGCAATCGGCCTGCCCGCCTGCAAATCGGCATCCGTGAAGCGCGAGCCGTCTGCATTCTGCAGATCGTAGCGGCAATATGCCTGCGGACTTTCAAACAGGGTTTTCAGATGAACGATGAGTTTCCGAAGATTCCCTGCCTTGCGCTCAGGGTCGCCGTTCGAAGCATAGATGCCTTGTGGGTCATGTGCATAGTAATGCGGTATTGTCACGAGTATTTTCATTGCTTCCTCCTAAGCGCGCAAGACGAAGTACGCGATCTCGGGCGGGCAACCGAGGCGGTACGGAAACCAACTGCCATTGCCTGAGTGGACGTAGCCCGTCGTCTTCCCCTTCTCGACGATGCCGCGCGTGTACTTGAACACAGGGAAGAGCGGCAGGCCGAAGATGCCGAACTGCGAGCCGTGCGTGTGCCCCGTGAGCACGAGACGTGCGCCGTACTCAGCGCCATCATCGATGAACTCGGGATGATGCGCGAGCAGCACGGTCACGGCATCTGCCGGAATCGCTTCGAGCGCCGCTTTCGCGTACATCGCCTTCTCGCGCTGGAATGCCTCGGCGTCAAGCCTCTTCTCATACTCCGACATCGGGTAGTCGACGCCCGCGAAGTAGAGCGGCTGCGCTCCCTGCCTCACGCACTGCGCCTCATTTTTCAAAAAGTGAATCTTCGACGTCGCCAGCGCTTCTTCTACGAGCGCAATGCCGCGTATATGCTCGTGATTGCCGTGGCAGTACCATATACCGTCAGGAAAGGCGGCGGCAAAGCCGTCGATCAGGCGCACGGCGTCCACCGTCCAATCGGGATAGTCGAAGATGTCGCCCGTCAGCAAGAGTGCGTCGGGAGCAGCGTCGGCGACCTGCTGCAAAAGGCTCTTCAGCCGCTCAAGCGAGAAAAACATGCCGAGATGCACGTCGCTGAGCTGGGCGACCGTATAGCCCGCGAGTGCCGGCGCCGCAACGGGGATGTCGTAGCGACGCTCAACCGTCGCATTCCGCTCGTAGAGATTGCCGTAGAGCACCGCACCGAGCGCCGCCGCAGGATACGCGCCCGCCGCCTTCAAGACCCTGCGCCGCCCCACATCCTCGGGCACGGCGAGCGTCCTGCGATAGACGGCACGAAGGACGACGGCTGCCAACACGAAGAGAAACAAGAACATCAAAGAGAGGAAGAAGACAGAAGCCAGAGAAATCGTCGCACCGTCCGAAAGAAACGCCACGAGCGGATTGCGCCGCAAGAAGAAGGATGCCGACGCGACGGTGAACACGACGCCGACCAGCACGCGGCAAATAAACAGCGCACGCTCAGCGAGAAGATAGCGCAGCGCCCAAAGCGCCGCCACGGTGAACACTGCAAGAACGGTGACTAAAATGATGAGAAAGGAGACCAAGCTGCACCTCCGAAAGTCAAACAGATGATATCGCAGACATTATAGCACAAACGGACGGAGAAACATACTCATGTACCCCTTTCTCTTGAATGAATCTCCGTTCTCCTCTATAATGATAAAAGAAAACATATTTTCCAAGAAAAGGAGATGCTGCCATGAACGCCGACCCCAAGAGTCTCGAACTCGCGACGCGCGAGAAGATCGACCGCGTGCTTGAGGCTCATTCCTACGACCCGACGCAGATCGTCGGCATCCTGCTCGACGTGCAAGACCTCTTCGAGCGCCACTATGTGCCCGAGCCTGCCGCCTATTACGTGGCGGAGAAACTGCCGCTGAAGATCTCTCTGATCTACGACTGTCTAACATTCTACGCAAGCCTGTCGCCTGTGCCGCGCGCCAAATACCCCATCCAAGTGTGCGACTCTGTCGTCTGTCGCATCAACGAGAACGAAACGCTTTTCTCTGCGCTCAAGAGCCTCCTCGGCATCGACATCGGCGAAGTCACCTACGACGGACGCTTCACGCTCGAAAAGACGCCGTGCTTCGGCGCTTGTGACATCGCGCCCGCCGTGCGCGTCAACGGCGAAGTCTACGGGCATCTTGACAGCCGCGAGAAGATTGAGGAACTTTTGCACACGCTGCAGTAAGCGGCCTGCACATCTTCACCGAACCTGCGCTGCAAGAGCTCTCCACCCCTTGCAGCCGCGCCTTCTCTCTGCGAGGCGCACAAAAAGGACCGGAAACAAAACGCCATCCACACGAAAGGAGACTATATGAGCAAGGTTTCTTTCATGACAAAGAACTTCCACCGCTACGATCCCATGTCCATCGAATCCTACCTGGCGATTGGCGGCTTCAACGCCCTCAAAAAGGCCGTGACAATGGACGGCGAGGACATCGCCTCCCTTCTCTCCGAAGCCCAGATCAAGGGGCGCGGCGGCGCCGCCTACCCCATGGGACGCAAGTGGTCGCAGGCGCGCGCCGTCAAGGGCGAGCACAAAGTCATCATCTGCAACGCCGACGAGGGCGAGCCATGCACCTTCAAGGATCGTGAACTGATCACGAACGACCCCTTCAACCTCATTGAGGCCATGACGATCGGCGCCTGGAGCATCCGCGCACAGGATGGCTACATCTACCTGCGCGAAGAATACGCGCACCTTCGCTCGCGCCTCAAGAACGCCATTGAAGAGGCGGAGCGCTGCGGCTTCCTCGGCAAGAACATCCTCGGCAAGGAAGGCTTCGACTTTCACATCCACCTCCGCTCAGGCGCGGGTGCTTACGTCTGCGGCGAGGGCACGGCTCTCATCCGCTCCATCGAGGGCAAGGCGGGCCGGCCGCGCATGAAGCCGCCCTTCATCAAGCAGAGCGGTCTCTTCGCACTGCCGACGTGCGTCAACAACGTCGAGAGCCTTTCCATCGTGCCGCATCTCCTCCTCGACGACAAGAAGGAATACATCAGCTACGGCTCGGGCGAATCCCTCGGCACGAAGCTCGTCTCCGTCGGCGGCAACGTCAACCGTCCTGCCGTCTTTGAGATCCCCTTCGGTACGACCGTGCGCGAAATCATCTATGACCTTGCGGGCGGCATCCAGGGCGGCCGACGCATCCGCCTCATCCAGTTCGGCGGCGCGTCGGGCAAAATCGCCGACGAATCCATCCTCGACGTCCCCTACACCTACGACGACCTCAAGGCGGCCGGCGTGACCGTAGGCTCGGGCGCGATCCTCGTCGTCGACGAGCGCACGAGCGTCCTCGACTTTCTGCGCATGACGCAGGCGTTCTTCTCGCACGAGAGCTGCGGCCAGTGTACGCCGTGCCGCGAGGGAGTCCTCCACATCAAGCTCATCTTGGAAAAGTTCGCGCAAGGAACAGCGACGGAAAAGGATCTCGAAAACATGAAGATGATCGCGCGCATCATGCCCATGTCCGCCCTCTGCGGCCTGGGCGAAAGCGCCGAAAACGCCCTTTCCGCCGCCTTCAAGCTCTTCCCTGAAACATTCCGGATCGGAGGCGTACACTGATGGCAGAAGAAAGAGAACTCGTACACCTGAAAATCAACAACATCCCCGTCGAAGTCCCCAAGGGCACGAAGATCATCGATGCCGCACGCAAGGTGCACATCAATATCCCGCATCTCTGCTACCACCCCGATCAGCGCGTCAAGGCTCGCTGCCGCATCTGCTCCATCGAGGTCACGGGCAGTCGCCGCCTCATGGCAGCGTGCGCGACCGAGGTCTGGGAAGGCATGGAAGTCCATACGGACACGCAGATCGTGCGCGACACGCAGATCGCCATCCTGCAGCTCATCCTCGCCAACCACAACCAGGACTGCCTGAACTGTCCGCGCAACCACCGCTGTGACCTGCAGGAGCTTTGCAGCCGCTTCAACATCGGCCATACGGGACTGCCCATCGTCGTCGAAAGCAAAGAGGATGCGGCGAACAACCCGAGCATCGCTCGCGACCCGACGAAGTGCATCAAATGCGGCCGCTGCATCCGTGCCTGCAAGGACGTGCAGGGCATCGAAGCCCTGAATTTCGCTGGACGAAGCGACAAGATCACCGTCACGACCGCCTACGACAGCCCGCTCGAAGCGACCGACTGCATCCTCTGCGGCCAGTGCAGCCTCGTCTGTCCGACGGGAGCGATCACGGAAAAAGACGATACGCAGCGCGTCCTCGATGCCCTGCAAGATCCGAAAAAGCACGTCATCGTGCAGGTCGCGCCCGCCGTGCGCGTCTCCTTGGGCGACGAATTCCACCTGCCGCCCGGCGCCATCGTCACGGGACAGATGGTCGCCGCCTTGAAGCGGCTCGGCTTCGACCGCGTCTTCGACACGAACTTCGGCGCCGACCTCACGATCATGGAAGAAGGGCATGAATTCATCCATCGCCTGGAAAACGGCGGCACGCTTCCCATGATGACCTCGTGCAGCCCCGGCTGGGTCAACTACGTCGAAAAACACTACAGCGACCTCTTGCCCCATCTCTCGACGGCAAAGTCACCCATGCAGATCTTCGGCGCTGTCGCCAAGACCTACTATCCGAAGCAGTCGGGCATCCCCGTCGAGGACATCGTGACCGTCTCCGTCATGCCGTGCACGGCGAAGAAGTTCGAAGCCGCGCGTCCTGAGATGGGCAGAGACGGTCATCAGGACGTCGACATCGTCATCACGACGCGCGAACTTGCCAAACTCATCCACTACGTCGGCATCACCTTCCACGATCTGCCCGAAGAGGACTTCGACAGCCCGCTCGGCACATGCTCGGGCGCGGGCGCGATCTTCGGCACGACAGGCGGCGTCATGGAAGCCGCGCTGCGCACAGTCTACGAAAAGGCGACGGGTAAGACGCTCCCTTCCATCGACTTTCTCGCCGTGCGCGGCATGGACGGCATCAAGGAAGCGACCGTCGACCTCGGCGAGCGCAAGGTGCGCGTCGCCGTCGCGCACACGCTCAAGAATGCCAAGCACATCATGGACGAACTCAAGGCCGGCAAAAGTCCCTACGACTTCATCGAAGTCATGGCCTGCCCCGGCGGCTGCCAAGGCGGCGGCGGACAGCCTCTCAATACGACGAACGCGCGCCGCGCCGAGCGCATGAAGGCTCTCTACGAGATCGACAAGAATCTCCCCGTGAGAAAATCGCATGAAAATCCCGAAGTCGTGCGCATCTACAAAGAATTCCTCGGCGCACCCTTGGAAGGCAAAGCGCACGAACTGCTGCACACCCATTTTCACAAGGCGGAGAAACTCTACGACTTCACGGGCGCAGGAAAATAACGAAGACAGCGCGGCAGATCTTCTGCCAGGAACACGATGAGGGGGCGCTTGCGCCCCCTTTTTTTAGAAATAATATCATATTTCCTTGCTATTGAATAAGATTTAAGGCAAAATAGAAGTACGATTTCGTCTAACACGCTAACGACGAAATAAGCTATACCCACATACAAAAAAAGCACACGAACATTCCTAAATAAAGAGGTTAACAAACTATGCAATCATCCCTTGAACAAGTATTCAAAGACCCATTTTACAAGATTACCTACAAGATGCATCTGATCTTGACCGTCGGCAGACTCCTCATGGAGAACGGCGCCGACTCCGACCGAACGACGCGCTACATCATGCGCACGGCGGCCTACATGGGCATCCCTGCCGAAAACGTCAGCTGCCACATCATGTATACGTCGCTTCTCCTCAACGTCAAGAACGAGGAGCGCACCTACACGGAACTCACAAAATGCCGCAAGCACAACGTGAGCATGACCGTCCTCGCCGCCGTCAGCCGCGTCATCTGGCGTGCCATGCGCGACAACTGGTCGCTCGAACGCTTTGAAAAGGAACTGGAAACCGTCGAAAGCCGCAAGAATCCCTACTCGAACTTTGCGACCGCCATCGGCTCCAGCTTCGCCTGCGGCGGCTCGTGCCTGCTCTTCGGCGGCGACTTCATCGCCTTTTTCGTCACGGCGGTCTGCGCCTTCTTCGGCTTCTACGCACGCATCCTCTGCAACAAGCGCGGCTTCAACAACTATGCGGGCATCGCCATTGCCGCCTTCGTCGCGACCTCCTTAGCGACGCTCTCGCAGAGCGTCGTCCACTCCGCGACGCCCATGCACCCCATCGTTGCCTGCGCCCTCTTCATTGTACCCGGCGTGCCGCTGATCAATGCAGCAGACGACATGCTCAACAACTTCATCATGGCGGGCATCACACGAGCCTTCCACACCGTGCTCATCATCGGCTCGATGGCGTTCGGCACGGCGATCGCGCTGCACCTCGGACGCATCACCGAATTCACGACGATCAGCCTCAGTCCCGGAGACATCTACATCTACCATCCGATTGCTGCAGCGATCTCGGCGGGCGGCTTCTCGCTGCTCTTCAATGTGCCGAAGCGCGTCCTCTGGGCGGTATCCGTCGGCGGCGCCGTCGCCGTCCTGCTCCGAAACATCTGCATGTTCGACTTCGGCCTCAGCCAGGCGACGGGAACGCTCATCGGCGGCGGCGTCGTCGGCATCGCCGCGCTTTCCGCCATCCATCGCTTCCATGTGCCGAACGTCGTCCTCACGACGCCGTCCGCCATCCCTCTTGTGCCCGGCATCCTGCTCTACCGCCTGCTCTTCACGCTCCTCAACATCAACGACGTCAGTACGGAAGTCCTCTTGGGCGCACTCAGAAACGGCATCGAGGCGGCGACCATCATCATCAGCATCGCCGTCAGCGTCGCCATACCGAACATCTTCTGGTCACGTCAGATCCGCAAGAACAAGATCGCACAGGAAAAGAAACTGCTCGCGTCGAGATTTGTCGATCAGGAGGACTGACCGCTTCATAGATTGCCCGCTGGGCAGTCTATGAAGAATCGTCACAATATTCCAAACTATTATCATAAAATACCTTTAAGGCATAGCAGCTTTTGCACCACCCCTTGCACAGGAAAGGAGTCTCCCCATGGCAGAAACGAAAGAACATGTTCTCACGCACCCCTTCTCCCAGATCATTTACAAGATGCATCTGATCCTCCTCGTCGCGCGCACGATGATGGAAAACGGCGCCGATTCCGACCGCACCTCGCAGTACATCATGCGCACAGCGGCGTACATGGGCATCCCTGCGGAAAACGTCAGCTGTCACATCGCCTACACGACCATCATGCTGAACATCAAAGACGAAGAGCGCACCTACACGCGCTTCAGCAAGTGCCGCACGCACCGCGTGAACATGCTCGTTCTCTCCGCCGTCAGCCGCATGATCTGGCGCGCTATGCGCGACGCCTGGTCGCTCGAACTTTTCGAGCGCGAGATGGAAGCTCTGGAAAAACGAAAATCCCCCTACAGCGGCTTTTTGACGGCGCTCGGTGCAGGCTTCGCGTGCGCCGGCTCGTGCGCTCTCTTCGGCTGCGACCTCGCCGCCTTCTTCATCACAGCGCTCTGTGCCTTCCTCGGCTTCTATGCACGGCGCTTCTGCAACGAGCACGGCTTCAACGTCTACGCCGGCATCGCCATCGCCGCCTTTACTGCGACGCTCGCCGCCGTGCTGCTGCAAAACCTCAATCTGTCTGCGACGCCTATGCTGCCCATCGTCGCCTGCACGCTCTTCATCGTGCCCGGCGTTCCTCTGATCAACGCGGCAAATGACCTTCTGAACCACTTCATCACCTCGGGCATGACGCGGGCGTTCGACACGCTCCTCATCGTCTGCAGCACGGCATTCGGCATGGCGATCGCCCTGCGCCTTGGACACGTCAGTTCATTCACGACCGTGAGCCTCAGTCCCGGCGAGATCTACCTCTACCACCCGCTAGCCGCCGCCATCGCAGCCGGTGGTTTCTCCCTGATCTTCAGCGTGCCGCGCCGCCTGCTATGGGTCGTCTCCGCGGGCGGCAGCATCACGATCCTCCTTCGGAACATCTGTATGTTCGAACTTGGCATGAGCCAAGCGGCCGGCACCTTCCTCGCCTCCGCCTTCGTCGGCGTTCTCGCACTCTTTGCCATTCACTGGTTTCACACGCCGAACATCGTGCTGACGATCCCTTCCGCCATTCCTTTGATTCCCGGCGTTCTTCTCTACCGCTTCTTCTTCACACTCTTAAATATCAACGAGGTCAGCACCCCCCTCTTGCTCGCGGCGCTTAGAAACGGCGTCGAAGCCGCGAGCATCATCGCCGGCATCGCCATCGGCGTCGCTATTCCCAGCATCTTCTGGTCAAGACAAATCCAGCGCAACAAAATCGCACAGGAGAAGAAGCTGCTCGCGTCGAGGTTCGTCGATCAGGAAGACTGACAGAGCGATGCTCCCATGAAATCACCATGCAAAAAGCGTGCAGCAGATTCGATTCCGCTGCACGCTTTTTATCGGCCAGACTCGGTTACAAGCACATC
Source organism: Selenomonas sputigena (assembly GCF_026015965.1). Classification (NCBI taxonomy): domain Bacteria; kingdom Bacillati; phylum Bacillota; class Negativicutes; order Selenomonadales; family Selenomonadaceae; genus Selenomonas; species Selenomonas sputigena. The sequence continues at coordinate 406,320 of NZ_CP110383.1, read as the reverse complement.
GTTTCGAGATTGCTCGAAACGATGCAAAAGATGCGCCAAAAGACGCAAACTGGATGCTGCGTCTCCTTACATCGCACCGCCGCCCTCGATTGATGCATTGTGATCGTTCGCCCACTTGTAGCCGAGAAAAGCTCCGACAAGGTTGACGATCACAGAGACTTCCGGGCTGACAAACATACTGATAAGCCAACTGACGACAATCAGTCCGACAACGGCAATGATGCCCTGCTTGTTGAAGCCCGTGCTGTAGAAGATACCCAAGATGAAGAAGCCGAGAATTGCTCCGAGAATAGGACTTTTTTTGCTCATAATGAATCTCTCCTTTGGATGTTGTATGACCTGTATACTGGAATAATACCGGCGGCAGAAGGTCTGCCGCTCATTCATCAAATGTCGTGATGTTTCCGTCCTCGATGTTGAATACGGCGATCTCCGAAAGGGCGCTTTCACCCGTCGGCGCAAGAAACTCAAATATATAGCCGTATGTGCCGTCGCCGAGTTCTTCGTCCTCGACCGCAGGATGACTGCCGATTTGAAAGGTCTCGGCTTCGACAGCAGCGAGTTCATCATCATCATTGTCGGAAACGGGCTTCGCGAAATGGATCGTCGTGACCATATCGCCCGCCCTCAAGGGAATCAGCTCTTGATCGCTCATGTCGCTTTCCTCAAGCTCGCGCTGCGCGCCGAGGATGTGATACGTCTCATCGTTGTAGTTGTAGGAAACCTGCAGGATGCACTCCTCACCGTTGAGCTTGATGGGTATGGAATAGAGGTTGTAATCGTCGCCTTCTTCGGTGAGCTCGATGTAGACAGGGTGCCCGTCGAGCATCGGCCATGTACCGTCGAAGTTGTCACGAAAGACGCCCGTGTCCCAATCGGCGTCGATGTTCGCATCGCTGCCGAGGTGGATAACGACATTTTCGTCGAGATAGAGCAGGTTGCAGCGCACGGACGAGAGGAGTTCCATTTCGCTTTCACTGAGCGTAACGGAAACGCTTCCATCCGACGGATCAATATCGACGGCGCGATCTTCAAGTCCTGCAAGGTCATGGGAAGCGGCAAAACACCATCTCGATTTCACCGCTTCACCATAGCCGCCCGCAAGGATGAGTGTCAGTAAAAGAACCGCGAAAGCCTGTCGCAGTATGCGGCAAAAGCGATTCATCATCATATTCCCTCCTTCGCGATTCCCTTTATCTTGCTGCATATTGCTCATACAAAGCAGCCGCTCTTCCCTCACGGAGATACGAGCGCCTTACTTCTCGCCGTCGAGGAACTTCTGGATCGCCTTCGGATCTTTCGGCGCCCAGTGCAGCGTCTTGCCGTCATCGCTCTTCACCATATCGCACGGCACATCGAGCGTCTTTTCATCGTCGTAAGGAATCTCGTCGATGAACTTGCGCAAGACGTCCATCGCTCCCTGCTGATAAGAGGGATCCTTGCGGACGTCGACGCCCTGCTGCTGTGCAAGACCGAGGACAACCCCCAAGGCGACGAGATCCTCGTTCGTCTGCATGATCTTGTCAAACTCCGCCTTGTCGACCGGCGTAGCCGTCAACTCGACAACGGGATGCTCGCTGTCGTCCTTCTTGACCTTCGCCTTGAGCGTGATGTTCGCCTTGCGATCGGCAATATAGTAATTCGTGACAGCGACCGCATTGTCCTCAGAAAGCATCATGCTCTGGAACTGCTGATCGACCTCAGTCAGGAGCGCCTCACTGATCTTCTCCTTCTGCTCTTTCGTCAAGCCCGCCGCCTCGGTCTTGTCCGTGTCACCATAAGCATAAAGCTCCGCGTAAGCGAGGACAGCCTTGTCCGCCGTGTCCTTTGGCTTGTCGCCGCAGCCCGCAACGAGGAGCATCGCCAGAACGGCGATGAACGGCAGCAGTAACCTCTTTGTCAACATCATCTTCCTCTTCATATTACCCTCTCCTTTTATATTTTTTCGGAAAAGTACGGCAATGGGCAAGGAGATGAAACCCTCAGCCCGCTATCGAACATCCTTGCCGAATTTCCCCTTCGCTTAAATTGTAGCAAAAAAAAAGCACCTCCTGCAAAGAATCTGCAGAAAGTGGCTTTTTCTTGCACGAAAGTGGTCACAGATATGCCAGCAGAAAGACCCATGGGACTTATATCTTAAGCCCCCCAACTTGCTGCTACTTATTCAGCATATACTGCATATACTCTACCTTGACCGCACCGTACCGCCTGCGGCTGATCGGCAATTTCATGCCGCTCGTGAGCACGAACGCCCCCTCTTCCATGCGCTCGATTCTGTCCATATTGACGATGATGCGATGGTAACATTCAAGGAAGCGCTTGTCGTGCAGCAGCCGCTCCGCGCTCCACTCATAGGTGAAAGGGCGCGAGAGGTGAAAATCGCGCTCTTCGAGGACGATGTGCAGCCTGCCGCCTTCGATGTCCGCATAGAAAATCTTTTGAAAGGGGATCTCCAGGGCGCGTCCGTTGTATTCCACGCTGAGAACGTGCGCCGACTGATCGCGGCGTGCGAAGACATGACGCAGAGAGGCCTGAAAAGCCTCCTCATCCGTCCCCAGAGGCTTGAGGAAGTAGCCGTCGGCAAAGACGCGATAGCCCTCCATCAGATACTCCTCGCTCGTCGTGAGGAATATGATGCCGATGTCGGCGCTTTCGGCACGCAAGCGACGCGCCGCTTCCATGCCGTCAAGACCGGGCATGCAGATGTCGAGGAGCACGAGATCGTAGGACTGCCGATCAAAGCCCTCCAGGAGCGCTTCAGCAGAATCGAAGAGGTCAAGCTGCACGACGGCTGTTTCCTTCGACCAATATCTCGCGAGCATCTTCGCCAGATAGCGTCGCGCCGCCTCGCGCACCTCTTCCTCATCATCGACAATAGCAATGCGCATCCTTTCCCGCCTTTCTGTTTCCGTATGACTCCGTCATTCATTTGACGAAGCACGACTTCTATCGTATAATACCACAAAACCATACATAAGCAAACAGTCTGGAGGGTTTGTCTTGAACGAAAACAGTCTTGCCGTCATCTTCAACACCTTCCTGTTCCTACTCTCGCTCCTGCCGGCCGTCTACCTGCGCTACCTGCCGTTTCGCTCCATCCTTGCGCCGAAGGTGCGGCGGCGACTGCTGCAGGGATACGCCCTTATCTTCTTTGCCGAGTTTGCCATTTCCGTGCTGCTCTTTTTTTTCGGCATCCTGTCCTACGGCTTTCACACATTCAAACTCTTTTATATCTTTTTCGGCTTTCTTCCCTACTTTCTGCTGAACCTCTGCATGATCCGACCATACATCGCGCAGCACATCTTCATCCTCGGCATGCAGTTCATTCTCAGCAGCACGATCTCGACGATCGCGATTCTCCTCGTGCTGACATTCAACAACGAAAGCGACTTTTTCGACCACTTCGCCACTTACTGCGCCTTGAATCTCACGATTTATCTCACCGCACTGCCCATCGTGCGCCCTTTCTTCCGGCAAATCTTCCTGCGCTTTTCCACGATCAGCACCGACCGCTTCTGGCTCTACATCTGCCCGCTGCCGCTTCTCATGCTCGTTCACGATGTCTACTTCTCCACCTCGCCTGAGGTCCTTGCCTCCCGCTACCTCTTCCCTCGCGTTCTGCTGTTCGTCTGCGGCGTGCTCATCGCTCTCGCCGCATGGCGTGGCCTTGAGTACATCCTCCAGCAGGCAGCAACGACGGAACGAAATCTCGCGCTCCTGACGCGCATGAACTCGATCGGCGAGTATACGCGCACCCTGCAGGAAAAGCAGGCGCGCCTCTCCATCGTGCGCCATGACCTCCGACACAATGCGCAGATGCTCGCCGACCTCATCTCGCGCGGCGAAGATGATGCCGCCATGCGTCTCGTCCAAAGGATGAGCGGGCAGATCGATGCGACGCGCGTCGAGCACTTCGCCAGCAATCCCCTGATCGATGCAGCGCTCTCCGTCTATGTGCGGCAAGCGCACCAAAAGGACATCGCCGTCGAGGCTCGAATCGACCTCCCCGCCTCCTTTGCCGCGGAAGTCGATCTCTCGCTCGTCCTCTGCAATCTCTTTGAAAACGCCATCCATGCCGAAGAGGAAGAGCCGCAGCAGCAGCGAGCCATCCGTCTCCTCGCGCGTACCAAGGGTGCCAGTATCTTCTTCTCCATTGAGAACCGCCGCAGCACGCCCGTACCACTCGCCGCAAACGGCCTGCCCAGAAGCAGAGATTCCTTGCCTGGCCACGGCTACGGCACGCGCTCCCTTCTGCTCTTCGCGGAAAAGTACGGCGCCGAGTTCTTCACGGAGCAAAAGGACGGCTGGTTCAGCATCCTGCTGCATGTGCCGCAGGTCGAGCGCATGGAAAAATGAGGCAAATGACCACTTTCATGCAAGATCTCGACACTTTTTTCCCATTCGTTGAAAAGCATCCACCTTCCTGTTACACTAGAAAAAGAATAGAGCAAGGCACACATAAAAAGGGGATGTTATTTATGAAAAACTGGTTCAAAGCTTTTGCAGTCATGGCTTCCTGCACCATCATGCTCGGCACGGCAGGCGTCGCTTCGGCGGACGAATACGAGTATGAAGGGTACGATGAGAACGGCAACTACGTCTACGCCGTAGCGGACGAAGAGGGCAACGTCGCTGCCGTAGCCGTGGATGCGGACGGCAACTACTCCGTCAGCGCCGAGGGTGCAGACGGCAGCACCTACGACGAGGATGGCTACTACTATTAAGCAAGAAACATGAAAAGCCCGGGATGTGCATGTTCTCTATGCACATCCCGGGCTTTTTCATGCCACGAACCCCGTCACACCAAACGTCGACAGAGACAACCGCCCAAAACAAGAACGAGACGCCACCGCAAACCGCAGTGGCATCTCGCTATTTATCCCGCCAAAACTCAGCAGGTATGGCACTTCTCGAAGAGACCCTTCTCCTTGAGGAGCTTGACCATCGTCTCGCCGATGTGGGCGACCGTATCGGCAACGGGAATGCCCGCAGCATTCAGAGCCGCGACCTTGTCAGCCGCCGTGCCCTTGCCGCCCGAGATGATCGCGCCGGCATGACCCATGCGCTTGCCCGGAGGCGCCTGACGACCTGCGATAAAGGCGGAAACCGGCTTATCCTTCATGTTCGCCTGAATCCACTTCGCAGCGTCCTCTTCCGCCGTGCCGCCGATTTCGCCGATCATCAGAACGGCCAACGTTTCGGGATCGTCCTTGAAGAGCTGCAGAGCGTCGATGAAGTCCGTGCCCTTGACGGGGTCGCCGCCAATGCCGACCGTCGTCGTCTGACCGATGCCCGCATTCGTGAGCTGGAAAGCAGCCTCATACGTCAAGGTACCGGAGCGCGAGATGACGCCGACATGACCGGGCTTGCTGACCGTAGCCGGCGTGATGCCGAGCTTCGACTGCTTGGACGTCAGAAGACCCGGGCAGTTCGGGCCGACAAGACGCGTCTTCCTGCCTTCCATGTAACGGCGCACCTTCACCATGTCGAGGACAGGGATATGCTCCGTGATGCAGACGACGAGATCGAGACCGGCATCAACCGCTTCCATGATGCTGTCCGCCGCAAAACGAGGTGGAACATAAACGACCGAAGCCGTCGCGCCCGTAGCCTTCACAGCGTCCGCAACCGTATTGAACACGGGAACGCCCTCGACCTTCTGACCCGCCTTGCCCGGCGTTACGCCTGCGACAATCTTCGTGCCATAGTCGAGCATCTGTTTCGTGTGGAACGTCGCCGCTTTGCCCGTGATGCCCTGCACGATGACCTTTGTATCTTTATCAATCAAAACTGACATGTGTTTGACCTCCCTTTCGATTTAAGCCTTCGCCTCAGCAACGAGTTTGACAATCTGCTCGGCGCCGCCCTCCATCGTAGGTGCGGGGAAGACGTTGGCAATCGGCGTGTTCTTCAGGATCTCGCGGCCTTCTTCGACCTTCGTGCCCTCAAGACGGACAACGACAGGAACCGGGAGGGATTTGCCGTCCTTGGAGATGATCTTCGCAGCCTCGATGATGCCGTTCGCGATGTTGTCGCAGCGATTGATACCGCCGAAGATGTTGACAAAGATGCCCTTCGCCTGGCCGCCTTCGAGCATGATGTTGAACGCCTTCGCGATCTTCTCAGGCTCGGAGTCTCCGCCGACATCGAGGAAGTTGGCGGGCTCGCCGCCGTAATGCTTGATGATGTCGACCGTAGCCATGGCAAGGCCTGCGCCGTTGACCATGCACGCGACATCACCGCCGAGGTTGACGTAGTTGAGGCCGGCAGCCGCAGCTTCGCGCTCCTTCGGATCCTCTTCCGTCTCATCGCGCAGTTCGACGATGTCGGGATGGCGGAACAATGCGCTGTCGTCAAAGTTCAGCTTCGCATCGAGGCAGATCACATCATCCTCGGCCGTGACGACGAGCGGATTGATTTCAACCTGCGAGCAGTCCTTGCCAATGAACGCATTGTAAAGCTTCTCCATCAGAGCCGCCGCCTTGCGAATCGCAGGAGCCGGGATGTTGATGGCATACGCCATGCGCGTCGCCTGGAACGGAGCAAGTCCGATGACCGGATCGATATACTCCTTGATGATCTTTTCCGGAGTTTCGGCAGCGACCTTCTCGATCTCGACGCCACCCTCTTCAGAACCCATCATGACGATCCTCGCCGTGGCACGATCAACGACAAAGCTCAGGTAGTATTCCTTTTTGATGTTCGAGCCTTCTTCAATCAGGAGGCGACCGACCTTCTTGCCCTCAGGACCCGTCTGATGCGTGACGAGAACCTTGCCAAGCAGCTCCTTCGCGTAGCCTTCGACCTCTTCAACGGACTTGGCGATCTTGACGCCGCCCGCCTTGCCGCGGCCACCCGCGTGGATCTGCGCTTTGACGACCGTGACAGCGGCGCCGAGCTTCTTCGCGTTCTCGACCGCCTCTTCCACGCTGAACGCCGGCAGGCCGTTCGGCACATTGACGCCGAATTCCCGCAGGACTTGCTTGGACTGGTACTCATGAATATTCATAACCATGCCTCCCTGTTGATGGTTCTCGGGACGAGGATATTACTTCCTCTGATTTCATCCCATAAACAACTATATTGTATAATTTTTTTGCTCATTTGTCTAGTGATTTCTTAGAAATATTATCATAGGCAGAACTTATCATATCCTGGATTTATCGAAAAATTCTCGCGCTACGAACCCATTCTCTCAACGTACCAGCGACACGCCCCGACACTTTATGGCACATCCATTCCCAACGGCAGGATGCGGCTCAAACCACGCCCTGCTTCAAAAGATCGGTCAGATGGATCATGCCGACCGGCGCCCCCTTCTCGTCGATGACGGGCAGCACCGTCACGGGGCGCGGCTCGTGCTTCTCCATGACGGAGAGCGCCGCCGTCGCCAGTTCATCGGCACGAATCGTCAGCGGCTCAGTAAACATGATCTCGTGCACAGGCTCATCGAGGAAAGCATAGTCCTTCGCGAGTGCGCGGCGGATGATGCCGTCAGTCAGAAGCCCGATGAACTTGCCCGCTGCATCCGTGACAGAGACAGCGCCCAAGCCTTTCTCCGTCATGACAAAGAGCGCATCCTTCGCCGTCTTCTCCCCCGAGACGACAGGGTTTTCCTCGCCCGTGTGCATGACGTCCTGCACCTTGAGGAGAAGCCGTCTGCCGAGTGCGCCACCCGGATGGAAGAGCGCGAAATCCTGCTTCTTGAAATTCCGCACGGACATCACAGCGACGGCGATGGCATCGCCCATGGCGAGCGTCGCCGTCGTGCTCGTCGTCGGCGCAAGTCCCAAGGGGCAAGCCTCTGGCTCATGCCCGATGTCGATGACGTAGTCCGAGTACTCGGCGAGCTGCGAAGCACGGTTGCCTGTCATGGCGATGATGGTCGCACCGATGCGATGGATGACGGGCAGGATCTTCACGACCTCCTGCACCTCGCCGCTGTTGGAAATCGCCAGAACTACATCCTTGTCCGTCACCATGCCGAGATCGCCGTGAAACGCCTCCGCTGGATGCATGAAGAACGAAGGCGTTCCCGTGCTCGCAAGCGTCGCGGCAATCTTGCGTCCGATATGCCCGGATTTTCCCATGCCCGTGACGACGATGCGAGCCGTGCAGTCCAGCACGCACTCAACCGCACGGCAGAACTCCTCATCCACATTCTCCGTCAGCTTCTTCACTGCCGCTGCTTCCAGCGCCAGCGTTTCCTTTGCCTTTTCCCGTATCACATCTCGCTTCATTCGCCGCTCTCCTTTTCCATTCGACTGTAAATCAACTAAGAAATCTACCTCCCTATTATACACCGCGCGAGAAAGTCTGGGTAGAGCGCGAAAAAAGTTGCCGAATCTTTCGGGCGATTCGGCAACTTTCGGCTTGCTGTTCGTCTTTAGCATTCCACGACTCGTCCTCGTCTGCCGCACAGACAGAAAATTTCTTCACTCATGCCGCAGCACCGTCGTGCGCAGGAAGAGGAACAAGAAGAGCGCAGCGGCGGCAATACCGACGGGATATGTAACATCTGTCGAAAGGCCGAAACCTTCCTTCGCCTGCAGGATGTACGTCACCGTGACAGCCGACATGAAGGTCGCAGGAATCATGCCGATGATGTAGTAGATTTTGCCGCGGAACGTACGATAGAGGTAGACAGATCCCGTCCACAGGACAATCATAGCGAGCGTCTGGTTCGTCCATGAAAAGTAGCGCCAGATGATCGAGAAGTCCATCTGTGTAAGAGCAGCACCGACACCAAGGATCGGCACGGCAAGCGCGAGACGTCTGCTCGTCGACTTCTGCTCAAGGCCGAACCAGTCGGCGATTGTCAAACGTGCCGAGCGGAACGCCGTATCGCCCGAAGTGATCGGGCAGGCCACGACGCCGAGCAACGCGAGAGCCGCCCCGACGGGACCGAGGAAGCCGACGCAGATATCGTAGACGACGCCACCGGGACCTGCCGAGGCAAGCACGGCGCCGAGGCCGCCCGTGCTCTCGTAGAAGGTCACGCCTGCCGCCGCCCAGACGAGAGCGATGAAGCCTTCAGAAACCATCGCGCCGTAAAAGACGGGACGCGCGAGACGCTCATCCTTCAGGCAGCGAGCCATCATGGGCGACTGCGTGGCGTGGAATCCCGAAATGGCGCCGCAGGCAACCGTGATGAACATCAGCGGCCAGATCGGCATATTCTGCGGATGGAGATTTGCCAAGACCATCTCCGGCATGACGTGGCCGCCGACGCCCGCAAGCATCGCCCCCATGATGCCGAACGCCATGACGATGAGACAGACGCCGAAAAGCGGATAGAAACGCGCGATCAACGTATCGATCGGCAAAAGTGTAGCAAGGAAGTAATAAATCAAGATGATGATGAGCCAGATCTTGATCGCGCCAATAGAACCGAGCGACAACAGCTTGCCGTCGATGAGCATAGCAGGCCCCGTCGCAAAAACCGTGCCGACGAGGACGAGAAGCACGACCGAGAAGATGCGCATGATGAAGAGCATCGTCTTGCCCATGTGATTGCCGACGACCTCCGAGATGCTCTTGCCGTCTTCACGCAGAGAAATCATGCCCGACATATAGTCGTGCACGCCGCCCGCAAAGATCGTGCCGAGAACGATCCAGAAGTAGACGCACGGCCCCCAAAGCGCCCCCTGCAAAGCGCCGAAAATCGGTCCGAGACCAGCGATATTCAAAAGCTGGATCATGAAGACCTTCCACGTCGGCAGAGGAATGTAATCCACACCGTCATCGTGCACCAACGCAGGCGTCGGCTTGTCCGTAGGCGAGAAAATCACGTCGACAACCCTGCCGTAGATGACGTAGCCCAGAATCAAAGCGAGCAATGCCACCAAAAATGTAACCATCGCAAATCACTCTCCTTCTGTCCGTCAGTCTATAGACCGCCGTACCGCCCCTCCTCTCCTTCATATAGGCAATATTCGGACTATTGTTGAAATACATTTACGGATTCAATGTAAACCTTTTTCGCCAAGTTGTCAATAGTGCTTTTCCAAAGAAAAAGAGGAGCCTTATCTCGCGCAGCTTCTCTCGCAGAAGAATCGAACGAAAAGCGATGTCATCCGCGCCTCGGGACTCGAAGCCACATACGCCTACCATATCTTTTCCGGCGACAAGAATCCCTCGCGCCAAAAATTCTGGCGCTCGCCCTCGCGCTCGGACTCGACCTCAAGGGAACGAGCCGTCTGCTGCACGCGGCTCATCTGCCACAGCTCTACGCCAAGAAGAGCTGGGACAGCGTCCTCATCTTCGCGCTCACGCACAAGAAGAGCGTCATGGAAACAAATTTGCTGCTCGACAAGCTTGGCGAAAGCCCCTTGCTCGGGTAGGAGCGCTTCGTATCGCTAAAGTTTATTATTAAATTATATTCAAGTGCCACTTTTTTTGAAAAATGTGATATAATATTAAAAGATTCCAGATTCCGTCTTTGTAAAGTAGTAGATGAAATCAACTAAATTAGGAGGCGCATTTCTTGACGAAAAATGCACGCGCCTCCCCGAAAAGGAGCTGTACAACATGAACAAAACAAAGGAAACCCCGCAAAAGGGCGGCTACGGCATCGGACTGCAAGTCAATGTTGTCATCTTCCTCGGCGTCACGCTGATGATCGCCATTCTCATGAGCTTCATCGGATATCGCTCGTACAACACCATGATTGAAGACGGCATACGAGAAAAGTACAACGAGGTCGGCATGAAGACGGCCGCCATCGAGACGCGCTACACTGCCGTCTATCAATCGGGACAGGATCTGAGATCGCGCGTCCAACAGATTCTGTCTCTGCCACCCGAGCAGCGCAATCGCGACGATCTGATCGCCGCCCTGCGCTCGACCGTCGCTTCCAATGACGACATCGTCGGTTCAGGTATCTGCTTCGAGCCAAACGCCTTCGACGGCAAAGATGCCGCATTCGTGAACTCCCCCGCTTCCGACGCCACGGGGCGCGCCATCCCTTATGCGGGCAAGGAAGGATCCGACATCGTGATCACGCCGCTCGCCGGCTATGAGACGGACGAGTGGTATCAATCCCCGCGCAAGACGCAGAAAATCACGCTGACCGATCCCTACTGGTACGATGTCACGCCGACCCAGCGCACCTACATGCTGACCATCGCCTTCCCTCTCATCGAGGACGGTCGTTTCGTCGGCGCCGTCACGGTGGATTTCGACGCCGCCCCTTTCCAGAGCGACATGGCGGCGATCAGCACGCCGAACAATTTCTTCGCCGTCTTTACCCCGCAGGGAACGCTGCTTGCCCACGGTCTAAAAGATGACGCGGTCTCCAAGAACGTCTATGAAATGCTGGGCGTAAGCGAAAGCGAAGGACAGAAATTCTTCGGCCAGGAGCTCTTCTCCATGGAGCGCACCTCCGAATCCACGGGGCTTCCTACCACCTATATCTTCAACCCCATCAAGCTCAAGGGCATCGAACAGCCTTGGGGGGCGCTCGTCGCCGTCTCCAACGAGATGTTCACGCATGAGGCAAAGGCACTCGTCCTCATATCGCTGCTGATTGCAGTAGCCTGCGGTGCAGGTCTCATCGCGCTCATGAGCTTCTTCATCCACAAGCGCGTCTCCGCACCTCTAAAGGATATGGCGGGCATGATCGAGCGCTTTGCAGGACTCGATCTGCAGAAAGAAAAAAATATGCACCTTGCGAAATACCTGGAGCGCGGCGATGAAATCGGCATCATCACACGCGCCTGCGGCAAGATGGCGAGCAGCCTGCGCGACATCGTCGGAAAGATCAATGGCAATTCCCAATCTGTCGCCGCCACGAGCGAGGAACTGACCGCCACGACGCAAAGCACGGCCAACAGTGCGCGCAACGTGACGACGGCCATCCACAACATTGCCGACGGTGCATCGAAGCAGGCGCAGGACACGCAGGAAGCTTCCGATCACCTGGACGAAATCCAGACCCTGCTCGACGGCAATCAGGAAATTCTCGAAAAAATCAATGAAGGAACCGCCGCCGTGCGCCAACGCAAGGATGAAGGCATCGCCATCCTCGCTGATGTCATGAAGAAATCGGCAGAAACTTCCCGGGCGACCGAAGACGTGGCTCGCGTCGTCATCGAGACGAACAAAAGCGCGGAAAAGATCGAAGTGGCCAGCCAGATGATCCAGTCGATTTCCGAGCAGACGAACCTTCTCGCCCTGAACGCCGCCATCGAAGCAGCACGCGCCGGAGAGGCAGGACGCGGCTTCACCGTCGTCGCAGACGAGATCCGCAAGCTCGCGGAGCAGAGTCGCAGCTTCACCGACGAAATCAGCGCCATCATCGGCGGACTCAAGGAGAAATCCCAAGAGGCGGTCGACACGATGGAAGTGTCCCGGCATCTCGTCGACGAAACGCGCACGAGTCTCGACGAAACACAGGAAAAATTCCGCCGCATCGACGAAGCCGTCGAAGAGACGGAACAGGTCGTCAAGAGGATGAACGACTCGACGCGAAACATCGTGGACAAGAACCGCTCCGTCTCCCAGGTGATCGAGAGTCTTTCGGCGCTTGCACAAGAAAATGCCGCGACGAGCGAGGAGGGCAACAGCGCCGTGGAGACGCAGACGCAGTCCCTGCAGAATATCGCCGATGCAAGCGAAGGGCTCGCCGAAATCGCCACAAGTCTGCAAGGCGAAGTCGCCAAGATCCAAGTGTAAGGCGCATCCTTGGCGGCAAAAGCGAAGAATCCCCCGAGAATTTTTCTCGGGGGATTCTTCATGCAGCAGCGCTCTGCCGCGCTTTTCGCATCGTACGGTAATAACGAACTCATGCAGGTCACTTTCCAACGACCTCTTACTCGTAGCGAAGCGCGTCGATCGGGTCGAGCTTCGCGGCCTTTCTTGCCGGATAGATGCCAAAGAAGAGACCGATGCCGACGGCGAATGAGAAGGATACGAGGATCGGCGTCGCCGTGATGACGGTCTTGAATTCGCCGACATGAGAGATGGCAACGGAGATGGCGCAGCCGAGGCAGATGCCGAGGATGCCGCCGACGACGCCCATGACGACGGACTCGATGAGGAACTGCAGCATGATGTTGCTGAAGGTCGCACCGAGCGCTTTCCGTATGCCGATCTCGCGCGTACGCTCCGTGACGGAGACCATCATGATGTTCATGATGCCGATGCCGCCGACGAGGAGCGAGATGCCTGCGATGCTGCCGAGGAGGATCGTCAGCATCGTCGTCTGCTGGGTCACCGTCTCGAGAAGGCTCGTGAGGTTGTTGACGGTGAAGTCGTTATCCTTGCCATGCAGGATGTGATGGCGCTGGCGCAGCAGCGTTTCGACCTCGCTCTGCACTTGGACGATCTTCGAAGCCTCGCTGACCTGCAGCTGGATCATCTGGATGTGCGTGATGCCGAGAAGGCGCTCCTGCTCCGTCATCAGCGGCACGATGACCACATCGTCCTGATCTTGGCCCATGGAGGACTGTCCCTTGCTCGCGAGGACGCCGATGATCTTAAACGGCTGATTGTGGATGCGAATGTTCTTGCCGATGGGGTTCTCGCTGCCGAAGAGATTCCTAGCGACGGTCGGGCCGATGACGGCGACGCGCTGGCGCTTGTCGTTGTCCGTCTGCGAGATGAAGGTGCCGACGGTCAGCGTGAGCGAGCGGATCGCCATGTACTCGGGCGTCACGCCCATGACAACGGTATTCCAGTTTTGATTGCCGTAGACAATCTGATAGGAGCGCTGCACGATGGGCGAAACGTGGTCGATGTTCTTGATCTTCTTTTTGATCGCGACGGCATCGTCGTACTTCAGCGACTCGCGCGATCCTGCCGCGCCGCGAATGCCGCCCGAGTTCGCCGCGCCGGGCGTGACGATGAGCATGTTGCTGCCGAGGCTCGCCATCGAGTCCTCGACGTTGCTCTTGACGCCCATGCCGATGGAGACCATCGCAATGACGGCGGCGACGCCGATGATGATGCCGAGCATGGTGAGGACGGAGCGCAGCTTGTTCGCAAAGAGCTCATGCAGGGCGATGGTGATGCTTTCCCAAATCAACAAGCGACTTCCCTCCTATACGACATCCATCTTGACGCCCCTGCCCTCGTCGCGCGTGATGAGTCCGTCGCGCACGAGAAGCTGACGGCTCGCGCAGGCAGCGATGTCCGGCTCGTGCGTGACGAGGATGATCGTGCGTCCGGCGGCGTGAAGCTTCTCGAAGAGTTCCATGATCTCATGCGTCGATTTCGTGTCGAGATTGCCCGTCGGCTCGTCCGCCATGACGATGTGCGGATCGTTGACGAGGGCGCGCGCGATGGCGACGCGCTGGCGCTGACCGCCCGAAAGCTCGTTGGGCTGATGGTCGGCGCGATCGGCAAGGCCGACGGCTTCCAAGAGGTGCATGGCACGATCGCGCCGCTCGCCTCTTCCGACGCCCGCATAGATGAGCGGCAGGGCGACGTTTTCAGCTGCGCTGCTCTTCGAGAGCAGGTTGAAGTTCTGAAATACGAAGCCAATCTTCTTATTGCGCGTGAGCGCGAGCGCGTCGTCCGAGAGGTGCGCGACCTCCTCGCCGTCGAGCTTGTACGATCCTTCCGTCGGGCGGTCGAGGCAGCCGAGGATGTTCATGAGCGTCGACTTGCCCGAGCCGGACGGCCCCATGAGGGCGGCGAACTCGCCCTTTCGTATCGTAAGATCAACGCCCGCGAGCGCGGCGACGATTTGATCGCCCATCGGATAGAGTTTCTTGATGCCCCGAAGCTCGATCGTCGCCTTTTCCTGCGCCGCTCGCTCTTCCTTCGCCTTTTGCTCCATGATCGTTCCTTTCCGCACTTACATCGGCGGGTGGCCGCCGCCGCCCATCATCATGACCTGCGGCTGCGTCGCCGTGTAGGAAATCGACACGGTTTCGCCCTCGATGAGACCGTCGAGGATTTCCACATAGTCATCGCTGTAGATGCCTGTCTTGACAGGGCGGTTCTCCTTCGTGCCGTCGGGCATCTCGACGACAACGTAGGATCCCGAGGCGTCCGTCTTCAATGCGGCGATGGGAACGGCGAGCGCGCTGGGCTTCGTCGCCGTCTCGATTTCAAGACGCGCCGTCATGGCCGGCAGCAGCAGGTTCTCTGGATCGTCGACATCGAGCGTCACATAGTAGTAGATGACGCTCGCCGTCGAGGTCGTCGTACTGCTCGAAGAGGAGACGGTCTGCCATGTATTCACGGTATCGGTCTGGCTGATCTTCGCGACGCGCGCCGTGAAGGTCTTGCCCGAATAGGCATCGACCGTGAACGTCGCCTGCTGGCCGACCTTGATATTGCCGATGTCCGTCTCGTCGACCTTCGCCATGATTTGCTTCTTCGAGAGGTCGGCGATGCGCATGATGACGGTCGGATAGTCCGTTCCCGCCGTCGCCATCGTACCCGCCGTCTTGGGCTTGCCGACGACGATGCCGCTGATCGGCGCCTGGATGATCGTCTCAGCGAGATCGGACTCCGTCTCTTCCAAGACGCTCTTGGCAGCATCGTAGTTGTACTGCGCGTCCTCGAACGTCGTCTGCGGATTCGCGCCGATGCTGTAGAGGTAGGCTTCGCGGTCGTACTTCGCCTTGGCGTTCGTGACCTTGAACTGCGCCTGATCGCGCTTCGTTGCGAGCGACTTGGCGTCGAGTGTCGCGACCGTCTCGCCTGCCGTCACGATGTCGTTTTCCTTGACGAGCACATTCTTGATGCGCGCCGTGATCTTCGAGCTGACCTCGACGGAATCGACAGGAATGATCGTGCCCGTCGCCGACACGGTGGACTTCATCTCCATGCGCACGACCGTCGCCGTTTCGCCCGCAGACTCCCGCATAGCCTTTTCCGCCTGCTGCGCCTCATAGTAGCTGTAGCCGCCAAAAGCGCAGCCAGCGAGGACGAGCGCGGTCACTGCTATCTTCGCCTTCGTGCCGAAGGTGATGTCCTTGCCGAAAATCTTCATGCCCATCCTCCATTTCCGGCTGCCGCTGCCGCCGCATTCGCTGCACTGTCCGTATCAGCTGCATTCGTCGCATTTGCCGCGTTCGCTGTATTCATTGTATTCGAATCCTTCGCGCCTGACGCTCTTTCCTTCTGCACGGCGGACTGCTTCGCCGCCGCTGCCTCAGACGCGAGGAAAGGAATGACCGTCCTGTCCTGACGCTCCTTCATCGCCTTCTCGTTCTCTTCATAGGCGTGCACCGCATCCCTGCGGCTGATCTCAGCTCTCGCCAGCGGCACGGCGTCCATGGCGTCCGCCGCACGCTGCTCACTCTCCGTGAGGCTCTGCCCCATGGCGTTTTCCACCTGCGCCTTGCCGCGTGCAAAGTCGTACTGTGCGCTGATGTGGTTCATCTCCGCCTTCGAGAGCGCGAGCTGCGCGTCGATGATGTCGAGCATGATGCCTTCACCCGCGCGGTACTTCTCGCGTGCGATGAAGTAGTCCTCCTTCGCCTTGTCTACGGCGTCCTGCGTCGAGTTCAGACGGTTTTCCGCCTCCTTCATCGAAAAGTACGCCGCGCGGATGTCGTAGTCCACATCGTTCCTGTCCTTTTCCAGCTGCAGCCGCGCGGCATCGAGCGCCGCTTCCGCCGCCTCGATGCGTGCCTTCTTTCTGCCGCCGTCGAAGATGTTCCACTTCATATTGATGCCTGCCGTCACGCCGCGACTGCTGTCCGACGCAGGCTCGAAGTCCTTGTTCGCCGACGCGCTCAGCGAGAAGTCGATCTGCGGCGTATAGCCCGCTTTGACCACCTCGACATCAAGCTCCTTGCGCACGACATCGTAATTGTCGATCCAAAGCTCCTTGCGGTTCTCGACGCCGAAGGAGAGGCAGTCGGAGAGCGCGGGAGTGAACGGGCTGTATACGGCATCGTCAGTGAGGCGAAGCGGCTCGTCCCTGTCCATGTTCACAAGATTCCTAAGCTTCGCCAAGCTGATCTCGTAGTCGTTCTCCGCCTTGATGAGCGTCTGACGCGCATCGGAAAGCTCCACGGAGACACGCAGCACGTCCATGCGCGCCTTGCTGCCCGCCGAGAAAAGCTGCTCGACGTTCGTCAAATGCGCTTGGTAGTTGTCGACGGACGCCTTGTTCACACCGACGGTCTTCTTCGCCTGCAACGCGTTGTAATACGCCTCGATGACGGAAAGACGCAGCTTCTCCTCGGCGCGTGCCGTCTTGAGGCGCGCCGTCAAGATGGCGATCTTGGCGCTGTCGATGCCGCCGCTCGCCTTGCCGCCGTCCCAGATATTGACGCCGCTCTCGACGCCCCCATTAAGCTTCGACGTCGTCGTATTGCCGCGATCACTCCAATTTCTGCCGACAGAATAGCCGCCCGAAGCGCTGACAGAGAATCCCTTCTCGCTCTTCGCCTCGCCGAGCGAAGCAAGCGCCGCCTCCTCCGCCTGCTTCGTGATCTTCAGATCCGCATTCTGCGAAAGCGCAAGTTCGACCGCGCCCGCAAGCGAAAGGTCAGCCGCCGCTCCCACGGATGACACGCTGTAAAGGAAAGCTCCCGCCAATAAAAGCGACCAAGGCTTCCTGCACCATTTCTTCATCGTCTCTCTCCTCCCCGAGGGGTATACTTCCACTTTATGTTATTTATTATACTGCCCGTCCCCCCGCGTAACAATAAGAAATCGCTGAGCTTTAAAGGGATTTAACGATTTCCCGCGAAAGGTGTAACTGTAAAAGCACGACACTTCTCGTGTATCGCAATCTTTTCAGTATTCGTTACGAGATGAACGAATCGATGTACACAAAAAAGGCATCATGCTCTCGATGCCTTTTCTACCATCGTATTCTATGACGCCAACCCTCATGCCAGCGCCTTGATCTGTTCGCGCGCAAGAGCAACATCCCTGCAGCGCTGCTCATAGACCTGTCGATCAAATTCCACGAGTGTCACAAAGCAGTCCGCATATTCCGCCGTATCAATGTCATTCACCTTGCTTGCCTTCGGATAATCCGCCTCTGCCACGTCCTCAAGCATGCAGCCAATCGCATCCTGCGCCATCCACATTGCCTGTTCCAGCGTTTTCCCTTCCGTGAAGCAACCGTCGATATCGGGCACCGTCACCGTATAGCCGCCCTCCTGCGCCGTTTCAAACACAGCAGGATAATAATGCTTCATGGCTCATATCCTCCCTTCGATTCGCACAGCCTTTCTAGCAAACCTGCTTGCTTCAATATCTTATGTTCTAAGCCCTTGCCCAATGTTCCTGTATGGACGGGTACAATCATCATTTTCCCTGTCGCAGAATTTTTCATCTTCTGATGCGAGCCGGAGTTTGATGATACCGCTGCAAAGCCATTCTTTTCAAGCAGCCGTATCATCTGTTTTGCCGTCATCGGCACTCGTACCGCCTCCTTGACATACATTATACCATGACACGAAAGGAAGTCCATCCAATGCCCGAGCAAAACTTCGCCCGTGCGCTGCAGATCCTGCAGCAAACCTTCGGCTACAAGAACTTCCGCCCTGCGCAGGAGACCGTCGTCAAGAGCCTGCTCGAAGGCCGCGAAACCGTCGCCATCATGCCCACGGGCGCGGGAAAGTCCATCTGCTTCCAAGTGCCCGCTCTGCTGCTCCCGGGCGTCACGCTCGTCATCTCGCCCTTGATCTCGCTGATGAAGGATCAAGTCGACGCTCTCACGGAAGCCGGTGCACCCGCGACATTCATCAACAGCTCGCTCGGGCAGGCGGAGGCTCGCGAAAGGCTTCGCGCCATCGCGCAAGGCGCGTACAAGATCGTCTACGTCGCGCCCGAGCGGCTCGAAACCGACTTCTTCCAATCCCTGCTGCAAGAGCAGACCGTTTCCTTCATCGCCATCGACGAGGCGCACTGCCTGTCGCAGTGGGGACACGACTTTCGCCCGAGCTATCGCGCCATCGCGCCCTTCATCGAACGTCTGCCGAAGCGTCCCTTGATCGGCGCCTTCACGGCGACGGCGACGCCGCGCGTCAAGGACGACATCATCTCGCTCCTCTCGCTTCGCCGCCCCGCCGTGCACGTCGCAGGCTTCGACCGGCCGAACCTCTTCTTCGGCGTCCTCACAGGCGTCGACCGCAAGGACTTCATCGCAAACTACCTGCGCACGCATCGCGAAGAAGCCGGCATCATCTACTGTGCGACGCGCAAAGAGACGGACGCCCTGAGCCACTTCCTGCAGCAAAAAAAATTCGCTGTGCGTCCCTACCATGCGGGACTCAGCGACGAAGAGCGCTCGAAGGCGCAGGACGACTTCCTCTACGACAACGTGCAGGCGATCGTCGCGACGAACGCCTTCGGCATGGGCATCGACAAGTCGAACGTGCGCTTCGTCATCCACTACAACATGCCGAAAAACATCGAGTCGTACTATCAGGAGGCGGGACGCGCGGGACGCGACGGCGAGCCGGGCGAATGCATCCTGCTCTTCTCGCCGCAGGACGTCATGACGCAAAAGTACCTGATCGACATCTCGACCGAGGATGCCGCGCGTAAGGCGCACGAACTCGGCTGCCTGCAGAAGATGTCCGACTACTGCCACACGCCCGAATGCCTGCGTGCCTTCATCCTGCGCTACTTCGGCGAGGAAAGCCCCGCCGCCTCGTGCGAGCACTGCAGCAGCTGCAAGGGCGACTTCGAGCGGCGCGACGTGACGCTTGATGCGCAGAAAATCTTTTCGTGCGTCTACCGCATGAGAGGACGCTACGGCATGACGCTGACAGCGCAGGTGCTCAAAGGCTCCGCCGAGCAGCGCGTGCGCACGCTGCACCTCGACGAACTGTCGACCTATGGCATCATGCAGGAGCAGACGCTCGCCGAGATCAAGCGCTCGATTCAACGCTTCATCGCCACGGGGTATCTCTCGCTCACCGAGAGCGAATACCCCGTGCTGCAGCTCGCAGAACCCGCCTACGCTGTGCTGCGCGGCAAGGAGCAAGTCTTCCAGAACTTCCCCCGAAAACAGAAGGAAAAGCCCGTAGACATCTCACTCTTCGACTACCTCCGCGCACTCAGAAAAGAGCTAGCCGCCCGCGACCGCGTGCCGCCCTACGTCATCTTCTCCGACGCGACGCTGCGCGACATGTGCCGCATTCTGCCCGAAACGCTCGACGACTTCCTGCACGTCAAGGGCGTCGGCGAAAGAAAGTGCGAGCGCTACGGCGAAGCCTTCCTCGCATGCATCAAAGAGCATCGCACTTAAGCGAAAAGGCGGCGAAAGAGCTTTTGCTGCTGCCCTTGCGCCGCCTTTATAGGCACGCGCCGATGAATTTTTTCTCACGCCACCTTGCGGAACACATGCAGCCCAATGAGGAGCTGCACGAAGAGCAGCACGGCCAATAGTGCGAACGATGCCAAAAGACTCGTGCTGTGTGCGATGAAACCGATGGCGGCAGGCCCCATGAGCACACCGAGGTAACCGCACGTCGACACCGCCGCGACCGCCGCATTGATCGTCATATCCTGTTGCTTTCCCATCAATGAGAAGAAAATCGGCACGATGTTCGCGCAGCCGAAACCGATCGCGAAGAAGCCGGGGAAGATGAGCCACGCGGAGGACGAAACGATCACGAGCAAGAAACCCGCGATGGCGATGACCGAACCGAAGAATACGACGCGGCGCGCACCCAAGCGATTGACAATCGCATCACCCAAGAGCCGCATGAGGAGCATCGCCGCAGAAAAGACAGCGAAGCCCGTGCCCGCAAGAGACATGTCCATCGCGCGCACCTCCGTGAGAAACACACCCGACCAGTCCATGACAGCGCCCTCGACGAGGAAGGATATACCGGCGACCGCCGCGACAAAGGCGACGATGCCGTGCGGCACGGCGAGCGCCCTGCCCTCAGGTGCACTCCTGCCCGCGAGCAAAAATCGCGCGAAGGCGAGCACCATGAGCACGATGATGCCTGCCGAACACGCCGTCGCGCCCAAGGGCGTGAATCCGAGCGCCATCCAAACACCAAAAAGCCCCGCCCCCATGAAACCGCCCACGCTCCAAAGCGCGTGCATGCCGCTCATCACGCGCCTCTTCAAAAGCTGCTCGACGCGCACGGCATGGATATTGATCGTGACATCGATAATTCCCATGGAAGAGCCGAACAAAAGGAGCGTCGGCACAGCAAGAACGATATTGTCCACCCTGGCAAGAGCCACAAGAAGCGCCGCAAAGACGAGCGAATCGACAGCGATCACGCGGCGGCAGCCGAAATGCCCGGCCAGGACTCCTGCAAAAGGCATCGTCACCAGCGAGCCAACGCCGATGCAGAGAAGCAAGAGTCCAAGCACATCCTCAGCGACGCCGAGCCGCGCCTTCAAAAGCGGCACGAGAGGCGCCCAAGATGCCACGCCGAAGCCGCCGACAAAGAAAAAAGCCTGATTGGCGCGATGCAGCAAACTGCGCGAGCGATCAACCGGCAAACCGTTGTTTTGCATATTCAACCCCCTTGTTTTAGGGAGACTAACATATTCCCGATGGCTTGTCAACCGATAGACAGCAGCCTAAACGAAGTCTTGCTGCAACTTCGCGTACGATTGCACACGAGAAAAAGCAAAGTATATGCAGAGCCATCAAAAAGGAGGTTCATCCCATGAAGAAAATCCATGCACTCTCCCTCGCAGCCGTCCTCCTGCTCGCTCCCATTGCGCCTGTCTCGGGCGACTTGCCCCTCGCATCCGTCGTCCATGCGGCAGCGCAGCAAGATACAATCAAAGAGTACACGCGTCCGGCAAAAACTTCCGCCGACAAAGACGAGGAACGCTCCGTCAAAGCCCCCGTGCCGTGGCTCCTCGTCGAAGACCATCGCATCGAGGCCTTGAATGCCAACGGCAAATGCGTGACCTACAGCAGCCATCCCGTGCTTCGTGTCAACGGCAAAGGACACCCCCTGCTCGCACACGGTCTTGCTACTTGGAGCAAACAGGAAGCGCAAGCTGCGAAGCGGGGTTTTGATTTCGCCTACGAATACAAGAAAGAGGATCGTGATAACGGCGTTCTCAAAGAGACCGCCTACTTCGACTACTCCGTCATCACGAAGTGGGGGCGCGTCGATGAGAACATGATCAGCTTCTGCAGCTTCGCTATCACCTACGCGGGCGGCATACACCCGATGCACGGCAAAGGCGGCACGACCTTCGATACACGAACGGGAAAAGAAGTCCCCCTCGCCGCCCTCGTCACGAACCGCGAAGCTTTGCTCCAAGCGCTTGCCGCTGCCTTCCATGCTCAATACCCAGGACGTGAGGAAGAACTGTTCGCCTTCGACATCCGCGAGCAACTCGAACGGATTCACCCCGCAGAAAAAGGCCTCGACACCTTCTCATGGTACATGGGCACGCGCGGCGAACTCGTCTTCCTCTACCCGCCCTACGCTCTCGCCCCCTACGCCTCCGGCGACTTCACGCTCACCATCGAGCGCGCGGACGCTCCGCAGCTTTTCATCGACGCGTATTCTATAGATTGATAAAAGGAGATCTTTCTCATGAAAGCAAAAGCACTCGCTCGCTTCCTGCTCCTCGTCGCCCTGCTGCTCCCTACACACCTCTCTTCGGCAACCGCTTTGCCCGAAGAAGCACTCTCTCTGGGCGGCCTCAAGATCGGCAGCTCCCGCGCCTACGTGGAAAGCATCTACGGCACACCCGACCGCCTGGAAAGCAGCATGTATACGAACATCGAACCCAACCATTCCGACGTAAAAGTTCTCTATTACTATTACGGCAACTCATTCAAAATCCTCATCCGCACGGACAGAGACAGCGTCATGGATATCAACACTACCGCCAACAACGGCATCGAAACACCGCAAGGCCTGCACGTCGGCAGCACCACAGCCGACATCGAGCGCGCCTTCGGCTGGCTGCCCGAGAGACTTGAAGGAAACGGCACCCCTATGAACTATGCCTATAGTTATGAAGGCATAGACTCCACCCTCATCTTCTACACTTACGAAGACGGCACGATCTACGAAATCCGCCTGATGGAGGATCTGTTCTGACGAACGGACAAAAATAAAAAACAGGTGCGGTCTGTATGGTTTCAATACAGACCGCACCTGTTTTTTACAGACGGCTCCCTCACTCCTCCACCAGCCCCATAAAAGTTGCAAAGAACGTCTTGAGCTTTTCGATGACGCCCGCCTTCTTCTCGGCGCGAGCGCCGCCGAAGCGGCGAACGGGCGGCAGGATCGTATCAATCGCCGTGCCCGTCGTCTTGAACCTGCCGTCGCGCAGCGCACTTCGGACGAACTTCTCCGTCTCCTCGGGCTTCAGCTTCTCCTCCTGCACGATTTTTTCGAGCGCCTTTTCCTTCTCCGCATCGACATAGGTGCGCCAGTCCTCCATCACCTTCGTACTCGTGTTGACCGTCTTGATGAAGCCGTCGATCAGCTCCTTCTTGCTCCTAAGCTCAGGACTTGCGCCGACGGCGCGGTCGATCGCGCCGATGATACTCTTGTCCAAGCCGTTCGATGCATGATACTTCTCCACGAGCAGAAGAATGTAGTCGATATTGATGTCCACCTGCCGGATCAATTCCAACTCGAACACGACATCGTCGTTGATGTTCTCCTTCTCCGCATTTCCTGCGCCCGTCATCTCGCGATGAATGTCCAAGTACATGCTCTGGTAATCCTGCAAATCGCGCGGCGGCAGGAGAGGATCATTTTCCTCAAAATCATCAAACGCCGTGAGAATGTTCCTGAGGCGCAGAATGCTGCCGAAGATGCGCACGAAATCCTTCTGCGCCTGCTCGCCCAAGATCGGCTCACCGACGGCGAACTTCTCGCGCAGCTCCAGGATAAGCTCCGCATAGCCCCTATGATGACGGCCGCTCGCATCATCATAGCCGTCGTAGTAGTCGCGGAAACCTCGCAGCAGCACGACGCTCTCGGCATTCTCATCACCGAAAAGCGAGATCGCATCGTCCGTCGCTTTCGCCAGATTGCGAAAAGCGACGATATTGCCAAACGTCTTGACCGAATTCAAAATGCGGTTCGTGCGTGAAAACGCCTGAATCAGCCCATGGTACTTGAGGTTCTTGTCCACCCAAAGCGTGTTGAGCGTCGTCGCGTCAAAGCCCGTGAGGAACATATTGACAACGATGAGCAAATCGATCTCGCGCTTCTTCATGCGCTGAGAAAGATCCTTGTAATAATTCTGGAAGGAATCCCCGTCCGTCGAAAAATTCGTAGAAAAACGCGCATTATAGTCCGCAATCGCGTCCGAAAGGAAGTCGCGGCTCGTGCGGTCAAGCCCCGCCGTATCAAAATCCTCATCGGGCAAAGCGTCCTCGGGATCGTCCTCGTTCGCCGCATAGCTGAAAATCGTCGCAACCGCAAGGTCGCGCCCCGCCGCTGCCAGCTGACGCTTGAACTCCTCGTAATACTTCATGCAGACAGGAATCGACGCGACCGCGAACATCGAATTGAACCCCAAGACACGCTGTCCCTTGAGCGAATACGCCTTGCCGCGCATCGTCTTCTGATCGAAATGCACGAGGATATATTCCGTCACGGCACGGATGCGCTCGGGCGCAGCGAGCGCCTTCTCGCGGTCAATGGCACGCACTTCCTTGTCCTCGATCTCCGCCTTGCTCTTCATCGTGTTGATGTAATCAATGCGAAACGGCAGCACATTGCCGTCGTTGATGGCGTTCACAATCGTATAGGTGTGGAGCTTATCGCCGAAAAGCTGCGGCGTCGTCCGCGCCGAAGGCTTGCCCGCGCCCGACGCATTCGGCGCGAAAATCGGCGTGCCCGTAAAGCCGAAGATATGATACTTCTTGAACGCCTTCGCAATCGCCGTGTGCATATCGCCGAACTGCGAGCGATGGCACTCATCGAAAATCAGCACGACATGCTTGCCGTAGATCGCGTGCGTCTTGTTCTGCTTGATGAACATAGCGAGCTTCTGAATCGTCGTGACGACGATGCGCGCCGCATCATTCGCGAGCTGCCCCGCGAGCACGCGCGTCGACGTATTGCCGTTCGCCGCGCCCTTTTCAAAGCGGTCGTACTCCTTCATCGTCTGATAGTCAAGATCCTTGCGGTCGACCACAAAGAGTACCTTATCAATATCCGGCAGCCCTGCGGCAAGCTGCGCCGTCTTGAACGAAGTCAGCGTCTTGCCCGACCCCGTCGTGTGCCAGATATAGCCGCCGCCCTCGATCTTGCCCCAAGTCTTGTAATTCGACGCGATCTTGATGCGCGACAAAATGCGCTCCGTCGCCGCAATCTGGTACGGACGCATGAGCATCAGCACCTCTTCCGTCGTAAAGATCGAATAGCGCGTCAAGACGGCGAGCAGGGTATGCTTCGCGAGGAACGTGCGGCCGAAATCCATGAGGTCGGTGATGAGGCGATTGCTCGCATCCGCCCAAAACGATGTGAACTCAAAACTGTTGCTCGTCTTCTTGCTCGCCCTGCGCCCCGCCGCATCCATCTCTCGGATATGACTTGCACGCGTCGTATTGGAATAATACTTCGTATTCGTCCCGTTCGAAATGATGAAAACCTGCACATACTCATACAGCCCCGCACCTGCCCAAAAACTGTCGCGCTGATAGCGATTGATCTGGTTGAACGCCTGCCGAATCTCCACGCCGCGCCGCTTCAGCTCCAAATGCACGAGCGGCAAGCCGTTGACGAGAATCGTCACATCGTAGCGATTCGCATGAGCCGCCGCATTCTCTGCTTGAGCGTCCGCACCGCCCTCTACCGCATATTGGTTGATGACCTGCAAACGATTGTTATAAATGTTCTCCTTGTCGATCAGCTTGATGTTCTTCGTCGTTCCGTCATCGCGCCGAAGATTCTGAATGTAATCCGTCTGAATACGCCGCGTCTTCTCCACAATGCCGTCGCCCGCAGGCGCGATCGAAGCCTTGAAGAACCGTTCCCACTCCGCATCACTGAACACATAATCATTGAGCGCCGAAAGCTGCTCTCGAAGATTCGCGACCAGCTCCGCCTCGTCATGAATCCGAAGATACGTATAGCCTTCCTCTTCCAGCAGCCCGATCAATGCTCGCTCAAGCGCCGCCTCCGACTGATACGCCGCATACGGCGCCCGCTCCTCGCGAACATACTGCGCGAGCACCGTGCTCTCTTCTGCGCTTGCAATCAGGTTATAGTACAATGTACCGACCTCCTCGCCCCATCAGACAAAACTGACTTGGACTTCCTTTCCCAATGCCTTTGCAATCTTATCAAGCGTCACCAAGGAAGGTACCGCCTGTCCTTTTTCAATACGGCTGATGTTCGATTGGCGAACCCCCGATTTCTCCGCCAATTCTTTCTGTGTCAGATCCTGCTCCATGCGTGCCGTAATCAGGAGTTCTGTAAGTGCGAATTCCAAACGTGTCCGTTCGTGTTCTTCGCGAAAAGCGGGGTCTTTCATCTGCTCTGCAATATAGCGATCCAAATCATCCATGTCATTTCTCCTCTCTCTCGCAATAAATCACACGATATTTTTTCGCACGTTCGATTTCTCGTACCGGAGTCTTCTGTGTTTTCTTAATGAATCCATGCGTTAGAACTATCCGTTGCTTCTTGGAAAGGTCAGCAGTTTATCGCGGTAGTGTTCGTATTGCTTCTTGCGTGCGGCGATCTCGGCAGGGAGGCCGCTTGTGAGATCGTTGCATAGGGCGTCGAAGCGGTCGAGGATGGAGACGATGCGGCACTGTTCAGAAAGAGGCGGAACAGGGATAGGATAGTTGGCTATAATTTCTGCACTCAAATCTGCCCGTGCGCCGCGCCCTAGCCCTTTCAACTTTTCATATTGGCTTTTTACCCAATAGAACACATATTTATACTCAACCATTTCCTCGTTAACTTCAATGTTACAACAATGCTGATTCGTTGTAACAGGGATATTATTGACAGCACTTCGTCCAGCTGTCGCACCAGATATGGCAACAATAACACAGTGTGCAGGGATCCATTTCGCCGATGAGTTTTTTAATCCCTCTTCTGTAATAAAAGATGTCGCTTTCTCAATATAATTAAATTCCACCTCTTGAGTTCGCAACCAAGGAATTGTACCGCCAGTATAATAAGCAGAATTTGTTTTTCTTGGCGTTCCTCCCGAAGAAATTCGCACGGAAATATCTCGTAAACTTTTCCACTCTATATGTTGCGTTTTCCGCCACAGCCCAAATTCACTTATTCTTTGAGCTTGTCTGTCTGTCTGTCTGTCTGTCTGAACGATTGTATCATCCACACGGACAAAATTCAAAAGGCTGTCGCGGTAAAAATTATACTGCTTTTTCCGCAAGGTAAGCTCCGCTGTAAGCTCTGCGGTAAGCTCCGTTGTAAGCTCCGTAAAACTGTCTAATAATTTTACGATTTCATTTTGAATTTCCAATGGCGGGACGGGAATGATCGCTTTCGCTAAGCCTTGCGCCGAAATAGACGATATTTTCCCTGTAGTAATATATTTCTTAATTAGTTTGTGGTAGCTTTCTGTACGCAAGAGATACGATACATATATCGGATTCATATTATGTCGAAAAATATAGCAAGCATCATGTACAGCTACATCGTCTTTTCCCAGCCAAGCTACACCGATTCCAATATCCTCAACAGTTTCGCCTGCGCCTACAATAATAACATCATTGGTTTGTGCATACCTCATCTTTGATGAGATTTCTGCACGTATTTTTGTTTTAGCTTCACTACTAGAAATTCCGTAATAGGTATACATTTCCCCATAATGAATGGCTGGTACTCCAATATCTGCAAAATCATTTTTTACAAATCTTTTTCCTCTGACAAGTGTTCCAATCTCACCAAGTTGTTTATACTCCACTCCACTCGGGCAAAGCTCTTCCATCAACTCCTTCAGCCTGCTCATAGAGCAATTCCCTCCTCGTCTTCGATCTCGGCAATAATCTTGTCGATCTCACACCGCAGCACTTCTTCCCTTGCGACGATCTCGCGAATCTCTGCATTGAGCGCCACGATGTCGATGACTTCGCGCGTGTCTTCCGGTTCGACGTAAGTGCTGACGGAGAGGTTGTAGTCCTCGGCGGCTATTTCCTTGCCTTGAACGAGGCGCACCGTGTAGGCAACATCTGCGCGGTCAGTATACATCTGCAGGATATGCTCGATGTTTTCCTGCGTGAGCTTGTTGTTGTTCGTGACCTTGATACATTCCTTCGAAGCGTCGATGAAGAGCGTAGTCGTGTCCGCTTTCGACTTCTTCAGCACCATGATGCAGGTCGCGATGCTCGTGCCGAAAAAGAGATTGTCCGGCAGCTGAATCACGGCATCGACGAAATTGCTGTCGATCAGATACTGGCGAATCTTCTTCTCCGCGCCGCCGCGATACATGATGCCGGGGAAGCAGACAATCGCCGCCGTGCCGTTCGCCGCCAGCCACGCGAGCGCGTGCAAGATGAAGGCGAAGTCGGCTTTCGACGGCGGCGCAAGCACGCCCGCAGGCGCGAAGCGCGGATCGTTGATAAGGGTAGGATTGTTCTTGCCTTCCCACCGAATCGCATACGGCGGATTGGAAACAATCGCTTCAAACGGCTCAAACGCATCATGCTGCGGATCAGTCAGCGTATCGCCGCGCGCAATGTCGAAGTCGTCGAAATTGATGTCATGCAGGAACATATTGATGCGGCAAAGATTGTACGTCGTGATGTTGATCTCCTGCCCGTAGAAGCCGTTTCGCACATTCTCCTTGCCGAGAATTTTGGCAAACTTCAGTAATAGAGATCCACTGCCGCAGGCGGGGTCGTACACTTTGTTCACCCGCGCCTTGCCGATGACCGTGAGGCGCGTCAGAAGCTCGGAGACTTCCTGCGGCGTATAGTATTCGCCGCCGCTCTTGCCGGCATTCGAAGCGTACATCCGCATGAGGTATTCATAGGCGTCGCCGAAGGCATCGATCGTGTTGTCCCGATAATCTCCCAGCTGCATTTCGCCGATGCCGTCGAGGAGTTTCACGAGCTTTGCATTGCGCTCCTTCACCGTAGCGCCGAGCTTGTTGCTGTTGACGTCGAGGTCTTCAAAAAGCCCCGCAAGATCGTTTTCACTCGCCGTGCCAGTCGCCGAGGCTTCAATGTTGTGAAATACCTTTTCCAGCGTTTCATTGAGGTTTTCATTTGTCGGCGCACTTTTTCGCACATTGGCAAAAAGCTCGCTCGGCAGGATGAAGTACCCCTGCTCCTCCACGAGATTCTCGCGCTCCGTCTCCGCCTCTTCATCGGACAGTGCGGCATAGTCAAATGCCGCATCCCCCGCCTCATGCGCCTCACGGTTGAGGTAATTCGTCAGCTTCTCCGAGATATAGCGATAAAAGAGCGTGCCCAAGACATACTGCTTGAAATCCCAGCCATCCACCGAACCGCGCAGATCGTTCGCAATCTGCCAGATCGCCCGATGCAGCTCCGCCCGCTCCATTTCCTTTTTATTGTCCATCGTATCGCCTCCGTAGTCAGTATGCTCTTCTAATTCTTGTTGAAGCCGCCTTTGTCCTTCTAGTGAAAACGTTCCCCGCAAAACAACCAGACATCCACGGAGCAGATAGCTTACAAAATTTCGTCAAATTTTTCTCTCACTTCATCGCTATCCCTGCCGGAAATCGGCTTGCCGGTGACATTTGCAATGGCATCGAGAATTTTTCTCGCGCGATGAACGATAAATCTCTCGAAATCATCGGACATGCAATCGGCCATATCAATCCAATGACTGGCGAGATAATCGCACAAGTCTGTCTGCTCTACCTTTTTCTTCTCGATACGCGCCAGGTATTCACTCGGAGCAACACCGCCTATCTCCCGATTGGTACTGTACGATAGGGGCGTCTTGTTAATGATGGAATCCCACTTGATATAATCATATCCCCTGCTCTTGCAATAGTTTTTCGGAAAGATATGGTGAATGTCAATGCCGGCGGCTTTATAGAGAACAAGATCCATCTCCTGCCCGCTGATGAAGTCACGACTGTGATTCTTCATGATAAGCGCCATGATTCCCTTATAGGCAGCACTCCGTCTTGACTGAAGCATCAACAGGCGCATGGGATTGAAATAGGAATCGACAATGGTCTTGGGCAGCTCACCACCGTTCAACCAATTCATCACGCCAACTACATCATTTACATAACGCGTCTCATTGGCACTTCCATAAAGCTCACCGAATACACCGCACCAATACCATCGCTTGATTTTGTTCTTCACATTGGAATTTTTTATTCGACGATCGAGCAAGAGCAAGGCGCACAAAACGGCCAATGGAATGAGCTGCGTCGTATAAGGAAGGTCGCGGCTGACGAAGATGCGCTCCTCGAAGAGCAACATTTCCGCTTCCTCGAATCCTTGCATCAAAACATCGGCGTATTTTTGATAATCGGCAAGCTTCAGGTTCAGCACGTCCTTCTTCTTGCAGCTCACCACACCCTTCTTCTCATAGGCAGAAAGAAGCGTGCAGGCAGTCAGGAAATCCGTAGCCGTGACAATATTCAGAATATCTCCGTTGAGATGATTGTTTTTGCGCTTTTCCCAATCTTTCCTGAGTTCAAAATCATCCATAGCGAATACAGCTATGACGAGTTCGAAAACCGTAAGCGATACGCCGCCTTGGTTCACATTCTCAAAAACTTGGCACACCGCTTCCTTCGGCGTGTCCTTGTCCAGGCTGATGACAGGAATTTTGTAATGAGTGACGGTCATTATAATTTTTCCACGAAAAGTTCTATACTCGTCGCTTGCCTCGTGTGAATTACTGTGATAAGCAAGATATGCCCGTTCCCACTCAAAGGACTTCTCGTCATCCAAGATGATATTCAGAGGAAACAGCTTATTCGCATATTCCCTTTCGGCAGTCGAAACATCGAGGTCAATTTTCCTGCCAAAGTCGGATGTGATTCGCTTCGACTCTGGGACGGATATAATAGCCTCCACTCGATCGATAGCAGGATCAATTGCCTTGGCAATATCGATGTAGTAAAATCGCTTGATCTCATTGCCTTTGTCGGTTCTGGTTTTGATGGCATTCGGACTGCACATAGACGCATAGATGGAAGTGAGCCGCTGCTGACCATCCAGAATAAGCTGCTCGGGCTGTGCTTTGCAGGACGGTGCGCCCTCAATCATGCGATATTTGAAGCGTACATTCGCATTGCCATATTCGAGGAACATGGCGGCACCTACTGGAAAATTCTGCGTAATGCTGGCAATAAGCCCACGAATGCGACTGTCATCCCATACCCAGCCGCGCTGGAAATCAGGCAATTGAATGTTTCCCTTGTCGATGTCCTTCATCAAATCCAAGATCGGAGTATCGTTTGTTCTCATGCAGTCCATCTCCTATCTTTTATTGCCATCGCAGCGCATACTGCCACAGCTGTTATCTATCTCTATATTGCTGATCATATCGCCCGTCTTCTTGGAGTCGGTTTATTCTACGAATTCATTATATCGTACATTGCCCTGCATTAAAAGCACAGACGGACTGTCCTCTATATAGCTAAACGGCAAAGATCTCAAAGTATCTCCTCATAGCACTGGCGTTTCTATATCCATCCAGATGTTGCTTTCTTACTGCCTCTTGAATCTTTTTTCGTACCTGTACATTTCTCCCATCGTTTTTAATAAATTTTCTGCACACCATGCAAGCCAATCAATATTAAAATTTGCATAATCAAAGTTCTCCCAATCGGATATCCAAGCATAAAAAGGGGTGCCGCTCTTTTGAATGAACTCGCGTGCCTCCCACCAATAATCGCTTGCAATATCGAATCAAGATATTCATGCAGCAGAGATATGCAATCTTCGTGCTCTTTACTAATACACTTCTGACGAGCAATTCGTGAAAAAAGATTCGCTACTTTGTTTGCTCTTGAACGAACATCAATGCCAGAAACACGCTGTGTTAACTCATGCAAAATCATTGCAATCAGCTTGGTTGGCAACAGTATGTAATACAGCAGAAAGAGTTTGCTGAATGGGTTCATGGAATCCTCCTTGTATAGCGATAGCTTTTATGCTATCATATAAATAGTGAACAGAGGGAGTGGACTATGTATCAAATTGATTTCTACGAAAAAAGAAACGGCATATCTGACGTATGGGATTTCCTCGAGGAACTGCGCCTCAAAAGCGGAAGCAACAAAGATGCACGCATTCAGTATGAACAAATCATCTTTTATCTCGATCTTCTAGCACTCAACGGAACAAATTTGCCAAGCAAAATCACAAAACATCTGGAAGATGGTATATGGGAACTCCGCCCAGGAAATAATCGCATTTTTTATTTCTATTACGCCGATAATCGATATGTTTTGCTGCACCACTTTCGTAAGAAAAGCCAAAAGACTCCGCCTAGAGAACTTGCCCACGCTAAAGAGGCACGGAAGGATTACATCCGTCAACAAAAGGAGTGACCGCAATGAAGACATGGGAAGATTACAAGAATCATGTAAAATCCATCGACGCAGAAAGTCGTCGCAACATGGAGGAAATCGAGGAGATTGCAGCCATCGTATCTTCTATGATTGAACGTCGCACTGCCCTCGGCATCAGCCAACGAATGCTTGCAGAACGCTGCGGCTTGCCGCAGTCCTCTGTCGCACGCATCGAATCCTTTAAAACCACACCAAAAATCGACACACTGCTGAAACTCATGCAGCCACTAGGGTTGAAACTTCAAGTAGCAACCCTTTAATCAGTCTCACATGAATGCAGGAAGATGAGATGTCTGACGGATGCTATTCGAGGAATTTATGCAAATCATGACCACCCGTCAAACGGGGGGCTGTTGTGATCAAGCATTTTTGTAACATAAGTGTCCAATAAACTTATGACGAATACCTTGCTTCGAATGGCGTACGGTAACCGTTATAAGAATGCGGACGTACATGGTTGTACGTGGTATAGGCAAAATACTCAACGGCGCGATAGAGAGATTCCTCATCGTGATACTCGTGAAAATAAATCTCCTTTCATTCGATGTTTTTCTTTAGACACTTCTGTTACAATTTTAGTTTATCACAACAGCACGCCTCTTCTGCACCTATGAACGAATCTCTACCGCACACCCCATACTTCTTTGCCGCCTCATCTACCCCACGACAAACCTCGCCGTGCTCCCGTCCTCACCCTTTTCTACTTCAAGCCGCACATCGATGCGGTTTTTTAGTTCCTCCACATGGGAGATGATGCCGACGAGGCGGCCGCCTTTTTGGAGGTCCATGAGAGTTTTTATGGCGAGGTCGAGGGTTTCGGCGTCGAGAGTGCCGAAGCCTTCGTCGATGAAGATGGTGTCGAGGCGGATGCCGCCGGCGTAGTTGGTGACGACGTCGGCGAGGCCAAGCGCAAGGGCGAGGGCGGCGAGGAAGGATTCGCCGCCCGAGAGCGTCGCCATGGGGCGTGCGTAGCCCGTGTTCTCATCGAAGATTTCAAGATCAAGTCCCGCGCTCCTGCGCATGTCGGCGACACCTTCTTTGCGCTCCAAGCGGTACTGCCCGTGCGTCATGCGCAGGAGGCGCATGTTCGCGGCATCCGCCACATCGGCGAGAATGGAGCGCAAGACGTATGTCTGGAAATGCATGCGGTGAGGATTCTGCCCAGCGGCGACTTCCGCGAGCCTGCCCGTCGTATGGTAGGCGGCTTCAAGCGAGGCCGCTTCAAGAGCGAGCTTTTGCAGCTGCTCCTCGCGCGACCTGCGCTCCTTCAGCTCCTGTGCCAGTGCTGCGGCTTCGCGCGTGCCTGCCGTCCACGCGGCAGCCGCTTCCTCCCGCGCCGCTTTGAGCTTGGCGAGGTCGGGTGGAGCGATGCCGGCCGCCTCCTCGGCGGCTTTTTTTTCTGCCTCGGCGAAAGCCGTTCGCTTGTCCTCGTAGGCGCGGATGCGGTCGGAGACTTCCTTGCGGCCTTCTGCTGTCGCGAAGTGTCCTGTGAGCACGGCGCGAAATGCCGCTTCGTCCGAGAATCCCGCGCTCTTCAAGCGCTCGGTGAGAAGCGCCGCGCTCTTTCGCGCTTCTTCCTGCGCGAGTGCCGCCGCTGTCTTTGCCGCCTCGGCTGCGGCCTTGGCTGCGGCAAGCTCTTTCCCTGCACCGGAGAAAGCGTCCTGCGCTGAGGCCAGCGCCTTCTCCCTCTCTGCGACGCCACGCCTTGCCGCCGCGAGCGCCATCTCGACCGCCTTCGGCTCGCGGTATGCTTCGGGCAGAGATGCGCTCTTTTCCTGCAATGCTCCCGCCGCCTGTGCGGCCTCGGCATTGGCTGCTTCCGCGCCCTTCGCCGCCTCCTTTTCTGCGGCTTCCACCTGCACGAGCCTTGCGGACAGTGCCTCGCGCTCGGCGGCGGCCTCCTTCTGCGCCGCTGCCGCCTGCCCGGCCGCCTTGACCTCGGCCTGCAAAGAGGCGATGGCGGCAGCGAGGCTTCCCTCGTCCTCCGTCGTCTGCGTCAGCGACTTCTGCGCCGCCGCCAACTCGCCGCGCACGGCGGCGAGGTCGGCTTCTGCTGCCGTCTGCGCCTTTTCCGCCTTCTCGCGCGCCTTCTCCGCCTTTTCCGTCTCGCTTCGCGCACGCTCCACATCCGCCTTTTCGGGCACATCGTCTTTGCTCACCGTCGGATGCGGATGCGCGGTCGAGCCACAGACGGGGCAGGCCTTGCCGTCTTCCAGACTGCGTGCGAGGAGCGCCGCCTGGCCTTCCATGTAGACATGCTCCAAGGCGCGCTGATTCCTGCGCTTCATCTCGTGCTCTTCTCGCGCCGCCCGCGCCTTTTCGCCTGCGCTCTCGGCGGCTTCCTGCGCCTTTGCTGCACGCTTCTTCAATGCGGCAAGATTCTGCCGCGCCTCGCGCTCCTTTTCCTTCTGCGCGAGCGCAAGGGAAAGCCCTTCGGCCTTTGCCGCACGCTCGGCAAGCTCTTTCTCGCGCGTGCCGAGCGCGAGAAGTTCAGCGGCGAGCTTTTCCTGCGCCGCCTTCGCCTGCGCCGCCTTCTCTGCCGCCTCATGCGCCGCCTCTTCGCGGCTCTTCGCACGCGCCCGCGCCTTTGCCAAGTCAATCGCGCACGCGCCGTATTCTTCGAGCTTGCGCACCTTCGCCTTGCCCTCTTCCAGCTCGCCTTCCCGCGCCTTCTCGCGCATCAGCGCGTCTTCGGCACGCTTCAGCTCATGCGCCGCCTTCTCGCGCCGCTTCTCCTGCGCCGCGCACTCAGCCTCGCGCTCCTTCGCCTTCTCGCGGTCACGCGCCGCGCCCGCCGCCACGTCTTCGATCTGTGCCGCACGCTGCGCCTCTTCGAGCTGTGCGCGGTAGCGCTCGACAGAGCCGCGCTTCTCCTCATGGTCGGCGAGCATCTTTCGCGCCTTCTCCCAGCGCGTCAGGATTTCCGCCGCACGGATGCCCTTCTGCTCGGCACGCTGCGCCGCTTCCTGCTTTTCCTGCAGCGCCGCCGCCTGCTTTTCGAGGACGGCGAGCGCCTTTTCCTTCTCCTCGCTCGCCGCTCGGTGCGCGTCGAGCGAATCTGCCGCGCCGCCCGCGAGGAGCGCCCCTTCCTGCGCCTTGATTTCCGCTCTTCGCGCTTCCATCGCCTTGGCGCGGCTTTTGAAGAGTTCCTCCAATCTGCGGTAGCGCTCCGTCTTGAAGAGCATCGCGAGGAGCGCCTCGCGCTCGTCCACCTTCGCCGTCAAAAGGTCGCGGAACGCGCCCTGCGGCAGGAGGACGACCTGGCGGAACTCGGCAGGGCCGAAACCCAGAAGCTCCGTCATCTTCTGCGTCACCGACGACGGACGCTGTGCGAGCACGCGCTCCTCATTTTCCGCTGCTTCTCCTTCCTCAACCTGCCAGAGCATCGCCGACGCCTGCACCGGCGTCAGCCCCGTGCCGTCCTTCTTCATGCGCTCATAGGACGGCGTGCGGCAGATGTGGTACTTCTGCGTTCCCAAAGCAAAGACGAAGTCGACGCTCGTCCTCGCCTCGCGCGGCGCTTCGTCCGTGCGCATCATCGTGCCCGTGCGCCCCGCCATGCTCGCCTCGCCGTAGAAGGCGAAGCAGATGGCGTCGAGCAGCGTCGTCTTGCCCGATCCCGTACGGCCGTGAATGAGAAAAAAGCTCCTCTCGCCGAGTTCCGTGAAATCGACGACAGTCTTCTTCCCATACGAGCCGAACGCCTCCATGGTCAATCGCAGCGGTCTCATATCTTCGCCTCCCTTTCCTCGCGCAGCAGCTCTTCGAGCACATCAAAAAGCTCCTTCTTCTGCACCTCATCGAGCATCTCGCCCGTCATGTCGGCGAAGAACTCGCCGAAGAGCACGTCGTCGGGACGCTCCAGCTTCTTCCTGCCCTGCTCGCGCAGAGCGCCCGCCTGCTCCATGAGTCCCGGGCGCGTGACCTGCAGGACATTCGGATAGATGCGGCTGAGCTTGCCGTGCGCGTCGAGCACTGGCCCCTTGTCCATAAGCTCGATGGCCGTATAGTCCTCGCTCTTCGGGAAGCGATCGCGGTCTTCGAGGATTTCCTGAAGCGTGCCGCGCACGACTTGGAGGTCGTGCGGCGCAGCGAGCGCGGCTTCCTCGATCGTCACAGAGCCGTCGGCGGTGAGGTCGACGATGGTCGCGCCCTTCCTCTGACCCGCTTCGCTGAACGAATACTTCATGAGCGAGCCTGCGTAGCGGATGTTCGCCGCCCCCGCCTGCTGCGGCGCGTGCAGATGCCCGAGCGCCGTATAGGAAAAAGGCGCGAAGCACGCGGGACTCACGCAGTCCGAGCCGCCGACGGAAAGAGGACGCTCCGACTCGGACGATGCGCCGCCCGCGATGAAGGCGTGAGCGACGGCGACGCTGCGGCAGCCCTCGGGCACGAGCGCCGCCGCGCGTGCGACGGCGAACGAAGTCGCCTCGTCGAAGCCCGCGAGATCTTCCGCCGCCTCGCCGTAAGCGAAGCGCACCGTCGCCGGTTCCATGTAGGGCAGGAGCGAAAAGGCAACCTTGCCGTGCGCGTCGTCCAAGATGACGGGCGCGGCATCCGCCAGCAGCTGCCCTGCGACAAAAACGCCGCCCCCTGCAAGGAGGCGGCTGCCGAAGCCGAGGCGCGCAGCGCTGTCATGGTTGCCCGCGATGTAGAGCACCTTGAGCTTTTCTTCGAGCAAAAGGCGCGAGAGCACCTCATCGAAGAGTTCGACCGCCTCGACGGGCGGCACGGCGCGATCATAGACGTCACCCGCGATGACGACAGCCTCGGCGCGTGCGTCCCTCGCGAGATGCACAAGCTCGTCGAGGACGTGCGCCTGATCGTCCGTCAGATGGCGGCCGAAGAAGAGCCGCCCGAGGTGCCAATCGGCGGTATGGATGAAGCGCATGGGAAACCTTCCTTTCATACGAAGGCGGCGCGAGATGGCCGCAAAGCGGATTTATTTGTCGGGGAAGAACACGCGAAGCCTTTCCGCGGCGGTCGGCTTGCCCAGATATGTGCCAAGCAGGAAGAAGGCGAGCGAAGACGAAAGCCCCAGTACGATGGGATGCAGTCCGAATACATGGATCTTCAGCGCCTGCGCCGCGCAGTAGACGACGGTGCCGCCCGCCATCGAGAGCATAGCGCCCGCCTTGTTGGCACGCCGCCAGTAGAGGCCAAAGAGCATGACCCAGAGAAATGCCGTTTCGAGTCCGCCAAAGGCGAACATGTTGATGAGCCAGATGAGATTCGGCGGCGAGGCCGCAAGGAAGAAGACGAGCGCACCGATGATGACGGTCGAGGTCATGGACAGGAGGCGCAGGCGGCTCATCGAGGGGACGCGCCCCTTCTTCATTTTCTCGTGCATGTAGACGTCCTTGATGATCGCCGACGAAGCGACGATCAGAAGCCCTGAGATCGTCGAGATCGACGCCGCCAGAGGGCCGATGATGGCGATGCTCGCGAGTTCGGGCGGCATCGAGCGTGCGATTGCCTGCGGAATGATGTTGTCGACCGTGCCGTAGTCCGTCACGGGACCCGTCAGAACGCCGTGCGCGAGGATGCCCGTGAAGTTGATGCCGATGTTCATGAAACCGATGACGAACGTGCCGATGAGCATCGCCTGATGCAGTCCGCGCGTGTCGCGGTAGCTGATGCCGCGCACGACGGACTGCGGCAGCGCAATCGTGCAGATGCCGACGAGCAGCCACTGCGTGAAGTAGAGGCCGAGCGGCATGTCGCCGGCGGACAGAGGCGTGAGCATCGCCGGATGCTCGCGCTCGATCGTCTCCAGGATCGCCCAGTAACCACCGCCCGCCTCAAGCACGAAGTAAAAGAGCAGCACGATGCCGACCATCATCATGACGGCGCACAGCGTGTCGGTCAAGGCGACGGCGCGGAAGCCGCCGATCGCCGTGTAGAGGACGACGACGGCGCCGAAAAGCACGAGTCCCGTGAAATAGCTGTAGCCCGTGACCGCCTCGAAGAGCTTCGCACCGCCGACGAACTGCGCCGTCATCGTGCCGAGAAAGAACAGCACGATGACGAATGCGGAAAGGTTCGCGAGCGCATCGGAGCCGAAGCGTGCGCGGATGATGTCAACGATGGTCACGGCGTCAAGGCGGCGCGAGAGGAGCGCGACGCGCTTGCCGAAGATGCCAAGTACGAGGAAGATCGCCGTGACCTGCACGACCGCCATGTAGATCCAACCGAAGCCGACCTTCCAAGCCATGCCCGGCCCGCCGACAAACGAGCTGACGGAACTGTACGTCGCGACCGTCGTCATGGCGAGCACGAAGCCGCCGATCGCACGGTTGCCGATGAAGTACTGCGAGACGAAGCCCGCGCCCTCCTTTTCCCTGCGCACGCGCACGGCGAAGCTGACGGCGAGCATCAGCCCCATGAAAGCGAGGAGCGGCAGTAGGAGCGAGAGCTTTTCCATCATGCCTCGCCCCCCTTCCGCCTCTCCTCGTCATCGAGCGGCATGTCGCGGAAGACGAAGCACAGCAAGAGGGTGACGATGACGAGCGCCATCGCCCATGTGCCGAATGTGCCGAGGACGACCCAGAGCGGCAGTCCCGCGATGCGGATGCTGCCGTCGAGGAACTGCGCCGTGCCGAAGCCGGCGAAGAGCCAGTAGACGATGAGCGCGGCGAGTGCCAGTCCTGTGGCTATGGCCTCGCGCCTTACCTGGTGGTACTTCTCTTTTCTTGTCATTGTATGATTTTCCTTTCTCCTCGGGAGTCTCCTCCCCGAATGTATCAGCGGGAATCCCCGTCTGATCGGCGTCTGCCCAAAACAGCAAACAGGAGCCGCCTGCAGCGCGAAGACGCTTTTTGCGAACCTTCGCGGCATACAGCCGACCCCTGTTATTTCTCCATGTAACTCTTGTTTTCCTGCTCAATGTGCAGGCACGCTTTCGGCGCACTCCGCACGCTCGCCAGCAATCCTCGGACGCTCGGTGCCTTCCGTCTTCTCGCTGTCGAGCAGAGAGCCTTCCGCACATTCTGACCTCTCGCCATCGGGCGACGGGCTTTCCATCTGCTCGATGCGCACGCAGTTGCGCCCTTCCTGCTTCGCCCGATAGAGCGCATCGTCCGCACGCTTCAAGAGCGCCTCCATCGTGTCCTTCTGCACGCCATGCCAGCGCGAAACGCCGATGCTGCACTGGATGGGACGGTAGTTGCAGATCGGCGCCTGTGCGATCCGCTCGCGCAGATGATTGGCGAAGGTTTCCGCCTCTTTCAGTGAATAGTGCAGGCAGAGAATGACGAATTCCTCACCGCCCCAGCGAACCAGAAGGTGACGACGGTCGAGCGAAGTGTGCAGAACCCCGGCAAAGGAGCGCAGCACATGATCCCCCTCATCGTGTCCATAGTCGTCATTCACGCGCTTAAAAAAGTCGATGTCGAGGATCATGAACGCGAGATGTCCGTCTGTATTCTGCGCCACCTTCACCCATTCGGGGAACGTATCGTTGAACTTGTAGCGGTTGAAGCAGCGCGTCAAGGGATCGATCTGCGCTTTTTCCTTCGCCTCGACAATTTCATTCTCCAGAGACTTCTGCACCGCTTCGCTGCGCACCTCGTCGCGAATGCGCATGCGAATCGTGCTCAGGACGAAGACGACGAAGGACAGCAACGCGAAAGGCGTGATGTACGTGTCCCACGCAAACAGATGGTACTGAAACCAAAGTCCGTCGAAAAGCCCGAGCGGCGCAATCGCGAGGAGCGGCACGAGCGCCGTGCGGCAGTATTCGTTGCCGCGCTTCGCTTCGCGCCAGAGCAAGAGGCTCGCCCACGGCGTAAAGATGGCCGCCAGCGGATAGTAAAAGTTCATGCAGGTGAAGAAACTGCCGCGTGCGACGAAGATTTCGCCGAGAGCGGACGCAGCCAAGAGGAGCACAAAGGGTACGGACAAAAGGCGCATCGTGCGGCGCTGCGCGGCGGGCAGGAAGCCCGCGAGAAACTGAAAAGCCAGGATCGCTATGCCATACACTGCTGTAAGCTGCACGAACCACCAGAAGCGCGGCGAATCGAAAAGGAAATACCGCGCGTTCATCACGCTGACCATCCAGGCGCCGTAGACGAGGAAGAACAGCAGCAGAAAGACGTAGGCGCCTCGGTTGCGGCGCAAGGTGCAGCTATAGATGGCGACGATCGCCCCCATCATGAAGATCAAAGAAAGTCCGAAGACGAAGGGCAGATCGGCGAAGAAAAGCTCCGCCACGCTCGCACGCATGTCGCGCAGACACAGGTGGTCGAAGCGGCCGAGATCGACCGTGCTGAAAGAATGCATTCCGACGGTCAGTGTCTTCCCCGCATAGCCTTCCGGCAGAGGAACGAGATGCCAGCGCGTGCCGTAGCTGTAGTCACCGTCCTCCATCGAACCGTATTCGTAAAGGAGCTTGCCATCGAGCCACAGACGAACCGACTGGTTCGTCGTCTTGAAGAACAAACCCGTGCCGCTGTACCCCTCTTCGGGCAGACTCGT
The DNA here is from genome assembly GCF_026015965.1 of Selenomonas sputigena. Taxonomy (NCBI): domain Bacteria; kingdom Bacillati; phylum Bacillota; class Negativicutes; order Selenomonadales; family Selenomonadaceae; genus Selenomonas; species Selenomonas sputigena. Next base: position 365,463 of record NZ_CP110383.1, on the reverse strand, counting down.
TGTCAGATAGACATAGCGCGTCTCGCTCGAAAGGAGCGGCTGTGCGGGATAAGTCACACACTGCCATCCTTCGGCACCATTCTGCGCCTCCTGCAGAAGTTCCTGCATTTCTCCCTCGTCCGGAAGGTTCGCGCTCTGCCAATAGTGCAGTTCCGTAGGCTCAGCTTCCTCTTTAGCAGAATGCTGCAGGGAAAAGCCTGCCATCTCATGGGAATCCAAGGAAAGTCCATGCGCGGCGACTGCAGGCAAGGCCTTCGGCAAGGAGGCGGCGAGGACGAAGAGAACAGCTGCGAGCGCAAGAATGCGCAGAAAGTCATGCGCCGCTCTGCACCCTCTTTTCCCCAACATTGCCATGCACCGCCCTCTCACTGCCGACTACGAAAGCCTTCCGTCCGTCATTCCTGCAAGACACAAGACCCTTTTGCCATAATATATCACATATTAGTACAAAAGTCCAGAGTTGGAGATCGTATTTTTTCTTTTCAAGTCTCCCGCTTCACTCGATAGACAGTGACGTACATGACGGGCAGCACGAGCAGCGTCAATACCGTCGCCACGGAAAGCCCGCTCGCTATCGCCACCGCCATCGGTCCCCAGAAAGAACTCGTCATCAGCGGAATCATGCCGAGGATCGCAGCAGCAGCCGTCAGCATGATGGGACGAAAGCGCAGAACAGCCGAGTCGATGACCGCCTGCCACGGCGACTCGCCCGCCTTGATATGCTTCTGAATCTGGTCGATGAGGATGACCGAGTTGCGGATAATCATGCCCGAGAGCGCGAGGATGCCGAGGTCGGCGACGAAGCCGATCGGCTCGCCCGTGAGGAACATGCCGCAGGCGACGCCGATGATGCCCAAAGGAGCGGTCAAGAGTGTGATGAGCATGGCGCGGCCTTCGCGCACTTGGAAGATCAAGAGCGTCATGATGAGGAAGATCATGGCGGGCACGGGCACAAGAAGATATTTCATCGAATCCTCGCTGTCTGCAAGGCTTCCGTCCGGCTCGATGGCATATCCTGCGGGAAGATTCTCGCGCAGTTCCTTCGTCGCCGCGTACGCTTTTTTCGCCGCATCCGTCGGCGTGCCCGCGATGATGTCGGCGCGTACGGTCACGGCGGGCTTCAAGTCGCGCCGCCAGATGATGCCGTTTTCCGCGTCATAGGAAATCTTCGCCACCTGCGCAAGCGGCACATAGCCTGCCTGCGGCAGGTAGATCGGCAATTCTTCGAGGCGCGAGAGATCGTCCCTCGCCTCCTCCCTGAGCCGCAGCACGATGTCCACCGTGCGGTCGCCCTCGTAGAGTTCCGCCGCTTTCACTCCCGCCAGTTCCGTGTAGAGCATCTGCTGCACCATCTGCGTCGAAAGTCCGAGCGCCTTGAGCTTGTCTTGATCGAGCGCGAGGTGCAGAACCTTGCTCTTTTCCTGCCAGTCGAGGTTCACGTCGCGCGTGTTCGCATCGCTCGCCACGAGGTCGGCAACCTCATTGGCAAGCGACATGACTTTTTCCTTGTCTTCTCCCTCGACGCGCAGCATGATGGGGTACGCTGCAGGCGGCCCCGTCTGGATGAACTTGAGATTTGCACGCACGTTCGGGAAGTTTTCGGAAAGCTCCGTGCGGATCTTCGCCGTCAAATCCTCGCGTGACTCCTTGTCGTTCGCGACGATGACGAACTGCGCATAATTGTCCGCAGCCAAGACGGGTTCAAAGGTCAGCACGAAGCGCGGCGCACCTTCGCCCACATAGACGGAATAGTTCCTGTACTCGTCCGCAAGGCCGTCGAGGAAAGCAGCAAAGCGCTTCGCCTCGCCGTCCGTGTTCTTCATGGAAGAGCCTTCGGCAAGGTGCATCTCGACGATGATCTCAGGCCGCAAAGACGGCGGGAAGAAGTCCTGCCGGCAAGCGCCCAAAAGCGCGATGGATGCAGCGAAGACGAGCGCCGTCACGCCGAGCACGAGACGGCGATGTGCTAAAAATGCCTCCAGCACGCGGCGAAACACGCGATAGAATCGGCCTTGATGGAGCAAGGCTTCGCCCTTTTCATCGCGCTTCGGCTCAATGCGGATGATGTGGTAGCCGAGGAGCGGGGCGACCATGACGGAGACGATCCAAGAGAGCAGCAGCGCGGCGGCTATGACGGGAAAGAGCGAGGCGCAGAACTCCGCCGCCATGCCCTTCGAGAAAGCGACGGGGATGAAGCCCGCGCATGTGATGAGCGTGCCCGTCAGCATGGGCAGAGCCGTCGCACGGAAGGCGTGCGAGGCGGCGCTGAAGCGGTCAAGCCCCTCTTCAAGCTTGACGCTCATCATCTCGACGGCGATGATCTCATCGTCAACCAGAAGCCCAAGGGAGATGATGAGCGCGCCTAAAGACACCTTCTGCAGGTCGATGCCCGCACCGTACATGAAGAGGAAGACGCCCGTCAGTACGAGCGGGATGCAGCAGGCGACGACGAACCCCGTGCGAAGGCCGAGCGTCAGAAAGCTCACGGCGAGCACGATGATGACGGCTTCTCTGAGCGTGTCGACGAAATCATCGATGGATTCTGCGACGACCTGCGGCTGGTCGGAGACCTGATGGATTTCCAAGCCGAGCGGCAGATCGTCCTTGAGCGCGGCGATTTTCTTCTGCAAATCCTTGCCGAGCGTCAGGATGTTACCGCCCGGGCGCATGGAAACGGCGATGCCCACGGCAGGCTCGCCATTGAAGTACATCTTCGGCTCGGCCGGCTCGGCATAGCGGCGCGTGACGCTCGCGACGTCGCCGAGTCGGAAGGTGCGCCCGCCGGCGGCGATCGGCAGGGCGCGGATCGCCTCAAGGTCGTCGAAAGCGCCCGAGACGCGCACGTAGACGTTGTCCGTCTGCGTCTCGATCATGCCCGCCGGCGTCATCTCTTCCTGCGTACGGATGGCAGAAAGAATCGCATCGGGCGGTATGCCAAGCTCCGCGAGACGCTCGCGCGCGGCCTCGACGTAAATCTTCTCCGGCTGCACGCCGATCAATTCGACCTTCTGCACATTTTCGACCGCAAGCAGGGCGCGGCGCGTCTTTTCCGCCTGCTCGCGCATCTCCTCGTAGGACCAGCCGTCGCCCGTTACGGCGTAGACCGAGCCAAATACATCGTCGAAGCGGTCGTTATAATAAGGGCCGTAAACACCTGTGGGCAGGCTGCGCTTCTCATCCTCGCAGAGATTGCGTGCGTCGCGCCACGTCGGACGAATATCCTCCTTCGCCACAGCGTCGTCCAGCGTCACATAGATGACCGCCTGTCCCTCGCGCGAATAGCTCTTGAGCTCCTTGAGTCCCGGCACATCCTGCAGCTTCTTCTCCAGCTTGTCCGTGACCTGCTCTTCCATCTGCTGCGCTGTCGCACCCGGCCAGGCGACGGACACGACCATCTGGCGGATCGTGAAGTCAGGATCTTCCATCCTGCCGAGCTTGCCGTAGGAAAAAATGCCGCCGATAAAGACGACGAGAATGAAATACCATACGAGCCCCTTGTGCTTGAGGGAGATTTCCGTAAGATTCCTCATGGCGCATCCCCCGTCCGCACTTCGTCGCCCTCGCGCAGTTTGTGGACGCCCGCCGTCACGACGAGCGCATCGTCGGGAAGTCCCCGGACGAGCACGTCGTTGCCGTCATAGCCGTCGACCGCAACTTCCTGCAAGAACACCTTGTTGTCCGCGCCGACGAGCCAGACCGAAGGTTTGCCGCCCGTCTGGTAGATGGCGGCGAGCGGCAGGCGCACGGCTGCCGTCGGCATCCGTCCCACAGCCACATTCGCCGTCATGCCGAGCGCCATGCCGGCCGGCGGTGCGGGCACAGAGACGCGCACGCGGTAGGTACGCGAGACGGCGTCCGCCATCGGCGCGACCTCGCGCACCGTGCCGGAAACGACGCCTGCGCCGAGCGCCCAGAAGGATACGGCGACTTCCTTGCCCGGCGGCACATCGGCGAGACGATCTTCGGGCACAGCGATCTCGACCTCAAGATCGCCCGACTCGACGAGTGTCACGACCGTCTGTCCTGCGGCGACAACCTGTCCCGACTCTGCTGCCACGGCAGAAATCACGCCGGGCGCATCGGCAAGAAGCTCCGTATAGGAAACGGCATTGTGCCCCTCTGCCGCTTGGGCGAGCGCCTGCCGATAGCTCGCCGCCGCCGCCCCATAGGCAGTCTCGTACTGGTCGAGCACGGCGGCGGGCACGGCCTCGGCCGCGTAAAGCTCGCGGTAGCGCGCTGCATTTGCCGCCGCGAGGTCGAGCTGCGCCTTCGCTGCATCGACTGCGGCGTCGGCCTGCCTCGACCTCTGCACGATGTCGGAGGCGTCGAGGCGCAGGAGCGGCGCTCCCGCTTCCACGCGGTCGCCGACGTTGACCGCACGCGCGATGACGCGGCCGCCTACCTGGAATGCCAGATTCTTCTCGTAGCGGCCGCGCACACTGCCCGCATAGTTGACCGCGTGCGCCGCCTCATTCGTCTCGACGCGCTCGGTGCGCACCAACGGCGGCTTCGCCTTCTCGGGCGGCGCATCGCCGCAGCCTGCGGCACTGACGAGCAGCCCCGCCAAAAGGAGCGCCAGAATACTGCATGCCCCATATCTCACATCGTTTCCCCCTCTCAGCTTCCTGCGGGTTTCACCGCGCCGTCTTTCCAATGAGCTCTCGAAAATCCGCCTTCGACGAGCGTTCCGCCAAAATCTGGAAGTTGCGCTCCACACAGGAGACATCCTGCGGCGACAACGGATCGATCAGATAATTAACCCACGAATTCATCACGGACAGCAGGAACGGATGCTGCATGCGTCCGTACTCCGTCAGACGGATGCGCTTGATGCGGCGATCCTCCGCGTCCTTCTCGCGACAGATGAAGCCCTTCTGTTCCAAAAGCTTGAGCGTGCGCGCCACGGCGGACTTGTCCGTCTGCAGAGCACGCGACAAATCCTCCTGACTCGCCCCCTCGCAGTCAAAAAGGCGCAGAAGCAGGACGTACTCCGAATACGTAAGCTGCAAAGGACGACATGCTTCCAACACATAGCTGCGCGAACGTCCGTCCAAAATGGAAAAACAACGCGCCACCTGCAAATTTTCCACCAAGATCCCCCTCTCAATACACGACCAAATGCAACAGCAGCAAGCTCACATCCATGACGTACAGATTTTCTCTTAGTTGATTATATCAACATTTTCTTTATATTTCAATAAATCGGTGCACTATATATCCAAACGCCATCTTTCCATGCTATAATACAATTGGTACTACGAAAACGGTAGGCGGTCGATTCTTAGCCCCTGAGAGGGGGGCGTTGCTTATGGATCTGTACGATTTTTTATCGTTGGTTTTCCTCGTAACGATCTGCATCGTTGCGTTAAAAGCAAAATAAGAATTCCCCGCCTCAGGCTCACAACTTAGGCGGGGAATTCTTCTCTCAACCAAGAGTAGGGGCTGACCGTTTACCAGTAGCACCTCTTCTCTTTTTATTATACGACACGATACGATACACGTCAAACCATTTGGCGCAACCCACCTCACGAACCTCCGCCATCTCACAGCCCCACGTTTCCCAGTTCCACCGTACCGCGGCAGGAAATGAGCACCTCGCCTTCGAGGAAGAAACGCTTGCCCGTCTCAACGAAGAGCGTGCCGCCCGGCTGCTCGACGACGATGCGCCCACGCTCGCCTCCTTCGGCAAGCGCAAGTGCCAGACTTCCCGAACCGCAGGCACGCTCAAAGACGTGGCTTTTAGCGCTCGGCACGGCGACGTAGGGACGGATGCGAAAGTGATCGCGTCCCAAGCGCTCAAACGGCACGACTCCGTAAGCATCGGCGTCCGTCTCGCACATCAGACGGGCAAGCAGTTCGTCGTAATCCGCCGCCGAAAGGTCTGCGGCTTCGACGACGAGATGCACGATGCCTGGAAGCGATACACATATCGCCGCGCCCCCAAACGAAAATCCGTCAAGAGAAATACGCCGCACCTCATGCGCCTGCGGCATCTCGGCACGCGCCAGCCAGCGTCCCGAGCCGAGCGGATGCGCCTCTGCCCGAAGCGGTTCGGGTGCACCCGAGCACTCGACAAAAAAGGGGGACTCAGCACCTTCAGATGCCGCCAGAGCCGCCGCTGAAAGCGTCGCATTGCCGCAGAACTCGCCGCCCGACATCTCAATGCGAAAAAGCGCCTCCTCGGAATGCGGCGCAACGAGGAAACCCGCCTGCTCCGCCGCCAGATGATCGTAATCCATCGCCTCAGCGAGGAGCGCGGCACGCGCCTCCGGTGCAGCCTCCCCGCGCAAAAATACCGTCGTATTTCCCAGCGGACTCAGCTTGATGAAATCCAGCTCCATAAACTATATCTCCTACGAGAAATGCGCCTTTTGCTTGCTGTTTCCACAGCGCAGGCAAAAAGCGCACAACACCATCGACAACGAATTCACAAAAGCTGATGCATCTTTCCAAGATTCTCAATCTTGTCCAACGGCCATTGCGAGACTTCAGAAATATCCTGCAATGACCATTTTTTCTTCTTCAGCATGTTGAGCACGATCTCCGTCACACCCTTTTCCATGCCCTTTTCCATGCCCTTTTCCATGCCGATCTCTTGTGCTTCCTGAAGCTGGACACGCTTTGCCAATTCAGGATCCCACTTGAAGCTCACCATGTCAAAAACCTCCTCCATCTCACGCTCAAGAAAATATTCCGCCAAAAGATTCTGCTCGATACAATAGCGGATTGCCTGCTTAACAGCCCCCTCCAAACATACTCCCGCCGCCGTTTTTCGTCGGATTTGCGCCACGAAAACGCTATACCCCTTGAGCGCACGACTCTTTTCAAGAAGTCTGCTGCCCGACATTTCATTAATGTTATATGCCTTGACGCAAAGTTCCAACGAGGAGCACTCTCCTCCGAAAGCCTCCGACAGACGCATTTCCCATTCATCCGGCGCTGGATCAAGACCATTGTAGAATACATAGAAGCATGGTGCCGGCAACTGGAGACGTCGCGTTCGATACGGTGCATCCTTCGGCACTTGCTTCCGATAAAGCTTCGCCATATACCAAAACATACGCAAGGGCATATTCTCGTTCAAAGTACTCTGGTGCTCCATCAAAACAATTTGCCGCTTACCCGCCAAGAAACTCACATCATTCTTCTCGTCGTTGAAGAATGTCCCCTGCAGCGTCATGAGCTGTATTTCCTGCAAGGAAACATCTCGCCCAAAAAGCCCGCGATATACATCCTGCAAATAATCTTTGCGGCGGAATATATCGCAAAAAAGCGAATCCTTGTACGTTCTCTTCACCCGCGCCATACAGCTCTCTCCATGTCAAAAAATATCCTTTCTTTATTCTATATTTTATCACGAGATCTGTACTCGCTCAATAAAAAAACACGAAATACAGCAAGGCTGTGCACAAGCCCCAAGCTCGCGCACAGCCTTCAAAACTACAACTTCGTGATGTCCTTGCCGAACCACTTCTCCGAGATCTTCGCCATCGTGCCGTCGGCGCGCATCTCGTCGAGAACCTTCTGCATCTTCTCCTTGAGCGCCGTATCATCCTTGCGATAAGCGACACCGAACTGCGTCACGGGACCGACGTGACCGTCGAGCGCGGCAATCTTGTCGGGGTGCTTCGACATGTAGAAGCGGCCGATGATCTCGTCGCAGACGATCGCGTCGACGCGGCCGTTCTCGAGATCCATGAACGCCGACAAATAATCCGCGTACTTCTTGACGTCCTTGTAGCCCGTAACATCTTTGTGACCATCCACATAGTCCTCTGCCGTGCCCGAGGCGCTCTGCGTCGCGACGATCTTGTTCTTAAGGTCGTCTTCCTTCGTGATCGAAGCGTCGTCCGCACGCTTGAAGATCACCTGCTGATCGTTCATGTACGGCTCGGAAAAGAGCAGATTCTTCTTGCGCTCCTCCGTGATTTCCAAGCCATTCCACAGCGCGTCGATGCGACCACTCTGAATCTCAGCCTCCTTGCTTGCCCAGTCGATGCCCTTGAACTCGACCTCCGTGCCGAGGCGCTTCGCCGCCTCTTTCGCCAATTCCACGTCGAAGCCCGTGATCTCGTTCTTCTCGTCGAGGAAGCCCATCGGCGGGAAGTTGTCGTCCAGACCGATGACGATCTTCTTCGGCGCGTCGTTTGCCGCCTTCTGTCCGCCGCAGCCCGCCATAAAGCCTGCCGCGAGCATGAGGGATAAACAGACGAATAAAATTTTCTTCAAAACAAAGCACTCCTTTTCTTCGTTAAAGTATTATCATAGTGATATTATACATGGACAAAGAGAATTTGCCAAGGGGGAATCTCGTCATAATTTTCGGCTCTTTGATGCACAAAAACGCCGCGAAGGAGCACAATTTCCTGCTCCTTCGCGGCGTTTCCTAGGCTTCTGCCTAGAAAAGCACGGATAAATCCAGTGCTTTCTTACATACTCTTCGTCAATTTCTCAATGTCGCCCGATACTTCCTTCGCCTGTACCACAGACGTATGGATTTCCTTCATCCCCTCCGCTTGCCTTTCAATCAAGAGGTTGATCGTCTTGATCTTCTCCTCGATATTGGCCGAGGCCTTCTCCATCGAGCCGAGAGCCTCGACAATCTTGCCGACAGCCTCCTGACTGCTGTCAGCAAGCTTTCGCACCTCTTCAGCGACGACGGAGAAACCCCTGCCCGCATCACCCGCGCGTGCCGCCTCGATCGAGGCGTTGAGCGCGAGGAGGTTCGTCTGCTTCGAGATGTTCATGATGAGCTCCGTCATCTTCAGCGTGTTCTCGGTCTGCGTGCGCGTATCCTCTGCCGCCCGCGTGATTTCCTCCTGTACGCCGGTGATCTCGGTCGTGCGCTCCGCCGTCTCGTTCACGCGCGTCGTGATCGTCTCGATTGATTGATAAAGCCCTTCCATCCTTGAGCCGAATTCCTTGTAGAACTGTTCCTTGCCGGTCTTCAGCAACGTGATGTCCTCGATGGCGCCGGCGACTAGGACGGGCGTGCCGTCGGGCTTTCGGATCGTCTTGCCCACGGCGTGAAACCACAGATATTCGCCCGTCTTCGTCTTCAAGCGATACTCAAGGTCGAACGGCGTCCTGCCGCTGCGATCCATGATATGCGCTTGAAACGCCTGCAAGGTGCGCGCCTTGTCCTCAGGATGCAGGCGATCGGCCCACGAGTTCAGCTTGTTCGGAAAGTCCGTCGTATTGGAGAAGCCCAGGAGGTGGCGGAAACGATCCGACCACCAGAACTCATTGTTCGGATTCGTCGGATCGTCGCCGACGACCTTCATGTTCCACGAGCCTTCCGCCAGGATGCTGTCGATCGCCTCGTAGCGCTTCAAAGTGTAGTCGAGATATTCCTTGTTCTTGACCTCCTCGTCGATGTCGACGAAGACGCCGATGATCTCTTCGGGATGTCCGCTCTGGCTGCGCACGACGTTGCCCGAGGCATGAAACCACTTGTAACTGCCGTCATGCACCTTCATGCGGTAGTCGACATCGTACGGCGTATTGCCGCTCAGATCTTTGATGCACTGCGTGAAGGCGGAAAGCGTTCCGTCCACATCGTCAGGATGCAGGCGCGAACTCCAAGATTCCACCGTATTGGGGAAGTCGTTCTCGTCACGGAAGCCGACCATGCGGCGGAACTCGTCGGACCAGATGGCATAGGCGATGCTGAAGTCCGCATTGATCTTCATATACCAAAGCCCCGAATGGACGGCATCATTGATCGTGCGGATGCGGAACTTCTGGTACTCGATCTCCTCGTTCACCTTGTCGATGAGCGCATTGAACGCGTCCGCCCACGGCTCGCGCGAATCTGCCTTGGAGAAAAGCTGATTCTTCTCATGCCCCTGTGCAACCCTCTGAATGGCTGCCGCCAGATTCTGCCCGTCATTCGGGGCGGCTGCAGCCTTTTTCATGCCAAACATCAAAATCTCCTCCAATGATACTATTCACCGGTCATACCTTCTCTATAAGTACTAGAATATAGCGTTTAACAGAAATTGTCAACCAGAAGCTTCGTCCTGATTTTCATAGAGCTATGGCATTTCTTTCTGTAAACATGTATAATATCCATATTGCGTCAATATTTTCTACATGAATCCATCCGGAATCTTCATCAAGAACTGTTCGGCGACGCGGCTTCAGATGCGTTTCCCACACAGAAGAAAGGCGGAATCCTCATGCACATTTCCAAAAAATTCAAGGCGCTCATCCTCGGCGCTTCTCTTCTCACAGCGAGCCTCGGTTTCGTAGGCTGCGGCCAAAGCGCCACAAAGGACGTGAAGATCGGCGTCGTGCAGCTCGTCGAGCACAATGCGCTCGATGCGGCGAACAAGGGATTCGCCGACGGACTCAAGGAGCGCGGCTTCGAGGAAGGAAAGAACATCTCCATCGACCGCCAGAACGCGCAGGCCGATCAATCGAACTTGCAGAACATCGCGCAGCGCTTCGTCAACGCGAAGATGAATCTCGTCTGTGCGATCGCGACGCCCGCCGCACAGAGCATGGCGAACGCGACGCACGACATTCCCATCGTCGGCACGGCGATCACGGACTACGTCGGCGCGAAGCTCGCCGCCTCGAACGAGAAGCCCGGCGGCAATGTCACGGGAACGAGCGACATGAGTCCCATCAAGGAGCAGGTCGACCTCATGCTGAAGATCTGCCCCGAGGTCAAGACCATCGGCATCATCTACTGCTCAAGCGAAGTCAACTCCGAGGTGCAGGCGAAGGCGATTGCCGAGTACGCCGAGAGCCGTGGGCTGAAGGTGCGCACGGCGACGATCTCGACCGTCAATGACATCCAGCAGGCGGCGAACAGCCTCGTCGGCGACGTCGACGCCTTCTTCGAGCCGACGGACAACATCATGGCCTCCGCCGTCCCGACACTTCTTTCCATCACGAATCCAGCGAAGAAGCCCGTGTTCTGCAGCGAGGACAACTGGGTCAAGGCGGGGGCGCTTGCGACCTACGGCATTGACTACTACAAGCTCGGCGTGCAGACGGGTCACATGGCCGCCGACATCCTCGAAGGCAAGAAGAAGCCCGCTGACATGCCGATCGAGATGGCGAAGGAACTCAAAGTCAGCATCAACAAGAAGAACGCGGAAACGCTCGGCATCCAGATTCCTGCCGACATCTTGAAGGATGCGCAGATTTTCGAATAATTGCAGCTCCTGTCCCCGATCAAAACCAAGAAACAGCCGCAAGCAATTCCTTGCGGCTGCTTTTTCAAAAAGGAGAATTTCTCTCTATGGATCTCATCATACCAACGATTTCCCAAGGACTCCTTTGGGCGCTCCTCGCCATCGGCGTCTACCTGACCTTCCGCGTCCTCGACATCGCTGACCTCACCGTCGAGGGCAGCTTCCCTCTGGGCGCGGCGACGGCAGCGAGCCTCCTTGCCGCCGGCGTCACACCGCTTCTCGCCATCTTCGCGGCCTTCGTCGCGGGCATGATCTCAGGCGTCATCACGGGACTTCTGACGACGAAGCTCAAGATCCCCGCGCTTCTCGCCGGCATCCTCACGATGATCGCGCTCTACTCCGTGAATCTTCGCATCATGGGCAAGGCGAACCTGCCGCTCCTCAATACAGAGACGATCTTCACGCAGGCACAGAGCTTCGGCCTCACGCGCGAAGTCGCCGTGCTCGCCATGGGCTTTCTCGTCGTCGTCGTGATCAGCGTCGCGTGCTACTACTTCTTCGGTACGGAACTCGGCGCGGCGATTCGTGCGACGGGAGACAATCCGCACATGATCCGTGCGAACGGCGTCAATACCGACATGACGATCATCCTCGGCCTTCTGCTCTCAAACGGTCTTGTCGCCATCTCGGGAGCGCTCGTCGCGCAGTCGAACGGCTTTGCGGACGTCGGCATGGGCGTCGGCACGATCGTCATCGGTCTCGCCTCCGTCATCATCGGCGAGGTGCTCTTCGGCACGCGCAGCTTCAAAAACTGCCTTCTCTCCGTCATCGGCGGCTCCATCGTCTACCGCGCCGTTATCGCCATCGTCCTCGAACTCGGCATGCCGCCCAACGACCTCAAGCTCTTCACGGCGGCGCTCGTCGCGCTCGCGCTGTCCCTGCCTCTTATCCAGGCGCGCATCCGCCGCGCGAAAGGAGGCTCTCGCTGATGCTCAAACTTCAAAACGTCGCCAAGACCTTCAATCCCGGCACAATCACAGAAAAGTACGCGCTCCGAGGCGTCACGCTGCACCTTTCGCCCGGCGACTTCGTGACCGTCATCGGCGGCAACGGCGCGGGAAAGTCGACGCTGATGAACTCCATCGCCGGCACCTTCCGTGTCGATGCGGGCAGCATCGTCATCGCGGGCACAGACATCACGAAATGGCCCGAGCACAAGCGTGCCAAGTACATCGGACGAGTCTTCCAAGACCCCATGATGGGCACGGCAGCGGGCATGATGATTGAAGAGAACCTCGCCATCGCCGCACGCCGCGGCAATGCACCGCGTCTTCGCTGGAGCTTCTCCAAAGCGCAGCGCGAACGCTTCCGCGAGCTTCTGGCGGGACTCGACCTCGGCCTCGAAGATCGTCTCGAATCCAAGGTCGGCCTTCTCTCGGGTGGTCAGCGCCAAGCCCTGACGCTTCTCATGGCAACGATGGCCGAGCCTAAGCTCCTACTCCTCGACGAGCACACGGCGGCGCTCGACCCCAAGACGGCGGAAAAAGTTCTCGACATCACAAAATCCATCGTAGAAAAACGCAAGCTCACGACGCTCATGATCACGCACAACATGAAGGACGCCCTTCGCCTCGGCAACCGCCTCATCATGATGCACGAAGGAAACATCCTCGTCGACGTCAAAGGCGAAGAAAAATCGCGCCTGACCGTGCGCGACCTGCTCGCGCTCTTTGAAAAAGCGGCGGGCAACGAAATGGCGAATGACAGTCTGCTGCTGTCGTGAAAAACATTTCGTTGCAGAATAACAGAATGAACCTTTCCCTACAATTTGACAGAAGATCTGTATACGAGTTTCCATGGACTCATATATAGATCTTCTTTTTATATTTTAATGTTTAAACAAGACTTTTATCTCAAGGATTAAAAATTAAAATATAGAAAGACATTATGTAACTTGTAGAGGACATCATAGATGTCAATATATGTAATATAGTTTATTTAGGTTTATATTCAAAAACACAAAGGAGGCTTTGTAATGAAACTGCAAACAAAAAGCGTACTTGCGTTCAACATCTGTCTCATCATCGCCTGCATCGTCATGGCTTTGATCGGGTGGTTCAGTGCGAACGCAGGCTTCGACACCTCGCTGCAGGTACAGGCAGCATCGAATCTACGCATCATGGTCGACAACATGGATTCCCTTTATCCGGGGGATTGGGAAGTCCGAGACGGCATTCTTTACAAAGGCGACCATAATATGAACGAGGATACGGAGATCGTCGACCGATTCGGTAGCAGCTGTCACGGCTTCGTTACATTCTTTGCCGGCGACACGCGCATTTCGACGAATGTCAAAGACCAAAACGGCTCACGCAATATTGGCACGAAGGCTGATGACCAGATCATCAACACTGTGCTGAGAAACGGCGCGGCCTATGAAGGACGTACAACGATTCTCGGCAAGGATTACATGAGCGCCTATCTCCCCCTGAAAGACGCCGCGGGGAAAAACATCGGCATGGCATTCATCGGTATCGACGTGCGCACGTCGGACATGGACGATGTACGCCACTCCTTCATGCTCGCCAGCGTCATCGCTGTCCTCGTCTTGTCAGGACTCCTGAGCTTCCTGTCATACATCATCATCGGCAAAGCGATCCGCCCCCTGCTCACGCTCGCCGATACCTTGAGCCAAATTGCAAACGGAAACCTTCGCGTCGCCAACCTTCCAGAAGATCGCAGCGATGAACTCGGCACGCTCGCGCACAGCGCAAACGGCATGAAGGCTCGTTTGAAGAGCGTCATCAAAAATGTCGCCTCTTCCTCTGAATCCGTCGCCGCCTCTTCAGAGGAACTGACCGCCAGTGCAAGCCAGACGACGCAGTCCGTCACGCAGGTAGCGGAAAATGCCACTAACATGGCAGCGGGAGCTGCTGCCTCTGCCGATACGATAGGCAATCTGACAGAGCAGGCTCATGCGATGGGCGAGACCATCGATCTGCTGCGAAAGAGCGCGGCTTCCATGCAGAATCTCGCCCAGAAGAGTCAAGAAGTGACCGTAGACGGGCAGGAAAAAGTCCGTCATGCCATCACCGAAATCAAAGCCATCGCCGAACAAGTGCAGTCTTCGGCGGCAATCGTCGATACGCTGGGCAAGCGTTCCGACGAGATCGGTACCATCGTCGAAACCATCTCCGACATCGCGGAGCAAACGAACCTCCTCGCCCTCAACGCCGCCATCGAAGCGGCGCGTGCCGGCGAGGCCGGCAAAGGCTTCGCCGTCGTCGCCGAAGAAGTGCGAAAACTCGCCGAGCAATCGGGCATCGCCACGCAGGACATCACCGAACGCATCACCGCCATCCAGCAGGACACGACAAAAGCCGTCGATTCCATACAGGCTGGAAACGAAAATGTCCAGAGAGGCACCGATGCCGTCAATGCTTCGGGAGCAGCCTTCGACAATATCGCCAACCAGTTCGGCGAACTCGAACAGACGATCCGCACCGCCGTTGATGCCGTACAGGCAGTAAGCCGAACGAGCAGCGAGATGATCGCCGCCATGAACCAGGTGCAGGAGATCAGCAACAAATCGCAGGAAGATACACAGACGATTTCCGCCGCCACCGAGGAGCAGGCGGCCGCCATGCAGGAAATGGCGCACGCCAGCCAGACGCTTGCTGAACTCGCACAAAGACTTCAAGAAGAAGTGCAGAAGTTCCAGTTGTAATTCTAAATGAGGTAAAAGTGGCAGTGCAGGGGAAAGGTTTTTCCCCGTACTGCCACTTTTCCGTTCGCTTCTGCACCTCCGCTACTTCGCGCCATGCTCCTTCTTCCAGCGCTTGATATCGGCGAGCCGCGCCTTGAAGCGACCCTCAAGCCCCTCCTCCGTCGGCTCGTAGTAGACGCTTCCCAGAAGATCGTCGGGCAGGCACTGCATGTTCGTGAGCTTGTCCTTCGTGTTGTGCGCGTATTGATAACCCTTGCCGTAACCCTCATCCTTCATGAGCCGCGTCACGGCGTTCCGTATGACGAGCGGCACAGGCTCAGCGAGGCGCTTCGTCGCATCGGCCTTTGCCTTCAAATAGGCGACTTCCATCGCATTCGATTTCGGCGCGAGCGCCATGTAAACGGCGGCCTCCGTCAAATGAACCGAGCACTCGGGCATGCCGATGAAATGGCACGCCTGATACGCCGCGACGGCAAGCTCCAAGGCGCGCGGATCAGCAAGTCCCACATCCTCGCTCGCAAAACGCACGATGCGCCGCGCGATGTACAAGGGATCTTCACCCGCTTCCAACATGCGCGCGAGCCAGTAAACCGAAGCGTCAGCATCGGAGTTTCGCATCGATTTGTGAAGCGCCGAAATCAGATTGTAATGCTCCTCTCCCTTCTTGTCATAGAGCAGCGATTTCTTCTCCAAACACTGCTCCACCGTTTCGCGCGTGACACGGATCGCATCCTTTTCCACCTCGCCGTTCAAAACGACGATCTCCAAGGTGGAAAGAGCCGTTCGCGCATCACCGTTGGCGAACACGGCCAAAGCTTCCAGAAGATCATCCGCTATTTCCACCTTCTGCTCGCCGAAGCCCTCGGGCGCGGCGAGCGCACGGCGCAGAAGCCCCAAAATGTCCTCCTTCTGCAAGGCCTTGAGCACAAAGACGCGGCAGCGCGACAGAAGAGCGCTGTTGATTTCGAACGACGGGTTCTCCGTCGTCGCGCCGATGAGGATGATGCTTCCCTTCTCCACAAACGGCAGGAAGGCGTCCTGCTGCGCCTTGTTGAAGCGATGGATCTCATCGACGAAAAGAATCGTGCGCTCGCCGTACGCCGTGTTCTTCTCCGCCTCCTGCATGACCGTGCGGATCTCCTTGATGCCGCTCGTCACGGCGGAAAAGTCGATGAAACGAGCCTTCGTCTCCCGCGCGATGATGCGTGCGAGCGTCGTCTTGCCGACGCCCGGCGGCCCCCAGAAGATCATCGAGAAGATCTTGTCCTCGGCGATGAGCTTCCTGAGCATCTTTCCCTTGCCCACGAGGTGCTGCTGCCCCACATAATCCGCGAGACTTTTGGGGCGCATCCGCGCCGCCAGCGGCAAATCGATCTCTCGCCGAAAAAGTGATTCCTGTTCCATTTCCATCCTCCACACCTCATTTCTTTCCATTATAGCAGATATAGCTATGGGTCAAAAGACGAGCTTAAGACAAACCTCCTGACCTACGATATACTTTAGAAGAGAATTACTATGCAAAAATGGAGTGAGCCTTATGTACCGCTTCTTGGAAAATTTTGAAACAGGAATCCCCTTTATCGACAACGGACACCGCCGCCTCTTGGAAGACATGGAAGAAGCGCGCGTAGCGCTCGCCGCCGGTCATGAGGACGAGTACCACCGCTTGAGCGGTCAACTCCTAGCGACGATGAACGATCATATCGTCAAGCAGCACGTCTACGAAGAAGAAATCATGGCCATGTCGCGCGACGGCGAACTTGCAGATCAGAAGGAAGCGCACGCACATTTTCGCGAAGTCATCGACCAGCACAAATCCTCGATGAACTTCCAGAACGACCACGAGGAGCTTACGAGTCTCCTGCACTTCCTCAACGAATGGTTTCTGCAGCACATTTTATCGAGCGACATGCTGATCGGCAGTGCACTGAAGAAGGCAAAGGCCGCCGCCGTCGAAGCGAAGGCGCGGGCAGCAAAGGAAGCGCGGGCAGCGGAAACGGCGCACCCCGAAGAAGCCGCCAAGGCACGAGAAGCGGCACCTACAACTAACGAGGAAGAGCACGCGTCCTCCGTCGAAAAGAAGGCGAAAACGACCATCGAGGCAAAAGCACCGGCGGCCCAAATGCCAGAAGCCCCCGCCGCTCCCGCCAAAAAGACGACGAAGAAGCGCACTGCCGCGAAGCCGGCCAATGCCGCTGCACCTGCTAATGCCGCTGCACCTGCTAATGAAGACAGCAAGGGCGATGCGCCTGCCGCGAAAGCAGCCGAACCCGCAAAAAAAGTGACGAAAGCCTCCGCAAAGAAGCCCACGGAGGAAGCAGCCTCCGCACCCACTTCTGCCGTCAAACCTGCGGCAAAGGCAGCCGCGTCCAAGACGGCAAAGCCGACGACGACGGTCATCAAGGCGAAAAAGGCGCCCGCTGATCCCTTCGCCTTCACCGACGAATTCCGCACGCAGATTCCGCTCGTCGACAAGGAGCACGAAACACTCTTCGACCTGGTGCGCCAGACATACGAACTCGTGCATGACGAGTTCCGCGTCGATAAATTCGACGACATCATCGAGATCATCGAAGAACTGCGCGACTACACGATCAAGCACTTCGCCGATGAGGAGCGCTACATGAAGAGCATCAACTACGACGGCCTTGCCGAGCAGGTCGCCGCACACACAGCCTTCGTCGAGAAGCTCAACAACATCGACTTCGACGAAATCGACCGCGATCAGGAAGACGCGCTCGACAAACTCATCAAATTCCTTCTCAACTGGCTCGTACAGCATATCCTGAAGGTTGACAAGAAGATGCCCTACATCGAAGAAGCGGCATCGAAGCTGACAGAATGACACGATAGACCGTCCCTTACATGAACAGGGCAGCGCATAAGTCCATCCCGACTTATGCGCCGCCCTTGTTCTATCTAGGGACATGATTTGTCCCTGAAATAAAATTTCTACATCCCTCTCCGAAATTTTTATAAGAAAAGGGCTCCCCTTACTTTTCGCAAAGGGAACCCTTTTTCGCTATGCGGCTTCAGCACACACGATGCTCAGCCGATCATGCTCTTGATGTCGCTCTCGACGTCCGTGATGCCGCCGATGCCGAAGGTCTCGACGAGCACGTTCGCGACGTTCGGCGAGAGGAACGCCGGAAGCGTCGGTCCGAGATGGATGTTCTTCACGCCGAGGTGCAGGAGCGCGAGGAGGACGATAACCGCCTTCTGCTCATACCATGCGATGTTGTAGACAACCGGCAGTTCGTTCACATCGGCGAGGCCGAAGACTTCCTTGAGCTTCAGCGCGATGAGCGCCAGCGAGTACGAATCGTTGCACTGACCCGCATCGAGCACGCGCGGAATGCCGCCGATATCGCCGAGATTGAGCTTAATGTACTTGTACTTCGCGCAGCCCGCCGTCAGAATGACCGTGTCCTTCGGCAGAGCCTCGGCGAAATCGCGGTAATAGCTGCGTGTCTTATGACGACCGTCACAGCCGGCCATGACGACAAACTTCTTGATTGCGCCCGACTTCACGGCGTCAACCACCTTGTCGGCAAGCGCAAAGACCTGCTCATGCGCAAAGCCACCGACGATCTCGCCCTGCTCCAATTCCTTCGGAGGCGCACACTTCTTCGCCAACTCGATGACAGCGGAGAAGTCCTTCTTGCCATTCTTCTCTTCGATATGCGGACAGCCGGGGAAACCGACGGCAGCCGTTGTGAAGATGCGATCCTGATAGCTCGCCTTCGGCGGCACAATGCAGTTCGTCGTCATGAGAATCGGGCCGTTGAACGCCTCAAACTCTTCCTTCTGCTGCCACCAAGCATTGCCGTAGTTGCCCGCGAAGTGTGCGTACTTCTTAAATGCCGGATAGTAGTGCGCAGGCAGCATTTCGCCGTGCGTATAAACGTCGACGCCCGTGCCCTCCGTCTGATCGAGCAATTCCTTCAGATCCTTAAGATCGTGACCCGAAATCAAGATGCCCGGGTTCTTGCGCACTCCGAGATCAACCTTCGTGATTTCCGGATTGCCGTAAGTCTCCGTATTCGCCTTGTCCAGGAGCGCCATGACATCGACGCCGTACTTACCCGTCTCCAGCACGAGAGCCGTGAGGTCGTCGCCCGAGAGGCTGTCGTCAAGAAGCTTCGCCAACGCCTTCTGCATGAAGGCGTCGATCGCCTCATCGCGATAGTCGACGACATTCGCATGATGATTGTACGCCGCCATACCCTTGAGGCCGTACGTCGCAAGCTCCCTGAGGCTACGAACGTCCTCGTTCTCCGTCGCGAGAACACCAACGTCTGCCGAGGCCGCCTTTTCCTGGAATTCGCTCCTCGCACCGTTCCAAAGAGCCGCCGCCGGAAGCTTCGACGTGTCGGCAAGCTCCTTCAGCAGATCTTCCTTCATGCTGAGCGTCTCTTCGATCGCATCGGCAATCGCTGCATCGTCGAAGTTCGCATTCGTAATCGTGATGAAGAGATTCAGCGTGACGCGATCATTGACCGCTTGGGAAACCGTCTTTCCCGCCTCGCGCAACGCCGTCGAAACAGCAGAAATCCCTTTCGTCACATAAACCAAAAGGTCTTGAAGTCCTGCGACCTCCGGCTTCTTGCCGCAAACGCCCACCTGCGTACAGCCTTTGCAGCCCGCCGTCTCCTGACACTGAAAGCAAAACATCTTGTTCTCCATATATACCATCCTCTCTCTTTGCGATGTAACGAGAACCCGCACGAGGCAGTTCCTCCTGACAGCCTTATCATAGCAAAGAGAACATGCCCCTTCGGTAACACTTGTTACCGAAACGAAAAAAGTCCTTCATTCTCTTGTGTGAGAATCTTTCTTCCTATACCTTTGCACGCGCACAATCTCAAATACTTTCCATTATGGATCAGCCGAGCACTCCCCCCATCCGAAAATCCTGCCGCCGCAAAGTTTTTCTAAAAAAAGAAAATTTCCCCTAGCTTTTTCGGGAGAAGTCTGCTATACTAAAGCAGTCGGGGCGTGGCTCAGCTTGGTAGAGCGCTTCCTTGGGGTGGAAGAGGTCGTGGGTTCAAATCCCGTCGCTCCGACCAGCTTAGTATTTTCAAGGCTTCAGGGGTTATCCAACTGCTATTTGGATAGCTCCATTTTTTTACCATGAAACCCCAAGAGGTCAAGCCCAGAGGGTGCAGACCGATTGGTTAGGTTTCTGTAAGGGCGGCGCACAATGTCCACAAAGTGGACGTTTGTGCGTGTAGTTTATGCCTAAAATACCCGCTTATTCGTTTCCAAGACCTAAGCCCCTCAATCCTTCTTCGATTTTCTTCCTGTCTGATGCGTCAAATTCGTTGCTATCGTGACAATATATGTCCATTGTGGTTGTACCATCAGCCGTAGTACGCCAAACACCAAAAAACTTGCAAGCGTGTCGTGAATCTGCTATGATATAGACAAGAAGAGAACCACCGTAAACGGCTACCTCTTCCGAAAGAAATGGGTTAAGAACTAACCGCTATCCTTTGGCGAGGGGGCGGTTATTTCTTTTTTATCACGATAATGTACCCTGTCGCGAAGATCAAAATCACGATCAACTCGAAAGAAGTCATACGCGCCACCTCCCTTCTTTTCAGAATGGAAGTGGAAGAAGCAGCCGCTTAGCCTTTGGTGGTTCTCTGCCGCTATTATACAATATTTTCGTATCGTCCACAAGGAAAGAAAGGTTTCACTCATGTCCTCTTGGCTTCTCTATGCTCTCCTCTCCGCACTTTCCGCCGCCTTCGTCTCCATCTTCGGCAAGATGGGCCTTGAAGGGCTGGACAGCAGCGTCGCTACCGCTGTGCGCAGCATCATCATGGCGATCTTCCTCGTCGCGGTCATGGTCGTGCAGGGACATGCCTCACATCTACCCGAAGTGTTTGCCGACCGCAGAGCCTTGGCATGCGTCGCTTTGAGCGGCATTGCCGGAGCGACATCGTGGCTCTTCTACTTCATGGCACTGAAGACTGGCGACGTTTCGCGCGTCGCTCCCATAGACAAGCTCAGCGTCGTCTTCGCCGTCCTCCTTGCCATCCTCATTTTTGAGGAAGAAGTCAGCCTCACGCACGGCATCGGCATCTTTCTCATCTCTCTCGGCAGTTTGATCATCGCCGTACTGTAGAAAGGACGCACATGATGTATGTTCCCTGCGGCGAAAAGGAAATCGCCTATTTGAAGTCCAAGGACAAGAAACTCGCCGCCGTCATCGAGAGCCTCGGTGTGCTGGAGCGTCCCGTGCATGACGACGTGTTTTCCGCCGTCGTGCATCACATCATCGGGCAGCAGATCTCGACGAAGGCGCAGGAAGCCGTCTGGGCAAGGCTCTGTGAGAAGGTCTGCACGGTGGATGCGGCGCATCTGCTTTCCCTTGGACGCGAGGAACTGCAGGCCGTCGGCACGAGTTTTCGCAAGGTCGACTACATCATGGACTTTGCCGAGAAGGTTGCGAACCGTGATTTCAATATCGCCGCCTTGTATGCGATGAGCGATGACGAGGTCATCTGCGCCCTCTCCTCACTCAAAGGCATCGGCGACTGGACGGCGGAAATGCTGCTGATCTTCACGCTACGGCGTCCCGACGTCCTGAGCTTCGGCGACCTCGGCATACAGCGCGGCCTGCGGATGCTCTACCGGCACAAGGAAATCGACCGCAGGAGATTCGAGCGCTACAAGAAGCGCTACTCTCCCTACGCAAGTACCGCCAGCCTCTACCTATGGGCGATTGCAGGTGGCGCAATCGAGGGATTGAGCGATCCGGCCGCGCGAAAGAAATAGCGGACGCATCGCAAAAGCAAAGACAACGTGCATATAACGTTTGAACAAAACCGCCAATATTGCAAGCACAAAGGGGAGCTGCCGGAGCAGCTCCCCTTTCCTAGCCTTTTCGCGACAATCACTTCGCGCCGAATATTCACTTGAAGAAACTCTTCAGCGTATCCTTGAACGTCTTCTGCTCGGGATTGACGCTTTCGCCGCAGAGGTCGCCGAATGCCTTCAGTGCGTCCTTCTGCTTGCTCGTAAGCTTCTGCGGCGTCAAGACCTTGACGCGCACATGCTGATCGCCGCGCCCCGTGCCTCTTAGATGCGGGATGCCCTTGCCGCGCATGCGGAGCACCGTGCCCGATTGGATGCCCGCGGGAATCTTGAGTTCCGCCTTGCCGTCGATGGTCGGCACCTCGATCGTGTCGCCGAGCGCCGCCTGCACAAAGGAGATCGGCACCTCGCTGATGACGTCCGCGCCGCTCCTCTTGAACAGCTTGTGATGCTTCACATAGATATAGACGTAGAGATCGCCATTCGGACCGCCGCGCTGCCCCGCTTCGCCGCCGCCCGAGATGCGCACGCGCTGCCCCTCGTCGATGCCCGCAGGGATCTTGACCTCGATCTTGCGGTTGACGCGCGTGTGACCCGTGCCGCCGCACTTCTTGCACGGATTCTTGACGACCTGCCCCGTGCCGCCGCAGCGGCTGCACGGACGCGAGGTCATGAAGTTGCCGAGCGGCGTGCGCTGCGCCTTCTGCACCTGACCCGTGCCGTGGCAGTCGGGACACGTCTCGGGCTTCGTGCCCTCGGCCGCGCCCGTGCCGTGACACGCATCACAATTCTCCGTGCGCGGAACCGTCAGTTCGACCTCCTTGCCGAATGCCGCTTCTTCAAAGGTGATCTCCAAGTCATAGCGCAGGTCGTTGCCCGGCTCAGGGCCTTTCGGCCCACGACGACGACCGCCGCCGCCGAAGAAGGCGTCCATGATGTCGTCCATGCCGAAGCCGCCCATGCCGCCGCCAAAGCCGCCGAAGCCGCCGCCGAAACCGCCGAAGCCCCCTGCGCCTCCTGCACCGCCACCCGCACCGTCAAACGCCGCGTGGCCAAACTGATCGTACGTCGATTTCTTCTGCGGATCGGAGAGGACTTGATAAGCCTCGTTGACCTCCTTGAACTTCTCGGCAGCTTCCTTCGGATTGTCGCGGTTCAAATCGGGATGGTACTTGCGCGCCATCTTCTTGAACGCCTTCTTGATGTCCGCATCCGAAGCGCCTTTAGAGAGGCCGAGCACCTCATAGTAATCGCGTTTCTCGCTCACAATAAACACCTCACAGCGCCCAGTGCGCCTGTCCTTTATCGTCAAAAGAGTGCGGAGCATGAACTCCACGCTCCACACTCTCCGTCACTTCTTGCGCTTATTTCTTGTCGTCCTTGACTTCCGTGTACTCGGCATCGACGACGTTGTCGTCCTCGCTCTTCGCACCCGCGTCCGTTGCACCTGCACCGGGAGCTGCGCCCGCGCCTGCTGCAGCCTCAGGGCCGCCCGCCTGCTGGTACGCTGCCGCGCTCATCTCATAGAGCGGCTTTTCCAGCTCTTCCGTCGCCTTCTTGATGGCGTCCGTGTCCGTGCCCTTCAGCGCTTCTTTGACCTTGTCGGCCGCCGCCTGCACTTCGTCCGCCTTCGCCTTGTCGACCTTGTCGCCGAGATCCTTGATCGCCTTCTCCGCCTGATAGACAGCCGAATCGGCACGGTTTCTGACCTCCACGGTCTCCTTCTGCTTCTTGTCCTCGGCCTCATGTGCCTGAGCTTCCTTGACCATGCGGTCAATGTCGTCCTTGCTCATGCCGCTGTCGGACTGGATCGTGATCTTCTGCTCCTTGCCCGTGCCGAGATCCTTCGCGGAGACGTGCACGATGCCGTTTGCGTCGATGTCGAAGGCGACCTCGATGCGAGGAACGCCGCGCGGCGCCGGCGGGATATCGGAAAGCTCGAAGCGTCCGAGCGTCTTGTTGCCCGCAGCCATCTCGCGCTCGCCCTGCAGGACGTGGATGTCAACCGACGGCTGGTTGTCCGCTGCCGTCGAGAAGATCTGGCTCTTCCTGACAGGAATCGTCGTATTGCGCTCGATGAGCTTCGTCGAAACGCCGCCCAAGGTCTCAATACCCAGAGAAAGCGGCGTGACGTCGAGGAGCAGCATGTCCTTGACTTCGCCGACGATGATGCCGGCCTGAATTGCCGCACCGATGGAAACACACTCGTCCGGGTTCACGCTGCGATCCGGCTCCTTGCCAAAGTAGCCCTTGATGGCCTCCTGCACGGCAGGGATGCGCGACGAACCGCCGACGAGAAGCACCTTGTCGATGTCCGAAGGCGAAAGACCTGCATCCGACATCGCCTGACGCGTCGGACCCATCGTGCGCTCGACAAGATCGTGCGTAAGCTCATCAAACTTGGCACGCGTGAGCTTCAAGTCAAGATGCTTCGGACCCGTGGCGTCCGCCGTGATGAACGGCAGATTGATCGGCGTCTCCATCATGCTCGAAAGCTCGATCTTCGCCTTTTCCGCCGCTTCCAACAGACGCTGTGCACTCATCTTGTCGGCGGAGAGGTCGATGCCGTTCTCCTTCTTGAACTCCTCGACCATCCAGTTCATGACGGCGTGGTCAAAGTCGTCGCCGCCCAAGTGCGTGTCGCCGCTCGTCGCCTTGACTTCAACCATGCCCTCGCTGAGTTCGAGGATCGAAACGTCGAACGTGCCGCCGCCCAAGTCAAAGACGAGAACCGTGTGCTCGCCGCCCTTGTCGACGCCGTATGCCAGCGATGCCGCCGTCGGCTCGTTGACGATGCGCAGGACGTCGAGACCCGCGATCTTGCCCGCATCCTTCGTCGCCTGGCGCTGGCTGTCGTTGAAGTACGCCGGCACCGTGATGACCGCCTGCGTCACCGTCTCGCCGAGGTAGGCTTCCGCGTCCGCTTTGAGCTTCTGCAGGATCATCGCCGAAATCTCAGGCGGCGTGTAGTCCTTGCCGTCGATGGAAACCTTGTAATCCTTCTCACCCATGTGACGCTTGATCGACGCGATCGTGCGGTCAGGGTTCGATACCGCCTGACGCTTGGCGAGCTGGCCGATGAGACGCTCGCCCGTCTTCGTGAAGCCGACGACGGACGGCGTCAGGCGGCTGCCCTCCGGGTTCGTGATGACGACGGGCTTGCCGCCCTCCATGACGGAGACGACGGAGTTCGTGGTACCTAAATCGATGCCAATTGCTTTTGCCATGATGAATTCCTCCTAAATGTTTATATCTATAAAAAGAGTTTCCTCTATTTGACTTAATTTGAAACGACCTGCACCATGCTTGGGCGTATGACGCGCCCCTTTACCATGTAGCCTTTCTGCAGTTCCTGCTCGATCGTATCGTCCTCCTTCTCGGGATCCTGCACGCGCATGACCGCCTGATGGAAGTTCGTGTCGAACTTCTTATCCTTCGTATCAATGACTTCCAAGCCGTTCTTCGCGAGCGCTTCCTGCATCTGCTTGTAGATCATGGAAACGCCTGCGCGGAAGCTGTCGAGGTCAGAACCTTCGGCGGAAAGTGCACGCTCGAAGTTGTCGAGGAGCGGCAGCATATCCGTGAGGATGCCCTGGGTGACGACGGCGGCAAGCTCTTCGCGCTCCTTCGCAGAACGACGGCGGAAGTTGTCGAAGTCCGCGCGCAGTCGCAGCATCTGTGCGTCCTTTTCTGCCAGATCGGCTTCAAGCTTTTCTGCACGCTTCACAGGATCGTCCGCGCCATTTTCTGCCTCCTCGGTACCTTCACGGCTTCCTTCGGCAGTCTCCTCGCGGACATCTCCCGTCGCTTCTTCTGCGACGTCCGCAGTGTCTGCGGCCTCCGCCTCGTCGATCTCGCGCTTCATCTCCTCGAGCTTTTCCTCGTCCTTCTTCTTCAACTCATCCTTCATGAATGATGGCATTCCCTTCACCTCGTATTTCATGCTATGCCGCTACCAGCGGAAAGGCTGCACAAGCGCAGCGATATGGTGGTTCAGATATCCCAAGAGCGCCATCGCCTTGCCGTACTCCATGCGCGTCGGCCCTAAGACGGCGATCGTGCCCAAGCACTCGCCATCCAAGTGGTACGTCGCGCGAATGATGCTGCAATCCTCAATGCCGCTGTACTCATTCTCACGGCCGATCGTGACGACGAGTCCCTCCTGCGATTTCTTCTGCAGAACGTCTTTGACGAAGTTCTCCTCTTCGAGCAGTGAGAGGAGCGCACGCACGCGCGTCACATCGCGAAACTCCGGCTGCGCAAGCATCTCTGTCGTGCCGCCGAGATAGAGCCGCTGCTCCTTGCGCTCCTCGTCGAGCGCTTCGTAAATCAGTTCCATTGCCGCCTGATAAAGCGACTCGTCCATGACCTCGGCGCGTATGCGCTTCAAAGCGGCCGTGCCGATGGAGGAAAGCTTCTCGCCCGACAGACATCGGTTGATGACCTCCGCCATGCGTTGGAAATCCTCGAAACTCGCGCCTTTCGGCATCTTGACGACGCGGTTCTCCACGAAGCCCGCGTCCGTCATCAAGACGGCGATGACACGATCTTCGCCCAGCGGCACGAACTGCAGCGTGCGAAAAGCCGCTTCATCCAGCTGCGGCGCAAGGACGAGCGCGAGATTCTTCGTCAGTCGCGAAATGATCTTCGCCGTCTCCTGAAAGACGCTCTCGACGCGCTTGACGCGCTTTCGATACCAGTGGTCAATCAACGCCCTCTCGCGCTCGTCAATCGGCGCGGGCGAGAGCAGATTGTCCACATAGAGTCGATACCCTTTCGACGAAGGGATGCGCCCAGAGGACGTGTGCAAATGCTCCAAGTAGCCCATATCCTCGAGATCCGCCATCTCGTTGCGGATCGTTGCCGGACTAACGCCGAAATCATGACGCCGCGCCACAGTGCGCGAGCCGACAGGCTCCGCCGACGAGATGTAGTCATCGACTACCGCCTGCAGGATGCGCTGCTTCCTTTCATCAAGCATCTTCACACCCCCTCTGATAAGGTCTACTATGAAAGTCCAAGAAACCAAGCCCGAAAGGCGCAGGCCGATTGGCTAACTTTCATTAAGGGCGGCGCACTTTTGTCCACAAAGTGGACGTTTGTGCGTGTAGTTTACTATGAAAGTCCAAGAAGCCAAGCCCGAAGGGCGCAGGCCGATTGGGTAACTTTCATTAAGGGCGGCGCACAATGTCCACAAAGTGGACGTTTGTGCGTGTAGTTCATGCTGTTAGCACTCAATCTCCTTGAGTGCTAACCCATGACTAGAATATACACGATAAAAGTCAAAAAGTCAACATCTTTTTTGTCTTTCGCAAAAAAGTTTTACTATGAAAGTCCAAGAAGTCAAGCCCAAAGGGCGCTGACTGATTGGTCGGTTTTTGGTAAGGGCGTCGCACAATATCCACAAAGTGGACGTTTGTGCGTGTAATTTACGCTTCTTTCTCTTGCACAGGCTTGCGCTGTCAACCGATCGAGTCAAGCAAAAAGGGGCTGCCGCACATTTTGTGCGACAGCCCTCTTTTTCATACCGCAATATCAATATTGTTGCCGACCGCAGGGTCGAGGCTTTCCAACATCTCACCCACAGCTTCTTCCGTCGTATCCATCGCCATCTTCATGACGGAGATGCCGAACTGCTGCGAGAAGCGTGCCTGGCTTAGATCGACCGACATCGCCGCTATGCTCATATCCATCGAAATCGCTCCTTTCTCCTCTTATTTATCGTACATATAAGAGGAAAGCTTAAAGTTTGCCGGCAAAGCCGCTTGCGGCAGCTACGTTTCATCTCTTTCCAACAAGAATGCTTCAAAGACGCGGTTGCCAAACTTCATGCCCTGCTCTGTCAGACGTATGCTCACCGCCGTTTCTTCAACAAGCCCCGCCGCCTGCAAGCGCGCGATCACTTCGCCATAGACCTCGTGCACATCCGAGGCGAAAGTGCCGCGAAAGCGCTTCTTATCAATACCATACGCCGTGCGGAGCGCGAGGAAGGCGAATTCTTCGATATGGCTTTCGCGCGAGCAAGGCTCTTCTTCCCTTGCAGGCGACAGGCCTCCTTCGATGCACGCGATGTAGCGGCAAAGATCCTGCTCATTCTCCGTGCGCTGTCCGTGCCAATACGAATGCGCCGCTGCGCCGAGACCGATGTAGGACACGTCCTGCCAATAGGCGAGGTTGTGGCGGCTCTCTTCGCCCGCCCTCGCATAGTTCGAGATTTCGTAGCGGCGGTAACCCAAGCGTGGCAGTTCTGCCGTGATATAGTCGTACATATCGCCGCATTCGTCATCCGTCGGCAGATGAAGCCGCCCCGCCTCTTCCATGCGGGCGAACGGCGTGCCGTCCTCGACGGCAAGCCCGTAGACGGAGATGTGACCAATGCCGAGCGCAGCGGCTCGCGCCACACTGTCCTTGAGATCAGAAAGCGTCTGCCCAGGCAGACCGTACATGAGGTCAAGGCTCACGCGAAAGTCTGCCTTCTGCGCCATGCGCACGGCATCCTCCGCCTCCCGTGCCGTATGAATGCGCCCGATAGCAGTGAGCAGCGCATCGAAAAACGACTGCACGCCGAAGCTCAGACGGTTGACGCCCGCCTCGCGCAATCGTTCGAGAAGCTTTGCATCGACCGTACCGGGATTCGCCTCGACCGTGAACTCTTCCTCGCCTGTCAGTCGAAAACTCTCGCGCACGGTGCAGACGACGGCGAGAAGGTCGTCTGCCGCAAGCGTTGTCGGCGTGCCGCCGCCGATGTAGACGGTGCGCACTGCCCCTTCCTGCAGACAGCGACAGCCCTGCGCCGCAATCTCGCGGCACAGGGCTTCTCGGTAGCGGCTCATCCATCGCTCTTCTCCTGCATAAGAAGGGAAGTCGCAGTAAAAGCACTTGCGGCGGCAGAAGGGAATATGGACATACACGCCGAAATCACCCATTCTGCCGCCTCTTTTCCTTTCAAATTCTCGCTTTCCCCTTCGCTCGGCAATTCCCACAATAAAAGGAAGCGCAGAACCGCGCGGGAATCAGTCGATCTTCAATATCGCCATGAAGGCTTCCTGCGGCACTTCGACGCTGCCGACCGCCTTCATACGCTTCTTGCCTTCTTTCTGCTTTTCAAGCAGCTTGCGCTTTCTCGATATGTCGCCGCCGTAGCACTTGGCAAGCACGTCTTTTCGCATGGCACGCACGTTCTCTCGCGCGATGATCTTGTTGCCGACAGCCGCCTGGATCGGAATCTCGAACATCTGCTGCGGAATGATCTCCTTGAGCTTCTGCGCGAGCTGGCGGCCGCGCGTCGCGGCGCGGTCGGCGTGGACGATGGTCGACAATGCATCGACGGGATCGCCGTTCAAGAGAATGTCAAGCTTCACGAGGCGCGACTGGCGATAGTCGGCAAGCTCGTAGTCGAGCGAGGCATAGCCGCGCGTCGTCGATTTCAAGCGATCAAAGTAGTCGTAGATGATCTCGCTCAAAGGAATGTGGTAGATGATCATGACGCGATTCGTGTCGAGGTAGTCCATGCTCTCGAACGTGCCGCGCTTTTCCTGCGAGACTTCCATGACGGAGCCGACATAGTCCTTCGGCACGATGACCGTCGCCTTGACAAACGGCTCCTCGATGAAGTCGATCTCCGTCGGCGGCGGAAGCTTCGACGGATTGTCGACCTTGAGCATCGTCCCGTTCGTCTTGTGGACGTGGTAGATGACGGAGGGCGCCGTCGTGATGAGCTTCATGCCGTACTCGCGCTCCAACCGCTCCTGGATGACGTCCATGTGCAGAAGACCCAAGAAACCGCAGCGATAGCCGAAGCCAAGTGCGATCGATGTCTCCGGCTCGAAGATCAGCGCCGCATCATTGAGCTGCAGCTTTTCGAGCGCGTCCTTCAAATTGTCGTAGTCGGCGCTGTCCACGGGATAGAGTCCGCAGTAGACCATCGGCGTCACGCCGCGATAGCCGGGCAGCGGCTCTGGTGCAGGGTTCTTCGCGCTCGTCACGGTATCGCCGACGAGCACGTCGCGCACGTTCTTCAAACTTCCCGCGACGAAGCCGACTTCTCCCGCCGTAAGTTCGCCGAGCTCGGCAGGTGCGGGACGGAAGCAGCCGACATCGGTCACCTCGAATGTCTTGCCCGTCGCCATCATCTTCAGTTCCATGCCCTTCTTGATATGACCTTCCATCAGGCGCACATGCGCGATCGCGCCCTTGTACGAGTCAAAGTACGAGTCGAAGATCAAAGCGCGAAGCGGCGCATTGTCCTCGCCCTTCGGCGGCGGGATGCGCTCGATGATGGCGTCGAGGATCTCCTCGATGCCTACGCCCGTCTTCGCCGAAGTCAGGATCGCCTCGGACGCATCGAGGCCGATCGCCTCCTCGATCTCCTCTTTGACGCGCTCGGGATCGGCGCTCGGCAAATCGATCTTATTGATGACAGGGATGATTTCGAGATCGTGCTCCAGCGCCATGTAGACGTTTGCGAGCGTCTGCGCTTCGACGCCCTGCGCCGCATCGACGACGAGAAGCGCTCCCTCGCAGGCCGCAAGGCTTCTCGACACCTCGTATGTGAAATCGACGTGACCCGGCGTGTCGATGAGATTGAGTTCATAGACCTCGCCGTCCTTGCCGCGATAGTGCAGGCGCACGGTCTGCGCCTTGATCGTAATGCCGCGCTCACGCTCAAGCTCCATATTGTCGAGCACCTGCGCCTCCATCTCGCGCTCAGTCAAAGTGCCCGTGCTTTCAATGAGGCGGTCGGCAAGCGTCGACTTACCATGGTCGATGTGCGCGATAATCGAGAAATTGCGGATGTATTTGTTCTGCATCAAAAATTCCTTTCCTTGTCCATCGGCTCGTTGACTTTCCTACGGGGCGAGCCACTCCTCATGACAAAGATGCCCAGCGTGATGCCCGCACCTCACTCCTCATCGCGTTGGAGACGCCGCTCGGCGTTCGGCTCCAAGCTCGCGCGATAGAGCCACGCGAGGTTTTTCGCCGTGTAGGTACGCAGGCGCAGGAGTCCCGTATATTCCCTGCTGCCCTGCTGGATGCCGTGAAACGTCAGATCCGTCTCCTCCAAATCCTGCCACCCCGCTTGCGGCGTCCAAGTCTTGCCATCCTTCGTGCTTACCGTGCCCATCGGCACGTTCAAGGCGCGCTTGAGGAACTGCACCTCCAACGTATTTCCCTTAGCGTCCTTTTTCGTGACCCACTCCCAATAAAAGAGCAGTTCCCCTTTGAGCCGCATCGTCGAGGTGTCCGCCATGGCGCTCTCCTCGCCTCCGTCCGACCGCTTTTCTTTCCAAAGCTCATACCAGCGATCCGAACTCGTCAGACGCTCCAGTTCGCCCATGCCGAAAACGCTGTCGACGATTGCCGCATAAAAGGTTTCATCATACTGCTGCGAGTTCATTTCCTTTTCCGAGCCAGGCGTGCGCTTCGACCAAAGGATGTTTCCCTGCGCATCGTAAAAGTCCTCTTCCAGATAGCGGAAAGTGCGATTCTGCGGACTGACCTCGACGAGTGCGAGGCTGTAGGCAAGCGCAGCCGGATCGGGCAGGATATCCTTGATGCCGTAGTTCGCAATCGTCTCCTTTGCGCCTTCATAGCTGAAGCTCGTTTTAATCCAGCCGTGAATGACCGTTGGCATCGCACGCTCCAACCCTGCGACATTGAGACTCTTGACGACCGTGACTTCGTTCGGCGCAAAATACTTGCTGTACTTCGCATCCGATGCCAACCAATACCATTCTTCCGACGCATCGGGCGCAGCAAGAGCGCGGCACGGCACGACGGCAAAAAGAAGCACGGCAACAACCGCGCAACAGAACTTCTCCCATGCGTTTTTCAAGGCGACTCCCCCTCACAACATATTGCGTCACAATGCTTGACTATATTCCGCAGAACCTGCGCATCTTTCTCGCTGATCTTCATAAAGCAAAATCTCTTCCTTTTCCATATACTTCCCGAAAATCTCCTGCTCCTTTGGAACTTGTGTAGCGATATCGACTTCCTTTTGCAAAGCGTCCTCCAGATCTACATAGAGTCCACCCAATTCCAACAAAGTCGTTTCTTCGTCCAACATAATATGAAAGTCCACATCGCTTTCTTTCGTAGCTTCTCCACGTGCATAAGAGCCGAACAGGAAGAGTCGCTTCACCTTGTACGCCTCACAGATTGGGCGAACTTTTTCGCGGATTTCATCCAAGGTCAAAACCATCAGGAAACCCTCCTCTCATTCAACAGTCTTGCCGCACTGCATCTCGCTCTTTCTATTGTACGAAAAATCCGCATGTCTGGCAAGAGGTGAAAGGAGCGGCTGCAACGATCAGCCGAGCGGCACGACCTCGCGCTCCCTCTTCGTGAAGCGCAGTGTCGTCTCGTAGCCGAAGCGCCGTGCGT
This sequence comes from Selenomonas sputigena, assembly GCF_026015965.1. Lineage (NCBI taxonomy): Bacteria > Bacillati > Bacillota > Negativicutes > Selenomonadales > Selenomonadaceae > Selenomonas > Selenomonas sputigena. Next base: position 333,378 of record NZ_CP110383.1, on the reverse strand, counting down.
AGGCGACGGCCTCGTCATTGTACGCGCCCGCATCCTCGGGCTTGTGCGCATCCGAGGTCGTGATGACAGGCAGTTTGTGCGCCGCCGCGAGGCGCATGAAATCCTCGTAGGGCGAGATCTCCGCAATCGGATAGCGGTAGAGCGTACCCGTGTTGATGTCGACCGCCATCTGAGCCTTTTCCATCGCGCACACGGCGCGCTCCAAGAACGGCGTGACGTCAAAATCGGGGAAGTAGCGGAAGAGGCGGATGTTGAACGGATGCCCGAGCACATCGTAGAGCTTCGAGGCGCAGAGCTTCTCGATCTCCTGCGTGTACCATTCGTAGATGTCAAAGAGCGCGATGCGATCCCACTCCGCCTTGATCTCGGACCAGTCGTACGCCCAGCCGCGAATGAAGTGCACCGATCCGATCACATAGTCAAAATCGCAGCTGCCGAGGATTTTTGCAACAGCCGTCTGATCTTGGAAGTTGCAGACCTCGATGCCCGTCTTGACCGCGTGCTTTTCCTTGAGCTTTGCCATGAAGGCGAAGTATTCTTCGAGCGTATACTTGAACTTGTTCTTCTTCAGCCACTTCTGCTGAAAACTGCCGACGAAGGAGTCGTCCAAGATGAGATCATCGTAATAGAGCGATTCAAACTCCGGAAACGTGTGACTGTGCTCGGAAAAGCCGATCTCCGCCACGCCGCGCGCCGCCGCCGCACGGAAAAAACCTTCCACCCACGCTTCATCGTAAGAGCCGTATTCCAAATGCATATGATAGTCGAGCTTCATGATCTTCCTCCTTGCATCTTTCCTTCATCGAGCAGCCGGCGCAGGATGCGCAGCACGCCGTGCTGCGTGTTGGGCGGCGCGATATGCTTCGCCGCCGCCTTCGCCTTCGGGTGCGCATTCTCCATCGCGTAGCTCTCGCCTACCGCGCCGAGCATCTCGACGTCGTTCAGATAGTCGCCGAAGGCAAGGCACTCTTCGGGGCGAATGCCCAGAAGCTGCTGCACGCGGCGCACGGCGGCGCCCTTGTTCACATCTTTTTGCATGATGTCCACCCAATAGTTCGAGGAGACGACGACCTTCAGCTCCTCGGACAAGTCCTGCAGCGAAGGATAGATCGTGCGCTCAGCATCCGCCTCCACAGGATCGCATATAGAAAACTTGATCGCCGCATCATGCACGGCATCGAAGCTCCCGACCAGCTTGTATTCCGTGAAATACTGCTGCATCTCTCTAAAGAACGCCTCGTTGCGCTCCGTCACATAGGCGTACTCCTTGCCGCACCAGACGGTATAACCGCCTTGGACAGCAGTGGCTCGGTGCACGATTTCCTCGCACAAGGCGGGCGCGATCGTTGCGGAGAAAAGTTCCTCGCCGCGCCGCACGACGTAGGCGCCGTTTTCCGCGCAGAAGATGAGATCCTCCGCCCATGGTCGGAAATGGCGCAGAAGCGCCGCATACTGCCTGCCGCTCGCAGGCGCAAAGATCACGCCGTGCTCCTTGAGTTCGGCGAGAATCGCACCGAGTCCTTCAGGCAGATTTCCCTGCCCATCGAGAAGCGTGCCGTCCATATCACAAAATACCAGCTTGATCATAAAAGCCGCCTTTCTTCAACCCCCATTGCTGCAGGCTGCACGCACGAACATCCGCCGTTTGAGCATCCCGCGCCGCCTCACGCAAAAGGGCGGCGGCACGCTTTCTGGCGCACCGTCGCCCCTGCCTAACTAATTATACTATCCCTTGCGCCCGTGGTAAAGACACCAAGGCTCTTCCGCCATATAATCGCCATCGTTGTAGTAGGCAGCACGCGCACGGCAGCCGCCGCAGGCACGCTTGTAGTCACAAGTGCCGCAGCCGCCCGAATATTCGAGCGTGCGCAGCTTGTTCAGCACCTCGCTGTTCCTCCAGATCTCGTCGAACGGCGTCTTTCGCACGTCGCCAAGCTCCATGTTGAGATAGGCGCACGGCTGCACCTTGCCGCGCGGGCTGATGATGCAGTAGCTGAGTCCCGCGAGACAGCCTCGCCGAAAGCGCGTCTTGATGCCCATCTGCCCCGCGATGCGCAAAAACTGCGGTGCGCACGTCGGCTTCAGCTCGATATCCACTTCCTCCGACTTTTTCATGATGCGCGTCAGAACGCTCTCGTACGCCTCGGCACGAAGCGACTCCTCCTCGATCGTCTCGGCACGTCCCGTCGGCACGAGGAAGAAGAAGTGGTGCGCCACAGCGCCGAGTTCCACGGCGAAGTCCGTGATCGCCTCCAATTCCTTCTCGTTCCAGTCCATGACCGTCGTATGAATCTGAAACGGCAGCCCCGCCGCGCGGCAATTCTTCATGCCTTCGACAGCGCCCGCCCAGCCGCCCGGATAGCTGCGGAACGTATCGTGCTTCGCAGGCGACATCGAGTCGAGCGAAATTCCCATACCCATCGCGCCCGCCGCCTTTAAGGCGCGTGCCATCTCGGGCGTGATCAGCGTGCCGTTTGTGCCGAAGACCGAGCGCAAACCAAGCTTCGTCGCATGCTCTACAAGTTCCAGAATGTCGGGGCGCGTCAGAGGCTCGCCACCCGAAAAGATCATGATCTTGAAGCCCGCACGCGCGATCTCATCGAGGAGCTTCTTCGCCTCCACCGTCGAAAGCTCCTCCTCCGCCTTGCAGCCCGCATCGCGGTAGCAGTGCTTGCAGTACATGTTGCAAGCGTTCGTCGTGTTCCACGAGATGATCATATCGCCGCCTCCTCACGCGCAAGTCCGATCTCCTCGTCCGTCAGATAGCACGAAGGATCGCTTGCCCAGAAATCGCCCGTACGCGCCTCAGCACGCGTGCGGAAGTTGCCGTTGCAGCACGAGAGGTAGCGGCACGAGGAACATCGACCCTTAAGAAGCGGCTTTCGATCCTTGAGTCCCGCTAGGATGGCGTTCGACGTGTCCTGCCAGATATCGCCGAACTTCCTCTCGCGCACATTGCCGAAGGTATGGTGCTGCGTGAACTGATCGGGATGGACGTAGCCTAAGGGATCGACCTCGCCGAAAGCGATGCCCGAGCGGTTGCCGCCGTTCATCGAAATGTGCTTCCACACATGCTCGGCCGCTGCCTCGCCCTTCTCCCTGAGCGTTTTCAAGTAGATGTAAACGCCGTCACAGTGATTGTCAACCGTCAGGATCTCCTTTTCCAGACCGCGCTCCTCGAAGTCCTGCGTGCGGCGGATGATTGTATCCATGGCGCGTCGCGATTCCTGTGCCGTCACATCCTCTTCCATCATCGCGTTGCCGCGCCCCGAGTAGACGAGGTGATAGAAGCACACGCGGTTGATGCCCTCCTCCTCGATGAAATCGAAGATCTTGTCGAGTTCCATGATGTTATGATGGTTGATCGTGAAACGAAGCCCCACGCGCTGCCCGACCGCCGTGCAGTTCTCTATGCCGCGCATGGCAGCCTCGTAGGCGCCCTCCTTGCCGCGGAACTTGTCGTTCACATCCTTGAGACCGTCAAGCGAGATGCCGACGTAGCCCACGCCGATGTCCTTAATGCGCTGCGCCGTCGCGCGGTCAATGAGCGTGCCGTTCGTCGAGAGCGTCGGGCGCACGCCCTTTGCCGCCGCGTGCTCGGCAAGCTCGAAGAAGTCGGGACGAAGGAGCGGTTCGCCGCCCGAAAAGAGCAAAACGGGCACGCGAAAGTCAGTGAGGTCGTCGATGAAGCGCCGCGCCTCCTCTGTCGTCAGCTCATCCTGATACTTCTTGGCGTCCGAGTTCATGTAGCAATGGCGACACTTGAGGTTGCACGTCTTCGTCGAATTCCAGACGACGACGGGGCCCATTCCCTCGGCCGCACCGTTTTTCATTCGATGCGCATTCTTCGTATAGCGCAGCGAGTCGCCGAAATACTCGCGCGCAAAAAGAAGCTTCGTTACACTGATCATGAAATAAAAATCCTCCCGTTCATTCCTTTTGCTCTTCCTGCTTTTCAATCACGCGCATGCCGTCGAGAATCAATCCAAGCTTCAGGCGCACGTTCTCCTCGAAGGGAATTTCCAGTTTACTGAACGCCGCTGCTTGAAACAGCGAGTGGAAAAGTTCTGAGATGATCGCCGTCGGGATGTCATGGCGGAACTCGCCATTCGCTTGGCCTTCCTCAACCAAGCGTGTGAAAAGCACCGTGAAAGGCGGCGCCGAAACGCTCGCCTCCGAGCGCTTCAGCAAGGTCGCCTGCTGTGCAGCACGCAGGAAAAGCGGCAACACATAACGATTCTGCCCAAGAAGTCTGGCGGCGGCCAGAAGCAGCTCGCGCAGGATTTCCGTCACGGGCCTACGCTCCTCGGACAGGACGCGCACCCTTTCTCCCAGTTCCTTCATGATGCGCCCCAGAAGTTCCATCAAGACATCGTCCTTGGAGTCAAAGTAATTGTAAAACGTACCGATGCCAAGATCCGCCCCACTCATGATATCCGCAATCGCAACATCTTCCAGCCCGCGACTCTGAAACAGGCTTGCCGCCGAATCGAGAATCGCCTTGCGCGACTGAATCTTCTTCATCTCGCGGCGGCTGATCTTATCTTCTTCCATACAAATCCTCCTCGCTCAAGGAGTCTCCTGCACACTCCAACTCTCCTTGCCTATTATACATGAATCCCCTTCATTGCCTATTATACATGAATCCCCTTCATTTTTAAAGCAGAAAATGAAGCATCTTCATAATTTTAAGGAAACGCTGCTAAAATGAAGTCGCTTAATAAAGCATTTTGAACGACGAGCGCTCTTGCACACAAAAAAAGCGCCGGCTACTGCCAGCGCAAAACTTCAAAATGGTGACCCAGGAGGGACTCGAACCCCCGACCCTTTGATTCGTAGTCAAATACTCTGATCCAACTGAGCTACTGAGTCACAAGCCGACCGCTCTCGCAATCAACATAAGTGATTCTATCACAGGAAACACCCGTTGTCAAATAAAATTTGCGCACATCCTGTTTTTTCCGTATAATGAAAGAGTCATTGAATGAATCCGCTTCCTTGAGGAAGCGTCCAGCTGCACGAAAGGACCTGCTTTATGGAAAAAGAAAAGAAAAGCCGCAAGAAGCACCTGCTCGCCCTCATGCAGAAATATGTGACGATCTTCATCGGCGCCGTCATCACGGCCGTCGGACTCGAAATCTTCCTCATCCCGAACAACATCATCGACGGCGGCGTCGTCGGCCTCTCCATCATGGCGCATGCCATCACAGAGCAGCCTCTGGGCGTCTTTCTCATCCTCTTCAACCTCCCGTTCCTCTACATCGGCTACAAGCAGATCGGCAAAGCCTTCGCTGTCGCCACCATGACCGCCATCTTCCTACTCTCCTTTTGGTCGGCCTACTTCGCGCCGTTCCCGACCGTCACGCAGGATCTCTTCCTCGCCGCCATCTTCGGCGGCATCATCGTCGGCCTCGGCGTCGGACTCATCATTCGTTCGGGCGGCTCGCTCGACGGCACGGAGATCGTCGCCATCATCCTCGACAAGAAATCCGTATTCTCCGTCGGTGAGGTCGTCATGTTCATCAACCTCTTCATCCTGTCGAGCGCCGGCCTGCTCTTCGGCTGGGACAAGGCGATGTACTCGCTCGTCGCCTACTTCGTCATCGCCAAGATGATCGATGTCGTCGTCCAGGGACTCGACGAATCCTACGCCGTCATGATCGTCACGAACGAACCGGACAAGATCAATGTCGCTCTCGCCGAGCGATTGGGACGCGGCGTCACCCTCCTCTACGGCGCAGGCGGCTACACGGGCGAAGAGAAAAAGGTTCTCTACTCCGTCGTCACGCGCCTCGAAGTCAACAAACTCAAGGAAACCGTCCTCGACATCGATGAAAGCGCCTTCGTAACGATCAACGCCGTCCACGACATCGTAGGCGGGAGATTCAAGAAAAGCGGCCATTAAACCTGCACAGATCAATTTCGACATCTATGCTGTAGCCCCGTAATGAAGGCTCAAGAGCAACGGTCGCAGCACGATTGACGACAAAAAGGGAACTGGTGCATAAGCTGAACTTAACTTATGCACCAGTTCCCTTTTTGTTTGAAAGTCGACCCCCGCAGATCTCTCGAGTTTCACCGAAGCCATGAAGCCTTTGCCCTGCCGCATGGAGATGCACTCTCTGGCGCTCTTTTTCGGCAGTCAAGCGGTATCGGCACTATGCGCCCTGCTGTTCCTGCGCACGATTCTTCTACTCGGACTCGGAATTGATCGGAACTGCTCTTCTTCTGCGTCAAACTCATGCATTGTTCTTCGCAGCTGCATGAGCTTCCGCCTTGACGCACGGATTCGTATCCGTGGATTCTTCGGCACTTGCGTCTTGCCTTACATCAGTTCCGCAAGCGCCCCTCAACCCTTCATGAATATTCGTTCCGCTTCCTGCCGCCATACTGCAACGGCTTGCCGCCCTTTGGATTCTCTCCGTGAGCTTGTTCATCATGGTCTCGGAATACGCTCTTCCTCCTCCACGATGCGCCTCATGCCTGAACCTTCGGCTTACCTTAAGCTTTTCTGCTATTTTTGCTAGTCTGCATACTAAAGTTTCTCCTCTTTCTGCAAACATCTTCGCAAGGGATGCCTCCTTCCATCTGCACTTTTATTATAAAACATCTCCTATAAGTTGTCAATAATATTTTGAAAAATCTTGAAATATTTTCCGTCGACTAAATTTCTCTGCAAAATAAAGAAGCAGCCCTTGCAGGCTGCCCCTTTATTGCACGCATTCCTTGAGCTTCTCCGGTGGCAGGAGGCGCATCAATCCCATGATTGCCAGGATCTGATCAAACGCCGTCCCCGGATTCGCCACATTCCGGATCTTCACGACATGCGTAGCGTCCTTCCAGTTGTCAAACTCACTGTTGTTTTCTGCATATTCCAAATGATACTTTATCTCACTATTTTTATGTCCGAGACGAATCATGCGCTCGACGAGCGTCACATAGTCGACCATGAGGAAGATCGTCTCGAAATTCTCTTTCAAAAGGCGCGCGAGCTGCTTGACGCCATTCGCCTCCAACATCACAAGGCTGATCTTATGCTCCTGCAACGCCGAAAGAACGTCTTTTTTTAAGACGCCATAATAGTCACCCTTATATGTGACGTGCACAATGAATTCCTGCTTGAAGAACTCCGCCTTGCCGACAAAGCGGTAAAATCTCGTATCGGAATCGATTTTTCCTGGTTTCCGCGTCGTATATAAAGGAATGTAATGAATCCCCATCTGCATAAGTTTGCCGATCAGCACCGTCTTGCCCGAAGCGTGCGGCCCGACCAGCGCATAAATCTTATTTGTCATAATCCTCTCCTAAGAAGGCCGTTTGCACGGCCGGCGGAAAAGAAAAAGAGGGCCGCCCCTCCTCGTTCTTCTTATATCTATCAAAAAAGCCGTCCCTGCAGTAAAAACAAAGGTCATAAAAACCTCTCACATGCTATCATACATCATTTCTTCTCCTTTGCCAACCACATTTTCTCTGGAGAAACACAAAGCTGTCCTTATTTTTCTCTTAAAACTTTCAATTGAGATGCAGGAAAATTTACATAAGAAAAGGAAATGCGCAGGAAAACGCGAATATATTCATGACGGCAAAATACTAAACAAAGGGAAATCATATGCCATGACGAAAGGCGGGATGCTCCGTGTATTTTTACTGCGAGAAATGCAAAAAAAAATATCCCATCAGCTCGATGAACTACCGCTGCGAATGCGGCGGCATGTTCCATCTGAACAAGGCGGCAAACGAAGAAACGGTGCATGACGTCACGATCGGACACATGCACACCGATCTTCTGAGCATCAAGATTGACGGCATCGAGTATCTGCTGAAGACAGAGAACCTTCTGCCGACTGGCTCCTTCAAGGATCGCGGAGCCTACACGCTGATCAATGAGATCCACCATGTCGGCATTGAGAAGATCGCGCTCGATTCAGCAGGCAACGCCGGCGCCTCCATCGCAGCGCACGCAGCGGCGGCGGGCATCGACTGCACGGTCTACGTGCCAAAGGAGACGTCGCCCGACAAACTGCGTCAGATTGCCGCCTACGGCGCGAAGATCGTCAAGACCGAAGGCGGCCGCATGGGCGCGTGTCAGGCGGTCAAGGAAAACCTCGGCGACGCCTACTATGCTTCGCATGTCTACAATCCGCTCTTCTTCGAGGGCATGAAGGCGATGGCATACGAGATTTATGAACAGCTCGGCGAGAGTGTGCCCGAGTACATCTTCCTGCCCGTCGGTAACGGCACGATGCTCTTAGGGCTTTACTACGGCTTCATCGAGATCGGCCGCCTGCCACGCCTCGTGCCCGTGCAGAGCAAGAACTGTGCACCGCTCTACGAGGCGTTCAACAAGATACCGGCAAGCCCGAAGACGGAGACAATTGCCGAATCGATCCGCATCGAAACACCCAAACGTTTGCACGATATGCTCGCTGCCGTCACGAACAGCGGCGGTGACGTCCTCATCGTTGAGGATGAAGAAATCGTGAAGTGCAAAGAAATGCTCGGACGCCGAGGCATCTATGTGGAAACGACAAGCGCCGCAGCTCTCGCCGGCGCCATGCAAATCTTCGGTACGGCAAAACCCGACAACTATCGCGTCGTCGTGCCACTGACAGGATCGGGACTCAAAGGATAATACGAATCAGGAGGCTACATCACTTATGTTCAAAAGAATTCTCATCGCCAATCGCGGCGAAATCGCCGTCCGCGTCATCCGCGCCTGTCAAGAGCTCGGCGTCGAGGCGGTTGCCATCTACTCCGACGCCGACAAGAACGCCCTGCACGTCCAGCTCGCCGACCTCACCTATCGCGTCGGCCCCGCCGATGCGGCGGAAAGCTACCTCAACAAGAAGGCCGTCCTTGAGGCAGCCATTCAAACGAAGTCCGAAGCCATCCATCCGGGCTACGGCTTCCTGTCCGAAGATGCCGACTTCGCCGAGATGGTCACGAAGGCGGGCATCGTCTGGATCGGCCCCATGCCCGAGACCCTGCGCCTCGTCGGCGATAAGGATGCAGCGCGCGCTGCCATGGCGCCGTCCGGCATTCCGATGTCAAAGGGCAGCGCCCCTCTCGAAAGCAACGAGATGGCCTTGAAGGCTGCCGCGGAAGTTGGCTACCCTGTCATCTTGAAGCCTGTATCAGGCGGCGGCGGCAAGGGCATGTTCGTCGCACATTCCGAAGAGGATCTCAAGAACATCCTGCATCTCGTCGATCTCAAGAAAGTCGTCCACTACTTCGAACACTATATCGAGCATTCACGCCACATCGAGGCGCAGATTCTTGCCGACAACTACGGCACGGTGCTCTTCCTCGGCGAGCGCGAATGCTCGCTGCAGCGCCGCAATCAGAAGCTCCTCGAAGAGTCGCCTTCCGTCGCCCTGACGGAAGAGATGCGCCGCGAGATCGGCCGCCTTGCCATCAAGGCGGCGAAGAGCGTCCACTACTCGAATGCCGGCACGGTGGAATTCCTCCTCGATCTCGCCGACAACAAGTTCTACTTCATGGAGATCAACCCGCGCGTCCAGGTCGAGCACGCCATCACGGAAGCCGTCACGGGCGTCGACATCGTGCGCCGCCAGATCCAGATCGCCGACGGTGAGCCTCTGGGGCTCATGCAGAAGAATATCAAGATCCGCGGTCACGCCATCGAGTGCCGCATCAACGCCGAAGATCCCGACAACAACTTCCTGCCGTCTCCCGGTCTCATCACCTTCATGCACGAGCCGAGCGGTCCGCGCGTACGCTTCGACAGCGGCGTGACGACGGGACTGACAATCGAGCCGTGGTACGATTCCCTCATCGCCAAGGTCATCGTGCACGGCAGAACGCGCGGCGATGCCATCAAGATCATGGAACGTGCCCTAAGCGAATTCCGCATCGAAGGCGTCAAGACAACGATTGCCCTGCACCAGAAAATTCTTGAGGACAGCTACTTCCGCACGGGCAACATCGACACGCAATTCATCAAGCGCCGCATCACCCACTACGAGAACGAGCCGAAAAAGCTCAAGCTCAAGGACAAGCTCGATCTTGCCGCTTCCATCAACGCGAGCATGTATTACGCGTGAGACCTGCACATGAAAAGAACCCGACGGCCATCCGTCGGGTTCTTTTCATGTGCAGAGGCATCCCGCATGTGCTCACTACGCTTCCTTCGGCGCCGGCGCTTTCTGCCCGAGCGAGATGATGAATCCTAAGACCGCTCCGGCGAGCGCCGGGCAGACCCAGCCCATCATGACGCCGTAGAACGGAACATGCGCGGCAAGCATTTCATAGAAGGCGGCAGAGCCGAAGCCTGCGGCATGCATCGCGTCCGTCAGCGAGAAGGCGAGCGTGACGAGGACGGCGCCCTGGTAGATGCTCTTTCGCCAGCCAATGAAGCGATCGAAGAGCGAGAGGATGACGAAGACGATGACGAGCGGGTAGATCGCCACGAGGAACGGCACGGCGAGCGCAATGATCTGCGTGAGGCCGATGTTCGACGCGCCGAAGCTGAAGAGCGTGGAGAAGAGCAGCAAGCGCTCGTAGGAAATCTTCTTCTTGAAGAGCTTGTGGAAGAACATCGCTGCGCTCGACGTGATGCCGCAGCACGTCGTGATGCACGCGAGGATGATGATGAGCGCGAGAAGCACGTTGCCCGCCGCGCCGAAGAAGATGCGCACGGCTTCGGCGAGGAGCTGTCCGCCGTTCTCCGAGTGTCCGAGAACCGTCACGCTCGTCGCTCCGAGATAGGCCAAAGAGCCGTAAACGCAGGCCATGAGGAATACGGTGATGAAACCGGCTGCGAGGCATGCCTTGCCGATGGTGCGCGTGTCGGTCACGCCGCGATAGCGCACGGCATTGACGACGAGCGCGCCGATGGCGATGGTCGCGAGGAGATCCATCGTCTGATAGCCATCCTGGAATCCCTGCGCATAGGGCGATTCCAGGTAAACGCCCGTCGGAGCGAGCACCTCCCCCATCGGCGACCAGAAGGTACGCAAAAAGAGGATCACAAGAACGACGAGCAGCGCGGGCGTAAGCATCTTGCCCACGCGGTCGATGAGCTTGTTCGGATTGAGCGACAAATAGTACGATGCGCCAAAGAAAAGCGCCGTGTAGATGACTTGTGGGAGCGTGACATCGCCCGCACCGACGAAGGGACGAATGCCGATCTCAAACGAGACGGCGCCCGTCCTCGGCATGGCGAACAACGGCCCTATGATAAGGTAGAGGATGACGAGAAGCGCCGTCGCAAACCAGGGAAACGTGCGCCTCTTCAGAAGCTGCACATATTCGCCGCCCGCGAGAGCGATCGCCATGATGCCAAGGAGCGGCAGACCGACGCCCGTCGTCATGAAGCCGAGCATGGCGGACAGCGTGTTCGTCCCCGCCGCCTGCCCCAGTGCAGGCGGGAAGATGAGGTTTCCCGCCCCGAAAAAGACGGAGAACATCATGAAGCCCAAAGTCAAAAGATCCTTCTTCTTCAATCGATTCATTTCGCATTCCTCTCAAAATTCTCTTCCAACAGCGGCTTCAGGAACTTGCCCGTGTACGAGGCCTTGACCTTCACGATGTCCTCGGGACGGCCTTCGGCAACGATCGTGCCGCCGCCCGAACCGCCCTCAGGTCCGAGGTCGATGATGTGGTCGGCCGTCTTGATGACGTCGAGGTTGTGCTCGATGACGACGACCGTGTCACCGCCGTCGACGAGGCGGTGCAGGATGCCGAGGAGCTTCGCGATGTCGGCGGTGTGAAGTCCCGTCGTCGGCTCGTCGAGGATGTAGAGCGTGCGCCCCGTCGAGCGACGCGCCAGTTCCGTCGCGAGTTTCACGCGCTGCGCCTCACCGCCCGAGAGCGTCGTCGCACTCTGCCCAAGCTTGATGTAACCGAGCCCAACGTCGGCAATGACCTTGAGCTTCGTCTCGATGCGCGGGATATTCTTGAAGAACTCCACAGCTTCGTCAACCGTCATGGCGAGCACGTCGGCGATCGTCTTTCCCTTGTAGCGCACCTCAAGCGTCTCACGATTGTATCGCGCTCCCTTGCAAACCTCGCAGGGCACATAGACGTCGGGCAAGAAGTGCATCTCGATCTTGATGATGCCGTCGCCGCGGCACGCCTCGCAGCGGCCGCCCTTGACGTTGAAGCTGAAGCGCCCGGGCTTGTAGCCGCGCATCTTCGCCTCCGTCGTCTGACTGAAGAGCTGCCGGATGGCATCGAATACGCCCGTATACGTCGCAGGATTCGAGCGCGGCGTGCGCCCGATCGGCTGCTGGTCGATGTCGATGATCTTGTCGACGTGCTCAAGTCCCAGAATCTTCTTGTGCTTGCCGGGCTTTCCCTTCGCATGGTAGAGCCTTGAGGCGACGCCCTTGTAGAGGATCTCGTTGACGAGCGTCGACTTGCCCGAGCCGGAAACGCCCGTGACGAGGATCAGTTCCCCGAGCGGAAACTTCACGCGCAAGTTCTTGAGATTGTTCGCCGCCGCACCGACGATCTCGATGAAATTGCCCGTGCCCGTCCGGCGGCGGCTCGGCACGGGGATGAACTTCTTCCGCGCGAGATACTGTCCCGTGACGGACTCGGCGACCTTCTTGATCTCTTCTGCCGTACCCTCGGCGACGACACGCCCGCCATGCGCTCCTGCGCCGGGGCCGATGTCGATGATATGGTCGGCGGCATACATCGTATCCTCGTCATGCTCAACGACGATGAGCGTGTTGCCGAGATCGCGGAGATGCTGCAGCGCCGCCAAGAGGCGGTTGTTGTCGCGCTGATGAAGTCCGATGCTCGGCTCATCGAGGATGTAGAGCACGCCCATGAGTCCCGAACCGATCTGAGTCGCAAGCCGTATGCGCTGCGCCTCGCCGCCCGAGAGCGTCCCCGCCGCACGCGATAGCGTCAGATAATCAAGCCCGACGTTCAAGAGAAAGCCGAGGCGCGCATGGATCTCTTTCAAGATCTGCGCGGCGATCTTCGCCTCGCGCTCCGAGAGCGAAAGCTCGGAGAAGAATTCATCGCATTCTCGAATCGTCAGCGCCGTAACCTCAGCGATGTTCTTGCCGCCGACCTTGACGGAAAGCACCTCGGGACGAAGACGCGCTCCATGGCACGCAGGGCAAGGCGTGATCGTCATGTAGTTCTCGTAGTCCTCGCGCATCGCGTCTGTATCCGTTTCGCGGTAACGCCGCGTAAGCATCGGCATGACACCCTCGAAGGCCGAATGATGCAGCTTGTACTCGCCGAACATGTTCTCGTAGCCAAACTCGAACTTCTCTTCGCCCGTGCCATAGAGAAGAAACTCCTGCACCTTCTTGTCCAAGTCGCGAAACGGCGTGTCAACCGTATAGCCGTAATGCTTGAGAACAGCCTCCATCTGGCAGTTCGCATAGGTGTTGAGATTCTTGGAAAGCGGCGCGAATACTCCCTCGGCAAGCGACAGCGAATCGTCGGGTACGACAAGCTCCAGATCGAACTCCATGTTGCTACCGAGGCCGCTGCACGTCGGACATGCGCCGTAAGGGCTGTTGAACGAGAACATGCGCGGCGTGATTTCGGGCAGGCTGATGCCGCAGTCGACGCACGCGAAGTTTTCGCTGAACATCAAAAGTTCGCCGTCGACGATTTGCACGTAGACGACTCCCTCGCCCATCTTCAAAGCCGTCTCCAAGGAATCGGCAAGCCGCTGCTCCATGCCCTCGCGGACGACAAGACGGTCGACGACGACTTCGATCGTATGCTTCTTCGCCTTGTCGAGGTGAATCTCTTCACCGAGGTCGACGACCTCGCCGTCGATGCGCACGCGCACATATCCTTCGCGGCGGATGTGGTCGAGAATCTTCTTGTGCTCGCCCTTCTTGCCGCGAACGATCTGCGCCATGATCAGGAGCTTCGTGCGCTCGGGCAAAGCCTCAAGCTTGTCCATCATCTGATCGACCGTCTGCTGCGCGATGGGCTTGCCGCACTTCGGACAATGCGGGCGGCCGGCGCGCGCGAACATCAATCGCATGTAATCGTAAATCTCCGTCACCGTGCCAACGGTCGAGCGCGGGTTCCGGCTCGTCGTCTTCTGGTCGATGGAAATCGCCGGCGAAAGTCCCTCGATATTGTCAACATCGGGCTTGTCCATCTGACCGAGGAACTGCCTTGCGTAGGATGACAGCGACTCCACATAGCGCCTCTGCCCCTCAGCATAAATTGTATCAAAAGCGAGCGAGGACTTGCCCGATCCCGAAAGCCCTGTGACGACGACGAGTTTGTCTCGCGGTATCTCCACGTCGATATTCTTCAGATTATGGGCGCGCGCGCCCTGTATGCGAATCACATTCTCCATAAAGTATTTTCCTCCGTTTGCTGCTTCCCCCTATTATATCGGAAAGGCGGCGGAAGTTGAAGCCCTTTTATTATTTTATCTTCTCTTTGCACAAATCAGAAGAATCGTGCCTCGATCAGAATAACCTTGCTCATGTCCCACGAGAGCCTCCCATACAAAAAGGCTGCCGCACGAAGCCCATCCTTGCTTCGTGCGGCAGCCTGCCTTATGTATTTTTCGCCATTACCAGATCTTGCCCGCAAGAAACCAGAAGCGTCCGCGATCCGCCGATATGGTTTCGTTGGATGATCGACCCAAGCCGATGCGACGTGCATAATCGATGCGCGCGAACCAGTCGGGCGCATTGTAGGCGAGACCGACACCCCACCCTTTCAGCGTCGTCGTGCTGCCGTCAAACGAACTGCGGCCTGCGTCGAGGTAGGTACTCGCGACAAGCCCTGGCACATCGGTGTAGTAGCGGAACTCAACCGTACCGAGTATCCCTTTATCCCCCGTGCCTGTGCCCTGCGGATAGGCGCGTACGGCATTAGCACCGCCCAAATACATCTGTTCGGAACTATCGAGATTCTTCGATGCCGCCTGACCTGACAGTTTTACCATGACATCCGCCTGCTTGCCAAGCGACTGAACGGCTGTGACCTTTGCCTCCGCCTTCGTGAAGCCACCGTCTGTTCCCGCACTTTTCGCCAGTTTCTTTGCATACCACGAATCCGCCGTAACGTTGCCTGCTGTCAGCACGAAATTGTAGTTCAGCGAAAGGCCGCTCTTGCGGTCACGCCAAAAGCCTTCTACGCCGGCATGGAGATCGTGCGAGTGCTTCTTGCTGTCCGCCATGCCGCCGAAAGCGTCCATATCATCCTTAAGCCTACGGTAATCATAGCCGTAGGTAAGGGCGAGCTTTTCGTCCGTCGTATGGTAGATAGGGCGGCTGCCATAGACGCTGATCGTATCCGCCGTGCCATGCGCTCCCAGACGCTTCAGAGGTCCGCCGACCTCATAGTCCATGCGGCTGTAGCCGATGCCGAGCGACGTGCCGCCGTGTCCAACGAGCGCTTCGTAGTTCACATAGTAGTTGTGCAGCGACTTATTGGAAATCAAGGCACCGACATTGACCTTCGATCCCATGCCGTCGACGTTGTAGATCGAATGCTGTGCGCCGTAGCGGTAGCGTCCCGTAGCCTCGCTGCCATAGTTCTCGGCGTAGACGATGCTCGAAGACGGCTTGCCGTCCTCGATATGCACGGTCACATCGCTCGTTCCGAACGATTTTCCCGCGCTGAGCGTGCCGACGGCACGCGCTCCGCTGAAGTCGCTGATCGTGTAGAGCGCCGTCTCAAGATCCTTCGTGCGGATGATCTCGCCCTTCTTTAGCCCTGCAAGGAAACCCTGCGCCGCCGCATCCTTGAACCGGCTCTTGTTGTCGAGCTTCACATCACCGTAACGGCCAGGAATGACCTTGATGATGACATTCCCGTCCTCGGACTCCTGCGCGGGAAGGTAGGCGGCAGCAGCCGGATAGCCATGGCTGCGGCAGTACGCCGTGATCTGATCCTGCAGGTCGTTGAGCCCCGCAAGCGTCGTCTCCTTGCCGATGCGCGCTAAGAGAATGTCACGAATCTCGGCATTGTTGAACTTGATCTCGTCCTCGACATCGAGCTGGATGTTCTTCACGAGGAACTTTACTTCGTTCGTCGCCGTGTTCTTCTTCATGTTGTTCTCGACGCCCGCCTCTGCCCCAGGCAGCGTCCCTTCGATGTCCTGCCCGGGCTTTGACAGCGAAGACGCGGCATATGCCGGCGCCGCCGCCGTGCTCGCGAGAAGCCCCAAGAGCACCGCCCTCGTCAAAGTATGGTGCAGCTTGTTTTTCATGCCAATGATCTCCCTTGCTCTAAATTCATGGATATGCTGCTTCGTGCAGTCTTTCTCCTAAAATAGGAACCTGCCGGACGTATGCCCACCCGTTTGCAGGAAAAGCCAATCCATCAGACATAGCCTAGCTTTTTTCTTTTTCGACATGCACCTTTTGAAATCCTTCCCTTAGGATCATTTATTGTGCTTCACGAGAAATTTTAATCCGCTGCCAGCCGTACACATCCTTCTGCGTATTTTGTATACAGTCGTTCCATTGACATGATTTTTCTCATGGTGTACGATGTAGGGGAAAAAGAAGTATCCCCCAAGCAGGAGGCACAGGAATGAGCATACATGAAGAATGCGGCGTATTCGGCGCATTTTCCCCCGAGCCGGCAAACGTCGCCGCGATGACGTATTACGGACTCTACGCGCTGCAGCACCGCGGCCAGGAGAGCTGCGGCATCACCGTGAACGACGACGGCGTCTTTTCCTCGCACAAGGATCTCGGACTCGTCAACGACGTCTTTTCGCACGAAGTCCTCTCGCGCTTCCCCGAGGGCACGATGGCCGTCGGTCATGTGCGCTACGGCACGACGGGAGCGACGAGCCGCCGCAACTGTCAGCCGCTCGCCATCAACCACCAGAAGGGCAAGCTGGCGCTCGCACACAACGGCAACCTCAGCAACGCCGATATCCTGCGCGATAAGCTCGAACTCGCGGGTGCAATCTTCCACACGACGATCGACACAGAGATCATCGCCTACCTCATCACGCAGGCACGGCTCAAGACTCCCTCCATCGAAGATGCGGTCAGTCAAACGATGAACCGCCTGGAGGGCGCTTATTCACTGTGTCTGATGTCGAGCGCCAAGCTCGTCGCCGTGCGCGACCCGCAGGGCTTCCGTCCGCTTTGCTACGGCAAGATGCCGGACGGCACCTGGATCGTCGCCTCCGAGAGCTGTGCGTTGAGCGCCGTCGGCGCCGAGTTCGAGCGCGACCTCCTGCCCGGCGAGATCCTCGTCTTCACGAAGGACGGCATGACGAGCCGCTTGGAACACTGTCATACGAAGCCTAGAAAATCGTGTGTCTTCGAGTACATCTACTTCGCACGTCCCGACTCCATCATCGACGGCGTTTCCATCCACGCGGCAAGGACGCGTGCTGGCGAGATCCTCGCCGCCAAGCATCCCGTCGACGCCGACGTCGTCATCGGCGTGCCCGACTCGGGACTCGACGCGGCGCTCGGCTACAGCCGCGCCTCGGGCATCCCCTACGGCATCGGGCTTATCAAGAACAAGTACATCGGCCGCACCTTCATCGCACCCGGGCAGGAAAACCGCGTCGACAAGGTGCGCATCAAGCTCAATCCCATCGCCGAAACCGTCTACGGCAAAAGGGTCGTGCTCATCGACGACTCCATCGTGCGCGGCACGACGAGCAAGCGCATCACCGACCTCATCCGCAAGGCGGGCGCGAAGGAAATCCACCTGCGCATCTCTGCGCCGCCGTTCCTCCATCCTTGCTACTACGGCACGGACATCGACTCTGCCGATCACCTCGTCGCCGCGCACCACACGCTTGAGGAAATCACGAAGATCGTCGGCGCCGACACCCTAGGCTACCTGCCGATCGAATCGCTGCCCGCACTCGCCGGCAACATCCCATGCTGCGACGCCTGCTTCAGCGGCGATTATCCGACGAGTATCCCGCAGAATACGAACAAAGACCGCTTCGAGAAGAAACTCTCCGAAAGCGAAGGCTGAGGAAGCGCTCCCTCGAAGGCGCACAAAAAAACCGCTGCCCGGCAGCGGTTTTTTCATGCGCTTCTGCGCGTCAGGGCGCGGAAATCGCGGAGACGGGACAGCCTTCCGCACACGCACCGCACTCAATGCACTTCTCCGGGTCAATCACGTACTGGGACTCACCCTCCGAGATCGCCTCGACGGGACAGGTACCGGCGCACGAACCGCACGAAATGCACTCTTCGCTAATCTTGTAAGCCATGACAGGACACCTCCTTTCGCAGCCGCGCTGCAAGCACGAGCTTTATCTTATCGCCTTCTCGCCTCTGCCGCACGACATAGGGAGACTGCTCATCTATCGGAAAAAAATCTCGTGTGGGACGTGTCCACTCCACCTCATAGAGGAATCCGAGCGCCTCAAGACGCTCTTTCGCCTCCTGCCAGGGAATGCCCAAAACATCGACTTCTTCCATCAGACTTCCATGATTTCCTTTTCCTTGACGACGCGCGCATCTTCCACGGCCTTGATGTACTTGTCGACAAGCTTCTGCATGTCGTCCTGGCCCTTCTTCGCGTCGTCCTCGGTGATTTCCTTCGCCTTTTCGAGCTTCTTCATCTGCTCGTTCGCATCGCGGCGAATGTTGCGGATCGCGACCTTCGCATCCTCCGTCTTCTTGTTCAGCGACTTCACGAGTTCCGTGCGACGCTCCTGCGTGAGCTGCGGAATGGAAAGCCGTACCGCTGTGCCGTCGGAGTTTGGCGTGAGTCCAAGATCGGACTTCATGATCGCCTTCTCGATGTCGTGCAGAATCGTCTTCTCCCAAGGCGTGATCATGAGCATGCGCGGCTCGGGCACAGCGATTGCCGCGACCTGGCTCACAGGCGTGGGCTGACCATAGTAGTCGACCATCACGCGATCGAGGAGCGCAGGGGTTGCGCGTCCAGCGCGCAGCGAGCCAAAATCGCGGCGCAGCGCTTCGAGCGTCTTCTTCATGCGCTCTTCCTGTGCACTGAAAATATCCTTGATCATGCTTCCTCTCCCCCTACAATCGTGCCAATATCCTCGCCGACCGCAGCCTTGAGGATATTCTCATGCTTATCAATATTGAATACGACGATGGGAATCTTATTGTCCATGCAGAGACTCGTCGCCGTCGAGTCCATGACAGCGAGACCACGATTCAGAACCTCCATGTATGCGAGGCGGCTGAACTTCTTTGCCGCAGGATTCTTGCGCGGGTCAGAATCGTAGACGCCGTCAACCCCCTTCTTCGCCATGAGGATGACGTCCGCTTCGATCTCAGCAGCACGAAGAGCCGCGGTCGTGTCGGTCGAGAAGTATGGATTTCCCGTGCCTGCCGCCAGGATCACGACGCGTCCCTTTTCGAGATGGCGCACAGCCTTGCGGCGAATGTACGGCTCGGCAATCTGACGCATCTCGATGGCGCTCTGCACGCGCGTATCGACATCGATATTCTCCAAAGAGCTTTGCAAGGCGAGCGAGTTCATGACGGTCGCGAGCATTCCCATGTAATCTGCCTGCGCCCGATCCATGCCCTTGTCGCTTCCCGCAAGACCGCGCCAGATATTGCCGCCGCCGACGACAACGGCAACGTCAATGCCGTGCTCGCGCACCTTCTTGACCTCGGCCGCAATGGCGTCGACGGTCGGCAGGTCGATACCGAAGCCCTGATCTCCTGCGAGAGATTCACCGCTGAGTTTCAAAACGACACGCTTGTAGCTGGCAATATCCAAAATGAACGTCCTCCTTGCAGAAGTATCTTCCCATCTCGTTGCTTTTCTTCCCTATTCGACGAAGCTGGAAATAATCCTCTTCACTTTTCAGAAAACCGCCCTGCCGTTAGAACTTCCTAAGGTGTTGTGCATTTTCGCGACAACTTCCTGAAAATGGCAGGAAAAAAGCTGCCGCACAGAAACATTTTTCATCCATCGCCATGCAGCAGCTCTCTTATTCCAAATCTCTTAGCCCTTGATCTGAGCAGCGACCTCAGCCGCGAAGTCTTCCGACTTCTTCTCAAGACCTTCGCCAAGCTCGAAGCGCACGAAACGCTCGACCTTGACATCGCCGAGGACCTCCTGAACTTTCTTGTCCGGATCCTTGACGAAGGGCTGCTCCAGCAGGCACACTTCCTGATAGAACTTGTTGATGCGACCCTCGACCATGCGCTCCACGATCTTCTCGGGCTTGCCCTCTTCGAGAGCCTGCGCGCGCAGAACTTCCTTCTCGTGCTCAAGGTCTTCCGTCTTCACGCCCGAGCGGTCGATTGCCGTCGGCGCAGACGCTGCGATGTGCATGGCGA
The DNA here is from genome assembly GCF_026015965.1 of Selenomonas sputigena. Lineage (NCBI taxonomy): Bacteria > Bacillati > Bacillota > Negativicutes > Selenomonadales > Selenomonadaceae > Selenomonas > Selenomonas sputigena. The sequence goes on along the minus strand of NZ_CP110383.1, from coordinate 313,150 downwards.
CATCCTTGCCGATCTCCGCCGTGCCGCCCGAAAGGTCGACGAGCACGCCGATCTTGCCGCCCATGTGGATGTAGCTTGCAATGCGACCCGAAGCGTTCTCATAGCGCTCGAAGCGGCGCAGCGAAATCTTCTCGCCGATGCTCGCGACAGCTTCCGTGACGATTTCCGCCACCGTCTTGCCTTCAAGCGTGCTCGCATTCAAGGCGTCCAGGTCGGCAGGATTCGTCTCTGCGATGTGCTTGGCGATCTTGTCGCAAAGCTCATGGAACTTCTCCGTAACGGCGACAAAGTCCGTCTCGCAGTTGATCTCAACGAGCGCCGCGACCTTCGCATCGTCCGCAACATAGGCTGCAACGACACCCTCGGAAGCGATGCGGCCGGCCTTCTTCTCAGCCTTCGCAATGCCCTTCTCGCGCAGGTAGTCGATCGCCTTGTCCATGTCGCCGTCGGTCTCCGTCAGCGCCTTCTTGCAGTCCATCATGCCTGCGCCCGTACGCTCGCGCAGCTCCTTGACCATCTTTGCGTCAATCTTTGCCATCTTGCGCCTCCTCGCCTGCACCTGCCTGACCCTGACGACCCTCGACGATGGCGCTCGCCATCGCGCTCGTCAAAAGGCGGACGGCACGGATCGCATCGTCGTTGCCCGGAATCACATAGTCGATCTCATCGGGATCGCAGTTCGTATCAACGATTGCGACGATGGGGATGTTGAGCTTTCTCGCCTCAGCGACGGCGATGCGCTCCTTGCGCGGATCGACGACGAAGAGCGCTCCCGGCAGACGGTTCATCTCCTTGATGCCGCCGAGGAACTTCTCCAGCTTCGTCATCTCGTGACGCAGCTGCAGGACTTCCTTCTTCGTCAGAACGTCAAACGTGCCGTCCTCTTCCATGCGCTCAAGATCCTTCAAGCGGCGGATGCGCTTCTGGATTGTCTGATAGTTCGTCAACATGCCGCCGAGCCAACGCTCGTTGACATAGAACATCTCAGCCTTCGTCGCCTCTTCCTTCACGGCGTCCTGCGCCTGCTTCTTCGTGCCGACGAAGAGAACGCTCTTGCCCTCTTCCGCCAAGCTGCGAAGGAAGTTGTACGCCTCGTCAACCTTGCGCACGGTCTTCTGCAAATCAATGATGTAGATGCCGTTCCTCTCCGTGAAGATGTACTTCGCCATCTTCGGATTCCAACGGCGGGTCTGATGTCCGAAATGGACACCGGCCTCCAAAAGTTGTTTCATAGAAACTACTGCCATAATTGGTGCACCTCCTGTTTTTTCCTCCGCGCCCCTCATCCTCTGCACCACTCCCAAAGGAGCACAGGGCAGACGTCAGTGCGCGTGCGTTATAGACACCGTGAAGCATTTTAGCATAAATGGGGTGGAAAAGCAAGTGGGAAAAGCACACAAAAGCGCAAACCTATGCTATAATATGAATGGTGCTGCCCAAACGGTAGGCGGTCGATTCTTGCCCCTGAAAGGCGGTCAACGTCAGCCAATCGCGCTTCGCCTTCGGCTCACGCTCTTGGGACGTTTTCGCATACGAGCCGTTTGCCAATCAGCTACGCCCACGGGCTTGCTTCTTGGACGGCTCAGCAGGGGCGTTGCTTATGGAGCTGTACGATTTTTTATCGTTGGTTTTCTGCGTGACGATTTGCATCGTTGCGTTAAAAGCAAAATAAGAATACCCCGCCTCTAGCACCCAAACTTTAGGCGGGATATTCCTTTACTAAAACTTTGGGGCTGACCGCTTGCCGGCAGCACCTTTTCTATGCTTATTATACGACATGACGAAACTTTCGTCAAATTTCCGAAACAACATCACATGCATGTCTGCCTCAATCTTCCTTGGGCAAGATCGTGTAGCTTTCGAGCGCCATGACGTCCTTGGCGACGACGGTCAGGCGAAGCGCGAGTTCGGCGGCGAGGTGTGCGAGCGGCTCGGCGGTTTCCACGGCGCGTGCGATGCGGCTCGCTACTTCGATTTCATAAGCGCCCGCGTGCGCCTTGCTCTCCAAGCGGCGGATGTCACGGCAGATTCGGATGGCGATCGTCTCGGGCGATTCGACCCTGCCCCGACCGTGGCAGTAAGGGCACGGGCTGTAGATGATGCTCTCCAAGTTCTGCCGCGACTTCTTGCGCGTGATCTCGATGAGGCCGAGCGCCGTGATGTCGACGATGTTCGTCTTCGTGCGGTCGAAGCGCACGCGGTCGCGCAGGAAGGCGAGGAGCTTTTCCTTCTGCTCGTCCGTGTCCATGTCGATGAAGTCGACGAGGATGATGCCGCCGATGTCCCTGAGGCGGATCTGCTTCAAGATCTCAGCCGCCGCTTCGAGGTTCGTGCGGTAGACCGTGTCGCCGAGATTCGCCTTGCCGACGTAGCGCCCCGTATTCACGTCGATGGCGGTCAGCGCCTCCGTCTTGTCGATGACGATGGAGCCGCCCGAGGGAAGCACGACCTCGCGCTCGCCGAGGCGCTCGATTTCTTCCTCCACGCCGTAGCGACGAAAGAGCGGCTCGCGCTCTTCGTAGAGATGGACTCTTTGTGCAAGCTCGGGCGAGATGGATTCGACGAGTTCCCTCACGCGACGGCAGGCGTCGGCGTCATCGATGTAGAGCGCATCAATCTCTTCTGTGAAGGAGTCGCGCACGAGACGCACGATGAGATCGGCGTCGCGGTAGAGGAGCGCCGGCGCCTTCGCCATCTTGTTTTTCGCCTGCAGGGTTTGCCAGAGGCGCACGAGGCGGTCGACGTCCTCCTGGAAACTCTCCTCCGTCTGCCCGTGCGCCGCCGTGCGGATGATGAGTCCCATGCCCGCCGGGCAGATGCGCGCGGCGATCTCCCGAAGCCGCGCACGCTCGGCCTCGCCCTCGATGCGCCGCGAAATGCCGATGTAGGCGGCCGTCGGCATGAGCACGACGTTCCTGCCCGGAATCGACAGGTGCATTGTCGCACGCGGCCCCTTCGTGCCGATGGCGTCCTTCGTGATCTGTACGGGAAGCCGCTGGCCGATGTGGATGCGTGCGGCGGGCGTCGTTTTCTGTGCGCCCTCGTGCGGCACGCCGTCGCCGATGTAGAGGAAAGCATTCTTCTCCCAACCGATGTCGACGAAAGCCGCCTGCATGCCCGGCAGGACGTTCTGCACCTGTCCCTTGTAGATGTTGCCGACGAGGTGCGACTGCGACTCGCGCTCAACCTCGACCGCCAGAAGCTCTTCGCTTTCCACGATCGCCATGCGCGTCTCTTCGGGAGCGCAGTTTACAAGAATGGTTTTCATCACATCAACTCCATCGATGGGTATCGGTCTTACGATTCGATCAGGGTGAAAAGGTCTTTGCCGCCCGAGAGGAGCGCCGTGCGGCAGATCTGGGCCTCCCTCGGCTCGACGGCGAGACCGAAGTCGTGCGCTAGAAGCCCGATCGCCTCGCCAGGCTTCAGACTTCCCGCAGGCGTGACGGCGATGGCGAGAAAGAGCAGCAGGCAGCCACCCTCTTTTTCGACGCGGATTTCCTTCAGGTACGCTTTCGCATCGACCTCACGCGTCTTCTTCGGCAGGACGCGCCGATAGATGGCCTCGGGCGCAGCGAAGAAGGCGGCGACAGCGCGCCGCGCCGCCTCCTCCGCGCCCGCATAGGGCACGCGCACGCGGTACTCGGCGCGGTCGACCGCCGCCATCAGCGACTTCGCCTTGCCCTCGTACGGGACGAGGCGACCGAGGCGGACGCCCGGCGGCAGGGCGGCGGCGAGCCTGTCCCACGCCTCGGGCTGCGCGACGGGGCGCGACAGTTCCACGTCCATGACCTCCGCCTCGCTCGTCACACCCACGGCGAGCGCCGAAGCGAACGAGAACTTCATGTGCGGGTTGAACCCCTCCGAATAGGCGACGGGCAATTTGGCGCGGCGGATCGCCCGCTCGATGAGCGCAGCGTAATCGAGATGGGAGATGAAGCGGATCTCCTCGCCCTTCGTCAAGAGTGCGCGCAGCTTCATACTTCTCCCCTCCAATCGACGACGTCGCAGCCAAGCTCGGGACAGACGCCGCAGCCCGTACACGTTTCGCGCCGGCAGTCATGCGTGAGCGCCGCTTCCTGTGCACGCTGCCACTCGCGGCGCAAAAAGTCCTCAGACACGCCAGGGCTCGTGTGCGCCCACGGCAGGACTTCTTCTGGATCGCGCGTGCGCCGGCTATAGAACTCGGGCGCAACGCCGCAGCGGCAAAAGGCGTCCTTCCAAACCTCATCCTTGAACTGATCCGTCCAGCCGTCGAACTTCGCGCCGTTTCGCCACGCCGTCTCGATGACGGCGGAGAGCCTGCGATCGCCGCGTGACAGCGCTCCTTCGAGGACGCTCGCGCGCGCGTCATGGTAGTGAAACGAGATCGCGCGGTCGCGTATGCTCTCCTTCAAGAGCCGCTGTCTTCGCTCGAATTCTTCCTGCGGCACCTGCGCGAACCACTGGAACGGCGTGTACGCCTTGGGCACGAAGCACGAGACGGACACCGTGACCTTGACGCCGCGCTTCCCCTTGACTTCCTTGTAGCAGTCGACGACTTTCTGCGCGAGTTCTGCGATGCCGACGATATCCTCGTCCGTCTCGGTCGGCAGCCCCATCATGAAGTAGAGCTTGACCGCCTTCCAGCCCTGCTCGAACGCCGTGCGCACCGAGTGCAGCAAGTCGTCTTCCGTCACGTTCTTGTTGATGACGTCGCGCAGGCGCTGCGTGCCCGCCTCGGGCGCAAACGTCAGGCCGCTCTTTCGCACCTGCTGCAGTCGCTCGGCGATGTCGACGGAGAAACTATCGATGCGCAAAGACGGCAGGGAAAAGCTCACGCGCTCGCCCTGAGTGCCGGCAAGAAGCCCGTCGACGAGCGGCGAGAGACACGAGTAGTCGGCGGACGAGAGCGACGTCAAGGACATCTCGTTGTAGCCCGTCGAATCGAAGAGCGTGCGCGCCATAGATTCGAGCGTCTCGGGACGGCGCTCGCGCACGGGGCGGTACGCCATGCCCGCCTGACAGAAGCGGCAGCCGCGCGTGCAGCCGCGGAAAAGCTCCAGCATGAGGCGGTCGTGCACGATGCCGAGGTACGGCACGACGGGCTTTTCCAAAAAGGGCGCGGCATCGAGATCCTTGACGACGCGCCGATAGATTTGCGGCGAAGCTGCCTCATCGAGGATGCGAAGCCCTGTGAACATGCCCTGCGCATCGTACTCGGGCGCATAAAAGGACGGCACATAGACGCCCGGAATCCGCGCAGCGCGGCGCAGGAAGCCGCGCCTGCCGTCCGGGCGACCCTCCTTCTTCCAGGCGATCAAGGCGTCGCACACCTCGACGACGATTTCCTCGCCGTCGCCGAGCACGAAGAAGTCGAAGAAGTCGGCGATTGGCTCCGTGTTGTATACGCAAGGACCACCGCCGATGACGAAGGGCTGCTCGTTCGTGCGCTCCGCCGCATGGAGCGGCAGCCCTGCGAGGTCAAGCATGTTGAGCGTGTTCGTGATGAGAAGTTCGTACTGCAGCGAGAAGCCGAGGATGTCGAAGGAAGAAATCTCCCTGAAGGTTTCGAGCGAAAAGAGCGGGATGCCGCGGCGGCGCATTTCCTCTTCCATATCGAGCCAGGGCGCATAAACACGTTCCGCCGCGATGTCATCGCGGCGGTTCAAAATCTCATAGAGAATCTTCAGCCCGAGGTTTGACATGCCGACCTCATAGACGTCCGCCATCGCGAGCGCGATGCGGCAAAGGACGGCGGCGGAGTCCTTCGGCTGCGCGTTCCATTCACCGCCCGTATAGCGTGCGGGTTTCTCGACAGCCTGAAGCATCTCCTGTTCCAACTTGACCATAAATCCTCCCCAGAATAATTCCTCTCTCAGAATACAAACTTTGCCTTGCGCATGTGGATGTTGAGCAAGATCGTAATCGCGATCAAATTCGTCGTCAGCGAACTGACGCCGTAGCTCATGAGCGGCAGCGGTATGCCCGTGACGGGCATGATGCCCGTCGTCATGCCGACGTTGACGAGCACATGGAAAGCGAGCATCGAGGTGATGCCGACGGCGAGCAGCCGGCCGAAAGTGTCGCTCGCGTCACGCGCGATCTTCACGCCGCGCCAGAGCACGACGAGGTACAAAAGAAGCAGCGCCGCCGCACCGACGAAGCCCAGTTCCTCGCCGACGACGGCGAAGATGAAATCCGTGTGGTTCTCGGGCAGGAAGTTCAGTTGACTCTGCGTACCGCCGAAAAGCCCCTTGCCGAAGATCAGCCCCGAGCCGATGGCAATTTTCGACTGAATGATGTGATAACCCGAGCCAAGCGGGTCGACGCTCGGATCGAGAAAAACCTTGAGGCGCATCTTCTGGTAATCCTTCAAAAAGAGCCAGAGAAGAGGCGACGCCGCTATGCCCGCCGCAAAGCCTGCCGCAAGTATGCGAAGGTTCACGCCCGCGACGAACATCATGCCCAAGAGAATGGCGATGAAAACGAGCGACGTGCCGAGATCGGGCTGCTTGAGGACGAGGAAGAACGGCAACGCCACATAGCCGACGACGGGCAGGATGTCGCTTACGGTATTGAGTTTTCCCACGCGATCTTCCAGCATCGCAGCAAGCGCGATGATCATGATGATCTTCGAAAACTCCGACGGCTGCAGGGTGATGGGGCCTAGCTGAATCCAGCGCTGTGCGCCGAGCGCCGTCTGGCCGATGATCATGACGAGGAGAAGCATGACGGCATTGAAGATGTAGAGATTCTTGCCATAGTTCTGCAGTGCCTTGTAGTCGAAGTTCATGAGGAATATGGCGAAGAGCACGTTCAAGACGACGAATGCGCCCTGCTTCTGCACGAACCAGTAGTGATCGCCGCCCGCCGTATTGATGTGCGTGGCGCTGCCGATGACGATGAGGCTCATGACGATGATCGCCGCCGTCGCACCGATCAATGTGAAGTCCATGCGCCTGAGCCAACGCTTGTTCATTTTCCCCTGTGCCTCCTAGCGTCTGCTGCTTTCCTTGGGCTTCATTCGGCTCACGGGAATGTTCGCGATGAGCGCGACGGAATCCTGATCGTTGGCGAGCGAGATCTCCATGTCCTTCTGATTGATCTCCACATAGTTAGAAATGACGTGGATGATGTCGGTCTTGATCTTGTCCATGACCTCGGGCGAAACGCTCAAGCGGTCGTGGATCAGGACGACCTTCAGACGATCATGGGCGATCTCGCGCGACGACTTGCCCTGCTTGCCGAAAATCTTGAGCAAAGCTTCAATCATCACGCTTCCCCCTTCCGAGGATCATGTTCTTGAGCCGCTGCAGGAAGCTCTCGTTCGGTGCTTCAAGAAAGGGCACATCCTCGCCCATGATGCGCGAAACGACGTTGGCATACGCCTTGCCTGCGAGCGAGTTCGCATTGTCAATGACCGGCTCGCCGCGGTTCGCCGAATCGATGACCTTCTCATCGTCGGGAATCTGTCCGATGCACGGCAGGGACAGGATGTCGTTGATCGCATCCATGTCGAGCATCGTGCCGTCCTTGACCATCTGCGAGCGAATGCGGTTGACGACGAGCTTGATCTCCTTGCCGTCGTTCTGCAGTCTGCCGATGATCTTGTCGGCATCGCGCACGGCGGCGATCTCGGGCATCGTGACGACGATCGCCCAATCCGCTGCGATGACCGCCGTCTGGAAGCCCTGCTCGATGCCCGCCGGGCAGTCGACGAGGATGTAGTCGAACTCTCCCTTCATCTCAGTGATGAGTTCCTTCATCTGCTCGGGTTCGATCGCCGACTTGTCCGCGACCTGTGACGTCGGCATCAAGAAGAGCGTCTCATACTTCTTGTGGCGCACGAGCGCCCTCTTGTACGTCGTGCGCTTCTGGATGACGTCGACGAGTGTATAGACGATGCGGCGTTCGAGTCCTAGGAGCAAATCGAGATTCCTGAGCCCCGTATCGGTGTCGATGAGCACGACCTTCTTGCCGCGCTTCGCGAGTCCCACGCCAATATTCGCCGTGGTCGTCGTCTTGCCGACTCCTCCCTTGCCTGAGGTGATAACGATAACTTCTGCCATCGGCTGCTTCCTACCTTTCTATCGGTTCAATCACGATTCGTCCATCCTGCACGCTCGCCCTTTCGGCAAGCTCCGGCTTCTCATACTGCTCGGGCGACTGCGCTATGACATCGGCGATGCGGATCTGCACGGGCATCAGGTGATCCGCGATGATGATGGCATCCCTGTCGCCATAGGCGCCCGCATGGACGATGCCGCGGCAAGTGCCGCGAATGTCGATGCTGCCGCCTGCGATGACCTGCGCCCCGGGGTTCACGTTGCCGAGAACGAGCACCGAGCCTTGGCTCTGCACCTCTTGCCCGCCGCGAAGCGTGCGGTTCACGACGAGCATCTGCACGTCCTTCTTGTCCGCGTCCGGCTCTGTCTTCATCTCGGAAGACTCCGCCTTCTTCCTGCCGAGGACGGCTCCCGCCCGCGCCGCTGCCGCCGCCCCGCTCACCGCGCTGACGACAGGCTTCTTTGCATCAGCTTCTTCCTTCATCTCACGGAAGTACAAACCGTGCTGCAGGAAGAGCTTCTTCAGAGCGAGGCTTTCCTTCGCCGTGAACGTCCCCGTGCGCCACTCGATGACCGTGCCGCGCCGAAAGAACAGGGCGCTCGATTCCAGCTTTTCACGAATCTCGCGCTCAACAACAGAAAACTCGGGCTTTCCCACCAGCACGAGCAGAAGCCCCGTCTTCAGCCCCTTGAACAATACGCTTTCTTTCTCCATGATTTCCTCGCTTTTGCGTGCGTGTGCGACGATGCGCCGCACAAAGGGTCAAGAAACGGCTTCGGTGCATTTGCCCTGTCGTTTCTCCTTGCTGTAATACGATTCTATTATATCAAGATTTCTGCCGCGCCGCCACTTCTTGACGAACAGCTTTGACTTCGGGCGTATCGAGGCCAAAAGCCGCGTCGAGGATCTTCTTGCCGATCGGCACGGCGGACAGAGAGCCGAAGCCGCCCTGCTCGACGATGACCGCGACGACGATCGTCGGGTTGTTGAATGGCCCATAGGCAACGAACCAGCCGTGGTCGCGCCCGTGCGAGTTCTCCGCCGTCCCCGTCTTGCCCGCGATGTCGACGGGATACTTCGCGCCAAAGGCCGCCGCCGCCGTGCCGTACTTCGTGACGTCCCTGAGTCCCTGCTGCACGAGCGCGATGACCTCGGGGCGCACATCGAGCCTGCCGATGCGCTTGGGCTTTATCGTCTCAACCGTATTGCCGTCAGGTCCTACGATGCGCTGCACAAGATGCGGCTGATAGCGGTCACCGTTCGCTGCAATCGTCCCCATGATGGCGGCCGCCTGCAGCGGCGTCACAAGGTCGAATCCCTGCCCAATCGCCGCATCGAAGGTCTCCGACAGATACCAGTCGTCCTCGTAGACCTTCTTCTTGTACTCGCGGCTCGGCACGAGACCTTCGGCCTCGTAGGGCAGGTCAATGCCCGTCTTCGAGCCGACGCCGAACATGCGCGCGTACTCGCCGAGGCGGTCGACGCCAAGTCGATTGCCCATCTCATAGAAGTAGACGTTGTCCGAGTGGGCGAGCGCCTGGATGAAATTGATAGGGCCGAGCGCTTCGCCGCCCGCATTGCCCTTTGGGATGATCCAATGACGTCCCGAGTCGTAGATGATCTCATTCGGCGAGACGACGTTTTCCTGCAGCGCAGCGGTGCCCGTGACAATCTTGAAGGTCGATCCTGGCGGATATTCGCCTGTGATCGCCTTGTTGTCCATCGGATGATACGGATTCTCGTTGATAACCTTCCAATCCTTCGTCGATATGCCATTGACGAAGAGGTTCGGATCAAAGGACGGACGGCTCACGAGGGCGAGCACCTCGCCCGTCTGCGGATTCATGACGACAGCTGCCGCCGCGTTAGCGCCGATGGCGGAAAGCTGCTGATCGATGGCTCGTTCGGCGGCGACCTGGATCGTCGCATCGATCGTGAGGACGAGGTCGTTGCCCGCGATCGGCTCCTTCGTACCGAGGTTGTTCACGGGCTTGCCCGCAACGTCGACCTCGACCTGCCTGCCGCCGTCCGTGCCGCGCACCGTCTTGTCGTAGACGCGCTCCAAGCCAAACTTGCCGACGATGTCGCCCGACTTGTAGCCTTCCGCCTTGCGCTTTTCCAGTTCCTCGTTGCTGATCTCGCTGACGTAACCGAAGACGTGTGCGCCCCACGTCTTGTAGACGTAATCGCGGATCGGCTGCGCCTCGATCATGACGCCCGGATACTTGTCGCGCTGTTCCTCGATGATCGTATAGACTTCAGGGCCGATGTCCTGCTTGATGCGTATGGGATCGAAGCCGACATGTGCGTCGATCTTCTTGTGGATCTCTTCCGTCGGCACATGAAGGAGCACGGACAATCGCTCGATGACGTCCTCGGGAATCGTACCCGACAGTGGCAAGAGCGACACGGTGAAGCTCGGGCGGTTCATGACGAGAGGCGTGCCATTGCGGTCGAAGAAATTGCCGCGCGGCGCGACGCTCGGGATGATGCGAATGCGGTTGCCGTCCGCAAGGCTCGCATAATAGTCGCCGTCGTAGATTTGGAGATAGACGAGCCGCAGCAGAAGCACAACGATGACGGCGACGATGACGCCGCCGAGCACATGCATGCGCCCTGCATACTCGTTTTCATTTTCTTCCAAAGGTATATCTCCCCATTCAGACAAGAAGACGCCCCGCAAGGCGCCTTGATCTTTTCCCTGAGAGGCGCTGCGCCCCGGCCGTTACTTTCGCCGCCCCAGCCACGACTGCATGCGGCTCGCCGCGCGATAGACGGGGTAGGCGAAAAGAACGTTCCAGCAAAGCGCCGGAAGAAGTGTCTTGACAACATAGAGCAGACTGAAGCCGTAGCCGAGAAGCAGCATGAGAACGAGCACAAAGAAATAGTGCGCGGCCGTCGCCCACATCGTCGCCATCGCAGGCAGGAACACGGGATCCTTGAACACGTTGCGCGAAAATGCGCCCGTGGCATAGCCGATGATCGTCAAGGCGAAGACGTCCATGCCGAAGAACATGCCCGTGGTGAGATCCTGCAGGAGTCCCGTCATGAAGCCCAGAAAAGCACCGCGGCGCGCCCCGTAAAGGAGGCTCCACGAAACGGTAAGAACCAGCATGAGGTTCACCGAAACGCCGTTCCAGGAAAATACGGGGAAAAATGAGGTCTGCAGGACGAAGAGTGCGATCACGAACGCAAGCCAAAAGAAGATCCTGCGGTAGCTGATCATGGCCGCGCACCTGCCTCGCGCTTCTGTGCGCCCTGCGGCTGCACGGCAGGCTGGGCGTTCTGCTGTTTCGCCGGCTGCTTCGGCTGCGCCGGTGCGGCCGGCTGAGCGGGAGCAGGCGCAGGCTGCGATGCCGCACGCTTCGCCGCTTCTGCTGCCGCCTTCTCTGCCGCCGGGTCCGTCTCCGTGCCCGGCGTCTGCGCGGGCGGCGTGATCGGTGCGGGCGGCGCCTCGCGCGACGCCACGATGACGGCGACATCCTCCAAACGCTGGAAGTCGACGGCAGGCTCTAAGACGGCGTACTTCAACAGGCCGCCCTCGTCGTTCTTCAACGCTTTGACCGTGCCGACGAGAAGCCCCTTCGGATAGACGCCGCCGTAGCCCGACGTCACGACGACGTCGTCCTCGACGACATCGGCGGACTTCGGAATGTTTTTCATGCGCGGCATCAGGGGATTGGCTGGATCGCCCTCGACGATGCCCGCGACGCGCGACTCCTGCCGCTGCACGATCGTGCCGACGGCGGCGCGCGGGTCGAGGATCAGCCGCACCTTCGAGGAGTACGGCGCGGCCTCAACGACGACGCCGACGAGTCCCTTCTCCGTCACGACGGGCATGTTCTCATGCACGCCGCTCGATGTACCGCGGTCGATGACGATGACGCCCGACCACGTCGCATAGTCGCGTCCGATGACGCGGGCTGCCACGAGGTCGAACTGCGTCTTCGTCTGCTTGTAGCCGAGAAGCGCCTTGAGGCGTGCATTTTCAGCAAGCGCTTCGTTCGCTTCGAGATTCTGCACGCGCAGCCCTTCCACCTCGTTCTTCAGCATACGATTCTGGTCGTAGACGTAATAGACTTCCCAAAACTCCGTACCGAGGCTGTGGATCTTGTCTCCCACCCAGGCCGTCGCGGACTGGAGGGGACGCAGCACCGTCTCGGCGGCGCGGCTCAGGAAGGGGGACTGAAACCTGCCCTTTCCCGCAAAGAACACGAGGCAGAGGACGCAGACGAGCGCAACGAGGAGCAGCCAGACCTTGCGGTTCGAGTCCTGGTCGTCTCTGCGTATGCGGCTCATTGTCTCAACTTCTTAGAGATCATCACGACGCGCTTTAGAAGCTCGATGTTTTCAAGCGACTTGCCCGTGCCTTCGCCGACACAGGACAAGGGGTCTTCCGCGATGAGGACGGGCATGCCCGTCTCGTGGCTCAGCAGTTTATCTAGGTTCGTCAGGAGCGCGCCGCCGCCCGTCATCATGATGCCGTGATCCATGACATCGGCCGCCAGCTCCGGCGGCGTCTTTTCAAGCGTGCCTTTGACGGCGTCGACGATCTTGTAGATCGGCTCATTCAGAGCATCCCTGACCTCGCTCGCGCGGATCGAGAGCGTCTTCGGCAGACCGCTGACGAGGTCGCGTCCGCGGATGTCCATTTCACGGTCAACGTCGGGCGTCACGATGGCGGAGCCGATCGTGATCTTGATTTCCTCCGCCGTGCGCTCGCCGATCATGAGGTTGTACTGGCGCTTGATGTACTGCACGATGGACGAATCCATCTCGTCGCCGCCGATGCGGATCGAGCGGCTCGTGACGATGCCGCCGAGCGAGATGACGGCAATCTCCGTCGTACCGCCGCCGATGTCGACGACCATGCTTCCCGTCGCTTCCTCGACAGGAAGCCCTGCGCCGATCGCCGCCGCCATCGGCTCTTCGATGAGGTAGGCTTCACGCGCTCCCGCCTGCTGCGCCGCATCGATGACAGCACGTTTTTCGACCTCGGTCACGCCCGAAGGAACGCCGACGACGACGCGCGGGCGCACGAAGGACTTCGTATTCATCGACTTTCGGATGAAGTACTTGAGCATCGCCTGCGTCACGTCGAAGTCGGCGATGACGCCGTCCTTCATTGGACGGATGGCGATAATGTTGCCCGGCGTCCTGCCAATCATGCGCTTCGCGTCCTCACCGACAGCGAGCACCTCGCCGTTCTCACTCTTTATCGCTACGACAGACGGCTCGCGCAGAACGATGCCCCTGCCTTTCACATGCACCAATGTATTCGCGGTTCCAAGGTCGATGCCCATATCGCGGGACAAGCCACCAAAAAGACTCCACATGTTGAAATAAAACTCCCTTCTCTTCACACGCATCCCATAAAACACGTCTGCAAAAATCTGTCAAAAAGCCTCGTCAATCATAGATATAATGGCTGATGAAGATACGAGTTCTATTGTATCATACCTTCTTCTTTTAGGGAAATAAATTTATCATAACCTACGATGACGTGATCGAGCACGGGGATGTCCATGATCTCCCCCGCCTCCACCATGCGGCGCGTCACGGCGAGATCCTCGCCGCTCGGCGCAGGATCGCCCGACGGATGATTGTGGACAAGGATGACGGCCGCCGCCGACTGCTCGATCGCCGCCTGGAACACCTCGCGCGGATGAACGACGGAAGATGTGAGCGTTCCCACGGAAATCGTCTTCAAGGCAAGGATGTGGTTTTTCGCATTCAAAAGCAGCACGGCGAAGTGCTCCCTGCGCTCGAAGCGAAAGCGCGGCATGACATAGGAAGCGGCATCCGCTGGGCCGTGCACGATTGTCCGCTCCTCTGCCGCCTTGAGCGCGAGGCGGCGTCCGAGTTCGACGGCGGCGAGGATCGTCGCCGCCTTCGCCATGCCCACGCCCTTGATGGACGAAAGCTCCTTCGCGCTCATCTGCGTGATGGCGGCGAGTCCGCGCTCCTTGTAGAGCGCGAGCACCTTCTCGGCGACGCGGAGCACCGAGTCGTCCTTGACGCCCGTGCGCAGGAGAACGGCGAGAAGTTCCGTGTTGGAAAGGCTCGCCGCGCCCTCGGCCAGAAGCCTTTCGCGCGGCCGCTCGTCGGCGGGCAGATCACGCACGAGAAGCGTCATAGAGATCGACCCCCGCTTTTTCTGCAAGATGAGCCGCCGCATGAAGCGGCAGTCCGACGACGTTCGAGAACGAGCCTTCGATGCGTTCGACGAAGACGGCGGCACGCCCCTGCACGGCATAGGCGCCCGCCTTGCCCAAAGGCTCGCCCGTAGCGACGTAACGCGCGATCATCTCTTTTGAAAGCGCGGCAAAGAAGACGCGCGTCTTCTCGACCGTCGAGAACTCTTGGCCGCCCCTGCACCATGCGACGCCCGTCAGAACGTCGTGCGCACGCCCCGAGAGCGCGGCGAGCATCTCGTGCGCCTCCCTCTCATCTGCAGGCTTGCCGAAGATGTGCCCGGCGAGCGCGACGACAGTATCAGCACCGAGCACGGGAAGCGTCGCATGCGCCGCCACGGCGCGTGCCTTGGCGAGTGCATTGATGCGGACAAGCTTCTCCGCTGTCTTCGCCTCGCGCACCTCTTCAGCCTCGCTCACTTCCACGCGGAACGAAGCGCCGATCTGCGCGAGAAGATCGCGGCGGCGCGGCGAAGCCGATGCCAGGATGAACATGGATCCAACCTCCTCAATAACGTCGGAAAAGAACGAGCGCGACGATGACGCCGACGAGACTCATGATGTTCGGCGTGAAAGAAAGGCCGAAACTGACGCTGACGACGAAGAGATCGATCGCCACGGGCGCCAAGACGAACGCCGGATGCGTCTCGGAAAGAAGCGGTGCAATCGAAGAAAGCGCCTCCACGCCGCGCAGAGCCTCACCCAAGAGTCCACCGAGCACCGCGCCGGTAAAAACAAATACGGCACACATGCCAAAGCCGCGCCCCGAAGAAAATTTCACAGAAAATCCCTCCAAAGGAAACACCGCTTGCCTCGACGATTCAGGAAATCGCTGATCCCCTCAATCGCCCATTTTTGCACATTCAGGCGACTTCATTTATCAGCGATCCTTCAGCGAATGCATCGACAGTCAAACGGCGCTGCACAATGATTTTAATTGCTTCTGCCTCTTTTCTAGCCGCGCGACATAAATCCTGCTCGACTAAGGTCATTTCTTTCACGTGCCGCATAGAAAAAAGAAAGCCTCCCCCGCAAGCGAGGGAGGCAAAAAGACAGATTACATGAGATAGCGCAGGTAGACGTAGACCGTCGACGTGAGGATCGTCAGGATCATCAGTGGGAAGCCGACCATCATGAAGCGGACGAACGTCATGGGGATGCCCCTCTCCGCCGCCATGCCCGCGACGATGACGTTCGCAGATGCACCGATGATCGTGCCGTTGCCCCCGAGGCAGGCGCCAAGCGCGAGGCTCCACCAAACCGGCTCAAGATTCGAGACGCCCATCGCGCCCATATCCCGGATCAGCGGAATCATCGTCGCGACGAACGGGATGTTGTCGAGGAAAGCCGAAACGATCGCGCTCATCCAGAGAACGAGCATCGACGTCTTCGTCACGTCGCCGCCCGTAAGGTTGACGCCCTGTACCGCGAGATTGCGGATGACGCCCGTCTCCACGAGACCGCCGACAGCGATGAAAAGACCGATGAAAAAGAAGATCGTCGGCCACTCGACGCCGTGCATCGCGTGCTCCACAAACTCTTCCTTGCCGACCAAGAGGAGCAGCAGGAACGCGCCCGCAATCGCGATGAGCGAGGACTCAAGGCCCGTCAGCGAATGCAGGAAGAACATCAAGATGACAAGGCCGAGCACGAACAGGCACTTCCTGAGAAGCGGGATGTCTTTGAGCTCGTCCCACTCGTTCTCCTGCATCACGAGAGCCTTGAGTTCGGGCTTCGTCGTCAAATGCTTGCGATAGAGCAGAACGAAGATCGCCGTGATGAGGATGAGGTTGATGATCGAGATGATCGCAAGGTTCTCAATGAACGCTGCAAACGTCAGTTCCTTGACCGCGCTGCTGATCATGATGTTCGGCGGATCGCCGATGAGCGTCGCCGTGCCGCCAACGTTCGATGCGATGACCTGCGCCAAAAGATACGGCATAACATCGACATGGAGCTTCGTCGTGATGCTGAACGTGACCGGCACCATCAAGAGAACCGTCGTCACGTTGTCGAGAAACGCCGAGCAAACAGCCGTGATCAGTGACAAGTAGACCAAGAGATTCACGGGGTCGGCCTTCGCCTTTTTCGCTGCCCAGACGGCGATGAAGTTGAACAACCCCGTCTTGCTCGTGATGGCGACAATGATCATCATGCCGATCAAAAGCCCGAGGGTGTCGAAGTCGATGTGGTGGATGGCGGTCTCCTGCGTCATGATGCCCATGACGATCATGAGCAGTGCGCCGATCATCGCAATGATCGTGCGATGGATCTTCTCAGAGACGATCACCGCATACATCGCAACGAAGATGATACCAGCTATTGTTTCCTGTTCCATAAAAACCTCCTTGAATTTGACTGCCTGCCAGACAGTCTCCTGCACCTTTCTGTCCGCCCTCCCCCGTCAAGCTGGAGAGGCAGAAGAACGACGGACAGCCGACCGAAAAATAGACGGAGCCCTTGATTGAACAGACTCCGCCTAAATTTCACTTATTAAATTGCCCTGCGCCTATTATAGCAGATTATCGTAAGTTTGGAAAGAGTCCTTGTATATTTATATTATTTTTTCTTATTTCTTCTCGGAGCAGATGTTTTCTCTGCCGTTTCCATCAGGATTCCGCCAGATGGCGCAAGAAAAAAATCCGCAGAGCATACGCTTTGCGGATTTTTGTTTCAGCTTCTCTCACACGCTTCCATCACGAATCATCATGCGCGGAACTTGCGCTTACGAGCCGCCTCGGACTTCTTCTTGCGCTTGACGCTCGGTTTCTCGTAATGTTCACGTTTCCTAACTTCTGCCAAAGTACCAGCCTTCTGGCAGGTACGCTTGAATCTGCGGAGAGCACTGTCGATCGTTTCGTTCTTTCCTACTTTGACCTCATTTGCCATTGTTCTTCCCCCCCTCCACTAGATTTGGGGCGCACGGGAAGGCAGGCATGAAAATTGCCAACACTGCATCGTGCACGCTAACATTATACATGATTTCCCTTTTTGATGTCAACCATCAACCAGGCGGCCATTGCATGGAACGTCCGCCCAAGAGATGAAAGTGCAGATGCCCGACGGTCTGCCCGCCTTCCTCGCCCGTATTGACAACGACGCGGAAGCCTTTTTCCGCAAGTCCCAGTTCCTTTGCAAGCTGCGGCACGACATCGACATGGATGTGCGCGACGAGTGCTCTGTCCTCCTGCGTCAAGCCGAGCAAACTCTTGATATGCTTCTTCGGAATGATGAGTACATGCACGGGCGCCTGCGGCTCAAGATCCTTGAAGGCGATGACGGAATCATCTTCGTAGACCGCTGTCGCGGGAATCTCCTTCGCCGCGATACGGCAAAAAATGCAGTCTGCCATCTTTTCCACCTCCCTTCAAAAATCACTGTAATCCTTCATCCTTATCACCATTATTCGACTTTTATGGCGAAAAACCTGCCGCCAGAGAAAAGATTGGGAAGAAACGCTCCGTTTTCAACGGTTGTCTAACTCTTCGATAGGGTTGTCTAGCATTTAGCTTTTTTATGACTATTTTGGAATTTTTGTGTCCAGTTTTTGTTGACAAGTGCAGCTTCATGAACTCTGATATTTTTCCTTTCGGGTGCGCCATAGGGGTGTCAAACGCTTTGACACCCCTGCCTGTTGGTCGAGCTTCCATCGAGCGAAAAATCGCTGACCATCGTCAAAAATCAACGGGCTTCCAGACAAGGAGATCTCTGAAAGCCCTTGCAGACTGTGGTTTCACAGCGTATGACGGCGATAGCCTTTGTATCATTTTCACGCATTAGACATCCGTCTTACCCCTAACTTTGATACAATCTAACGATGCACCCTCCACTTGGCAAAGACGGCGTCCGTCACATCTCAGATCACCAAAGACGGTCGCAAGATTCGTTGGCAGACAGATGCACCGGACGATTGCCAAACGGAGCCCTACCGCATACCATTGTCGGAAAAAATGGCGGCAAGCTCGGGATTTTCCTTTAGATATTGCTCCGAGATGCGGTCCCAATCGAAGGCTGTGACGCTCGGGATCAGTCGTTTTTTCTCTTCCGCTTGCTCCCGTTCTGAGAGTCTGCCGTCTTCTCCCTCGCCCTTGTCGTCTGCGATACGGTGAAGGGTTCGTAAGCTCTTCTTATATGCTTTCATGCCATCATCAAGGTCAGTCTTCTTCTCGGCAATGAGCTGTGAAAGGTCTGTAGGATTCTCCGCTTTCTTATCCTTTTTGCCTCCCGTATGATCTTCTCCAAGCATGGCAGAGAGAAGCTCTTCCATATTTTTCGCCTTGCGGCTCATCTCTTGGAAGAATCCGTATGCCGCTGTCTTTTCATTGAAATATCTGCCCGCCTTTTTTGGCATGTTACTCAGCGTGTCTGGTTTCATGCCGAGATAGTCACGGTATTCTTTTATAAGCCCAGCGCTTTCTTCGTGTGTAAGAAAATCATTATCCTTGCCAATCATTGTATTTCCCACAAGGGATCGAAGCTTGTTCACCAGTGGATTTTCGCATTTGGGATCAAGCGCTCCCAAGCGATCAAGAATACTGTTCAAATACGGATCGCCCAGCAAGGTATGCCCCAAAGCCTTTTGATGATGCCCATAGGCATTGAGCTGTCGGATCACCTCCACACGAATGCTGCCGACTGCCAAACCAGGATTTTTACTGCCAAGCTGCAAAATACCTCGGATGCCATTTTCTAAATCGCGCATCGTTCTGGATAAAGAAGCGCGCTCATAATCCGAATAAAAATCATGATACATACTATCTTCAAGCGGCTCAACCGAAGCCATCTCCCACGTTTCCACCCGTTGAGCAGGCGCTTGATTTGCCGCTGCAAGCTTTCTCCCCTCGTCGCTGATGGAAACCTCATGCGCGAGCGACTGGAAGGACGACGATTCTCTTTTTATCGAACCTTCCCCCTGTAAGGATGCCGCCACGGATTTCCTGTCCCCTGCCCGACTCATAGCCTGTGTATTTTGTGCCGCTATATTCTTCCCCACGATCGCACGATTATCGTTCGCATGAATTTTCATCTTCATTCGCCTCCCTGCACGTTGATCTTCCTCATTATATTTATCGTTTCCTCGCAGAAAACCTTAAGGAAACAGCCCCCTTCTCTTTCAAAAAGAAGGGGGCTGTTGTCTGCCGGCTGCCATTTCGCTTGTTTTTACAGCCAGATTGCGTGCGGTCTGTTGCTTTTTGTGTATCACGCTCTTTTGCTTTTCTCTTACCAGACCTTGCCGACCATGAACCACAGGCGGTTCTTTGCCTTGGCGTCGTCGCTCGCGTTATTGGCGAGGCCGATGCGGCGCGCCCAGTCGAGGCGCAGGAAGTAGTCGCCGGGGCGGCTGTAGGTGACGCCGATGCCCCAGCCTTTGAGGGTTTCGCTGCCGTCTTTTCCGTCGTTGGCGTACTGCACGCGACCCATGTCGAAGTAGGTGCTGAGGACGAGGTTCGGCACGTCCGTACGGTACGAAAGCTCAATGCTGCCCAAATAGCCGTTGTCGCCCGAGGCTTCGCCCTGCGGGTAGGCGCGTACGCCGTTCGCTCCGCCGAGGTAGATTTCTTCCGAGCTGTCGAGGTTCGTTCCGGCTTTCTGCGCCTGCGCCTTGAGGCTGATGTTCCAGCGGTCGCTGATCTCGTGGCGCAGGTTGAGGTTCAGCACGGCTTTCGTGAAGCTGCCTTCCGTACCCGCACGCTTCATCTGCCGACGCGCCCAGTCAGAGTCCGCACCGAGATGTCCGCAGTAGCCCGTGAGGTCGTAGCTCCACGAGGTGCGATATTGACGCTCTGCCCCTTTGATGCCGAGATGGAAGGTGCTGCTGTGCTTTTCAAGCTCCATGCCGATCTTCTTGTACTCGTCCTTGAGCCTGCGCCAGTCCCATCCGTAGGTGACGGCGAGCGAGCTTTGCGCCGTGCGCCACAAGGGCGTCGTGCCGAAGAGGCTCAAGGTGTCCGCCGTGCCTTCTGCGCCGAGCGTGCGGAAAGCTCCCGATAGCTCGTAGTCCATGCGGCTGACGCCAATGCCGAGCGTGGTGCCGTCAGCGCCGACGGGGTGGCTGTAGCTGATACCGTAATTGTGCAGGTCTTTGTTGGAGAGGGTCAGCCCCAGGTTCAGACGGTCGCCGCTCTTCGTGAGGTTTTCAAAGCTCCCCTGCAGACCGAAGCGGTAGCGGCCCGAAGGTTCGCTGCCGTAGTTCTCGCTGTAGAGGACATAGCTCTGACGCTTGCCGTCCTTGACGCGGATCGTGAGGTCGCCCGTGCCGAAGGTTGTGCCCGGCGAGAGAAGCCCTGCCGCTTCGATGCCGCCGAGGGCGGCGATATTGTATAGGGCGGTTTCCAAGGGCTTGCCTTCGATGGGTGCGCCTTCTTTGAGGGCATGGGCAAGCCGCTCGATTTTTGCGTCGCTGATGGCAGCGCTGTTTTCGATCTTGATCTTGCCGTAGCGTCCGGCGAGGATGCGGATGGTGAGCGTGCCGTCCGCATTCGACTGCGCCGGCAGGTAGGAGGCTGCCGCAGGGTAGCCGTGGCTGCGCGCATATTGCGTGAGTTCGGCGAGCAGGTCGTTGACATCGGCTTCAGAAATCGGGCGGCGAAGGTACGGCGCGATTCTTTCGTCGAGAGCCTTGGGGGGGAGCTGCGTGCCGTCCTGCTCGACGTCGATGCGCGAGAGGCGAAAAGGCATCATCGCCTTGCTGCCGCCTGCATGGTTCGGCAGGCGGCTTTCGAGCGCGTTTTCTTGTGGTTTTTCCGGCAGGTGCGCATCGGATGGCTGCAGGTTCGTCGCAGCGAAGGTTGTGCCCGGCACAAAGAGCGCCGCCGCAAGGGGCAGTGCAAGTACGAGGTGCGGGCGTTTTGCTTTCATCTTCAACGGAAAGACTCCTTTTCACAAAGATTTAAGGAAACACTGGTATGCGCCATCAAAGGCTCAACCCCTGAATTTCGAGGCCCTCTTCCGCAGCGAAGCGGTAGAGTCCGAGCGTTGCGGCGCGAATGGGACGCGCAGTGCCATAGATGTGGACGGTGTCGCCGAAACCGAAGTCGAAGCGCGGGGCAGCGTCCTGCACGAGCGAGGCGAGAAGTCCGCCCGGCAGTGCTGCGGCATGGATGGTGAAGGCAGTCGCGTTGCCCGCCGCCTGTCGGATGCGGTAGTTGCCGAGGATGCCGTCCGTGATGCCGCCGATGCGCCCTGTGACGCCGTAGCTGCCGGGCGTTTCGGTATTCGTCACCGCACTCTCAAACATCAAGTCGCCCGCACCAAGTACGGCTGCATCTTCACCGTCGGCGAAGCCTTCCGCACGTCCCGTGAAGGATGGCAGCGGCTCTCCCTGCACGATGCTGTGCGGTGCGGCGGTGAGGGTCAGCGTACGGTGCGTGATCGTACCCGCCCCCTGCGCAGTCGTCGCAGCGAGGCTATAGTTGCCCGCATCCGCACCCGCGAGACCGACACCCGTGTAGTCAATGCGATTTGCCGCCGCGACGTTCTTGTTGTTGTAGGCTGCACCTGCGGCGGCGGCGGTGACATTATCCCCCGCGATGGTACCCGTGAGCGCCGCGCGGAACTTCGATGCGTCAGCGGCTCTCGTGCCGTCGTAGGTCTTTGTCTGCGCCGCGACTGCACCGAGCGTCAGCGCACGCCGCGCAATCGTGCCGATGCCTGTGAGCGCAGTCTTATCGAGCGTGTAGTTGCCCGCGCCCATCCCCGTGAGCGTGAGATTCTTAAACGTCACTTCCTTGTCTGTCCTCGCGTCTTTGCCCGCCGTATACGTACCCGTGGTGGCGGCGAGTGCGAGGTGGTCGCCCTCCGTGCCGACAAAGCCCGTGAGGGTATAGTTCCCACCCTTCGCGAGCGTCTGCGTCACGTTTGCATTGCCGTCATACGTCTTGTCAAAGCGTGCGCCGCCCACGAGCGCGAGATTCAGCTCCTTCGGCGTGATGCTGCCCGCCCCCTGTGCCGTCATCGCGGCGAGACTGTAGTTCCCCGCGCCTGTGCCTTGGAGCGCAACGCCCGTATAGCTCACCTTGTTTGCCGCAGCGACGTTTTTGTCGTTGTAGGTCGCGCCCGTGGCGGTTGCCGCTACGCTGCCTTCCTCGCCCGCGACGAGATTACCGAGTGCCGCACGGAACTTCGACGTGTCTGCGGAGGTCGTGCCGTCGTAGGTCTTGCTCTGCGCCGTTACTTCGCCAACGGTCAGCGCACGCTTTGCGATCGTGCCCGCGCCCTGCGCCGTGGTGGCGGCAAGCGTGTAGTTCCCGGCATCCGAACCCGCGAGACCGACACCCGTGTAGTCGATCCTGCTTGCCCCGACGACGTTCTTGTCGTTGTACGCCGCACCCGTGGCGGTCGCCGTCACCTTGTCACCCGCGATGGCATTGTTCAGTACCGCGCCGAACTTCGACGTGTCTGCGTCGGTCGTACCGTCGTAGGTCTTTGTCTGCCCCGCGACTGCGCCGAGCGTCAGCGCACGCCGCGCGATCGTGCCGATGCCCGTGAGCGTGGTCTTGTTCAGCGTGTAGTTGCCCGCGCCCGTACCCGTGAGCGTCAGCCCGCCAAAGGTGACGGTTTTGTCTGTGGCGGCATTCTTGTCCGTATACGTGCCCGTGGCGGCGGCGAGTGCGAGGTGGTCGCCCTCCGTGCCGATAAAGCCGGTGAGGGTGTAGTTCGTCCCCTTCGCGAGTGCCTGCGTGACGTTTGCATTGCCGTCGTAGGTCTTATCAAAGCGCGTGCCGCCCACGAGGTCGAGCGTCAGAGCCTTCGGCGTGATTGTCCCCACGCCCTGCGCCTTTTTGATGGTATAGTTCTTCGCGCCTGTGCCTGTGAGCGCGAGATTTTGGAACGTCACTTCCTTATCCCTGCCTGCGTTCTTGTCCGCATACTTGCCCGTGACAGCACCCGCCAGTTCGACATCCGCGCCATCGCTGCCGACAAAGCCACCGAGATTATAGTGCTGCCCCTTCGTGAGCGTCCGCGTGACGGTATCTAGCCCCCCGTCATAGGTCTTGTCAAAGCGCGTGCCGCTCGTAAAGCCGAGCGTCAGCTCCTTCGGCTTGACGGTGTACGCGCCGCCGATGATGTCATACTGCTCGCTGTAGGCATGATATGTGCCGACGTTTTTCTCTGCATCGAGGGAAATATGGTCGCCGCCCGCAATCGTCGGAGCCGTGCCGTCGTAGACCTTCTCGCGGTTTGCAAGATGCTTTGTCCGGAGGAATGCCGTGAGGAGCGGCATGGTCTTGCCGTCGTAGATGCGCCACGGCGCCCTCTTGCCGCCCTCGGTGGCAACGAGAGCCTTGCCGCTCCCGTCCTTCCAGTCCTTATACGTCTCTGCCAGCTTCATCTGCGCCTCGTCGCGCTCCTCAACATCGGTCGCTGTACTATTTTGCAGTGTAGCGCCGATGCCGTTCCGGATCAGAGTGCCGCTCCCATTCGTTACACTGCCCTTCTTCCATACGGCATGGGCGACCGTGCTGTTGTCATCCAAAAATCCCACAACGCCGCCGACGTTTGGATCACTCTGTCCCGATCTTTGCTCCACGGTTCCCGTCTGCAGGGCGTTCCAAATGTTGGTGTCATACCCTGCCTCTCCCGCAATGCCGCCGAGGTTCTTATTTCCTACGACCTTGCCCGCATTCCGGACGTTCTGAATGGTGTTCTGTTGATACGCAAAGCCCACAATGCCGCCGACAAGAGAGTTCCCTTCGACCGTGCCCTCGTTGTAGGCGTTCTCAATGCTGCTTCCGAAATTTAGCTTTCCCACAATGCCGCCGATCGAGGTACCAGCGGTATTTCCAGTACCGGGTCCCTGGACCTTACCGCTGAAGGAGACGTTCCGTATGACAGAGTGGTCGTCTGCAGTTCCCACAATGCCGCCGACTTGCTTCGTTCCCGACACGGAGGCATCCTTCAGGGAGACATTCTCGATGACCGCCTGCTTGGTGTATCCGAACATCCCGCGATCTTCATCCTCCGTAGCCCCTGCATTCCCCGGCTGAACGTTAAGCCCCGTGATCGTGTGCCCTGCGCCGTCAAATCGTCCCCAAAAGACCTTGTTACTGGTGCCAATCGACTGGAAACCCCCTGTCCAGTCCTTTGTCTCGCTTGCCGCGATGTCATTCGCGAGCATATATCTGCCGATCGTCTTATCCTGACCTGCACCCCCGTGATTCTCCTGAATCGCGTCCATATTCTGCAGCTCGTAGACGTCATGCACGCGCATATAATCATAGTCCGTATGCGCCTCGGTGCCGTTCAACTTTTTGACATCCCAGCCGCGCGATTTTGCAGATGCGGCATGATGCGCGGCAGTCGTACTCGCATAGTCGGAGACCGTCTTCGAGGAAGTTCCGCCGTTTATGGTGAAGTTCCTCGTGATTTTATTGCCGACATCGTAGCCGATATGCGGCGTTTCTTCGCTGCGGATGGTGACGTCCGTCCCCGTAAGCGCCGCAGTGCCCGCCGTGTTCTTCACATCATCCGTGTTGAGGACTTTGACGTTCTTGCCCTCGATGTAGAGTTTGCTCGTCTTTACCGTGCCGAGGTTCAGCACGTCGCCCATCTGTGCGCTCGCTGTGAGGGGGCTTGTGCCGTTTGTCTTGAATGCGTTCGTCGCTGTGGCAATGTCTGTGGGATTCGCCGTCGAGAGGTAGAGTGCGCCCGTATTCACCTGTGACCCTGCGGCAAAGAGGATGCCGTGCGGGTTGACGAGGTAGACGTTCCTGCCGCCCTCGATCGTTCCGTAGATGTTCGACGCGCCCTCGCCCGTGACGAGGTTCAGATAGTCGCGCGTCTGATGTCCGCCATCAAAGCGCACCTTCTCGCCCGAGTCGATGGAGAAGTTCTCCCATTTGAGGATATTGTGCGCGGTCTTGCCCGTGATGTCCATGACCGTGCCGCTCGTGGAGATGTCTGCCTCGGTCTTGTTCGTCGCTGCGTTCGTGCCCTCGATGGGCAGCGCATACGCCGTCTGCGCGGCAAAGGGGGCGGCGACGATGCCTGCAAAGAGCGCACAGAGGATGGTGCGGCGCAGCTGTTTGTTCGATGCTGTTTTCATATTGCTTCATCCTTTCTTTTCTGTAACAATGCTTCGATTTGTGCAAGGTGCTGACGGATTTCGGCTTCGATTTCATCGGCTCTTCGCACCTCGGGCGGTGCGTTCTCCGCCGCTTCTTCCGCCTGCTTTTCCTTGACCGCTGCGGAGATGGTGCCGACCGCCTCGACCACGATGCCGACCATGACGTTCAAGAGCGTGATGGCGGTAAGAAGAATGAACACCAAAAAGTATACCCATGCATAAGAATACGTTGCCATGATTGGCCGCGCCACGGCGGTCGCCCATGACTCAAAGGTCATGACCTGGAACAGCGTGAACATGGAGCCGCCGATGTCGCCGAACAGCTCGGGAAACGCATCGCCGTACATCGTACTGCCGAAAACGGCAAAGATATAGAAGACGATGAAGAGCAGCAGAAGCGCCCACGTCATGCTGGGAATCGCCTTGAGCATGGACGATACGAGAATCTGCAGCTCAGGGAACTCGGCGAGCGCCTTGAGCAGTCGGAAGATACGGAAGGCTCGTATGACCGAAATACTGGAGGAGATGAAGACGATGGAACTGAGGACGATGACGAAATCAAAGATGTTCCAGCCCTCTGACCAAAAACTTCGCCGATAAACGAGCAGTTTTGCAATCAACTCGACGGTGAAAATCACCAGACAGGCTTTGTCGACTGCTTCGAGAAACAAGACTTCTTCGGCGGACAGTGTTCGATTCGTCAATATGCCCAATACGGCGGCATTGAGGATGATGACAAAAGTGATGATCTTTTGCGTATGCTTCCAATGAAGCGCTTCTTCCAGTACGTTCATAATCCTCCCATTCTGCCGCTGTCGCCGGCGGCACAGACAGAAATGAAACAAAGGCGCGACACTCCTTTGTCTTATATAATCTCTTTCATTAAGACCAAAGACCTTATTTTTTCTATTTTCTCACATTTATACGAAAGGTCAAGAAAAGTTGGCACAAACGCCGAAAGTATGGCATGAACGCAAAAGCGGGAAATCCATGCTTGCAAATCCGCATGGATTTCCCTAGAATATGATGAGGAGGTCATACGATGAATATTGCTGTACTGGACGATATGCCGGAAGATCTGAACCGGCTTTGCGATCTTCTCGAAAGCGTATGCGCCGAGCATACGCCGCGCCCCGTGATTCGCGCGTTCACGGACGACAAGAAGTTCCTCGCGCACATGTCCGCCGCACGCGCCGACATTGTCTTTCTCGATATCTATCTGGGGGAGCGCACGGGCATCCAAACGGCACAGATTCTGCGCTCGTTCAATATGAACTGCGCGATCATCTTCGTGACGACGAGCCGCGATCATGCAGTGGAAGCGTTCGGCGTGACGGCGGCGCACTACCTCATCAAGCCCGTGACGGAGGAGGGGGTGCGCGAGGCATTGGCGCGTACGCCTTTTTTCAAGAAGGAGCGCCCGACGATCCCGCTCACGATCGAATACACGGAGCAGCGCATACCGATCGAGCACATCCGCTATGTCGATGCCGACGGGCGTCGCTGCTCGTTTCATCTGACGGACGGCACGACGCTCTCCCCCTATATGACGCTCGCCCGCGCACGGGAGCTGCTCGATGCCATGCCGATGTTCCTTTCCTGTCACCGCAGTCTGCTGGTCAATATGGACGAGATCCATCAACTGACGCCTGAGGGCATTTTGCTCTCCGACGGCACGCTGCTGCCGATTGCAACGCGCCGCAAAAGCGAGGTCGAGCGCATCTACCGCGCCTATATGCTGAAGAAGATGCGTGCGGGATTTCTGTCATAGGAGAAGATTCATGCAGCCATCTTTTGCAGCCGAATTGCGTGCTCTCAGCTGCTTTTTGTGTATCGCGCTCTTTTGCTTTTCTCTTACCAGACCTTGCCGACCATGAACCACAGGCGGTTCTTTGCCTTGGCGTCGTCGCTCGCGTTATTGGCGAGGCCGATGCGCCGCGCCCAGTCGAGGCGCAGGAAGTAGTCGCCGGGGCGGCTGTAGGTGACGCCGACGCCCCAGCCCTTGAGGGTTTCGCTGCCGTAGTTCTCGCTGTAGAGGGCGAAGCTCTGGCGCTTGCCGTCCTTTTAATACGTCGCTGCATGATAAGCAAGCAAATTGCAGAAAGTGACCGATACTTGCTGAAAAGTGATAAAGGAAACGCTGATAAAATAAGACCGCCGCATATCGAACGATGCGGCGGTCTTAGTGTCAAAAAATCTTATCGCGAAGAAGACTCTCTTCGCACAGCCATACTATTCGGCAGGCGCATCTTGCAGCGCCAGAATCTCCGCACGCGTCAAGCCGCTCGCCTTCTCGATCACCTCAAGGGGAACATTCAGCGCGAACAAAGAACGCACCATATCAAGCATCCTGCGCTGTCCCTCAGCACGTCCCTCAGCACGTCCCTCAAGGCGTCCTTCCATACGTCCCTCTTCCAGTTTCCTCTCACCAAATTTTTCCATCAGTTCACACATAGTATTCACTCCTTCTGCTTCTGCCTTAAAATAATCGACACGTTCAGCAAGTTCTTTGTAATTCATCTTCTTCGGATTCTCACAAAAGAAATCCTGCATGAGCTTCCCAAGCGGCGTGTCGTCACGGTTTGCGCCGTTGACGTAGAGGATATGCGCCCCATCATCAAACGGGCGCTGAAGCTCCTCTATGATCCGCTCCACATGATACAGCGGGAAACCTGCTCCATAGATGTCGTTCTCCGTGATGAAGATCACCCATGTTTCCGGAAGTGACGAGAAATCCTCTCCTTTTGCCAGTTCCCGCGAATCCATCATGCTGCTGTTGTAGCGTGCCCTGCGCGGAATCGCACCTTCATTGGCACGCTGAATTTCACAGTCGTAGAGTTTCCCCTCACTGTCTTCTGCCAACACATCAAAGCGCACGCCGCGACCATAGAGATTGTCCGCACTCTGCTGCGTGACAACATGCTTGACGATGAGATCATCCCGACCGAAAAAGATATGCAATAAGAGCTGCATTCCTTCGATATAGTTGTCAAAACATACGTTGAAAAACGCATCATCGATCAAGCGGAATTTCTGTATCAATGCACAATATTCTGCAGGAATATCTTTCTTGATTATTCTCACAGGTTCGCTCCCCTCCCCATACGCTTCTACTATCATAGTATGCATTGCAGTGAATATTGTCAAGACTGAAAAGGGGCTGTTGCATGAGTCAAATTCGACTTATGCAACAGCCCCTCTTTTCTCTTACCAGACCTTGCCGACCATGAACCACAGGCGGTTCTTTGCCTTGGCATCGTCGCTCGCGTTATTGGCGAGACCGATGCGGCGTGCCCAGTCGAGGCGCAGGAAGTAGTCGCCGGGGCGGCTGTAGGTGACGCCGATGCCCCAGCCTTTGAGGGTTTCGCTGCCGTCTTTTCCATCGTTGGCGTACTGCACGCGACCCATGTCGAAGTAGGTGCTGAGGGCGAGATTCGGCACGTCCGTACGGTACGAAAGCTCAATGCTGCCCAAATAGCCGTTGTCGCCCGAGGCTTCGCCCTGCGGATAGGCGCGTACGCCGTTCGCTCCGCCGAGGTAGATTTCTTCCGAGCTGTCGAGGTTCGTTCCGGCTTTCTGCGCCTGCGCCTTGAGGCTGATGTTCCAGCGGTCGCTGATCTCGTGGCGCAGGTTGAGGTTCAGCACGGCTTTCGTGAAGCTGCCTTCCGTACCCGCACGCTTCATCTGCCGACGCGCCCAGTCAGAGTCCGCGCCGAGATGTCCGCAGTAGCCCGTGAGGTCGTAGCTCCACGAGGTGCGATATTGACGCTCTGCCCCTTTGATGCCGAGATGGAAGGTGCTGCTGTGCTTTTCAAGCTCCATGCCGATCTTCTTGTACTCGTCCTTGAGCCTGCGCCAGTCCCAGCCGTAGGTGACGGCGAGCGAGCTTTGCGCCGTGCGCCAAAGGGGCGTCGTGCCGAAGAGGCTCAAGGTGTCCGCCGTGCCTTCTGCACCGAGACGGCGGAAAGCTCCCGACAGCTCGTAGTCCATGCGGCTGACGCCAATGCCGAGCGTGGTGCCGTCGGCGCCGACGGGGTGGCTGTAGCTGATACTGTAGTTGTGCAGGTCTTTGTTGGAGAGGGTCAGCCCCAGGTTCAGGCGGTCGCCGCTCTTCGTGAGGTTTTCCAAGCTCCCCTGCAGACCGAAGCGGTAGCGGCCCGAGGGTTCGCTGCCGTAGTTCTCGCTGTAGAGGACATAGCTCTGGCGTTTGCCGTCCTTGACGCGGATCGTGAGGTCGCCCGTGCCGAAGGTTGTGCCCGCCGAGAGAAGCCCTGCCGCTTCGATGCCGCCGAGGGCGGAGATGTTGTATAGGGCGGTTTCCAAGGACTTGCCTTCGATGGGTGCGCCTTCTTTGAGTGCATGGGCGAGCCGCTCGATTTTCGCGTCGCTGATGGCGGCGCTGTTTTCAACGGTGATTTTGCCATAGCGTCCGGCGAGGATGCGGATGGTGAGCGTGCCGTCCGCATTCGACTGTGCCGGCAGGTAGGCGGATGCCGCAGGGTAGCCGTGGCTGCGTGCATATTGCGTGAGTTCGGCGAGCAGGTCGTTGACATCGGCTTCAGAAATCGGGCGGCGAAGGTAGGACGCGATTCTTTCGTCGAGAGCCTTGGTGGAGAGCTGCGTGCCGTCCTGCTCGACGTCGATGCGCGAGAGGCGAAAAGGCATCATCGCCTTGCCGCCGCCTGCATGGTTCGGCAGGCGGCTTTCGAGCGCGTTTTCCTGCGCCTTTTCAGGCAGGCGCGCATCGGATGGCTGCAGGTTCGTCGCGGCGAAGGCTGTGCCCGGCAGGAGAAGCGCCGCCGCAAGGGGCAGCGCAAGTTTGAGGTGCGAGTGTTTTGCTTTCATCTTCAACGGAAAGACTCCTTTTCACAAAGATTCAAGGAAGCACTGATAAATTCAGCCACCCATCTTCACATATCTGTGCTGTCCTCTCGTCGTCGACAAATCCTCGACGTAGCACCGCTACGCCTGTGGTTTGTCTCCTTGCTGAGCCGTCCAAGAGTCAAGTCCGAAGGACGCAGGCGATTGGGCAACGGCTCGTATGCGAAAACGTCCCAAGAATGCAAGTGCGAAGCACGCCGCATGATTGGTTGACGTTGACCGCTATAGATACAGCGCATCTATGCAAATCTGGGCGACTTCATTTTATCAGTGTTTCCTTAAGAAGCACGGGTATGCGCCATCAAAGACGCAAGCCCTGAATTTCGAGGTCATCTTCCGCATCGAAGCGGTAGAGTCCGAGCGTTGCGGCGCGGATGGGACGCGCGGTGCCATAGAGGTAGACGGTGTCGCCGAAACCGAAGTCAAAGCGCGGCGCAGCGTCCTGCACGAGCGCGGCGAGGAGTCCGCCCGGCAGTGCTGCGGCATGGATGGTGAAGGCAGTCGCGTTGCCCGCCGCCTGTCGGATGCGGTAGTTGCCGAGAACGCCGTCTGTGACGCCACCGATGCGCCCTGTGACGCCGTAGCTGCCGGGCGTTTCGGTATTCGTCACTGTGCTCTCAAACGTCAAGCCGTCTGCACCGAATACGGATGCGTCTTCACCGTCGACGAAGCCTTCCGCACGTCCCGTGAAGGATGGCAGCGGCTCTCCCTGCACGATGCTGTGCGGTGCGGCGGTGAGGGTCAGCTCACGGTGCGTGATTGTGCCCGTCCCCTGCGCAGCGGTCGCGGCGAGCGTGTAATTCCCCGCATCCGCACCCGCGAGGTCGACACCCGTATAGTTGATCCTGCTTGCTCCGGCGACGTTCTTATCGTTGTAGGCTGCACCTGTGGCGGCGGCTGTTACGCTGTCGCCCGCGACGGCATTGTTCAGTGCCGCGTGGAACTTCGATGCGTCTGCCAAGGTCATGCCGTCGTAGGTCTTGCTCTGCGCCGCGACTGCGCCGAGCGTCAGCGCACGCCGCATGATCGTGCCTATGCCCGTGAGCGTGGGGCTATTCAGCACATAGTTCCCCGCGCCCGTGCCCGTGAGCGTCAGCCCGTCAAAGGTCACGGCTTTATCTCTGGCGGCGTTCTTGTCGGCGTATTTTCCTGTGNGGTCATGCCGTCGTAGGTCTTGCTCTGCGCCGCGACTGCGCCGAGCGTCAGCGCACGCCGCATGATCGTGCCTATGCCCGTGAGCGTGGGGCTATTCAGCACATAGTTCCCCGCGCCCGTGCCCGTGAGCGTCAGCCCGTCAAAGGTCACGGCTTTATCTCTGGCGGCGTTCTTGTCGGCGTATTTTCCTGTGACGGCAGAGAGTTCGATGTCCGCGCCCTCGCCCGTGACAAAGCCTGTGAGACTATAGTTCGTCCCCTTTGCGAGCGTCTGCGCGACGTTTGCCGTGCCGTCATACGTCTTGTCAAAGCGTGCGCCGCCCGTGAGCGCGAGATTCAGCTCCTTCGGCGTTATCCTGCCCTCACCCTGCGCTGCTGTGGCGGCGAGACTGTAATTCCCTGCATCCGAACCTCCGAGTGAGACACCCGTGTAGTCAATGGTTCTTGCCGCAGCGACGTTATGGTCATTGTACGCCGCGCCCGTGGCGGTCGCCGTTACACTGTCTCCCGCGATGGCATTGCCGAGTGCCGCACTGAACTTCGATGCGTCTGCGGCTCTCGTACCGTCGTAGGTCTTACTCTGCGACGCGACTGTGCCAAGGGTCAGCTCACGCGCCGTGATCGTGCCCGCTCCCTGCGCCGTCGTCGCAGCAAGACTGTAATTCCCCGCATCCGCACCTGAGAGGGCGACACCTGTGTAGCCAATGGTGCTTGCCGCCGCGACATTCTTGCTGTTGTACGCCGCACCCGTGGCGGTCGCCGCCACGCTGTCGCCCGCGATGGCATTGGTGAGTGCCGCGCTGAACTTCCCTGCGTCTGCCGCAGTCGTGCCGTCGTAGATCTTTGTCTGTGCTGTGACTGTACCAAGGGTCAATGCACGCTTCGTGATTGTGCCTTTGCCCTGCGCGGTGTCGGCGATACTGTAGTTCCCCGCGCCTGTACCTCCGAGCGCGACTCCCGTGTAGCTCACCTTATTTGCCCCGGCGACGTTCTTGTCGTTGTACGTCGCGCCCGCAGCGGTCGCCGACACGCTGTTCTCCTCGCCCGCGACGATATTGCCGAGCGTCGCGCTGAACTGTGCGGCGTCTGCGTTCATATTGCCGTCGTAGGTCTTCGTCTGTGCCGCGACTGCGTCAAATGTCAGCGCACGGCGCGTAATCGTACCCGTGCCCTGTGCTACTGCGTCGAGACTGTAGTTCCCCGCATCCGCTCCTCCGAGCGCGACGCCCGTGTAATTGACCGTATTTGCCCCCGCGACATCCTTGCTGTTGTACGCCGCGCCCGTGGCGGTCGCCGCCACGCTGTCGCCCGCGATGGCATTGGTGAGTGCCGCGCGGAACTTCCCTGCGTCTGCAGCTGTCGTGCCGTCGTAGGTCTTCGTCTGCGCCGCGACTGTGCCGAGGGTCAGCGCACGGCGAGAGATTGTGCCCGCCCCCTGCACGGTGGTCGCGGCGAGCGTGTAGTTCCCCGCGCCCGTACCACTGAGTGCAAGCGCGTAGTTGACTTTATTTGCCGTCGCAACATCCTTGCTGTTGTATGCCGCGCCTGTGGCGGTCGCCGTGACAAGGCTCTCCTCGCCCGTGACGACGTTATTCAGCGTCGCGCTGAACTGCGTGGCGTCAGCGTTCGTATTGCCGTCGTAGGTCTTCGTCTGCGACGCGACGCCGCTCATGGTCAGCACGCGCGGCGCAATCCTGTATGTGCTGCCGATGAGGTCATAGCCGAACGCATCACTGTAGATGCCGCTCGCATCGCGTGTACCGACATTCTTCTCAAGGGCAGTATCCGAAAGGATGTGCGCGTCCCCGTCCCCGAATGTTTTGCCGTCGTAGGTCTTCTCAAGTCGCTTCGTGCCCTTCATCAGAGCCGTGAGCATGGGCGTGGTCTTGCCGTCGTAGATGCGCCACGGCGTGCCCTTGCCGCCCTCGGTCGCAACGAGAGCATTGCCGTTCTCGTCCTTCCAGTCCGTGTATGTCGCCGCCTTCTTCATATCCTCCAGACTGTGCTTTGCGACGTCAACCTCTTCTGTGCCATTTTTCGATTCGCCGACCGCGTGGGCGATAAAAGTCGGCGAACAACCCTGCGTTACACTGCCCGCCTTCCATACGGCATGGCTGACCGAGGTGCCGTCCGCCTGTCCCACAATGCCGGCAACGGTCTGGGCTTCATCCTGACTCGGCTGACCATCTCGCGCCACAGTTCCCGTATGCAGGGCGTTCTGCACGGTGCTGTTCTTCATGGCTCCCGCAATGCCGCCGATGAACGCATCGCGCCCATCTCCACGGCCTCGGATCTCGCCTGCATTCCAGACATTCTGAAGGGTAACGCGCTCCCCCGCGCCCACAATACCGCCGACATACGTGCCCGCATCGACTTTCCCTGCATTGTAGGCATTGCAGATCATGCCGTACTTCGCCGTCCCCACAATGCCGCCGAAATAATCCGATCCACTGAGCGTGCCGCTAAAGGAGACATTCCGAATGAGAGTCCCCTCTGCAGCACCCACAATGCCGCCGACATGAGTATACCCCCTCACATAGCCGTCCTTGATGAAGAGATTCTCGATCATCGCCCCGTTGATATTGCCAAACAGCCCGATATAGCTGTCTTCGTCAGCCTCCTGTCGATTGATGTGAAGATGCTCTATCCTGTGTCCGACGCCGTCGAATCGTCCTTTAAACTGAGGACCGCTGCTGCCATTGCCGCCAATCGGCATGAATCCCTCCGGGTCGTGGTATCCTATGTGATTCCATCCACTTGTTTCGCTCGCGTTGATGTCGTTCGCGAGCATATATCTGCCGCGCAGATTCGCCTCGATATGCTGCAGTTCGTAGACATCGTGCACGCGCATATAGTCATAGTCTGCATGAGGCTCGCCGTTGAGGTACTGAACAACCCATCCGCGCGATTCTGCAGATGCCTTGCGATGGTCGGCAGCCGTGCTCGCATAGTCGGAGACCTGATACGGCGTCGGGGTGCTGCCCACCTTGATGTTCTTCGTTATCTTATTCCCGACATCGTAGCCGATATGCGGCGCTTCCGCGCTGCGGATGGTGACCGCGTTGCCCGTGAGCGCCGTGCCGTGCACATCCGTCACAGCATCGGTATTCAGGACGGTGACGTTATTGCCCTCGATGTAAAGTTTCGCCGCCTTTACCGCGCCAAGGTTCAGCACATCGCCCGTCTGTGCGGTCGCGGAGAGCGGACTCGTGCCGTCTGCCTTGAATGTATTCGTCGCTGCGGCAATGTCAGCGTGGTTCGCCGTCGAGAGGTAGAGTGCGCCCGTATTGACCTGCGAGCCCTCGGCGAAGAGAATGCCGTGCGGATTGACGAGGTAGACGTTCCTGCCGCCCTCGATCGTGCCGTAGATGTTCGACGCGCCCTCGCCCGTGACGAGGTTCAGATAGTCGCGTGTCTGTGCGCCGCCGTCGAAGCGTACTATCTCGTCCTTATCGACGGAGAAGTCCTCCCAGCGGAGCACATTGTGGTCGGTCTTGCCCACGATGTTCATGGCTGTGCCGTTCGTTCTAATCGTCGCCGCGTCCGCGTTCGCCGCGGCGTTCGCGCCCTCGATGGGCAGCGCATACGCGTGCGGTGCGGCAAAGGGGGCGGCGAGTGCGCCCGCAACGAGGGCACAGAGGAGTTTGCAGCGCAGCTGCTTCTTCGATATTGATTTCATTTTGCTTCGACCTTTCTTGTTTCAAATAGTATACGATTAGAACTCGACGCGCACGCCGAGATTCGCCTTCCACTTCTCGCTGATGGCATCCGCGCCCGCCGTACGGCTGAGCTCACCGTAGATGTCCGCTCTGCCGACGCGCCGTGTAAAGCCCAGTCCATACTCAAAATAGCTGTCCCGTGCCGTGTAGCTGCGGTCAATGGAGGTCGATCCATACTGCGCCCGCATGTGGAGATCGCCCTTGAACTCGCGCAGATAGCCGAGTTTCAGATAGACCGTGCCGTGCTCGTCCTCGCAGCCAATCTGTGTGCCAATGCGCCCGACGAGTGTGGTGACGGCATCGTTTGCGATGTGAGCCCCCGGCAAAGAACCTGCACGCATCGTGTAGTCTGCCGCGCCGATGCGTCCATAGTTCAGCTCGACCTGTGGTGTCCAGTAGAAATGCGGGGGATAGCTATCTCCTCCCCCGCATTCTCTGCGGCAATGGAGGTCATGACGATGCCCGCGTATTTTACATAGCCCGTGTCGACGCCAAACGCAATTTCATAGGCCATCATTTTCCTCCGCTTTACTGTTACGAAAGGACTATAGATCCTATCAATATTTTCTCACATTTGAGAGAAATATCAACAAAGTATGTCATAAACGCCGAAAGTATGTCATGAACGCGAAAACAGTCAACAATCCTTTTCTTATTTCCATAAAATGTTTTATGAAAAACGAGGAGTCCTTGCATGTGCAGGGATTCCTCGTTTTTGTGTAAGGCACGGTATGAGAAAAGTGCTCTACCACACTTTGCCGATCACCGCTGCGGGTGATTCTTGTACCTTTTCGGCTGATGCGCATCGGACTGCGGCAAATTCGTCGCTGCAAAGGCTGTGCTCGGCAGCAGAAACACCGACGCAAGAGGTACGGCAAGTCCAAAGCGCGCGTGTTTTTCTTTTATCTTCAACGGAAGGACTCCTTTTCACAAAGATGTAAGGAAGCACTGATATGCGCCATCAAAGACGCAAGCCCTGAATTTCGAAGGCACGTTCCGCATCGAAGCGATAGATGCCGAGCGTTGCCGTGGGGATGGGACGCGGCAAGCCGAATACATAGACCTCCTGCCCGAAGCCCATATCAAAGCGCGGCGCGGCATCCTGTACGAGCGAGGCGAGTATACCGCCCGGCAGGTCTGCGACGTAGATGGTGAAGGCGTTCGCGTTGCCCGCCGCCTGTCGAATCCGATAGTTGCCGAGCACGCCGTCGCTCGTGCTGCCGATGCGTCCCGTAACGCCATAGCTGCCCGGCGTGTCGGTATTCGTCAGCGTCGTGCCAAATGTGATGCCGTCCGTACCGAATACGCGCTCGTCCTCGCCGTCCGCGAAGCCCTCCGCATGTCCCGTAAAGGAGGGCAGCGCCTCGCCCTGCACAATGCTCTGCGCGTCGGCGGTGAGCGTGAGATCGCGCGGCGTGATACTGCCCGCTCCCTGCGCGGCGGTCGCGGCGAGCGTGTAATTCCCCGCATCCGCCCCCGCGAGACCGACACCCGTGTAGTCAATGGTGGCTGCCGCAGCGACATTCTTGTCGTTGTATGCCGCACCCGTGGCGGCTGCCGTTACATTGTCACCCGCGACGGCATTGTTCAGCACCGCGCCGAACTTCGAAGCGTCTGCGGCGGTCGTGCCGTCGTAGGTCTTGCTCTGCGCCGCGACTGCGCCGAGCGTCAGCGCACGCCGCATGATCGTGCCTATGCCCGTGAGCGTGGGGCTATTCAGCACATAGTTCCCCGCGCCCGTGCCCGTGAGCGTCAGCCCGTCAAAGGTCACGGCTTTATCTCTGGCGGCGTTCTTGTCGGCGTATTTTCCTGTGACGGCAGAGAGTTCGATGTCCGCGCCCTCGCCCGTCACAAAGCCTGTGAGACTATAGTTCGTCCCCTTTGTGAGCGACTGCGTGACGTTCGCATTCCCATCGTACGTCTTGTCAAAGCGTGCGCCACCCGTGAGCGCGAGATTCAGCTCCCTCGGCGTAATCCTGCCCGCATTCTCAAAGGTCTTGCTCGCCGCAAGCGTATAGTTCGCCGCGCCCGAACCCGTAAGCGCGAAATTTGTAAAGGTGACGTTCTGCTGCGTGCCCGCCGCCTGTGCATCCTTCGTCGCGTATGCGCCCTGTGCGGCGGATTCGTTCAGCGCGACAATGTCCGTGCCCTCGCCCTCGACCACGCCCGCAAGCCGATAGTTCGTACCGCGCGCGAGGTTCTGCGTGACGTTCACGTTGCCGTCGTATGTCTTGGTGAACTGCGTGCCCGCCGTCCCTTCGAGCGTCAGCGTCTTCCTTGCGATGTTGCCCGTTGCCGTGAGGGTGGTCGTAGAGAGGGAATAGTTCCCCGCGCCCGCACCCGTGAGCGTCAGCCCGCTAAAGGTCACGGTTTTGCCCGTACCCGCGTTCTTGTCCGCATACGTGCCCGTCACGGATGCAAGTGCAAGCCCTGCGCCCTCGCCGTTGACGAAATTCGAGAGCGTATAGTTCCCGCCCTTCGTGAGCGTCTGCGTGACGTTTGCATTCCCGTCATACGTCTTGTCAAAGCGTGCGCCGCCCGTCAGTGCGAGATTCAGCTGCTTCGCCGTGATACTGCCCGCCCCCTGCGCTGTCGTCGCGGCGAGACTGTAGTTCCCCGCGCCTGTACCTCCGAGCGCGACTCCCGTGTAGCTCACTTTATTTGCCCCAGCGACGTTCTTGTCGTTGTACGCCGCGCCCGTGGCGGTCGCCGTTACGCTGCCTTCCTCGCCTGCGACGATATTGCCGAGCGTCGCGTGGAACTGCGCGGCGTCTGCGTCGCGCGTGCCGTCGTAGGTCTTACTCTGTGCCGCAACTGCGCTAATCGTCAATGCGCGCGGCTTAATGATCGCGCCGCCGATGAGGTTATAGCCAAACTGGTCACTGTAGGCATCGTATGTGCCGACATCCTTCCCCGTATGGACGAGGGTGATGTGCGGGTCCGTTGTCGTAAAGACATTGCCGTCGTAGACTTTCTCAAGGCGCTTCGTGCCCTTCATCAGTGCCGTGAGGAGGGGCATCGTATGTCCGTTGTAGATGCGCCACGGCGTGCCCTTGCCGCCCTCGGTGGCAACGACGGCGTTGCCGTGCTCGTCCTGCCAGTCCGTGTATGTCGCCGCCAGCTTCATATCCGCCTCGGCAGCGACCTTGACATCCGTCGTCACGTCAGCCCCACTGATGGATGAGCCGACTGCCTGCCCTGCACTGCCCGTCTTCGATACGGCATGGCGAACGGTACCGCCGTCCGCCTCTCCCACAATGCCGCCGACCTTCTGACTCCCTGCGACCGTCCCCGTATTCCATACATACCGAAGGGTGATGTTCTCCATCGCCCCCACAATGCCGCCGACCTGCTGATTCCCTGTGACCGGCCCCGTACTCCATGCATTCTGAAGGGTACTGTCCGCTATCGCCCCCACAATGCCGCCGACTCTCTCATTCCCTGTGATCGCGCCCGTATTGCAGACATTCTGAATCTTAGCAGCCTCACGTGCATATCCCACAATACCGCCGGCGCTATGACCTGTCCCGCTGACTGCGCCCGCATTCCATGCATTCTGAATGCTGCCGCCCCACGCACATCCCACAATGCCGCCGACGATCTGATTTCCATTGACCCTGCCGGCGTATGAAACGTTCCGAATCACAGTGTCCTGTGCATATCCCACAATGCCGCCGACCGAGTCGTGCCCCTCCACATTGCCGTCCACAAGGGAGAGATTCTCAATGCGTGCCCCGACGGTGTAGCCAAACAGCCCTTGAGTATTCTCATTCGGACGATTGATATACAGCCCCCGCAGCGTGTAGCCCGCGCCGTCGAATCGTCCCGTAAATTGCGTGGCATAATTTTCTCCAATCGGAAGGAAGCCCTCTATGCCATACACAGTACGATTCCATGTATTTGTGACACCTGCGTCGATGTTGCCGGCGAGGATGTATCTGCCGTCCCGTTTCGCATTGATATTCTGCAGGTCGTAGACGTCGTGCACGCGCATAAGGTCATAGTCCGTATGCGGCGTGCCGCCGAGGTTCGCTACATCCCATCCGCGTGATTTTGCAGATGCCTTGTGATGGTCGGCATTCGTGCTCGCGTAGTCGAAAACCTGATACGGCGTCGCTGCGCCGTTCACGTCGATATTCTCCGTCGTTTTATGCCCGACATCGTAGCCGATATGCGGCGTCTGTGCGCTGCGAATCGTGACGTTCGCCCCCGTGAGTGCCGTGCCGTTTGCGTCCGTCACAGCATCCGTGTTGAGGACTTTGACATTCTTGCCCTCGATGTAGAGTTTCGCCGCCTTTACCGTGCCGAGGTTCAGCACATCGCCCGTCTGCACGGTCGCGGAGAGTGGACTCGTGCCGTTTGTCTTGAATGTGTTCGTCGCTGTGGCAATATCATCGGGCTTCGCCGTCGAGAGGTAGAGTGCGCCCGTATTGACCTCAGAGCCTTTTGCGAAGAGGATGCCGTGCGGGTTCACGAGGTAGATGTTCCTGCCGCCCTCGATCGTGCCGTAGATGTTCGACGCGCCCTCGCCCGTGACGAGGTTCAGATAGTCGCGCTCCTGATTGCCGCCGTCGAAGCGCACCTTCTCGTTCTGCTCGATGGAGAAGTCCTCCCATTTGAGGATATTGTGATCGGTCTTGCCCACGATGTCCATGACCGCGCCGCTCGTGGAGATATCTGCCTCGGTCTTGTTCGTCGCTGCGTTCGTGCCCTCGATGGGGAGAGCATACGCCGTCTGCGCGGCAAAGGGCGCGGCAACGATGCCTGCGAAAAGGGCACAGGCGACGGCGCGATACAGCTGCTTTGCATGATGATATTTCATTTGACTCATCCTTTCTCTCAAGAAATCTTTCTTGCGTTTAACAATGTTTCGATTTGCACAAGGTGTTTACGGATTTTTGCTTCTATACTCATCGGCTTCGCACACCTCGGAAGGTGCGTTTTTTGCCGCCGTCGCCGGCGGCACAGACAGAGATCAAGAGAGGTGCGACGCTCCTTTGTCCCATATAGTATTCTTCGTTAAGATCAAAGACCTTTTCTCTATTATTTTCTCACATTTATACGAAATAGCAATAAAAGTTGGCACAAGCGCCGAAAGTATGGTATGAACGCAAAAGAGGGAAATCCATGCTTGCAAATCCGCATGGATTTCCCTAGAATATGATGAGGAGGTCGTACGATGAATATTGCTGTACTGGACGATATGCCGGAAGATCTGAACCGGCTCTGCAGGCTTCTCGAAAGCGTATGCGCCGAGCATACGCCGCGCCCTATGATTCGCTATGTCGATGCCGACGGGCGTCGCTGCTCGTTTCATCTGACGGATGGCACGCTGCTGCCGATTGCCACGCGCCGCAAAAGCGAGGTCGAGCGCATCTACCGCGCCTATATGCTGAAGGAGATGCGTACGGGATTTCTGTCATAGGAGAAGATTCATGCACCCATCACCGATGATCGAACTCATGCAGTATCCGTTTGCCGTACCGCTGGTAACGCTGCTCTATACGGCGGTTCACATCCTGCCCGTCAATCTGACCCGTCTTTATATCTTTCGCCGATATCTGCGTTTTGCTCCGCTGCCGATCATTGCGGGGCTGCTCCTGCTCACGGGGATCGAGGCGGTCATCCAGATCGAGGCGGTCACGGTGTTTTCGCGGCGCATCGCCTTTCCTTTTCTCTTTTTTATCTTCTTCTATCTGCTCGCGATGACGCGTGTGCCGATCGGCAAGCAGATCTGCATCCTCATCCCTCCGGGGCTCATTTGGTTCGCCATGCAGACGGTGATCTATGCCGTAGAGGATGCCTACCCGCTCTTTGATGTGCCGTTCCTGCTCTCGGGGCTTTGCACGATTGTCTGCCTCCCCATCGCTGTGCCGCTTTTTCTCTACTATGGACGCACGATTGCCGCGCCGCTCCTGGCGGACGATTCCTTTGATGCGGTATGGACGCCGCTCGCGTGGCTCGGTACGCTGATTCTCGTGCTCACGATTCTGCTCTCGCCGTTCAATGACCTGCGCACACATACGGCGCTCTTCGTTCGTCTGAGCGGGGCGGTCGGCGGCTTCTGCTGCATCGGCCTGGCACTCTATGCCATGAATGCGCGGCTGCGTCAGCGTGCGCTCTGCGAACAGGTGGCACGCGAGGCGGAGATGGCGGCGATCACGCGGCAGAATACGGCGCAGATGGAGGAAAACGCTCGCACGACACGCGCGTTTCGCACGCAGTTCACCGAGATGATCGCTGCGGCGCAGGAACTGCTCGCACGGGGGGACGCTGCGGGCATCGAGCGGCTGATGGGCGCGGCTGCGTCTGCAATTCAAACGCGCTATGCACCCGTCTGTGCGAATGAGACGGTAAATATTCTCATCGGCTATTGGCAGCCAATCTTTGCACGGCTCGGCGTGCAGCCGGAGTACCGCATCGACATCGGCGCGGAAAATCCCCTTGACCCGCTCGATCTGACGGCGATCCTCGGCAATCTGCTCGCCAACGCCGCCGAGGCGTTGGAACGCCTCGCGCCCGATGCCCCGCGCCTCCTGCGGC
Source organism: Selenomonas sputigena (assembly GCF_026015965.1). Taxonomy (NCBI): domain Bacteria; kingdom Bacillati; phylum Bacillota; class Negativicutes; order Selenomonadales; family Selenomonadaceae; genus Selenomonas; species Selenomonas sputigena. The sequence continues at coordinate 271,545 of NZ_CP110383.1, read as the reverse complement.
TCGCACTCGTCCATCAAGGGGACACGCTCTTTCTGACCGCGGACAACAGCTATGACGGAGAGCTGCGCTACGATGCGGCGGGCAACCTGCTCTCGTCGAAGCGCGGCAACGCAGAGCGCGGCATCGGCATGGAGAGCATCCGCACGAGTCTTGCACGCTATGACGGTACGATGGAGATTTCACCGGAGGACGATCTCTTCGCGGTGTCCATCGTGCTGCGGGCGACACAGGACAGAGCGGCAAATATCATGCCGATGCGTACGGACGGCTGCGGGGAGGCGAAACATCATGACTGACGCAGAGATTCGGCTGCTCTACACGCTCGTGTGTGCGCCGCCCTTTGACCTGCTCGTTTTCTATGTCTTTCACGATCAGCTGCGCTTTGCGCGGATCTATGTCGTCTGCGGCTATATGCTCGTGCTCGCGCTGACACAGGCCGCACAGATGTCTTTGCCGCTCGATATGTCTCTCGTCGCACTTCTCTGCCGCCCGCTCGCTCTCTTCTATATGCTTCTCTCGATCCGCGACCAGCCGCTGCGGGTAATATCCATCGCCCTGCTCGTCTATCCGCTGCTGATGCTTGCGGGAACGCTCGGAACGATGACGGAGCATTTCTTTGGCGCGGGACTGCCGCCGGGGCTATGGAAATGCCTGCTCATCCCCATGATGTTTCTCCTCGTCCTGCCCGCCGCGCTGCATACGATCCGCCACTTGCTCATGCCGATGCTGTCCGTTGATGATCGGCGGCTCTGGCTCTATCTCAGCGGCTACGAGGTGATTCTCGTCGCGCTCGCCGTCGCCGCCGATCCGGCGAATACGTCGGTGCAGCCGACGATCCTCGCTGCGCGGCTCTTGCTCCCGCTCGCTCTCGTCCAATATCTGCGCGTGTCCACCCTCCTCACGCGCTATGCAGAGGAGGGAAATGCACTGCATCAGCAGCAGCTTCATGAGCAGATGATTCGCATGTCCGAAGAGGCGCACTATCAGACGATGCTCGACCTCTGGCGCAGCTCGCGCCGCATGCGCCACGATCTCAGACACCACATGACGATGATCGCGCAGCTCGCGCATGAGGAGAGCCGCGAGCGCCTTGCCGCGTATCTCGACGATCTCGCCGAGCAGTTCGCAGAGCAAAAATCAGAGGAAGGCAAGTAAGCTACACGCACAAACGTCCACCTTGTGGACATTGTGCGCCGCCCTTACAGAAGCCTAGCCAATCGGTCTGCACCTTCGGCTTGACCTCTTGGGGCTTCATGGTAAACTTTCAGATCTCGCCCCAAACGCCGTCGCGATAAAGGCGCACGAGGCGCATCGCATGGATGTCTCCCGTCCGAACGGGCGCATCCGTATAGACGCGGATGTAGTTCGCCGTAAGTCCGTCCGTGACGCCCTCGCGCTCCGTCTCGAAGAGAACGGGCATCTCTGTGCCGAGAAAGGCGGCGTGAAACGCCTCGCTCTTCTTTGCGGCGAGCGCCTGCATGCGATGCACACGCTCCTTCTTCTCCGCCTCGGGAACCTGCGCGGCAAACGCAGCCGCCGGCGTGCCTCGGCGCGGCGAGTAGGGGAATACATGCATGCGTGCGAAGTTCATGCGCTCGACGAAAGCAAGGCTTTCCTCGAATAGCTCCTGCGTTTCGCCCGGAAAGCCCACGATGATGTCCGTCGAGATGGCGATGCCGGGCACGGCACGTTCGACGCGTTCGATGAGCGCGGCGAACTTCGCCGTATCGTAGTGACGGTTCATCGCGCGAAGCACTTCATCCGATCCCGCCTGCAGCGGCAGATGAAGATGCCCGGCGAAGCGCTCCTCCTGCGCGAGGAGTGCGAGCAGATCGTCCGACAGCTCGATCGACTCCAAAGAGCCGAGGCGCAGACGCTTGAGTCCCGGCAGGGAAAGAACAGCGCGCACGGCGTCGGCAAGCGTCACATCGCCGAGGTCGCGCCCGTAGCAGCCGAGGTGGATGCCCGTCAGGACGATCTCCTTGAAGCCCATGGCGAGGAGCTTCGCCGCCTCGCGCCGCACGCTCTTCAAGAGGCGCGAGCGCACGGGGCCGCGCGCGTAGGGAATGATGCAAAACGAGCAGAAATTTTCGCAGCCCTCCTCAATTTTCAGAAAAGCACGCGTTCTCGCGGGCGCACCGAAAAGCGGGATGTCCTCGAACTCGGAGGCGTGCATGATGTCGCCCGTGCCGTCGAAGACGCCCGCCTCACGCGCCGCTCGCTCCACGTGATCGACAATCCCCGCTCGCTCCTTCGTGCCGAGCACGACACGCACGCCCTCGATCGCGCGGATCTCCTCGGGTGCGACCTGCGCGTAGCAGCCCGTCACGGCGATGACGGCTCGCTCGTTCAGGCGGCGCGCACGGCGGATGAGCTGGCGCGACTTCTTCTCGCCGAGACTCGTGACCGAGCACGTGTTGATGACGTAGACGTCCGCCGCCTCGTCGAAGGGGACGATGGCGTAGCCGCGCTGCCGGAAAAGCCCCTCCATCGTCTCCGTTTCAAACTGATTGACCTTGCAGCCCAAGGTCGTCAATGCTGCTTTTGGCAAAACCTAAATCTCCTTTTTCATACTGCACGAGCGCGAGCGCGACGATCGCCGCCGTATCGACGCGCAGGATGCGCCGACCAAGCGTCACGGCAGAAAAGCCGTGCGCGACTGCAAGCTGCGCCTCCGCCTCATCGAAGCCGCCCTCCGGCCCAACAAGCATGAAGATGCGCTGCGCTTCTGAATCCGAAAGAACCGTGCGCAGTTCCCGCCGCTCTTCCATCTCGTAGAAAAAAAGGCGCAGGGCATATTCCGCTGCCCCCTGCCCTTCCATCGCCGCGCGAAGGGGCACGATCGGCATCACCTCGGGGATGCGCGTGCGCCCGCACTGCTTCGCCGCCTCCGCTGCGATCTTCTGCCAGCGCTCCACGCGTGCACGCGCCTTCTTTTCGTCGTAGCGCACGACGACGTTCTGACTGAGCACGGGACGGATGCACGCGACGCCCAGTTCCGTCGCCTTCTGCACGATGAAGTCCATGCGGTCGCCCTTGGGCAGGCACTGGAAAAGCTCGATTTCCGCCTGCGATTCCGCCGCTTCCGACAGTCGCCGAACGAGTCGAAGCTGCACTCTGCCATCTGCGAATCCCGCGACCTCGGCCTCAGCCGAGCCGCCCGCACCATCGGCGACGAGGAGCTTCTCGCCGAGCTTGGCTCGCATGACGCGCTGCAGATGATGCGCGTCCGCGCCCCGCACTTCCATCGTGTCCGCGATCTCGCCTTCGAGAAAGACGCGCCTCATCGCGCTCCGCCCCCTTTGACGACGATGGCCGCCCAACCTTTTTCCTGCTCGATCTTCTCAACGGAAAAACCATGCCGGCCTGCGGCTTCCACGACATCCGCCAGACGATCCTCGATGATGCCCGACAAGAGCATCGTGCCGCCCGCCGCCAGAGATCCCTTCACCTCGCCGAAAAGGCGCACGATGATGTCGGCGATGATGTTCGCAATGATGAGATCCGCCTCGCCCGCAACGCTCTTTAGAAGATCGCTTCGCTCCGTGTGCACGAAGTCCTCTGCGCCGTTCTGGCGCACGTTCTCACGGGCGATGCGCACGGCGACAGGGTCGAAGTCCACGGCTTCGACCCTCTTTGCTCCGAGCTTCGCCGCGACGATGGCGAGCACGCCCGAACCCGTGCCGACGTCGAACACCGTCATGCCCGGCCGAACGAGGTCTTCGAGCGCACGGATGCACAGGGATGTCGTCGCGTGCTGCCCCGTGCCGAATGCCGCGCCCGGGTCAAGCTCCACGACGATTTCTCCCGCCTTGGCTTCGTATTCTTCCCACGTCGGCTTGATGACGGTGCGCGCACCGATCTTTTCCGTGTGAAAGAACGCCTTCCACGTCTCGGCCCAATCCTCGTCGGCGACCGCCTTCCACGACACCACGCCCGCGCCCTTGTCGATTCCATGAGCCTTCAGGCCGTCCAGCCGCGCGGCAAGACACTGCAGCTTTCCCTCAAGCTCCTCGTCGAGCGCCCAGTACGCTTTGACGCGCACGATCTCCGTCTCCTCACTCTCCTTGAGATCCGTATAGTCCCAGAGTCCCGAACGAATATATTCGTTCAAGAGCGCCGGATCTTCGATGACCACGCCCGCAGCGCCCAATTCCTGCAAGATTTCCGACACAAGATCCGTCGCCTCGTGCGACGTATCCACGCCCACTTCCGCCCACTGCAAAAAGCATCGCTCCTTTCTCATTCGGTACCATCATACAATAAGAAAGCCCCTTGCGCAAGAAAAAGCCCCCGCCCGAAGGCGAGGGACATGCAGTGCTGCATCGAGAATTTGTCGACGACGAGAGGAAAGCGCAGATGGGCGGCTGAATTTATCCGTGATTCCTTACAACCCCAGAGCCGCATCGCGCGTCTCGCTCCCCTTGTACATGAGATAGAGGAATGCCTCGATCGCGGGCAGATCGCCCGTGTTCGTGCTGCGCGATTCCAGAGACAGCAGCCGTCCGTCGCTCGTGTAAAGCTCCTCTTCAAGTGTCAGGCGGAAACTGCCATGCCTTTCTCGCAACAGATTGCCCGAAAAATGCTCGACGAGGACGTACTTGCAGCCGGCGGCGCGTGCGGCGGCGAAAAGCGATTCCTGTGTCCCGCCTTGCGAGGAAAATACCGTCGGCGCATAGCGGACGTCGAGCGCATCGTGCACGGCACGCTCGATGTACGGCGCATCCTGTGCGAGCGCCTCGGGCAGGTCAAAGGACGGCGCCGCGACGTAAAGGCCGCCCGCAAGCTCCTGCGGCGTGCCGCAAAACAGCTCGTGCGGCGAATCCGTCTGCACCGCATCATAGTAGCAGCGCAGCGCCTCGTCGAAATAGAGCGCCATCTCATGATGGAAGCGATCCTCGCGCGTCCGCGGCTTCCAGACGATCTTCTCGCCGAATTGCACGAAGCCCTTTCCCAAAGACTGCAGGATGGCGGCAACGGGATCGGCCTGCATGACGATGCGCGTGAAATGAAGCCTCGTTTCGTAGAGCCGTGCAAACTTCTCGTCGCCGACGGCAGGCGCACCGAACGTGATGACCCTGAGCTGCTCGGGCGGCACGCCAAGATCAGCGAGACGCGCCGCCGTCACGAGAGACGCCGCACCGCCGAGGCTGTGCCCCGTCAGATAGAGCACTTCTTCCGGATGCTCCTTGAGTTCATCTGCCAGCGCTTCTCCCGCCGTCCGATTGCCGAACTCCGGCATCTCCTCCGTAAAGAGCGCCGCCATGACGAAATCGTTGAATCCCTTGTGGACGTGCGGCAGATCTCGGGCATCGCTTCCAGCTGCAACGGCGGCAAATTCCTCGGGGCTCGTACCGCCGAAAGGGACTGCGGAAAGGCGCAGGTCAACCTCGATGTCCTTCTTGTTCTCCGTGCCGGGGAAGGAAAGCACGGCGATGCGCCTGCCGTCTGCAAGCGTCTTTCGTGCCAGATGGACACGCCCCTCTGCAGCTCGCGTCGACGTGCTGCGGCTCTGGAAATCCCAGGCTGTCTCCTTGAGCCAGCTGCGCACAAGGAGAGCGCCGTCATCGGAATAGGAGGCGGATGAAACGAGCGCGGCAAGCAGGTCGATCTCCGGCTCTTCCTGCGCTGAGGCCGACAGCGGCAAGAATGCAAGGCAAAAGAAAAGCAGCGCCGAAACCAAGGGCAGGAACCGCCGCTCTGCAAAATTCTTTCGTTCCATCTCAACCCCTCCCCCTGCAAGATGTTCGTTCCTTTTGGGAAAGTGTATGATAAAAAAAGAGGAAACTACACGCACAAACGTCCACTTCGTGGACATTGTGCGCCGCCCTTACAGAAGCCTAGCCAATCGGTCTGCACCTTCGGCTTGACCTCTTGGGGCTTCATGGTAAAATCAATAGAAGTCGTATTAAGAACGACTCTTATTGATTTTCCCCTCGGCAATCATAGTGCAGGAGCATCCGCCCGATTATTGCGATACACCTTTCTCCGCATGTCGCTTCAGCCAGGCTGCCGCATACGAGCACGAAGCATCCTTCACCAGCTTTCCGCCGCGCCGCTCGATCTCCGCAACGGCTCTCGCGACAAGGTTGCCCGCGACGCCCTGCCCCTGCAGCGAGGCATCAACTTCCGTATGGAAAATATCGTAGACTCCCGGCGCTGCTTCCGAAAAATCCGCGCGGGCGAGCACGACGCCATCCGCACTCTTGTATACGATGCTGTTCCCTTCCGTCTGAAAATCCATGTCCGCCTCCTTATGCAAGACCAAGCCTCAAGGCAGGGACTTCGCCTCGGCGACCGGCCAGAACACGACCATAGCCTTGCCCTTGATGAGATCATAGGGGACGAAGCCGACGTCGGCGAAGCGGCTGTCCTCGGAATTGTTGCGGTTGTCTCCCATGACGAAGATGTGCCCAGCGGGCACCGTCGACAGCGGGTAGTTCGTCAGTGTCTTTTCGAGGATGTAGTCCTCGTTCAACAGTTGCTGATTCAAAAACACCTTGCCATCCTTGATCTCGATCGTGTCACCGGGCACGGCGATCACACGCTTGATGAAGTCGCGGCTCGGGTCGCGCGGATAGCGGAAGACGATGATTTCATTGCGCTCCGGCTCCCTCATGCGGTAAATGAACTTGTTGACGACGAGGCGCTCGCGCGACTGCAGGGTCGGCCGCATGGACGGGCCGTCCACGACATAAAGCTCCACGATGAACTGGCGGATGATGAAGGCGAGCACGACGGCGACGACGATCGCCACGAGCCAATCCTTGACTTCTTCTCCCAACGAACTCATAAAATACCTCCTGAAAAGGAAATAGGGACTGCGAAAGGAAAATGCCCAGCCGGCATTCCCCAAGGCAGTCCCCATGATGTGCTTCAGCGCTTCTCGCGAATGCGAGCTGCCTTACCCGTAAGGTTGCGCAGGTAATAGAGCTTCGCACGGCGCACAATGCCGCGGCGCATGAGCTGGATCTTGTCAAGACGCGGCGAATGTACCGGGAAAGTACGCTCGACACCGACGCCGTAGGAAATGCGGCGCACGGTGAACGTCTCGCGCACGCCCGTACCCGAGCGCGCGATGACGACGCCCTCGAACGCCTGGATGCGCTCACGCGTTCCCTCGACGACCTTGACGTGCACGCGCACCGTATCGCCGGGAGCGAACTCGGGGATGTCGGAGCGCAACTGTTCCTGCTCCAAAGCCTGAATGATGTTCATTTGTTTTCCTCCTTAATCTCAGACGTTCGTAAGAGAGCCTTTTCTCCCCCAGAGGACCGCCCGTATGCTCGCCTATTTTATCACAAAAAGCGGGCAATTTCAACCACTTCTGCAAGAAGTTTTTTTCGCAGGATACTGTCGCTGCATCGCTTCTCGCACTTCTTCACGACGCACGACGCCTCAGAGCACCTTCGACAGGAAGTTCTTCGTCCGCTCTTCTTTCGGATGCTCGAACACTTCTTTCGGTACGCCCTGCTCGATGATCCGCCCGTCGTCAACGAAGAGCAGGCGGTCGCCGACTTCACGCGCAAAGCCCATCTCGTGCGTGACGATGACCATCGTCATGCCCTCGGCGGCCAGGGAGCGCATGACGTCCAAGACCTCCTTGACCATCTCGGGATCGAGAGCGCTCGTCGGCTCATCGAAGAGCATGAGGCGCGGCTTCATCGCGAGCGCACGCGCGATGGCGACACGCTGTTGCTGACCGCCCGAAAGCTGCTCGGGATAGGCCTCCGCCTTGTCTGCCAGGCCGACTTTCTCCAGGAGCATACGCGCGTCCTTCTCCGCCTCTTCGCGTGCGGTCTTTCTGACCTTGCGCGGCGCAAGCGTGATGTTGTCCAGAACCGTCATGTGCGGAAAGAGGTTAAATCTCTGGAACACCATGCCGACCTCGGCGCGCACGCGATTGATGTCGGCTGCGGAAAGCTCCTTGCCGTCGATGGAGATCTTTCCCTTGGACGGCACATCGAGGTAGTTGATCGAGCGCAGGAGCGTCGACTTGCCCGAGCCGGACGGCCCTATGATGACGACGACCTCCTTGTCCGCGACTTCGAGGTCGATGCCTTTCAGGACGAGGTTGTCGCCGAATGCCTTGTAAAGCCCTTTAATGCTTATCATCGGTTCTGAACCTCCGTTCGAGATAGGCCACGAGCTGCGAGATGGAAAGCGTCATCACGAGATAGATGATGGCGACGCAAGGCCAGATTTCCAGTGAGCCGTAGGTGCGGGCAATGATGAGCTGGCCGCTTCGCGTCAGTTCTTCAAAGCCGATGACCGAGACGAGCGACGAATCCTTCAAAAGTGCGATGAACTCGTTGCCGATCTGCGGTATGACGCGCTTGACCGCCTGCGGCAGGATGATGTGCCACATCGTCTGCAGCCACGTCATGCCTAGGGAGCGCCCCGCTTCCATCTGCCCCTTGTCGATCGACTGGATGCCCGAGCGGAAGATCTCGGCGACATAGGCGCCGCTGTTGATGCTGCACGCCGTGATCGCCGCGAAGAACGGGTCGACGCGCTGCCCCGAGATGACGGGAAGCGCGAAGTAGATCAAGAAGATCTGCACCAAGAGCGGCGTACCGCGCAGAAAGTCAATGTACGCCATTGCCAGAAGGCGCAGCGGCTTGACCTGCGAGATGCGCGCCACGCCGACGACGAGGCCAATGACAACGCCGAGCGCGACGGAAATCGCCGTGATCTTTATCGTCACAAGTGCGCCGATGAGCAGGACGGGGAAAGAGCTCACCGCCAGATCGAAATCAAAATTCATGCCTGCACCTCACGACTGTCCTCACTCGGCCTTCTGCCCGAACCACTTCTTGTAAATCTCGTCGTACTTGCCATTTTCCTTGAGCTTCTTCAAGGCTTCGTCGACCTTCTTCTGCAGTTCCTGATTGTCCTTCGCCATGGCGATGCCGTAGTCCTCGGAGGTCAGAAGCTCGTTGACGACGCGCACGTCCTTCTCGCCGCTCTTGGCGATGTAATAGTCGTTGACCGGGCGATCGTTGACGACAGCCTGCACGCCGCCCGCCTTCAGCTCAAGGAAGGTGTCTGCCGAGCTGTTCAGCTCCTTGACCTGGATGTCCGGATTCTTCTTGACCTCCTTCGCACTCGTCGTGCCGATCTGCACGGCGACCGTCTTGCCCGCGAGATCCTTGAAGCCGTTGATGTCTGTGTTGTCCTTCTTGACGACGATCGTCAGACCCGACTGATAGTAAGGCTCCGAGAAGAGCACGTTCTTCTTGCGCTCGTCGTTGATCGTCATGCCCGAGATCGCGATGTCGATGTTCTTCGACACGAGTGCCGGAATCAAGCCGTCAAAATTGATGTTCTGGATCTCCGCCGTCATGCCCATCTCTTCCGCCACGGCACGCGCGAGATCCATGTCGAAACCCTCGTACTCCTTGCCGTTCTCACCTTGGAATTCGAAAGGCGCGAAGTCCGCATTCGTGCCAACGCGCAGCGTCTTCGACGCCGAACCCGAATCCCCCGAGCCGCCGCAGCCCGCAACGGCGAAAGAAGCCGCAGCCAGAAGTCCGACAGCGCCGAGCAGCATTTTCTTCATCTTCATGAAAGAATCTCCCTCCTAAAAATAAACACTCTATGAAAGCAACATAAAGAAGCTCGGGATGACCCGAGCCCTCTCGCATCGTGTAACATTATAGCACAGAAAGAAACGCATATCCATAGTGGATTTGTGCAGGATTTCCGACTGCCTTTATCAAAACATTTTGTGCGTGCCGCATCTACCAGCGCCGGAAAGCAGCTGCTCACTTTGCCAATGACAACTTCTGCGCAATCGCATTTTGCAAAGTCTGCGAGAAATTCAAGCCGATGCGTTCCGCCTCGGCGTTCATCCAATACGGAATAGAGAGAGTTTTCTCGACGAATCTCTTGCTCTGCTTCTCGCGAAAGGACGGCATGAATGCCTCGACAAGGAAAAACATCTCATTTTTCTGAAGCTCCTCCTGTTCACCAAGCACGCGCAAGGACGACGGCTGCGGAATCTCATCTCCGTCTTGCTCCATGCCATAGAGATGAAGGGAAAGCGCTTCCCGCGCCATGCGCACAGCCTCCTCCTCATCTGACCCAAACGTAATGCAACCGGGCAAATCCGGAAACACGACGTGAACGCCGTCCTTCTCATAGCTGAAGATTGCCGTATAACGATAAAAATCAGGAAACATGCTACCTCCTTCCCCAACGCGGGGCGAAACTCAGAACTTGAGTCCCGATTGTCTTTCGATACTTTTCAGGTCACGCACTCCCAAATCTTTTACCGGATGCCTGAGCGTCACCTTTCCCGGTTTTGTCGGATGCTTGAACTGATGATGGTCGCCTTCGCAGTTAATTTCCACCCATCCGTCCTTCAGCAACATTTTTAGAACATCTCTGGAAGAATAGCTTTTCATATTCCCTCCCTCGGCATGGCGAGGCGCAGTGCTTCCGCGAGCGTCGCCGCGCCGAAGAGGTCGATACCCTTTATGTTCTTGAGGCGCTCGGCGTTCTTCTGCGGCAGGATGGCGGCGCGAAAGCCGAGCTTGGCGGCTTCCTTCAAGCGCACGTCGGCCTGGCTGACGGCACGGATCTCACCCGACAGGCCGACTTCGCCGAAGACGATCGCCTTCGGACGCACGAGGCGGTTAGCGAACGACGACGCCATGGCGACGCACAGGCCGAGGTCTGCGGCAGGCTCGTCAATCTTGATGCCGCCCGCGACCTTGACGTAGACGTCGCATGCGCCGATGGGAAGCTTGACGCGCTTTTCAAGGACGGCCAAGAGAAGCTGGATGCGCTTGACGTCGACCGAGTCCGCCGTGCGCCTCGGCGGCATGTAAGGCGTCTCAGCGACAAGCGACTGGATCTCGACGAGAAGGGGCCGCGTTCCTTCGACCGTCGGCACGACGACCGTGCCGCTGTCCGGCTCGCGGTCGGACAAAAAGAGCTTCGAAGCGTCGGGCACGTCGGCAAGCCCCGTGTCGCGCATCTCAAAGAGGCCAAGCTCGTTCGTGCTGCCGAAGCGGTTCTTGACGGCGCGCAGGATGCGAAACTGCGCATTGCGCTCGCCTTCGAAGTAGAGCACGGTGTCGACGATGTGCTCAAGGACGCGCGGCCCCGCGAGCGTGCCGTCTTTCGTGACATGACCGACGACAAAGGCGGCGATGCCGTACGTCTTCGCAAGGCGCAGAAGCTCGACGCTGCACTCGCGCACTTGGCTGACGCTGCCCGGCGCACTCGTCACATCGGGGCGAAAGATCGTCTGGATAGAGTCGATGACGAGAAGTTCCGGCTTGACCGTTTCGATATGTACCGTGATGCGCTCAAGGTTCGTCTCGCTGACAACGAAGAGATCGTCGGCAATCGCCCCGAGGCGGTCAGCCCGCATGCGCACCTGGCGCGTGCTCTCCTCGCCCGTCACATAGAGCACGCGCTTTCCTCCGCGTGCGACCTCGGCCGCCACGCGAAGTGTGAGGCTCGACTTGCCGACGCCCGGATCGCCGACGATCAAGACCATCGAGCCGGGAATCACGCCGCCGCCCAAGACGCGGTCAAGCTCTCCCGATCCCGTCAAGAAACGCGGCATGTCCTCGACTGCGACATCGCCGACAGCGACGGGACGCGCGCCGTCGGAAAGCCCGAGGCGCAGACCGCCCTCGGCAGACTCAGGCGCGACCGTCTCCTCGACGAGCGTGTTCCACGCGCCGCAGCCCGGGCACTTTCCCACCCACTTGGACGTATCGTAGCCGCACGCCTGACAGACGAACGCCGTCTTTTTCTTCTTCGCCAAATTCATTCCGCCTTTCCGCGCTTCATCAGCGAGCGCCGCAGAAAGCGCAGCAGCGAACGGACAAGCCAGAGCGGCGCCCACGCCGCATTGACGAGCATGTTCCAGACAGAGGCTGCTCCGCCCGGCGCAAGCTTATTGCGCTGCGCCCGCACGAAGCGCCTTCTCCTTCTTCACCTTCGCCGCGTCCTTCGGCTGCTTCCGGACGAAATCAAGCCGGTCGCCGACCTTCTTGACGTAGATCGTATCGCCACGTCCAAAATCGCCCTTCAAGAGCCTTTCGGCGATCTCGTCCTCGACGAGCTTCCGGATCGCACGCTTCAGCGGACGTGCCCCGTACTTGAAATCCGTGCCGCTTTCGACGAGCTTCGACTTCGCCGCGGGGCTGACCTCAAGCGCCATGCCTTTTTCCGACAGACGAGCCTCGACTTCGCGCAGCATGATGTCGACGATCTTCGTCAGTTCTTCCTTGCCGAGCGGACGGAAGACGAGCATCTCGTCGACGCGGTTCAAAAACTCGGGACGAAAGACGCGCTTGACCTCCTCAAAGACGCGCGATTTTCCCTTTTCGTAAGCGTCGCCGAGCGTCTGCACCCCCGCGGTGAAGCCGAGCGACGTCGACTGCTTGAGATAGTCGGCGCCCGCGTTCGAAGTCATGATGATGACTGTGTTCTTGCAGTCGACCGTGCGCCCCTGCGCATCCGTCAGCCGCCCGTCGTCCAAGACCTGCAGCAGCACGTTGAAGAGGTCGGGGTGCGCCTTCTCCACCTCGTCGAGCAGGATGATCGAATACGGGTGGCGGCGCACGGCCTCGGTCAGCTGGCCGCCCTCCTCATAGCCCACATAGCCCGGAGGGGCGCCGACAAGCTTCGACACCGTATGCTTTTCCATGTATTCGGACATGTCGAAGCGCACGATGGCTTCCTCCGTGCCGAAGAGCGATTCCGCCAAGGCGCGCGCGAGTTCCGTCTTGCCGACGCCCGTCGAGCCGAGGAAGAGGAAAGAGCCGATGGGGCGCTTCGGGTCTTTAAGTCCCGCGCGTGCGCGGCGCACCGCCTTGGCGACCGCCGTCACGGCCTCCTCCTGTCCCACGACGTGCGCCGTCAGAATCTGCTCAAGATGAAGCAGGCGCTCCGACTCCTTCGCGGCGATGTCCTTCACAGGGATGCCCGTCCAAAGCCCGACGGCATCGGCGATGTCGTCCGCCGTGACCGTGACCTCCTTCATCTCGCGCTCCTGCCAGCGTTCCTTGGCAGCGGCAAGCTCCTCTTTGAGCGCACTCTCCTCATCGCGCAGGGCCGCCGCACGCTCGTAATCCTGCAGCTTGATCGCTGTGTCCTTCTCGACGCCGAGCTTCTTCAGACGCTCTTCCAGACGCTTGATGGACGTCGGCAGGACGACGGTCTTCATGCGCGACTTCGACGCCGCCTCGTCCATGAGGTCGATCGCCTTGTCGGGCAGACAGCGGTCGGGAATGTAGCGATGCGACAAGCGCACCGCCGCCTTCAAGGCCTCGTCCCGAATCTTCGCGTGGTGAAACGCCTCGTACTTCGGGCGCAGTCCGTGGAGGATCTTCTCCGCCTCCTCCGTCGTCGGCTCCTCGACGAGGATGCTTTGGAAACGCCGCTCCAGCGCCGAATCCTTCTCGAAATACTTCTTGTACTCCTTCAACGTCGTCGCGCCGATGATCTGCACCTCGCCGCGCGAAAGGGGCGGCTTCAAGATATTCGCGGCATCGAGCGATCCTTCCGCTGCGCCCGCCCCGATGAGCGTGTGCATCTCGTCGATGAAGAGGATCACATTGCCGCTCTTCATGACCTCGTCGATGATGCCCTTCAAGCGTTCCTCAAACTCGCCGCGGTACTTCGCGCCCGCCACGAGTCCTGCCATCGGCAGGGACACGATGCGCTTTTGCTGCAGGAGGCGCGGCACGGCGCCTGTGGCGATGCGTGCGGCAAGGCCTTCCGCGACTGCCGTCTTGCCGACGCCCGGCTCGCCGATGAGGATCGGATTATTCTTCGTGCGCCGCGACAAAATCTGCACGACGCGCTCGATCTCCTTCTCCCTACCGATGACGGGGTCGAGCTTGCCCTCCCGCGCCATCCGATTGATGTCCCTGCCGTACTTGTCGAGGAGCGGCGTGCCCGCAGCGGCCTCTCCCTGCGCGGGCGCGGCGCGGCGGCGGCGATCGGGCGCGGGAAGCTCGGCGCTCTCGTGCGTGCCGCCGAGCATGTCGATGACCGTCGCACGCACGATGTCGAGATCGGCGCCGAGCGAGATCAGGACGTGCGCCGCCACGCCTTCATTCTCGCGGATAAGCCCGAGGAGAATGTGCTCCGTGCCGATGTAATTGTGCCCGAAGGAGCGCGCCTCTTCGACGGCAAGCTCCATCACGCGCTTGGCGCGATCCGTGTAGTACGATGCGCGCCGCTCCTCCATCTCGCGTCCGCCGAGCATATCTTCGACGCGCGTGCGCACATGACCGAAATCGAGTCCCAAAGAGCGCAGCGCGCGCGCTGCAATGCCCTCCCCCTCGTGCAGAAGCCCGAGGAGGATGTGCTCCGTACCGATGAAGTTCTGCTCCAGCTCCTGCGCTTCGTACTGAGCGAATTCCAGCACCTTGAGCGCACGACCCGTAAAGCGGTTCGTCATAAAAATTCCACCTTTATGTCAAAGGAAGCACCGATCGATAGAGCGATTCAGAAAGAATCCCTCGCCGTGCCCCCATGCATCCGCCGCAAAGTGCAGCGGAAATTTTCTACAGCTCATGCCGCAGTTTCCAAAATTCGGCGGACGACTTCCGCCCTCTTCCTGTCTATTTCATTCTTCGACATATTCTCGTTTCCTGCCAGAGAGCAAAGATAATTTGCCCGGCTTGCAATCAAAATATCACCGAAGACGCTCGACGCCAGTCCCTCGATGAAGCCGAGGTCGACGCCGAGGCGCACGCGGCTCAAGATGGCGAGCGTCTCGGCGTCGCCCAGGGCGCGCGCGTAGTGCAGCACGCCGTAGGCGCGCCAGACCTCGTCCTCGATGCGATCTTTTTCGTAGAGCAGCAGAGCCTTTCTCGCGCGACGCTCCTGCTCTACAATTTCGCCGACCGAGATGCGCAGATTGTCGCAAAGCTCGCGCTCCGTCAGTCCCAATGACAATTTGTTCGCGACGGCGAACAAATTGCCTGCAGACTCCGCTCCCTCACCGTACATGGCGCTCATGGAAAGCCCGATCTGCGGCGATATGTTGAGGATGTTGCCGATGTTCTCCGTGTAGACGAGCCCCGGCAGATGGAGCATGACCGACGCGCGAAGCCCCGTGCCGAGATCCGTCGGACAGCTCGTCAGATAGCCGAGCTTCTCGTCGAAGGCGAAGTCGAGCTTCGCCTCAAAGACGTCGTCAACGCGCGACGCCCTGTCGTACGGCGACTTGAGGTCGAATCCCGCCGCCATCGCCTGGATGCGCAGATGATTCTCCCCGTTGACTAGGATGCTCATAGAGCGGTCGTTGCTGATATAGGCGCTGCGATGGGCAGGATTCTTGAGCAGCTGACGGCTGACGAGATGCTTCTCCCAAAGCACGTTCTGCTCAAGCGCCGTGCTCTTCGCGAGTTCGACGCGGTCGAACGGCTCTTCGAGCGCCTCCTCCACGTCACCGAGCACGGCGGCAATGCGTCCTTCCGTCTCAGCGAGCCGGACGAGATCCGCGCGGTTGGGGAAGGGAACTTCGTGCAGATTTCGCGAGAGGCAGACGCGGCTCGCCAAGACGACGTCGCTGTCTGTACCGTCCGCTGCGAGCCATGCGAGATGAGAGCCTGTGAAGAGTTCCGGGTTCGCCATCACGCCTCGCCTCCTTCGTCTTCTTTCCTGTCCTCTGCCGAGGAAGGCGCTGAAGCGTCTTCCTGCGCCTTTTCCCTTTCCTGCGCGGCAAGCTGCACGGCGAGTGCGCGGATCTCGTCGCGATACTCGGCCGCCTTCTCGTACTCCTCCTTCGCCACGGCACGTTCCTGCCGTGCGCGAAGGAGATCGATGCGCTGTTTGAGCGCAAGCGTGCCGCCCGCCCGCTTCGGTATCTTGCCGCGATGATTCCCCGCGCCGTGGATGCGCAGCAGGAGCGGCGTCAGTTCCTCGCGGAACGTATCGTAGCAGACGCTGCAGCCGATCTTTCCTTGCTGAGCGAAGTCGCGATAGCTCATACCGCAGTTCGGGCATGTGAAAGACGCTTCCTCCTCTGTCGGCTTCTCCTCCTGCTCGCTCTCTTGCTCTTCTGCGTTCGCCGACGGATCCGGCATGCGCTGGATCACGCCCCGTATAAAATCGTTGATCGAGTAGTCCTCGCCGCTCATGCCCGCCATCGTCTTGCTGTAACGCGCCGCGCAATCGCGGCAGAGGTGCATCTCCGTCGTGCCGTCGTTCTTCAGCACGACGAAATGCACGCGCGCCTCATTCTTCTTGCAGTCATCACAAAGCATCCGTTTCCCCCCTCACGAGAATTTTTCCAAAGTCAGAAGCAAGGATCGGATGAACTTCAAGCGATCCTTCGGCTCGAGCTTCTCATACGCCGTCGTCACCGACTGCATGACGAGCGCCGCCTCGCGCGTCGAAATCATACCGTGCTGCACGAGATAGCGCACCATCGACTGCACGAGTTCCGGCTCCGACTCCTCCGTCAATTTTTTGAGCATGTCCTGATAGACAAGATTCTGCAGCGGCACCTGCACGATGCGAATGAAGCCGCCTAGGCCGCGCCGCGACTCGACCGTGAAGCCCTTCTCCTGCGTGAAGCGCGTGTTGAGCACATACGAAATCTGCGACGGCGCACACGAGATCTTATCGGCGATCTCCGTTCGCCGAAGCTCCACCTTGCCATCCTGCTGCGCCGCCAACTGCCGCAGGATATATTCCTCAATCAAATCAGCGATATTGCTGCTCATAGTATCACCCTGCCTCAATACGGATAGAAAGAACTGCCGCCCCGCCCGCACTGCCGAGAGAAACTGCCGGATATGCACGGCGACAGACGGTATTTGAGGAAGCACTGATAAATTCAGCCACCCATCTTCGCATATCTGGGCGATCTCATTTCATCAGCGATCCCTTGACAATTTGATTTTTCTTCATTATATTTGTCTTTTTGACCTTTGTCAATGAGAAATCAGCAAAGCAGAATTGTCCAGTTGCCCTACGTATCAATATGTATTATAATAATTCCGTGGAGGTGATGAAAACGACAGCAAAAGAACTGCTCAAACTCTTGAAGGAAAACGGTTGGTATATTGAGCGCATCCATGGTTCTCATCACATCCTCAAGCACAAGGATATCAAAAAATTGATTGTGCTGCCATTGCACAACACAGATATGAAACCGGGAATATTGAACAACATCCTGCACGATGCGGGATTGAAGTAGATTTCCATACTTTCATTTATCAGAAGGAGATTCCCTATGTCAAAAAAAACATACACCGCAGTCTTCCACCCGGAATCGAAAGCCGGCGGCTACTCAATCTCGTTTCCCGATCTGCCCGGCTGCTACACGCAAGGAAACGACATTGACGAAGCTCTTCGCATGGCGACCGACGCTCTCGGGCTGTATCTCTACACCTTGAAAGAAGACAAGATGCCGTTTCCTCCTGCCAGCCATCCATCTGACATCAAGACGGAAGACAGAGACTTCACAACGCTCATCACATGGGACGAAGCCGAGTATCTGCGCCGCATCGACAGTCGCGCTGTGAAAAAAACGCTCACCATTCCCGCATGGATGGACGCCCTCGCCAAAGAACGTCATCTCAACTTTTCACAAATTCTCCAGGGCGCACTCCGTCAGAAACTCGGCGTAAAAGCATGAACAACAGCCTTCCCTCCCTATCAGTAAAACAAGGGCAGCTCAACGAAGCCGAAACGACTTCGCCGGGCTGCCCCTTCTTCATGTCTTATGCGAACGAATTGCGAGCGCCAAATGCCGCTCTTTCGTTAGATCTCGATCTTGCCTGCGTTCGCGAGCGTTTCGCGCGCCTCCTTGACGATTCCTTCGATGATCGCCTTGACCGGCTCGATCTTCTTCAGAGGCAGGAGGCTCTGTCCTGCCTGCATCATGCCGTTCTCAACGTCGCCGTCGACGGCGGCAAGCTTGTTCGTGCCCGTCGCGCGCTCGATGAGCTCTTCCTTCGTCGCCTTGCCCGAGAACTCCAGCGCGACGAAATCCTGCGAGAACTTGTTCTTGATGCCGCGCACCGCACCACCGATCGAAAGTCCCGTGACGATCGTATCCGTATCGACTGCTTCGAGGAGCTTCTCCTTCATCTTCGGATGCACATTGCACTCCTCGGCAACGAGGAAGCGCGTGCCCATCTGCACGCCCGCCGCCCCCATCAGAAGGGCTGCCGCCATGCCGCGCCCGTCGGCGATGCCGCCCGCCATGACGACGGGAATCCCGACCTCGGGGATGACCTGCGTCATCAGCGCCATCGTCGTCAAGACGCCGATGTGGCCGCCCGCCTCCATGCCCTCGACAACGATAGCATCGGCGCCCGCCGCTTCGATGCGCTTCGCGAGTTTCACGTTCGGCACGACGGGGACGGTCTTGACCCCTGCACTCTTGAACTTTTCTAGGAAGGGCACAGGATTGCCCGCACCGAGCGTCACAAAAGCCGGCTTCTCGCGGCAGATGACCTCGACAATCTCATCCTTGTTCGGCGCCATGAGCATGACATTGACTCCAAAGGGCTTGTCGGTCAGCTCACGCGCTTTCTTGATCTCCTGCTCCACCCACTCGGTCGAGCGTCCGCCCGCCGCAATGACGCCGGCGCCGCCCGCATTCGATACCGCCGCGACAAGTTCTGCGTCCGCAATCCAGGCCATCGCGCCCTGAATGATCGGGTACTTGATTCCTAACACTTCCGTGATGCTCTTTGCCATAATCATTTCCTCCATTCAATGTAGGAATCTCTAATAAAGAGATTCCGTTTCCCTCTGTTATTATATGTGGATTTCCCACATGCGTCAAACAAAAAAGCCTCCCCGAAGGGAGGCACAAGTTCAAATGGAGCTGATGATAGGGCTTGAACCTACGACCTGCTCATTACGAATGAGCTGCTCTACCAACTGAGCTACATCAGCATGTCGAGACACAACATCTGCGTGACTGACGAAATTCATTATACGGCTTCGTGCATAAGTTGTCAATACCCTTTTTGATATTTTTTCAGCAGCACCACTATGGCTTAAACACTCCAAACATGCTATACTTTCCTCGTTGCCGCTCCCAAACTGGCGACAGAGAGGGGGTCTGTATATGACAGTAGATAGTCTCTTGCTATCCGTCTTTGCTGGCGTCGTATCCTGCGCTATATGGTACGGCATCCAGAAATGGTTAGAGCGATAGAACGCGGCAACACGCTTTAGCCTGAAAACAAGCGCCCACAGTGTGCATCCGTGGGCGCTTGTGTCTGTATATAGCAGACACATTCCTAACTGCTTTTAATATAGCACCATGCTCCGCTCGCTGTCAAAGCAAAAACAAAGACCCGCAGTGCGCTTCTGCGAGTCTTTGTGTC
This sequence comes from Selenomonas sputigena, assembly GCF_026015965.1. Taxonomy (NCBI): domain Bacteria; kingdom Bacillati; phylum Bacillota; class Negativicutes; order Selenomonadales; family Selenomonadaceae; genus Selenomonas; species Selenomonas sputigena. Next base: position 252,211 of record NZ_CP110383.1, on the reverse strand, counting down.
TGCATAGAGCAGATAGTCTCTTGACTGCCTTCAGTATAGCACCCTTCTCGCCCGCTGTCAAATCGTCTCCGCCCTTCAGCAGCCTTCTTGACGAAACCCCATCGTCATAGTACGATTACAATAACAAATGGTGAAAATCATCATCATCAAGCAAAGGAGAGATTCGATGAACTACGAAGCCGCTGCCGAATTTTGGCTTGAAAAGGACAAGGATGCCGTCAAGATGCCGCCGGATGAGCTGCGAAAGGAACTTGATGCCTTCCTCAAGGGCGAGAAGGTCTGCACGCTTGCCGTCGCTGACGGCGATTTCGTCCGCTGCACGCCGCTGACGTACACTTACCGCGAGGGCGGATTCTACATTTTCTCCGAAGGCGGCTTGAAGTTTCGCGCGCTCGCCAAGAACAAGAACGTCGCCTTGGAAGTCCATGCTGAATATCACGGGCCGGGCAGCGCCAAGAGTGTGCAGGTGACGGGCGAAGCCCTCGTCATCGGAGCAGATGACGAGGATTTCATCACACGCGCGAATGCCGCGGGCATGAACGGCGCAAGCCTAAAAAAGATGGGACTCATCCTCATCGTCGTCACCGCGCGAAAACTCGAATACCTGAACTCCGAACTGCGCAAGCGCGGCTATTGCCCGCGCCAACAGCTTGATATGGCATAATCCGTGCAAGTCAAACGAGAAAGCCGTCGAGTGCTCTCACCGAGAGTTTCCGACGGCTTTTCCCATTCCAGTTCACTTCCCCGCCGGCATCAGGATGATCTGCACGGGCAGATTCGACGCGCCCGGCGGCGACAGCTCGAAGCTCGGCTGCACGGAGCTGTGGTAGCTGCCGAGGTCGGACAGCTCTGCGGCGACCTTCAGGCGATCGTTGCCTGTGAGGCGTGCGGCGCGGTCAGCATCGCTGTCGGGCGGTATGGCGTCGCCGAAGAAAAGCCTGCCGCCCGGCGTTTCCAAGAGGCTTGAGCCGTGACCGAAGTCGACGCTCATCGCGCCCGCATAGACGCCGCCCAACGGCGTCAGATAGTACTGCGTCGCCTCGCGTCCCGTCGTCGGGATCTGAATGCGGTAGAGCACGCCGTAGTTGCCGACGTTCGTCACCGTGCTGCCGTCCGTCGCATCGACGCCCGTGCGGAAGACGTCCTGCCGATTGTCGCCGATCGGGATGTAGACGACGCCGTCCTTGTCGGGATTGTACGGCTTGCTGCTGATCACACGATTCATGCCCTGGAACGTGCCGCGCAGGCGCTGCTCATCCTTCGGCAGAACGCGTGCGCTGGAAATGAATTTCAACGGATCGGCGGTCGCCGGATACATGAGGACGGAAACTTTGACAGGACCGTCCGCATGAAAATCGTAGACGCCATAGACGAGCTGCCCCGGCTCAAGCACCGTATGATTCATCTCTGACTCCAAAAGCCGCCTCGCGCCGCGCTGCACATAGAGCATATCATCGCGCTTCGTCTGGAAGTAGGCGAGCTGCGTGCCCTTACCCACCTCCAGGTAGTCGCTGCTCGGGCGGCTCGCACCGCCGCGCGTGACGCGAACGACGACGGAGGAATCCCCTTCGTTCTGCAGCACGACGGCGACCTTCTTGCGCACGCTCGTATTATTCAGATGATAGTAGAGGATGCGCGCATCGCCCGTGACGGTGTCCTCGTAGAGGATGCCGTCCTCCGTCACGTATTCGGGGCTGTCGGAAAAAAGCAAGGTGCCGCCCGTATCTTCGGTCTCGACGTTCCACTCGCGCATGGCACGCTGCGCCTCGTTGAAGCGCAGCGCACCCGGCAGACCTGTGCCGAAGTTCAGCCGCACGCTGTACGGCTCCGCTTCCTGCTGCCCTCCTCGTCCCAGGAGGCGCGTTCCCTGCGGCTCATGCACGGCGCGCGCCTCGTCCGTCGTGACGCGCGTCGTGGAAGCCTCGTCTATTCCGTGACGTTCCGCTCCAGCCGGAGGATTCGTCACGCCCATGCTCGCGAGCGTCGCAAAAAAGCACGCCGCAATCCTTGCCTTCCATCGTTTCATCTTGTCGAAAACCCCTTTTTCCTCTACCCACATAAGATAATTCCTCAAAACTTCCGCTTGGCGAAGCAGCACGAAACATTCGCCGCACGCCTAGTGCTGCAAATGCTGGTTGATGCCGAAGATGCTGAAAAGCTCCGCCTTCAGGATGCGCAGGCGAAACTCCACAAGGCCGAAGCGCGGTCGCGGGATGTTGACACGCTGCAGGAACATCGGATCAGTCTGGAACGTGTTGAACCCCGCATCGCCCGTGACTGCCGTCAGATAATTGCTGTCGCGCAGAAGAGTGGCGATCTCTTCATTGCAGCTGCCGTTCGGGTAGGAGAAGCTGAACACCGTCTTGATGCCGTTCCACTCCAGGAGCAGCTTCGATAAGCGCACCTGATCCTCCTGTTCGGCGCGGGACAGGCCGACGAGCGGCAGATGGTCGGCCGTGTGGCAGCCGATCTCGATGCCGCGCTGCTGCATGTCGCGCAGTTCGTCCCACGTCAGATAGCCCTTCTTGCCGATAAAGTTCGTGACCACGTAGACCTCGCCCTTCATCCCTCGCTCTTCGAGGAGCGGCAGCGCCTGCGTGTAATTGTCCTCGTAGCCGTCATCGAAGGTGACGATCACAGGCTTTTCGGGAAGATTTCCCTTCCCCTTCGCCGCCTTGGAAAAATCCAGCATGGTGATCGTCTCGTAGCCCTCGGCCTTCAAATAGTCGAGCTGCGCGGCAAAATCCTCCGTCGGCACATAGTAGCGCTCCACCAATGCCCCCTCGGGATCGTCCACGTGGTCGGCGATATGGTGATACTCCAGAACGAGCACGCCCTGCGCCGGATGAAAATGCGCGTAAACGGCGAGCGAAAAGACGACGAGCAGAACGATTCCTGCCGCATACAAGATCATGCGCCTTGCCATCTCAGATTCCTCCTTCCTGCCCGTCCGCCAAGGCGACGAGCTTTCGCAACCGATGATTGACGCCCGATTTTCCTATGCCCAAAAGCCCCGCAAGCTCTGCGAGCGTCGCCGTCGGATGCTCCATGCGCACCTCTGCCGTCTTTCGGAGTCCCGCAGAAAGCCCCGCGACGGCATCCGCCGCCTCCAGTGCGCGAATCGCCGCGATCTGTCTGCCGGCGGCATCGACCGACTTCTGCACGTTCGCCGTCTCGCAGTTCACGAGGCGGTTGACCTGATTCTTGACTTCCTTCAAGTTGCGCGTGACCTCGAATGCCTCAGCCGCCTTCTCCGCACCGAGCAGAGAGAAAAAATCAATGATGGCGTCGCTTTCCTTCAAGTAGACGACGTAGCTTTCCTTGCGGTCGGTCAGCCCTGCCGGATACCCCATCGTGCGAAGGAGCGAGAGCAGAAGCTCCGCAAAGGAATAGCTCCCCGTCACCAATTCCAGATGATAGCCAGACTCCGGGCGGCTGACGCTGCCGCCGCCCAAGAAGGCGCCGCGCAAGTACGCCTGACGGCAGCACGCCCTCTTGAGGAGCGCGCTGTCCGTGCCCATGTTGAGCGCCGATCCGTGCATGAGACCCATGCGCTCCATGAGAGCGGCGACCTCGCGCGACGGCAGGACGTGCACGCGGTAGCTGTTGTTCTTCTTCAGACGGCGCGAGCGGCTGACCGTCAATTCCGTATGGACGCCCGCCGAACCTTTGAGGAGCATCAAGGCCTTGCGCGCGACCGCAGCGTTCTCCGTCGTGAACGCGAGTCCGACGGCACGCTTCGCCCCGAGCGTCAGGACGGCGCCCATGCGCAGGAGCGCCGCCAGTTCAGCCGTACGGCAGCACGCCTTGCGCCCGAGGGGACGCGCGAGATCGTTCTTCACCTCAGCTGAAAACGATGGCTGCGCCATAGGAGTCCCTCCTCACTTGCTGATGCCAGGATGCAGTTTGTACGCCATCTTCATCACGCTCTTCATGAGCTTTTCTGGATCGTGATGCGCAACATCGTCGTCATTCACGAGGTCGGCCTTGACGACACCGATGCCGAGCGCGTTGACGGCATCCTCATCGATCGCCACGGGTTCGACGCCCTCCTTCTTCAAAAGCTGCGCCGTCCCATGTGGCAACGGCGTCGCATTGACGAGCATGTAGTCGATCGCGCCCCTGCCCGCATGATCGAGAATCGCCTTCGCGTGCATGGAAGCCGTGTAGCCGTCCGTCTCGCCCGGCTGCGTCAGCACATTGCAGATGTAGATCTTCAGAGCACGGCTCTTTTTCAAGGCCTCCGCCACACCGTCGACGAGGAGATTCGGCATGATGCTCGTATAGAGACTGCCCGGCCCCAAGATCACGACGTCCGCCTCGCGGATCGCCGCGAGCGCTGACTCCACCGGCTCGACATGCTCGGGGAAAAGCTTCACGCGCCGGATGTGCTTGTGCACCTCGGGGATATGCGACTCACCCTCGACGAGGGTGCCGTCCTCCATGACCGCGTCGAGCCGCACGTGTGCTGTCGATGCCGGAAGCACTCGCCCCTTGACAGCGAGAACCTTCGACGACTTCTTCAGCGCCTCTTCCATGTCGCCCGTGACCTCCGCCATGGCGGCGATGAAGAGGTTGCCGAAGCTGTGCCCCTTGAGTTCCGTGCCGTTTTGGAAGCGGTACTGGAAGAGCTTTTCCATCAGAGGTTCCGTATCGGCGAGCGCGACGAGGCAGTTCCTGAGATCGCCCGGCGGTATGATACCGAGTTCCTCGCGCAGCCTTCCCGAAGAGCCGCCGTCGTCGGCGACCGTCACAACCGCCGTCACATTGCTCGTCGCCTGCTTGATGCCGCGCAGAAGCACGGAAAGTCCATGCCCACCGCCGATGACCGTGACCTGCGGTCCCTTGTCGAGGCGGCGCTTCTCATAGATGATGTCGACGAGCTTTTCCGATTTGTCGGGCAGGAGCACGCTGATGACGGAACGTATGACGAAACGCGTTGCAAAGAGCATCAGCGCGAGTCCCAGGACGACGATGACGACGCCGACGATCGTCGTGATCACATAGTCGAAACTTCCGCGCCATAGATAGACGGCGCGAAAGATGGCTTCCTCGATGATGTCGAGATATTTGTAGTTGAAGACGAGGGCGAGACCCAGGCTGACCATCATGACGCCCGCACCGAACACGAACATCCAACGCTTGAAATGCATGCCCGGATAAAGCCATTTCAATAAGTGCATTCTTCCGATCGACCCTTTCCTAAAAAAACGGTGCGAAACGACGCCCATCTATTCGGGCAGTTCCTCCGGGTGTTCGGCGACCTCGTTCTTCATGAGATCGCGATGCTCAAGCTCCACCTGGAAGCCGCGCGCTGTCAAGAAACGATAGATATGACAGGCAATGTAGACGCTCCGATGCATGCCGCCCGTGCAGCCGATGGCGATGACGAACTGCGGCTTGCCTTCCTTGATGTACTGCGGCATGAGAAAATCGAGCATAGCATCGAGCTTCTCCTCGAATTCCTGCGTCACGGGCCACTTGCCGATGTATTCGGCGACCTCCGGGACGGCGCCGCTCTTCCTGCGCAGGTCCTCGATATAAAAGGGGTTCGGCAGGAAGCGCACATCGAGTACCATGTCGGCGTCCAAAGGCATGCCAAACTTGAAGCCGAAGGACAGGACATTGATGCTCATCTTGTGCCCGTCCTCACTGCCAAAGAGACGCCAGATCTTTTCCTTGAGATCGACCTTCCTCAACACAGATGTGTCAATGATGTATGTCGCCTTGTTGCGCACGGGTTCCAAGCGGCGGCGTTCCCTCTGAATTCCGTCGGAGATGCGTGCATTCGCCGCCATCGGATGGCGGCGGCGCGTCTCCTTGTAGCGACGGATGATCGCCTCGTCGGAGGCATCCATAAAGAGCATCTCGTAGGGCGTCCCCGCCTGATCCATCTCTTCAAGCACATGTACGAAGGTGTCGAAGAACTCGCGCCCACGCGTATCCACGACGAGCACGACACGATTCACATGCTCGGCCGAATGGCGGCAAAGCTCGGCAAATTTCGGGATGAACACCGGCGGCAGATTGTCCACCACGAAATAGCCGAGGTCTTCCAGAAAGCGGCACGCCTGCGTCTTTCCGCTGCCCGAAAGCCCCGTCACGATGATAAAATTGAATTCCTTCTCTTTCGTCATGCTGTCCACCCCTGCAAACTGATAAGAATCCCTTGAAAAACCCAGCCCTAAAGAACAAGCTCCTCGATCGCCCTTGCCACGCCGTCCTCGTCGCAGCTCGGCGCAAGGTATGTCGCGAGCGCCTTCGCTTCCTCCTGTCCGTTCGCCGTGACGACACTCGTACCTGCGAGACGCAGCATGGAAAGGTCATTGTCCGAGTCGCCACATGCCATGACCTCATCGGCCCCGATGCCCGTCGCACGCAGGATCGCCTCGATGCCCGTCGCTTTCGATACGCCCGTCGGCACAAGGTCGAGTGTGTAGCCCTTCGACTGCTGCGGATCGACGCGTCCCGCGAAACGCTCGCGGATCGACGCGGCGATAGCGCCGACGCCGCCCGCGAGGTCGCGCACGACGACCTGCGCAACGCCCTCGACGTACGGCGAGAAATCCTCGCCGACCTCGTGCACGGCGAAGCCCTGCACCGTGCGGTAGGCCGTGAAATACTCAGGTCGGAAATCCTCAGCGTAGATGTCGTCGCCGATGTACCACTGCGCGTACCAGCCGTTCTCCCGCGCAAACGTCAGAAGCTCCGCCACCGTCTCGGGCGAAAAAGCGCGCAAAAAGAGCGGCTCTGTCGCATCGAGCGCCTGCACCAGAGCACCGTTGCACGAGATGATCGGCGCGTTCGCCCCAATGATCCTGCCGAAGTAGCTCGCCGAGAGCAGCATGCGCCCCGTCGCCAGCGTCACAGCGACGCCCTTTTCCATCGCCCGCCGCAAGACATCCTTGCTGTAGTCCGACACCATCTTTTCCGAAGTCAAGAGCGTGCCGTCGAGATCCATCACGATCAGCCGAATTGCCATCCTCTATCCCTCATGCTTTCTTTCACTTTCCTTCCAGCACATAGGCGTGCACAGCCCGTGCCACGCCGTCCGCCGCTCCGTTTTCTGCGAGAAAGTCCGCCGCCTCCTGCGCTGCAGGCGTGCCCGTCGCCATGGCGACGCCGATGCCCGCGGCAGCGAGCATCTCGCAGTCGTTGTCCGAGTCGCCGAGCGCCAGCACCTCCTGCAGGGAGATGCCGAGACTTGCAGCAAGGCGCTCGATGCTCGCCGCCTTCGACACGCCCACAGCCATGATGTCGACGTACTTCTCCTTCGAGCGCACGGCTCGAACCTTGCCTTCGAACATGCGCGAGATTTCCGCCGCACGCGCCGCCGTCTCCTCGGCGCGATCACTGATCGACAGCAGCTTGAAGACGCGCGTCCCCAGTGCATAGAGGCCATCCCAGCCGACGACCTTTCCTTCGATGCCCGCGCTCTTCTCGTAGGCGCAGGCGCGACGGTCACGCTCGCAAAAGAAAAGCCCCTCGTCCGTATAGAGCTGCACGTACCAACCGCGCGCTTTCATGCAGTCGAGAATTTCTCGCACCACGTCAGGTGCGATGGGCGAAGCGAAAAGCTCCTTGCCCGCCGTCGTCTTGACGAGAGCACCGTTGCACGAAACGATCGGCGCCGTGACGCTGATCTCCTTCGCGTAGGGCAGAGCTGAGAGGTGCATGCGTCCCGTGGCGATCGCCACATGGACGCCCTTTGCCGCCGCCTCCTTGAGCGCCGTCCGATTCGCATCGGAGATGCCATTCTTCGCATCGAGCAACGTGCCGTCCATATCCGTCACAATCATGCGTATTGCCATCCGCCAGACCCCTTCCCTTGCCTTCTTGAAGCCTTCCCTCTACTCTCTGTTCCTCCACTCGCCGTCCAAGGCGTCAGGCGCGGCGATGTAGGAGAGACGCCCGCCAACGATCGTCGCGGCGATGTTGAGATCATCATCAAAGAGCGTGAGATCGGCTCGCTTCTCCTCCTCCAAAGAACCCGTCTCCTCATAGATGCCAAGTTCCTCAGCAGGCGTGCGCGTGACCATCTCGACGACGCGCTCGATGGGCGCGCGCGTCGTCCGCGCGAAGTTCCGAACCGCCTCATTCATCGCGAGCACACTGCCCGCGAGCGTGCCGTCCGCCAACTCTGCGCGCGTTCCCTTGACCGTGACCTCCTGCCCGCCCAGCTCGAAGACGCCGCTGCCCATGCCGGCCGCACGCATCGAATCTGTCACGAGGATGATGTTCCTGCCCTCCTTCGCATGGTAGAGGATGCGCTGCGCCGCAGGATCGACGTGGATATTGTCAGCGATGAGTTCGCAGTTGACCTTGGTATCGAGCGCCGCGCCGACGATGCCCGGATGACGCTGGTGCAGTCCGCTCATGGCGTTGAAGCAGTGCGTGATGTGCGTGACGCCGTGCTTCTCTATGACTTCGAGCGCCGTCCCGTAGTCCGCGCTCGAATGGCCGATCGAAACGAGGATGCCCGCATCGCGGCAGCGGTCGATGAACGTATACTTGCCGTCCAGCTCCTCGGGCGCCAAGGTCACGATGCGCACGACATCCTCGAAGGAGTCGATCCAATCGTAGTCGGCGCGTACAATCGCCTCCTCCGCCTGTGCTCCCTTATATGCCTTGCTGATGAAAGGGCCTTCCATGTGCACGCCGAGGATGCGCGCGCCCTCGGGCGTCATGCGCATGGCACTGCGCACGCGCTCGAAGGCAGCGTGCACCGCGTCCTCTCCCGCCGTCATCGTCGTCGCGAGCCACGAGGCGACGCCCGTGCGTGCGAGGTAACGGCTGATGGCCGGCAGCGCCTCTTCCGCCGCCGCGTCCATCACATCCCAGCCGCATGCACCGTGCACATGCACGTTGATGAAGCCCGGCGAGACGAACAGCCCATGCGCGTCGTGCACCTCGTCGATGCCCGCTTCCGCCTCCACCTCATCCATGTCAATGATCCGCTCGATGCGCTCGTCGTAGAGAAGCGCCATATCTTCCATGACACGGAAATCGCCCTCCATGTTCGGCAGCAAGAGCCGTCCATTGATGATCGCCTTCATCTGACCTTTCCCGCCTCTCCCGTTCCTGAATTCTGCATCCTCTCCTGCGTGTCCTGGCGGCGCTGAAGGAAGTGATAGAGTGCGCCCATGAGTCCTGCATCGTTGCCCAGCTCAGCGAAAGCGAGCTGCGTCGCGGAGCGGAAAGGACGCGGCACTGCCTCTTCCAAGTCCGCAAGAATGCGCGGCGCCAGATACTGCCTCTCCGCCATCACCGCTCCGCCGAGAACGATGCGCTCGGGATTGAGTATGTAGCAGATATTCGCAATCCCCTCGGCGAGCGGAGCGATGAGCCCTGCGATAGCATTCACCGCATCGGCGTCACCCGCGCGCGCCCACGCGAACACCGTCTCACCATCAAGCTCCTCGGCGATGCCGTGCGCCTTCGCCGCGCGCTGCACCATGCGGCGTACGGAAGCGAGATCGCCGAACCTGCCGCCCGCGAGCCTCATGCTGCCGGCCTCGCCCGCGCTGTAGTTCGCGCCGCGCCAGAGCCTGCCGTTGAAAAGGATGGAAGCCCCGACGTCCGTGCCGACCGTCAAACAGACAAGCGAACGCACGCCGCGGCCTGCACCGAGCCAATACTCGCCAAGCCCCGCGCAGTTCACATCGTTCTCAACCGTGCAGGGAATCCCCGTCGACTCCTCGACAAGAGCCTTGAGGGCAAATCCCGTGTAGTCCTTGATGCTAGAACCTGCATAGATGACCTTGCCCGCGACCGGATCGACGATGCCGAGCGTCGAGATCGCGACGCCCGAGACGCCTCTTCCCCGAAAAGCATCGACGATGGCGAGCACCTTCTCGGCTACGCCCTGCGCCCCCGCCGTCCGCCCTTCCGTCGGCACAGAACCTTTCTCGCGCAGCCTGCCTCCCGCGGCAAGCGCATACTTGATCGAAGTGCCGCCAATATCCAAGCAAATGAAATTTTCTTCCATGGACTCCCATCCTCGAAAATATTGAACATCGTTCCTACCACTATAGCACAGGAGGCGCACGGGCGCAATGGTAGTGACAAGGCGCGGCGCATAAAGTATAATAAGAGGAAGAAAACATGCCCGCATCGCGAACAGCTCTCTCCGAAAGACGTGCAGAAGCGGCGCGGGCGGAACGGAGAACCCCTATGAAAATCTTCCTCTACTTCGGCCTCCTCCTCATCCTCTGCGGCGCCTTCGGCTTCGGCTACACCTACACCGCCGACCACCGCACGGCAAAGAGCCTCTCCGCCTACTGCAAGATCGACTTCCAAGGCTCCTACGACGAAAGCGGCCGCGTCGAAGGCGCGACGCTCACGATGTGGGACTACCGCTACAGCAGCGCGAAGCCAAAGCCGCTCGTGACCATAAGCGCCGATGGCGACGCCTGGGACATCGACGCTATCGTCAAGCAGGAGCCGCCAAGCTACGACCTCAAGGAATACAGCCCCGAGACCTCGCTGAAGAACACGAACAAATTCTTCCTCAACGTCTCCCCCCAGCTGCTGCCGCTCCTCAGAAAGGCCGACGAGGTTCGCGTCAAGATCCGCTACGACAACGGCTACAGCGTCGACCTGCCCTTGAACGAGCCTGACCTCGCCTACTGGAAGGCGCAGCTCTATTGAAAAACCGTGAATAAAGGCCGCCGCCCGCCTGTCAAATTCGAGCAACCTCATTTTATCAGCGCTTCCTAAAAAAATCCGCCCGTCTCGCTGTCCGATACAGCGGGGCAGGCGGATTTTTCCGCTCATTTGCGATTCTTCGCGTGCTCCTTGATGTACGCTTCCGCACGCGTCAGCTCCTCGTTCGTATGGAGAAGCTGCGGCGTGTACTTGATGAGGATCGAGCCTGTCGCCGTGCTCGTCTCCACCTCGCTCAGCTCCGAATACGAGCGAAGGTACGCCAGAAGTTCCTTCTCCACCTTGGGGCTGCCGACGAGCATCTTGCTGTGCAGCCGTATGCGCCCGGGGATGTAGGACGAAACCTCGACGGAACGCAGGAAGAGCTCGAACTTGTTCGTTGGTATGCCCAACGCCGAGAGAATGCCCATCTTACGCCTGCTGCGCCTCGATCAGAGCCTCGATCTCCGCCTTCTGCTGCAGAAGCTCTTCGAGCGATGCCTGCGGCAGTGCGGCAGCAGCCGCCTTCTTCGCCGCGCAGCGCTTCTGCACGCAGCGATAGCCGAGCGCACCCGCCACGATGCCCGCAGCGAGACCCACCCAGAAAATCGGCTTGCCAAATCCAAGATCACCCATGATGTTACCTCCATATATCCTTTGATTTCCTTGAGGAACGAAGCGGCAAACGCCTCCTCGCAGGAGGCGATCCGCCCCGTGAGCAGACCGCGTCCATATCCTCGCATTTCCGCTTATTATAAGCGCAGAATCCGTCCCTGTCAAGTGCCGCAAAGCCTTTATTTTCAAGGCTTTGAGCGATTTTCATCCTCATCACAGGCGAAACTTTTCCACGCCCGCCTGCAGACGTTCGGCGAGATCGGCGAGCGTCTGGCTGGCGGCGGCGATTTCCTCGTTCGATGCCGCCTGCTCCTCCGATACGGCGGAGACGTCCGTCGCTTTCATCACGCATAGCGATGCAGACAATGCTCAAGCAGCCCGCCCGCACCATCGTAGACGAGCTTCAATGTGAAAAACGGCACATCTTGCGCCAGAAGGCGCAGAAAGATGCGGTCGCCCTCCCAAAGTTCCAAACTCTCTATGCGCTCCTTTTCCACCCAGGCGAGTTCTCCCTCGTCGCAAGAGATCGGCTCTCCCGTGAAGCGATCCGCCGTGAAAAGATGCATGTACTCCGTCACTCCGTCGCCTGAAACGAACGTGACGAGTGCGCGGAACTGCCAGCGAACGAGCCGATATCCCGTCTCCTCCTCCACCTCGCGCAGCAGGCATTCCTCGGGCGACTCGTCCGCCTCGAAGTGACCGCCGACGCCGATCCACTTGCCGTGATTGACATCGTTCTCCTTGATTGTGCGGTGCAGCATCAGATACTTGCCCTCGCGCTCGATATAGCAAAGCGTGCTCATTCTTTCCATCTTCCAGCTCCTTCCTTTTCCTTCTAAAAAAGAACAAGGGGCAAGATGCGCTTCACCGCTCTCGTCCCTTGCCTTATTCCCTTTTGTCTTGCGCCCGCATGCCGCAGGCTCCATCTCACAGTCGGAACTTCTGCACGCCTTGCTGCAGCTGCTCCGCCAGATGCGCGAGCGTCTGGCTGGCGGCGGCGATCTCCTCGGTCGAGGCCGCCTGCTCCTCCGATACGGCGGAGACGTCGGTCGCCTTCTGCTGCACCGTATGCGAGACCTCATTGATCTCCTGCACGGCGGCCGCCGTCTCGGCGCAGCTCTTCTGCACCTTCTCGCTGATCTTGACGACGGATTCGATCTCGCCCTCAAGCTCCTCGACAAGCCCCATAATGCGGCGGAACTTCTCGCCTGCTTCTTTGACCTCTCGCACATTCTCGCGCACATCGTCCTGCTGGCTCTTCGTCAGCGAGAATACATGCTCGATCTCTTCCGAGTTCTTGCCGATGACTGTGCCGATCTCCTGCGCCGCCTGCTCGCTCTGCTCGGCGAGCTTTCGCACCTCGTCGGCGACGACGGCGAATCCCTTGCCCTGCTCGCCCGCGCGCGCCGCCTCGATCGCCGCGTTGAGCGCGAGGAGTTTCGTCTGTCCTGCGATGCTCGTGATCAGCTCGTTGATCTCAGCGATGTTCTTCGAGCCCTCGTAGAGCTTTTCGACCGCCGCGCTCGTCTTTGCCGAGCCATCGGCCAGCCCTTCGACGCCCTTGATCGCACCCCTGAGCTTTTCCGCGCCTTCCTCGGTAGCCTCGCCTGTCGAGGCAACCGCCTGCTGCGCCTTGTCGACCGCCGAGCGAATCGTCTTCATCTCATCGTTGACGCCCATGACCTTTCCTGTTGCATCCTCAACGATCGTACTCTGACGCGCACTTTCCTCGGCGATGACGACGACGGCTTCCGCCGCCGACTGCGCCGCGTCCGCCGACTGCGAGGAGCTTGCCGTCAATTCCTCGCTCGACTCCGACACATGGTCGGCGGCTTCCTTCGTCGTCTTGACCATCGTCTGCAGGCTCGTCATCATGTCGCGGCAGCTGTTCTGCAGGGTGCCGATCTCATCGGAGCGGCTGCTCGCGGGAAGATGCGTCGTGAGGTCGCCGCCCGCGATCTTCTCCATCAGCGAGCACAGGACGCCGATCGGCGTCGTCACCGCATGGAGCAATACATAGGTGATGCCGAGAAGCAGCGCGAGAGCCGCGAGGCAGATCGCGACGACGAGCATGCTCATGTGCGTGACGGCGGCATTCGCCTCGTCGCGCGGCAGGGCGATGAGCACCGTCCAGCCCGTCTCCCCGACGGGAACGCCTGCATAAAACTTCTTGCTGCCCTGATATTCGGCTTCGATCTGCTCGGGCTTGCCTGTCGTAAGCTTCGCCGCCAGATCCTTGTAAGCGCCGCCGTCGATCTCGTTGAGTCGGTCGTCCACCGTATACTTCGTGTGGTAGATGTACTCCGTCTCCGGCCCTAAGATGACGAGCGACCCCGTCTCACCGACCTTGACGTCCCGTACGATGTCCCCGACAGCTTCGAGCGAAATATCAATGGCGGCGACGCCCTTGATCTCCCCGTTCTTCTCGATGGCACGGCTGATCGTCAAGACGGGCTTGCCCGTGGACGCCGCCTTGTACGGCTTGGATATGATCGTCTTGTCAGGAGCAGCGGCCGCCTCCTTGTACCACGGGCGCTCCCTCGGGTCGTAGCCCGCGCGGAAGGACGCGCTCGTCGCCGCGCTGCCGTCCGCCCTGCCGATATAGGCGGAGACGACGCCCGGGCGTTCCGCCATGTGCAGCAGCGCCTCGTGCAGCGCCTCGCCCTCGGGCATCGCCTCATCCCAATTCACCGTCGCCGTTTCGACAGCGACGCGGTTCATCTCCACGATCTTGTCGATGGCATTAGCATAATGCTCGCCCATCTCATACATGCTTCTCTGCTTCGACTCCGACAGCGCCGAGCTTGCCATCGTGCTGATCGCGAATCCCACGATGAGGAAGACCGCAACGAGCGGGATTCCGATACCCAAGAGCATCTTCGGTTTCAGTTTCATAAGATACCTCCTCTTTCTCTCCCAACCTTTCTTTTATTATAGAACAAAAATCTCTCTTTGCGAGAAGAAAGTTTTTTCTGATAATTCAGGCAAAACAAGAAAACTCCCTGACAGTTGATTCCAATATACATGAATTGCGATGAATCTGCATAGAAGGAAACGACTTTCTGCTGTAAAAGAAAGAAATACGAGCAATCAAAACTCCGCAGACGAATTTCATGAGTAATTTCTAACAATATTTAAAGGACGTTTGCCCCATGTCGCTTGCGTGCAAAATATGCACGCAGCACCCGCCTATCGGGCATCGTGCGCCGCCCCTCCTGCAAAAAAGGCTGCGCACGAGTCGAACCGACTCATGCACAGCCTTCCACTTTTCTGTTACGACGACTTCACTTCCTGCCGACAAGCAGCTTGGAGGCGCTGCAGCACATGAAGCGCGCCTCTCCTTGACTCATGAACATGCCCTTGGCCGTGTCGAGAAGTTCGACCTCCTCGTAGCCCTCATCCTTCAGCTTGGCGGCGAACGCTTCCATATCGCCGTACTTGCCGCGCTCCATAATGTCATGAATCGCGAAGACGCCGCCCTTCTTCAGGACGCGAAATGTCTCTTCGAGCATCGTCTGCCCCGAGATCTTTGGGATATTGTGATAGACATAGTTGCTCGTCACCGCATCGAAACTCTCGTCGGGGAAATCGAGCTTGAGGGCGTCGCCCGGGCGGAACTCCACATTCGTCACGCCCTCAGCCGCCGCATTCTCCTCGCAGATCCGCTGACTGAACGAGGCGTAGACGCCGCGCCAGAGGTCGACGCCGATCGCCTGGCACGCGGGATTCCCCTTCGCGCAGGCGATCGTCAGAGCGCCGCTGCCGCAGCCGACGTCGAGGATGCGCCCGCCTACGGGAAGCTTGACAAATGCCGCCGTTCCCTCAACGATCTGCCGCGCCAACTGCCGCTTGCCGTCGTAAGAAAACATGCGGTAGAGGGCGCAGAACCAAAATGTGAGGAGCGTCGAAGCGAGAGCCGCGAGCGCGAGGAAGCCGTCGAGGGCAAGCCACGCGCCCGCACGCGGCAAAAAAGCGAGCGCGAGCGCGAAAAATGCCCAGAAGAGGACAGCTGCCAGGAGCGCCGCCGCAATCATGCGGCGCGGCAGCCAGTTCTTGTAGTTCGGCTTTCTGCCCGTGCCGTCCTCGGGCGATTTCTCCGCGCCCGCTTCCGGTACGGCCGGACTCTTGCCGACATCCGTCACTTAGACCATCTCCTCGGGATGGAAGACCTCGTCGAACTTCTCAGGCGCGAGGAAGCCGAGCGCGACGCACGCCTCCTTGAGCGAGATGTTCTCCTCGTACGCCTTGTGCGCCGTCTTCGCCGCCTTCTCGTAGCCGATGACAGGATTCAGCGCCGTCACGAGCATCAGCGAGCGGTGCAGATTCTCGTGCATCTTCTCCTTGTTCGCCTTGATGCCCGATACGCAGCGCTCATCGAAGGAACGCAGGGAATCCGCCAGGAGGCGCACCGACTGCAGGAAGTTGTAGATCGTCACGGGCATGTAGACGTTCAGCTCGAAATTGCCCTGCGAAGCCGCGATAGCGACAGCCGCATCGTTCGCCATGACCTGCACCGCCACCATCGTCGCCGACTCGCACTGCGTCGGATTGACCTTGCCCGGCATGATGGAGCTTCCCGGCTCGTTCGACGGGATCGTGATCTCGCCAAGGCCGCAGCGCGGGCCGCTCGCGAGCCAGCGCACATCGTTGGCGATCTTCATGAGGTTCGTCGCCAGCCCCTTCAAGGCGCCGTGCGCGAAGACCATCTCATCCTTCGCCGAGAGCGCGTGGAACTTGTTCGGCGCTGTACGGAAATCGAGTCCCGTGATGTCGCTGACGACGCGTGCGACTTCCTCGGCAAAGCCCTCGGGCGCATTGAGTCCCGTGCCGACCGCCGTGCCGCCCAAGGCCAGCTCCTTCAAGAACGGCAGCGTCGCCTCGATCTGTGCACGCGACTCCTTGAGCATGGCGCGCCAGCCGCTGATCTCCTGCGTGAAGGAAATGGGCACGGCATCCTGCAAATGCGTCCTGCCCGTCTTGACGATTCCTTCATTCTCCTTCATCAAACGCTCGAAGGTCGAGGCGAGCTTGTCGATCGACGGCAGGAGCTTGTCCTCGATGGCGACGACGGCGGCGATGTGCATTGCCGTCGGGAACGTGTCGTTCGAGCTTTGCGACATATTGCAATGGTCGTTCGGATGCAGAAGCTTCTCGCCCGCAATCTCATTGCCGCGATTCGCCAGCACCTCGTTGACGTTCATGTTCGACTGCGTGCCGCTGCCCGTCTGCCACACGGCGAGCGGGAAGTGCCCGTCCAGATCACCCGCGAGGATTTCGTCCGCCGCCTTCGCGATGGCGTCACGGCGCTTCTCGTCGAGCCGCCCGAGCGTCGCGTTGGCAAACGCCGCCGACTTCTTCAAGATGGCAAAGGCGCGGATGATCTCCTTCGGCATCTTTTCCGTGCCGATGGGGAAATTCTCGAAGCTCCTCTGCGTCTGTGCCCCCCAATAGCGATCCTTCGGTACGCGAACCTCTCCGAGAGAATCATGCTCGATCTTGTACTCCATAAACGTCTCCTCCTTCATCTGCAAGCTACACGCACAAACGTCCACTTTGTGGACATTGTGCGCCGCCCTTAATGAAAGTTACCCAATCAGTCTGCGCCCTTCGGGCTTGACTTCTTGGACTTTCATAGTAAAAACTCCCGTCCGCAAGTGGAAAGAAAAGCGCCGGAATTTTTCCGACGCTTTTAGTGTAACATATATGAAAATATTTTTCAATAATGTTTTATGAGGAATGAATATCATACTTCTGCATCGCTACTTCCGCACGGTTCTCCAATCCGAGTTTATGCTTCCGTACAAGCATGAGTATTCACCCTTGACATAGATGAACAAGCATCATAATATGTTTGTAGATATTGAGATTCTATATCAATTATTCATAAGGAGGCCTTTCATGAAAACAAAGCTCAGCGGTGTAGCGGAAACCTTGCTCATTCCCCTGTGGGCGCGAGCAGAAGAAACGAAGCGCTCAGACGCCTTGATCCGAGACGATTTCGCCGTGCGGCTCGTCGAGCAGATCGACTACGACTTCGCCAAGTTCGCCCGCGCCAAGCACTCGCAAACGGGAGTCGCCGTGCGCAGCTACATCCTCGACCATGAAACAAAGGCATTCATCGAAAAGCAGCCCGATGCGGTATGCATCAATCTCGCCTGCGGTCTCGACACCCGCTTCTACCGCATCGACAACGGACAGATTGATTGGTACAACCTCGACCTGCCCGATGTCATGGAACTGCGCCAAAACTTACTCGCAGAAGCAGGCGCGCGCATTCACAATCTCGCCGCCTCCGTCTTCGATTCCGCCTGGCTAGAAAAAGTCGAGCATGAAGGTCGCCCCGTCCTCATTCTTCTGGAAGGCGCGGCCATGTACTTCAGCGAACAAGAGATGCGCAGTCTCTTCGCCATGCTCGCCGAGGCCTTTGCCGATGCTTCCATGCTCATCGAAATCATGCCGCCTTTTCTCATCGGTCAGCAAAAGCGCCACGATTCCGTAGATACGCAGAAAGCGCCCTTTCAATGGGGCGTAAAAAGCGGCAAGGAGATAGAACGACTCCATCCTGCCATCACCTTCCTCAAGGAGCGAACCCTCTACGAGGGATTCCGCAGCCGCTGGGGCTTGTTCGGACTCCTCTCCGTGATTCCTTGGTGGAACAAGAACTGCAACGACAAGATTGCCTGCCTTCATTTCGCAGCCCGCTGAATCGCCGCGGGATGTCTTGAAAAAGTCTGCGGTAACGTTTCGTATATTTTTACGACTCCTCCAAACACATACGATAAACAATTCGCTCGAACAAGAAAAGCGCCGAGAATCTCTCGACGCTTTTCTTATATCCATCGGTTTACTTTTCCTGCCCCGTGCTGCAGCTGCCGCCGCAGCCTCCGCAGCCGCCGCTGCAGCTTCCGCCGCAGCAGTCTTCCTTGCCCGCCTTCACATTGTGATAGACGTGGCGCAGCGCGAAGAAGAGCAGGACGGCGACAATTGCGCCGACAATGATGCTTGCCATGGCAAAGATCTCCTTTCAAGAGTCAGAGAAGCACGGACGGCTTCCCTAGCCGTTCATGCCGAAGGCGCAGGCTCCCCAGTAGACAAGAAGTGAGACGACCCAGGCGACGCCGAAGGTGTAGAGGGCGGCGAAGAGCATCCAGCTCCACTTGCCCGTCTCCTTCTTGATCGTGCCGAGCGAAGTCATGCACGGCGTGTAGAGCTGCGAGAATACCATGAAGGCGAGCGCCGAGGCTGCCGTGAACGCCGTGCCCATCGAGCCGGCGAGCTGTGTCGCCGTCTCTGCGGCGTCCTCCGCCTCGGTCGAGACATCGCCGACGCCATAGAGGATACCGAGCGTCGAGACGACGGACTCCTTCGCCATGATGCCCGTGACGACGGCCGCGCCCGACTCCCAAGTCTCGAAGCCGTGCAGCGCGAAGAGATGGCTCATACCGCCGCCGATCGATGCGAGGAAGGACTCGCTCATCTCATCCGTAGCGCCGTCCGCATTGTAGTTCGACAAGAACCAGATGGCTACGCTCATTGCGAAGATGATCGTACCGGCTTTGATCAGGTATCCCTTGCCCTTGTCCCAAGTCTCCAGGAGCACCGTCTTCATGTCCGGCATGCGGTACGGCGGCAGTTCGAGGAGGAACGTCGATCCCTGGCTCCTGAACGCCGTGATGCCCAGAACCTTCGCCATGATGATGGCGACGACGATGCCGATGATGTACATCGAGAATACGAGATTCGCGGCATGTTCAGGGAAGAACATCGCAGCGAAGAGCGCCATGATCGGCAGCTTCGCCGAGCATGTCAAAAAAGGCGTGATGAGAATCGACGTGAGCCTGTCCTTTTCCGAGTCGAGCGCACGCGCACCCATGATGGCCGGCACGCCGCAGCCGAAGCCGACCATCAGCGGCATGATGCCCTTGCCCGTGAGGCCGACGCGGCGCATGATCGGATCCATGATGAAAGCGACGCGCGCCATATATCCCGTACCGTCGAGGAAGGACAGCATGAAGAACAGTGTGAAAATGAGCGGCACGAAGTTGATGACGTTGCCGACACCCGCGACGATACCGTCTGCAATCAAGGATTTCAGCCACTCGGCGACGCCCGCAGATTCCATCGCGTCATTGATCCAGTCGGTGAACGGTCCGCCGATCCAGTCGCCGACGGCATCTGCGAGCGGCTGACCAATCCACGTGAAGGCGATACAGAACACCAAGTAGAGAATGCCGAGGAGAATAGGCAGCGCCAAGACGCCGTTCGCGAGCACGCGGTCGATCTTCTCCGAAGTCGACAGCCCGACGTTTCCGACGACAACCGCCTTCTTCATGATCTTGTCGATGAGATCATAGCGCATCTCGATGAGCTTTTCGTCCAGCTCTTCGGCGGAAAGGCCGCTCTTCTTGAGTTCCGTCGCCTTCGCCTTGTGCTCTTCAACCATCGCACTCGGACGGTAGTTCGACATGACAGTCGTCGTGAAGATTTCGATGAGCTTCTGGATGCTCTTCTTGCTGCGGCCAACTGTCTGCACGACAGGCATGCCCAGAGCCTCTTCGAGCTTCTGGATGTTGATGCGAATGCCCTTTCTTTCCGCCTCGTCCTGCATGTTGAGGTCGATGAGCAGAGGAATTCCCTCTTCGAGGAGCTGCACTGTGAGGAAGAGATTGCGCTCGATATTCGAGGAGTCAATGACATCGACGGCGAGGTCGGGCATCGTCGTCTTGAAGTAGTCGATGACGACCTGCTCTTCCGCCGAGCGCGCATTGATACTGTAGGTACCGGGCAGGTCGACGACTGTGATCACGCGATCCTTGTAGTTGACGACGCCCATCTTCTTGTCGACGGTGACGCCCGGCCAGTTGCCGATCTTCTGGCGCATGCCCGTCAATTCGTTGAATATGGTCGATTTTCCCGTGTTCGGGTTGCCCGTCAGGGCGACGCTCATGGTGCTCATCAGGCTCCCGCTCCTTCCTTGATTTCCGTCACTTCAATCTTCTCCGCATCAGCGCGGCGAAGCGCGAGATTGTACGAGCGAAGCCCGATCGCCATCGGATCGCCCATCGGCGCCGACGGCAGCACCTTGATGCGCGTGCCCGGAATCAGCCCCATCGTCATCAGGCGCTGCTTGAGCTCCGAATCGCCCACCTTGTCGACACGAAGAGACATTCCTGTCTTTCCGTCTTTCAACGTCATCTTTCTTACCTCCATTAAATAAGACAACAAACTGCACGCACAAACGTCCATATTGCGGACATTGCACGTCTCCTTTAGTGAAACCCAGCCAATCGGCCTACGCCTACGGCTCAATCGCTTGGGGTTTCATAAAAAATGAGAACGACAATGAAACTGAATCCAGTTCATCGGCAGAGATAATAATACTCTATCCAGCTCATGCTGTCAAGGAAATAAGGCGCGATTTGAACTTTTTCTATCAATTTATAAATATTCTCATTTAATCAAACAGCGGGCGGACGTTCCGCCGAAGAAATTGCACCCTTCCCGTAAAAAATACTGCAGGGATGCAAATGCGCAGCCTCCCCAAAAGCTCCGCCTTGAGACCGACGACGCTCCTGCACACAAAAAGCGCAGGAGCGTCCCCTTCGCTCCTGCGCTTTCGTTAAAACATCACGGAAGACATCGCATCACCATGACGCGTTCCGCCCTCATGCTGAGTGCTCAGCGAGGACGTTCTGCAACGCCGCCATGCTTGCCGAGTGGCAGAAAGCGATCTTCGCATTGCACTTCTTCGCCTCTTCCTGCGCGTGCATGGCAAGCTGGTGTGATGCCGTGCTCGTGAAAAGAATGATGAGATCAGGCGAGCCGATCTTCCTCCTGAGGTCTCGACACATCTTCGGAAAAACCTTCGCCTTGAACCCGCAGCTCTTGCATGCCTCACGATAACGGCACTCCATACACTCGTTCCCCCCAAGAATCACCACACTGCTCATAACCACTCTCCCTTTCTTTTATCCTTGAATATGAATATCACTCATCTTTATGACATAATTATAAATGAGATGAGAATGATTGTCAAGTCCATAATAAAGGGGGATTCGTATAACTTTTGTCTTGGTCTTGCAAAGAGAAGCGAGCGACGCGCACATGCACCGCAGCATCAAAAAAGGATACCGCACAAATCCCTGCGGTATCCCTTTCTTTTTACTTTCAGCCGACGCGCCTTACAGGCTTTTTGCCTGTCGAGAGGATGCGCGCGCTGTTTAAGACGACGGCGAGCGTCGCCGTGTTGTGGATGACAGCCGCCCACAGCGGGCTGATCATGCCCAAGGCGCCCATGAGCATGGCGCCCGAGTTGACGAGGATCGTCGCGCGGAAATTCTGATGGATCAATCCCATCGTGCGCTTGCCGAGACGCAGAGCGTCGACGAGGCCTTCAGGATCTTCCGAGCGGATCGTCACTGCCGAAGACTCGGCGGCAATGTCCGTCTGGCGGCCGCCGAGCGTCACGCCGACGTCGGCAAAGGCAAGCGCCGGCGCGTCGTTGATGCCGTCGCCGACCATCATGACTCTGCCGCCGCGCTCCTTGAGCTTCATGACGTAGTTCGCCTTGTCTTCGGGCAAGACCTCGGCATGGTAGGAGTCGATGTCCATCTGACGCGCCACATGATCGGCGACCTTCTCCGAGTCGCCCGTGAGCATCACGATCTCGTCGACGCCGTAACGGCGCATCTGGTTCAGCGTCTTCTTCATCTTCGGGCGCACGGGATCGGTGATGCCGATGATGCCCATGAGCGAGCCGTTCCGCGCGATGTAGAGGAAGTTTTCCGTCGTGTCCTCGACGACGAGCTCGCCCGCGCCCTGCACGCCGCGCTCCTTCATGAACTTGTAGCTGCCGACGATCACGTCGCCGCCCTTGAAGCCGTCGAAATCAGGCACGACCGCCTGCATGCCGCGTGCGACGATCGTCTTCGACGAGCGGTGCTGCGGCACTTCCCAGTTGTTGTCCTTGACGTACTTCTGAATGGCAACAGCCAGAGGATGCACGGAGTGCATCTCCGCCGACGCTGCCAGAAGGATCATCTCCTTCTCCGTCACGCCCTCCGCCGTCTTGATGGAGGAGATCTGCGGGATGCCGACCGTGATCGTGCCTGTCTTGTCGAGGACGACAGTATCGGTATTAGCGAGCGCTTCCATATAGTTGCCGCCCTTGACGAGAATGCCCTTCTTCGCCGCCGCCGCAATCGAAGCGGAAATCGCCGTCGCTGTCGAGAGCTTCAAGCCGCACGAGAAGTCGATGAACAGGAGGTTCAGCACCCTCTGCCAATCGCGCGTCGCGCCGTAGACGATCGCCGCGCCGAGGAACGAGATCGGCACGAGCATGTTCGCCATGTTGTCGGCGAAGTTCTGCACGGGCGCACGTCTCGACTGCGCCTCTTCGACGAGGTGGACGATGTGCGCGAGCGACGTGTCCTTGCCCGTCTTCTCGACCTCGATGACGATCTCGCCGACCTCGATGACAGAGCCTGCGTAGACAGGCGACTTCTCGCGCTTCATCGCGGGATTCGACTCGCCCGTGATCGACGCCTGGTTCACGGACGCCTTGCCGCTGACGACGCGGCCGTCGACGCAGATCATCTCACCCGAATGTGCCGCGATGCGGTCGCCGACCTGCACGGACTCGACCGCGACCTTGCGCTCGACGCCGCCGTCAATGAGCCAAACAAAGCGCTGGTTCATGTTCAGAAGGCCGGAAATCTGCTTCTTCGCGCGCTCCGCTGCGTAAGCCGTCAGCATCTCAGCGCCGTTCGACAGCGTCAGCAGCGTGAGGCTCGATTCGGGCTTGCCTGCGAGCACGGAGGCGATAACCGCCGTACTCGTCAGCGTGTCGGCGTTCGGGCGGCGCTCTTTCACCATGCCCACGACGCCGTTCTTGAGGAAGTTGCGCGCGATGGCCAAGACGAGGAGACTGCGAAACACCTTCATTCCCGCAAAAGCTTCAGGCGCGAGCTTTTCAAGCGCCTTCATGCCCGCGAAGCTCGCGAGCGAGAAGATTGCTTCGCGCCGATAGCCCGCCATGTCAAGCTCGGGATCGCTCGGTGCGCACTCTTCTTCCATGCGCTTGACGAGCCGACGCACGAGTGCGAGGGGCAATTCTTCCTTGTACCAGACCGTCAGCGCCTTGTCGCCGACCGAAGCGGCGACGACGCCCTTTATGCTTCGAAGCTGTGCACCCAAGAGGGCGCGCTTATCCTGAGCAAGATCCGCCGATAGGCGGAGCGAGCATGTCCCATACGTCATATCATCTTCCATCCTTTCAAGATCGAGAATGCCCACCAAAGCATCTGAGGACCCGACGGCCGCTGTTCATAGAGCAGGATCTTGCGCAAGCCGCGCACGATGAAGCCGAGAGCGAATACCGACGGGAAATCGAGCCAGCCATGCGTCTTCTCGTGCAGCCATACGTTCGCCGCGCCTGCTGCGCGGCGGATGCTTGCACCGAGTTCAGCGAGCGGCTGAGTGACGCCTGCCGCAGGGAGCAAATCGGAAAGCCCCTGCGGCAGATTAAAACCCGCATGCTCCGTAGCACCAAAGACGCGCTTGCCAAGATCCGCCATCAGGCGATCGACAGCTCCCTCATCGCCCGTATAGCAGACGAGCAGACTGCCCGTGACACTCGACGCCTTGACGGAATCGATGAAGGCGATGCGGCCAAGGTTCTTCTCCAGAAGCTTTGCCAGCTCCTCGTTCCCCTGCAGGGCCGCCGCATAGTAGCGCCTGCGCCCGGGCACGGCACTCTTCAGCGCGAAAGCTGGCATTGCCGGTGCAGACACGGCTGCAGAGCCGGACGCGTCCTGCGCCATGCCCTTGCCGCGTCCCCTGCCTTGACCGAACATGCTGCTCATGCCGCTGCCCATGCCCGTCGGCATCATGTTAAAGAGTCCGCTCATGCCGGAACTTCTGCCCATGCCGCCCCGCCCCATGCCGGACGCCATGCCGAAAAGACCGCTCATGCCCGCGCTCCTGCCCATGCCCATGCCGCCGCCCATGCCTGCAGAAGCGCCGCCCGAAAGCATGCTGCCGAGGCCTTGGACAAGGGCCGTGCCGATCATCAAACCAGACATATAAGACATAAAGATTTAACTCCTCCCCTGTGCCATCTGCACATGATGCTTCACATACGTTTCAATCTGTGAAAGCTCTTCGTTCTCAGCAAAAAATTCCGGCTCATAGGTGATGAGCACGGAGCCGGTGAGCGTACTGCACTCGACCTTGTCCACCTCGGGACAGTCGGCGAAGTACGCAAGAATCTGCTCTCTAAGCTTCTCGTTTCCCATGAGTGAACGGCTGTAGAGGCGCATCCTGCCCGGCGTATAGGCGGCAGGGCGCATCGAGCCGATGAGTGCGCCGAGCTTCGTCGGCGGCAGCGGCAGCTTCTGAAGCCCCTCGTCAATCTTCTTCATCACATTTTGCTTGAGACTTGCGCCGAACGGCATCGCAAGATCTTTCGCGAGCTTTTTGCGATACTGCCAAGCGTGAACGAGCGAGAGTGCCGCCCACGCCGTGCCACAGACGATATGCAGACGCTTCGCCGGAACAAAGAGCGTCACGACCGTGCCTGCGGCAGCCGCTGCCAGCGGCAAGCCTAAAGAAATCTTTGCCATAGCGTCCTCCTTCATGCAATTCGTTATCAACAGCAAAACAGGAAAGGGGCTGCGCACGCAATATGCCATGACGATACGAGCATTTGCCTGTCGCAGCCCCTCTTATGTTTCCCTTACTGGTTCGCGCCGGCTTCCTGCGCAGCGATGAGGTCCTCAAGCTCTTCCTTCTGGCGCTGAAGCTCAGCAAGCGGCACCTGCGCTGCAGGAGCACCCTGCTGAATCGCCATCATCTGCTGCTCGCGCTCCTGCATGAAGCGATAGCCAAAAACGCCTGCGACAGCGCCGACAGCAAGACCAATCCAGAAATCGCTCTTAGAGAAAATCGTACCCATAATATTCATCCTCCTAAAATTCAAAAGTGTCGACTCGAAAGACCGCTTCTTCGGCACTTTCTTCGCGTCAACGTCTTTTCCTATCATACCGATTATCCTACCATTTGTCAAGGGTATACCGGACAGTATCTGCTATCAATTAAAGGCTGAGAAAACGCATCATTGCTAGCTTGTTGGCCTTTGGAGGGATCGTCGGCCGGCCGAGGTCGGCACGCGAGCCGACGGCGCATCGCACCTCCAAAAAGCACGATCCTGCCTGCCCTTTCATCTCCTCCAAGGCGGCGGCAAGCTCCTCGCCATCTTTCGCACGCTGTGCGGCGGCGTAGCCAAGCGCACGCGCGAGCGCCGGAAAGTCGATGTAGGAAGCCGCCGTCGGCATGCCGCCGACGCTCTCGTGCGCCTCGTTGTTCAAGACGACGTGGCAAAAGTTCGATGGCTTTGCGGCAGCGATGACAGCGGCCGCGCCCATGTGCATGAGGAAGGCGCCGTCGCCGTCGAGGCACCACGTGCGCCGCCCCTTCCTTTCGAGCGCAATGCCGAGCGCGATGGACGAGCTGTGCCCCATCGAGCCGATCGTCAAAAAATCGCGCTCGTGCCCCTCGCCGCGCTCCTCGCGAAGCTCGAAAAGCTCGCGGCTCGCCTTGCCTGTCGTCGAGACGAAGACATCGCTCTCGTCTGCGGCGTCGAGGATCGTGCGAATCGCCTCCTCACGGCGCAGCGCATAGCCGTTTTTGTAGGAAACCTTCGTGTCGTGCGTGAGCGCGCCCTTTCGAACGACAAAGGCCACCGAACGCCCTGCCTCCAAAGACGAGCGGAAACGTTCCATGGCAGCGCGCACGTCTTCTCCTCCCGTCTCCTTCGCGAGCACGAAATGCTCGACCTGCAGAAGTTCGAGCAGCGGAAGCGTCACCTCGCCCTGATAGGCGTGCTGCGGCTCGTCCTTCACGCCCGGCTCGCCGCGCCAGCCGATGACGAAGATCAGCGGGATCGCGTACGCCTTCTCGTGCAGCAGCGACGCGAGTGCATTGACGATGTTGCCCTCACCGCTGTTCTGCAAATAGACGAGCGGCGAGCGCCCCGTCGCGAGATAATGCCCCGCCGCGATTCCCGCCGCCGTCCCCTCGTTCGCCGCGATGATGTGCGGCGCATGATTGCCGTATCGCTCCATCAAAGCGTCGCAAAGAGCGCGCAGCTGCGAGTCGGGCACGCCGACGAAAAAGTCCGCGCCCAAGATGTCCAAAAACTCCGTCGCCTGCATAATACCTCCCCCTTCTCCCGCAGATCATCTCTCTGACTCTTCCTTGCGATGGAAATATACATGATAGATGAACGGATTGTTCCAATAACCTTCGATTGTCGAATCTGCAAAGACAATGGAAAGATCATGCTTTTTGGCAAATTCATCAAAGAACGACCTCCGGTAAAAGAACTTGTCAAGGTTCTTATACCGCTCGTCGTAGTCCGGATCGATCATACGGCGCGCACTCAGAAAATCCGCTCTCTTCTCGACGTCATGCACATCGAGGAGGACGATGCTGCCGCATGTCTTTTCGAGCATTTTTTCCAGCACAGTTTCCGCATAGGATTCATCGGGAAAATAGGAGAAGACACTATTCGCCAGCACGCCGTCATATTTTTCTTTCGTGGGCAGATTTTTCGCTTCATCACAAAGGCTTTCCCGCAGAGTTCCTTCAGCAAATACGTCCCTCATGATAGAAATAAGCTTCTCCGAATAATCGAGACCGCCGACAGCGAACCCATCGAGTCGAAAAAGCCAAAGATTTGCTCCTGCACCGCAGCCGACCTCGAATATGCTGCCACCTGCGGGCAAACGAAGCGCCGCCTTCGTTTCCTCATACTGCTTTAGAAGTGATTCATACGGTATGCCGCCACCCGTCACATCAAAGCCATTGATGCGCTTGAGTTCCAAGAGCATCGCCCGCTTGTCCGAGCGATCAATGCCTGCAAGCTGTGCACTTCTCTTATTCCAGATTTCCTGCCAGCGATTCATCTCTCTTCTGTCTCTCCTGTCCCATTCATTGCCGTTTCATTCCTTCGGCAAAACCATACCCAATTCCGCAAGAGCTTCTCTCAGCACGCGGAAAAACTTCTCAATATCCGCCTCGTCGATCGCGCCGAGCGCGCACAGGCGAAACGTCCCCTTCTCCTGCATCTTGCCCGGATAGATCGTGAAGCCATGCGCATAGCAGTAGTCGTGCACGCGGTCAAAATCCCAGTGCTCATCCGCAGGATAAAGCACGGAGACGACGAGTCCCGACTGAATCTCCGGGCGGATCGCCTCCTTCAGCCCCAGAGCCGCAAGCCCGCGATGAATCGCCTGCGCCACCCGCGCATGGCGCGCCGCCTTCGCCGCCTCGCCCTCGGCGAAGTATTCGGCGAGCGCCTGCTTCGCCGCATAGATCGTCTGCACGGGCGGTGTGAACTGCATCTGACCCGTCTTTTCAAAGTACGCATACTGCTGGTAGAGATTGCAGTAATACGAGCGCACGGGATAATCCTTCGACTCCTCGATGAGCGAGGTGCGGCCGATGACAAAGGAAAGCCCCGTCATCGCCTGCAGTCCCTTCTGCGCCGACGCCATGCAGAAGTCGATGTTCGCCTCTTCCATCGAAAAGGGCAGCATCGCATAGGTCGAAGTCGTATCGACGACGAACGCCGCGCCGTGCGCATGCGCGAGCGCACCGATCTCGCGGACGGGGTTTAGGACGCCCGTGCCCGTCTCGTGGTGCGTCGTATAGACGAGAGCGATGTCGGGATCGTCCGCGAGCGCACGCTCGATCGCCGCAAGATTGGGCACGTCTTCGACCGACGAGCGAAGGTCGATATGGGGAAGTCCGTATGCGCGGCAGATAGCAACGGCACGCGCAGAATACGCGCCGTTGTTGACGACGAGCACCTTCTTTCGCGCAGGCAGAAGCGAGTTCAGGCACACGTCCATGTTGAGCGTGCCCGAGCCGCAGAAGAGCACGCACGAAAACTCCTTCGCATCGGCATGAACGATCTTCAAAAGCCCCTGCGCCACCTCGCGCATGACATCGCCGAACTCTTCTTCGCGCGGACAAATATCGGGCACGACCTGTGCCATCTTCACCGTATCCGTCGTCGTCGCCGGACCCGGATTCAAGAGGATCTTCCTCTCCATCAGCCACCGCCTCCATAAGAAATCATTAAGGAAAGTATAGCACAAGAACATGAAAAGGGGAAGCGTCCATGTACACTCCCCCTGCATTCCATCCGTATTACATCTTGCCTGCTTCGAGCCGCGCCTTTCGCTTCAACCGCTTTTCCAGCATCACGCGCATGAAATCGTGCGCCCTTTGCAGATCCTCTGCGTCGGGGTGGCTCGCGGCTCTCTGCCAACGCGCCTGCGCCTTCTTTCCCGCGTGCGGGTCATCCTCTGCGGCAGCTTCCTTCTTGCGCTTTTCGACGATCTTCGGATTGATCTTGCCCTGGCAAGAGAATGTGCCCGCGATATAGCAGTCCGCGCCGAGCGCATATCCTGCACGCGCGAACGCCGTGACGGCATGCTCACTGCCTGGATCTGTGCCGTGCGTCTGGAAAAACACGACGTCCTTTCCCTCGATCTTTGGCAGGAGCGCGAGCATCTTCGGATCGGGCGCACCGAGCCGCAGCCAGTAGCCGAGCGCCACGGCCTCGTAGCCCGAGAGGTCTTCCGGCGCTTCTGCCACAGAGAAGATGTCGGCGTCTGCTTCCTCCGCCATCGCTTCGGCGACGAGCTTCGTATTTCCCGTAAGCGACGAATAAATCACGCACCATTCTTTCATAAAAAACAGTCTCCTCTCATCTTATATGCCATCCTTACCATCTTAGCATATAAAACAAGAGGAGACTGTACCTTATGCTACGAAAGTTTGCGTCTTATCCGAGATAAGGAAACCATCCCGCAGGCTTCCATCGGACAAAGGCGTGCAAAGCTTCGGCTTACCTGCCCCTTCTGGCAGCGAAGCAATCGCGGCAGTAGACCGGGCGGTCATCCTTCGGCTCGAACGGAACTTCCGTCTCCTTGCCGCAGGCAGCGCATGTCACCTGGAACATCGTGCGCTCACCGCTGTCGCCATCATGGCTGCGGCGTCTCTTTCCGCGGCAGTCGCGGCAGCGAACCGGATCATTCTCAAACCCCTTCTCCTTGTAGAACTCCTGCTCACCTGCGGTGAACGTGAACTCCTTGCCACAATCCTTGCAAACCAATGTCCTGTCCTGGAACTCCATGAAATATCTCCCTTGCTGATAATTATGTGAAAACGTCCCTCTCGGACGCTGCACGCACCGACGGTTTGGCATGTCCAAACCTGCGCTTGCCTACCCATTCTAGCAGATTCAAACAAAAAGCGCAACTGAAATTATTTTGCCATTTCTTGGAGGATGACCAAGCGAAATGCTAGGAATCATCGCTCTTGCCTCGTCTTTCGTCCATCGTGCAGCGAGCATCGGAAACATGCTTCACGCCCCGCCCACATCGCGCAGCGAAAGCCCCGGCACGGCATTCAGATGAGAGTCTGAGAAGCCGCCCGCCAGAGCCTGATAGTAGGCGCGGCAGCCGATCATCGCCGCATTGTCCGTGCAGAGCCGAAGCCCCGGATAATGGAACTCGACGCCACTCTCCGCTGCCGCCTGGCGAAGCCGCCCTTCGAGCGAGCTGTTCGCCGCGACGCCGCCCGCCAAAACCAGCGTCCTCAGCCCCGTCTCACGCAGAGCCGCGAGCGACTTCTCGACGAGCGTCTCGATGACGGCGTTCTGAAACGACGCTGCGACGTCGGCGGCATTGACCTCGATCTTCTTGAGCTTCATCGAGTTCAGATAGTTTAAGACGGCAGATTTCAGACCGCTGAAACTGAACTCGTAGTTGCCCTCTTCTTCCAAGGCGCGCGGAAAGTCAATGGCCGCGGCATCGCCTTCTTTCGCGAGGCGGTCGATCTCGGGGCCGCCCGGATACGGCAGCCCGAGCACGCGAGCCACCTTGTCAAACGCCTCGCCCGCCGCATCGTCGCGCGTCTGCCCGAGCAAGGTGAAATGGTTGTAATCCTTGACGTGGACGAGCGCCGTGTGCCCTCCCGAAGCGACGAGCGCCACAAACGGCGGCGCAAGCTCCGGCGAACTCAAGAAATTCGCAAAGATATGGCCTTCGAGATGATTGACGCCGATGAGCGGCACGCCGAGCGAGAAGGAAAGCCCCTTGGCGGCGGCGACGCCGACGAGCAGCGCGCCGACAAGCCCCGGTCCGTAGGTGACGGCAACTTGACCGACCTCCTCCTTGGCGACGCCCGCCTCCTTGAGCGCCTCGTCGATGACGGGCACGATGTTCACAATATGACAGCGCGACGCGATCTCGGGCACGACGCCGCCGTACTTTTGATGCACGGGGATCTGCGTCGCAATGATGTTCGACAAGATTTCGCGCCCGCCGCGCAGCACGGCGGCGGACGTCTCGTCGCAGCTCGTCTCGATGGCGAGCGTCAAGATGTCCTTATCCATGCGCCTCATCTCCTTTTCCGTCCGTCCCGCCGAGTGTGGCGAGCGTCGCTTCAATGTCCGTGTTCCAGAGGATTTCCGCATCCTCCGCATTATCCGTATAGTAGTGCGGCCGCCTGCCGACGCTCCGAAAGCCGAACTTCTTGTAGAGCGCGAGCGCCGCCTCGTTCGACGGACGCACTTCAAGCGTCATGCTGCGCACGCTGCGCTCCAAAACAATCCGCATGAGTTCTGCGAGCAGCGCTGCGCCGACGCCGCGCCGGCGCATCTCGGGCGCAACGGCGACGTTCGTGATGTGGCCCTCCTCGCCGAGCAGCCAGACGCCGACGTAGCCGATGACTTCTCCGTCGTCGAGCGCCAACAAGTAGTAAGCCGCTTCCTGCGCGGCCTCCTCCCAGAAAGACTCGCGCGACCACGGCATGGAAAAGCACGCCAGCTCCACCTTCTCGACGGCAGCGGCGTCCGTGGGCAGCATCTTGCGAAAGGTCAGCATGACGCCCCCTCCGTCTTCTCTTTGCCATGACGCTTTTCCCAAAGCACCTCCGCCTCCGAGCGCCGAATGTAGAACGGCTCCAGCGTCATGGGATCATCGCACTCGCCCGCCGCAAGCCGCGCGATACCGAGCCATGCAACGTGCGAGGCGCGCGCCGTCAGAAGATGCGCGGGCGCGAGCGTGACATTGTCGGGCAAATTTCCGAGACGCGCCCGCTTCTTCACGGCGAGTTCGCCCGTCAGCAATACAGGCTTTCCCCTGTCCGCCGCCTCGGCGATCGCCTCGGCAAGCGGCGCGACGCGCACGGGACGCACCTCGTGCAAACTCCCGTCACGCCACTCGTAGAGACCTGCATAGGCGTTTCCCTTCTGCGCGTCCATCAGGGCGAGCGTATGAACGTCCGGCACGGGGAAGGCGAGTGCGAGCGCCGCCAAGGTCGAGACGCCGACGAGCGGGATGCCCAGACCGTAAGCGATAGCCTTCGCTGTCGCCAAGCCGATGCGAAGCCCCGTGAAAGAGCCGGGACCGATGCCCACGGCGACGCCCGTAAGAGCCGAGCGCTCGACGCCCGCGAAGGAGAGCGCCCCCTCGATATGCGAAAGAAGCGTCTCCGAATGCGTGCGCCCCGCCTCAACCGTCACTTCCGCCTGCAGTTTCCCCTCGCTCGCCACGGCGACGCTCGACACCGAGCTTGCCGTATCAATCGCCAGAATCGACAACGTCCCTCATCTCCTCAAAAAATTCCTTGAGCTGCACTCCCACAAGCGAAAAACACAGCCGGCGGCGATCCGCCGCCTCCTCTGAATCGACCTCCCCCGACGAAGACGCCACGCGCTCGATCGTCACGCGCACATAGTCTGCGGGCATCTCCTCGCTGAACTTGTCGAACCATTCGACGACGACGACGCCCTCGGAATCGTCTGCATACTCATAGAAGCCGATGTCATAAAGCTCCTCGGCACGCTCCAAGCGATAGACGTCGAAATGCGTAAGGCGCATCTTCCCTTCATATACGTTCATCAAGTTGAACGTCGGACTCGTGACCTCGCCCGAAAAACCCAAACCGCGCGCCAATCCCTGCACGAAGAGCGTCTTTCCCGCGCCGAGATCGCCCGCGAGCGCGAAGACCGTTCCCGCCGGGCAAAGCGCCCCGATGCGCTCGGCGAGCGCCGCCGTCTCCTCGGGGGAAGCCGTTTGCACCGTAAACATTGCTGCAACACCTTTCCATAGGAGAGCGCCGCGTCCCTCAGCCATCGCGCCGAACTTTTTGCCGAAGCCCTCCGTCGTTTCTCTGCCTATCATACCACAAGCCCGCCGTTTTTTGAAACGCTTCGCGCAAGTATAGCGATACTTCTTATCAATAATAATTATCCAATAGTATTTATTTTGAAAAAGTATAAAAACACGAGATATACGGAGATATTTCACGATATATGCCTATATCTTTGTTATTTAGCATTTTTTCGATATTTCCTTCTTGGGACGCTTCGCCTATAATAAGGGCACAGCAAGCGACAAGCACATGGGGGAACACCCCCGCACGGTGAATCGCGAGCCACTACCAAGAAAAAGAAAAACATCCACGATATTTTGGGAGGTAATGTAAAATGAAAAAGTTTGTTTGCACGGTTTGCGGTTATGTTCACGAGGGCGACCAGGCTCCGGCAGAGTGTCCGATCTGTCATGCTCCCGCTTCCAAGTTCGTCGAGCAGACGGGCGACATGCAGTATGCGGACGAGCATCATGTCGGCGCCGCCAAGGGCGCAGATGAAAAGGTCATCGAAGGCCTGCGCATGAACTTCACGGGCGAGTGTTCCGAGGTCGGCATGTACCTCGCGATGAGCCGCCAGGCAGACCGCGAAGGCTATCCCGAGATCGCCGAGGCCTTCAAGCGCTACGCTTTCGAGGAAGCCGAGCATGCAGCGAAGTTCGCGGAGCTTCTCGGCGAGGTTCTGACGAACAGCACGAAGGAGAACCTCAAGATGCGCGTCGACGCCGAGCACGGCGCCTGCGCAGGCAAGAAGGAGCTCGCTACGCTCGCGAAGCAGCTGAACCTCGACGCCATCCACGACACCGTGCACGAGATGTGCAAGGACGAGGCGCGTCACGGCCGCGGCTTCAAGGGGCTCTTTGACCGCTACTTCGGCAATAAGTAATGACTTTCCCTCGGGGCGGGGATCTTGAACCGCCCCGAGAACTTCCCCATAAAGAAATCACGGATAACGATGAGTCCGTCCCATCGGCGCTCTCGATTCATCCGTGCTTTCTAAAACCTTCTCAAACCCCATAACCACTATCCAGAGGGGATTTCCCCAATCCCCGACCACTCCCAAAAAGCGACCCTTTCCCCAAGGGTCGCTTTTTCTATGGGCTGTTTCATGGCTGCTGCATCAGCTTCTTCGCCCTCCTGCAACTACCACACACATGATCAGTAAACTACACGCACAAAAGTCTACTTTGCGGACATTGTACGCCGTTACAGAAACCTAGTCAATCGATCTGCGCTTCGGCTTGATCTCTTGGGATTTCACGCTAAAATAAAGGTCTCCATGCCACATCAACTGCAGCATGGAGACTTCGATGAAAACTACAGAAATATCAACCGAACATCGCGTTGAGAATCAGGAGCACGATGATACCGGTAGCCCAAGCAATCGTGCTGGCGACAGAGTAGAGGCGCAGCTGCTCCTTACCTTCAGTGATACCGATGGAGCGGTTGACGACCCAGAAGAAGCTGTCGTTAAAGTACGAATAGAAGAGCGATCCCACACAGGCGGCGAGAGCCGCGAAGACGGGGTTCACGGAGAGATTCGCGATAATCGGCGCCGTGATCGAGGCCGCCGTAATCATCGCCACCGTGCCGCTGCCTTGGATGAAGCGCACGATCGTCGCGATGAAGAACGGCAGCAAGATGGCAGGAATGCTCGTCTGCAGCATGGCTTCGGCCAAAACCGTGCCGACGCCGCTGTCGCGGATCAACATGCCGAAAGCACCGCCGCCGCCTGTGATGAGGATGATGATGCCCGCCGACTTGATGCCTGTCTCCATTTCTTCCAACACGCGTTTCCTGTCGAGACTTCCCGTCAGACCATAGATCGTCAGGAGAAGCCCGATGCCGACGGCAATAACCGGTGTACCGAAGAACTGAATGGCATCGGCAATCTGCCCTTTCATCCCCATGGCAGCCGCCACTGTACCAATAAGAATCAAAAGGATCGGAACGACGATCGGCGCAAACGAAATGAAGGCCGAAGGCAGATGCGCGTCATCGTAGATGCTGCTTCCCTGGTTCGATGCCGTATACGATCTGTCACGCGTCCAACCGCCATCCGCTGTCGGAATCTGCCAAATCCTTTCGCCCGCCCACTTCGCAAAGAGCAAAGGCCCGATGAGCATCGGCACGGAGAGCACGAGTCCCCAAAGAATCAAGGATCCGACGCTCACTTCAAAGATACCTGCGACTCCCACAGGTCCCGGGGTCGGCGGCACCATCGTATGCGTGATAACGAGACCGGTGGCGAGAGCGATGCCGATGGATACGATCGACTTGCGCGCTTCTGTAGAAATCGCCTTAGCCAGAGGCGTCAAGATGACAAAACCCGAATCACAGAAAATCGGGATGGAGACGAGGAAGCCCGTCAACGCCATAGCGATTTCTTCACGTCCCTTGCCGAAAAGCTTGAGAAAGCACAGAGCCATGCGCTTCGCCGCACCCGATACCTCGAAGAGCTGGCCCATCATGACGCCGAAGCCGATGATGATGCCAATGCTCCCAAGCGTACCGCCGAAACCCTTCGTGATGCTCGCGACAATCTGCTTGAACTCGATGCCGCCGATCACACCGACGAGGACGGTTGCCAAGATCAGCGCCAAGAATGTATGAATCTTGGTCTTCATGATCATGAAAATCAAGCAGGCAATACCAAAGCCAAGACCTATGAGTATTTGCGTTTCTGCAGCCATGAGGATTCATCTCCTTGTTCATGAAATCATTACTTCTGCGGAACTGCCCCGTTCATCCCTGCTTGAAATTCGGGGCATATTTTGCTGCGAGGCGGATCGCCTCCACCATGCTCACGGCACTCACGATGCCCTTTCCGGCGATGTCGAAAGCCGTGCCGTGATCGACCGACGTGCGCAGGAACGGCATATCGAGTGTGACGGCGATCGTACGCTCGAAGTCATACGTCTTCGTCGCGATATGACCTTGATCGTGATAGAGGGAAAGAACCGCCTGATAGCGTCCCTGCAACGCCTGATGAAAGACGGAGTCTGGACCGATCGGGCCCACGACATCATAGCCTTCCTTCTGCGCCTCTTCCACAGCAGGCGCAATTTCCTTGACTTCTTCCCAACCGAAGAGCCCATGCTCACCCGAGTGCGGATTGAGTCCCGCGACGGCCATCTTTCCCTCAACGCCGAGCTGCTTCAATGCTTTCGTGCAGCGGCGGATATACTCAAGCACGCGCTCCTTCGTAATGGCATCACAGGCATCGCGCAGTGACATGTGACGCGTGAGGAAGAATACGCGCATCTCGTCAACCTCGAACATCGTCAGCGGATCACGCGAGTTCGACAGTCCGCCAAGAATCTCCGTATGTCCGATGTAGTTAATCTTCGCCGCACGCAGAGACTCCTTATTGATCGGCGTCGTGGCAATCGCATCAATCTTGTGCGCCATCGCCAGCTCCACGCACTTCTTGATGTAATCAAATGCCGCCTGTCCGCACATCGCTTGGACTTCGCCCATCTTCAGCTTCGCCATATCGACATTTTTGAGATCAATAAGATTGATGACGCCCGCCTCATCGACGGCAGCCGCAGGATCCTCCACCGTATGGATGCGCGCTTTTACACCGCAGACACCGATTGCTTGCTCCATCGTGCCCTTATCGCCGACGACGATGACCCTCGCAACATCCGTCACCTTCTTGTCGAGCAAAGATTTGACGGTGATCTCCGCACCGACTCCGGCAGGATCGCCCATAGGCACACCGATCAGAGGTTTTTCCATCACATTCTTTTCCATACGCACAACTCCTTTTATCTTTCAAGAATCATCAAAGGGCAATATCCTTGGCGATTTTTTCCAAGCAAAGCCCGATCGCATCATCGCCGCCGATCATCCCCCCCTTCGTCACAATGCGCAGCTTCGGCAGGCGACCGCCAAGAATGCGCCCGTAGACAGCAAGCGGCAGAACCTCGTCACGCACCTCAATGCCGTCGGCGTCCAACTTCTCCAAGAGAGCAATCGTGATGTCACCACCCGAACAATAAATACCCTCGAGTTTGCCGCTCTTCTCCAAGATCTCGCCCGCAGCCTCGGTCAATGTGCCGGAAAGGATGCGTGACACATCCTCCGGAGTGACACCGAGTGCCTTCGCAGTCGCCTTGAGATCGAGATGTCCCTCATCAGAAAGCGGCGTCGTCGTCAGCAAGAGAACGTCTTCAGCGTCTACGGCATCACAGATCTTATTGACGACCCGCCGAATTTCCGCCTCACGCCGCTCCTTCTCGAAAAACTCCTTCACGCGCATGTCGACAAAGAATACGCGCCTCTTTTGCAGCAAATCGGCAATCTGCCGCTTCGTCGTCGCCGTCACGCTGCCGATGACGAGCAAAACCTTCTGTTCGCGCTTTTCCTTCACCTGCATCTCGTACACAAACTGCATGGTCAAGGGCCCGGGATCGACCGTCAGCACGCGGCAGCCGCTCTGCAGCACCGCTTTGGCGATCTTCTGCACATCTTCATTGCGCACCGCATCAAAGACGAGAACGCGCACCTCCTTCGCCGCTTCTCTGACGGCAGCGGCAAACGAGTCCACGTCCTGCGCCAAATCTTTCAACGAAAAGTATCGCACCTCGTGGCGCGTTTGCTGCGCGACAAGATCTACAACATCATCCGATGCAACGGGCATCTTCGGATCGCGCCCCGCATCCGACTCTGTCAGAAGCATGCCGTTCACGAGCATCGTTCGATTTGCGACGATGCGTCCCGAGTCGGGATAAGCGGGTACGACAATCGCCGTAAAGTCGTCGCCCAAGGCGGAAAGTGCCCCGTCAATCTCCGCTCCGATATTGCCGCGCAGCGTCGAATCAATGCGCTTGTTGAAAAATTCACCACCCGACTTCAACTGCAAAAAGGCTTCTCTGACACGTCGGAAAGCCTCCTCGGAGGATAATCCGCGGCTCGCCGTCGAGTAGGCCAGCACATCCGCCTTGTGCTCTGTCGCTCCAGTCAGGCGAAAGAGACTGCTCACACTAAGTCCAATTTTCTTGAGGAGCACGCCCGATGCATTCGCCCCTGTCAGATCGTCAGCAACAATCACGCCTTTCATCGTATCTTCTCCTTCCCGGCAAGCCGATCAAATCGCGATAATTTCTCCACGCGGCATCGCCTTCTTCACCTCTGTCTTCGTAAACGGATAATCCGTGATGACGCGATCCAGTTCGCTCATATGAGCCGCCTTATAGAGCTTTTTCTTGCGGAACTTCGATCGATCAGCGACAAGTATCGAAACCTCGCTTATCTCAAGGAGTTTCCGCTTGAACACGCACTTGCTCTCCGTCGGTACGACAAGAAAGAAGTCCTCCGTGACGGCAGACGTGCCGACAAAGGCGAGATCAATGCCGTAACGCACAAGCTGCTCCGTCGCCATAGCACCCGCAACAGCCCCTGTCTCCGGCAAGACGACACCGCCCAAGAGGATGGTACGAATCTCTGTTTGAGAATACAGATGCGCACCTATGTGCAAATCGTTCGTCACAACCGTGATATTAGCGGGCGCTGATTTCTTCAAACGGTCAGCAATCTCGAACGTCGTCGTGCCTGCATCGAAGAAGACCGTCATACCCGCACGGATCTGCCGCAGCGCCGCCTCCGCGATGCGCCGCTTAACTTCGATATCGCGCACCTTCTTCTTCGCATACGAAGTCTCTTCCACGATGTAGTTTGGCAGCATGGCTCCGCCGTGCGTGCGCACGAGCAGCCCCTTCTCTTCCAACTGTTTGAGATCACGGCTAATCGTCATGGCCGTGACATTGAGCGCCTGCACCAGGACGCTGCTCGTGACCGTTTCATTCTGCTGCAGGTAGTCAAGAATAAATTTCTTCCTGTCGATCGAAATCATATGCGCCCCCTTGATGTTAATTTAGTTTATATTTTGTTATCTTTTGTTATCTTATTATAAAGCTGTCGTTTTCTTCTGTCAATATAGAAAATAAACGCATTGTCTTTATGCTGCAAAAAAAAACGGGTGCATGAAGTCTATCAACTTCATGCACCCATTGCAACAAAATGCATATCCAAAGCATCGTCCGCTCTCTTTCTCCAAGCATCGGAAGTGCCTCAATCAGCATACCTGCTGCGCCAGTTCTGACCGAAGTCTGCTGCACGCTTCATAAAGTCCAGAACTTACGCCAGACCGGACGGCGAGGATTCCATCGCGGTTGCCATCTATGGCAAGCGTAACGGCAACTTTCAGTTCTTCTGAAGAAATCCCCCGTTTTCTCGTTTGAATCTCCTGCTCAAGCAACAATAGCCATTCCATGTGGCAAAGGAGTTTTTCCTCTGAACTGAGCCTTCGCCGAACCTGAACGAGCGCTTTCTTAAAGAAGCCGACGCGGCTTGTTTTCTCAAAGATTGAGAGCCATAGAGAAAGCCTTTGCAGACTCATATCTTGCAGTTCTCTTAGAAGATAATTGCAAGATTCCATCGTCTCACGTCGAAAGAGCGCTTCGGACATGCCGCCTTTAGGAAATTTCCCCTGTTTGAGAATTGTCTTTCGCAGGTCGTCACTTTCAAAAACATAAAACGGCAGTCCATACGTGGCAAACTCCAAATAAACGGGCGGCTCAGGAACATCTCCCTCCGATACTTCAGCATCCGCCATCACAAAAGAAATATCATCGTTCAGTGCAAGCGAGGTCACCATCTGCTGCAAGCAGGCGCTATTGTGGGAAACGTCCGGCAGGAAATACTGCACATAGGTGCCACGGACATGCTGCGGCACATGCTGAACCTCAGCCTCTGTCAGAATAATAGGATGCGATATCCCCGCCTCTTCGGCAAGGACGCGGAGGCGCTCCTTTTCCACGGGAGAAAAGCACAGGAGGATGCATTCATAAAAAGGATATTTTTGCAAAGCAAGATCGCTAAGAGAAAGGCGAAGCGCCTGTATGTCGGCATAAAAAGGAATAAGCACACTGACCACGGGCGGTTCTACACACTTTCGACCATCTCTTTCCACTATGCGGAGAACGGCTTCCTTCTGCGCATTGGCCTCCGCAATGCCTTCCGCCGTCAGCATGATGTTGCGCAGCAGCTTATGCTCGGGAACTTCCTCCCGTGTGAAACGAAGCGGGAAACGTCCTCGAAAAGCGTTCTGCCGACTCGGTAAGGGATCGCTTGCCGTTGACATTTCGAACCGTTCATGCGCGAGGTATGCTTGAAAAATAAGACGCCAATGGATTGCCATAACAGTTCCGCCGGAAAACTTTGCTACATTCGTGAGCCAGCCAACAATGTTTTTGGATAGGATCTGCTCTATGCTGCGTTCTGGGAAATGTGCAAGGTATAGTCCTGCTACTTCGCGCATCGGACAAGATACTGACCTGCCGTTTTCACGAATCGCCACGAAATGATTTCCCTGCGCAATGGACATCCTTCCCTCCAGCCAAAGGGGAATATCCTCGTCTCTGCGAGTCAACAAAACCTTGCTTTCCATTCTGGGACTCCGTTCTCGCACATGGTCGCGTGCGAGAAGGAACATGTCCCGATCTTCCTCGGGGCGCGTAAGGAAATGATCAATCCATGCCAAGTGATAATAAACTCCAAGCTCCAAATTTTGCAGAATGCGGCGACTCTGAAAGACATCCTCGGTATCAGCCAGTAAAAACTCATCCGCATCTAGCGGGCATACGACATCCGCGGAAAACTCGCGGAACGCACGAACCACAAGCTCCGTCGTATATTCCCACTGCCTATACGCCATATCCTCCGCCTCTGTAAGGATAAGAGGCAGACCCTCATCGCGCAGTGCGCACAAGATTTCCTTTGTACGATCCGTACTTCTAT
This sequence comes from Selenomonas sputigena, assembly GCF_026015965.1. Taxonomy (NCBI): domain Bacteria; kingdom Bacillati; phylum Bacillota; class Negativicutes; order Selenomonadales; family Selenomonadaceae; genus Selenomonas; species Selenomonas sputigena. Next base: position 211,918 of record NZ_CP110383.1, on the reverse strand, counting down.
GATCGAGCACGATCACAGCATCTGCAATCGCACAATGCCAGCGCACGAAACTCTCAATGATGTCCTCTTCATTGCGCACCATGGACACAACGACAATTCGATTCAAAGTCATCTCACCTCCATTTTCATGTACGAGCAACACAAACATGTGCAGCGCGGGCGCTTGTGCAGACAGATTCCCCCATCTGTCAGTGAAATCATCCTACAGAGCAGCCGTGTGCACCTGCTCTTCCTTCTCCAACGCCAGCAGCGCCTGCACGTAGAGCGCACATTCGAGGCGTTTTTTCTGGATCTCGCAGCCGACCTCGTAAGGCTTCCTTATGTCGCCGTGGAATAGGTCGGCGTTGGCATGACAGCCGCCGCTGCAGAAGAAGCGTGCCCAGCAGTCGGCGCATTTTTCCTTGTTGAGGACGTGCGACTCGCGAAAGTACGGCGGCAGTTCTTCGTCCGTCACTCCGTCGTAGATGCTGCCGAGCTTGTAGCGCTTTCTGCCGACGAATTGATGACACGGGTAGAGGTCGCCGTTTTCCGCGACGGCGAAGTATTCGTGACCCGCGCCGCAGCCCGAGAGGCGCTTGGCGACGCAAGGGCCGTTCGACAAGTCCATGTTGAAGTGGAAGAAGAAGAATCCCCTGCCCGCGCGATGCCGCTCCATGTAAGCGGCGGCGAGGCGGTCGTACTCCTCGCGGATGCGCGGCAAATCTTCTTCCATGAGGGCGAGCGGGCTGTCCTTCAAGACGACGGGCTCGACCGAGAGGATATTGAATCCCGCATCGTGCATCGAGAGCACGTCCTCGGTGAAGTCGAGATTGCGCTTCGTGTAAGTGCCGCGAAGATAGGTATAGACGCCGCGATAGTCCCAGTCGCCGCCCGCGCGGCTCGCAAGACACCTTCGGAAGTTTTCCACGATGCGGTCATAAGTGCCGTGCCCTCCGACGTCGGGGCGCATGGCGTCGTTCGTCTCCCTGCGCCCGTCGAGCGACAGGACGAGCGAGAAATCGTTCGCGTTGAGCCACGCGATGTTCGCATCGTTCAAGAGCATGCCGTTCGTCGTCAGCGTGAGCTTGAAGATCTTGCCCGTCTCCTTCTCGCGCTTCCTTATATGCTCCGTCACCTTCTTGATCGTCTTCATGTTGAGGAGCGGCTCACCGCCGAAGAAGTCAATCTCGCAGTGTTTGCGCGGCCCTGAACCCTCGATGAGGAAATCGACGGCGCGACATCCGACCTCGGGCGACATGACGGCACGCTCCATGCCGTAGTTGCCGCCGTCGCCGAAGCAGTATTTGCAGCGCAGGTTGCAGTCCTGCGCGACCATCAGGCACAGCGACTTCACGAGTCCCTTCTGGGAAAACGTCGGCGGCACGTCGATGTCGGGCGCGAAAAGCTCGCCAAGCGCCATGAGTTCGTGCAGCTCTTCAAGCGCTTCGGAAAGTTCCGCCCTCGGGTACTTCGCCCCGAGCGCATCGACGACCGCCCGATCGTTCGTGCCGTCGAAGACGTCCATGATGTCGTAGATCATCTCGTCGACGACATGGACGGCGCCGCTATTGACGTCAAGCAGGATGAAGCTGTCCGCCTGCTTGAACTTATGTATTCTCTCTTTCATAATTCCTCCATATATGCTGCGGCAGAAAGGTCATGCTTCAAGGATGGGGTGATGCACTGCCCATAAGCGAACCGTTTTGAGCAAGCGTGAAGAAGCCCGCCCATTCCCCCTCGACCAAAATTCTCGTTCAAGCGAAGCGCGTTTGAATTTTGGTCGGTTGTTAGGGGAATGGACGGGCTTTAGCTTGCGAGATTCCGTGTTCGTGTTGGGCAGTGCGTCACCACCGAAACATCGGCTTCAGCAGAATCGCCCTTTCCAGAATCTCACGCTTGCTTCCTGCTCTCACAGACCTGATTGCCCACCGTGCAGGACGTCTTGCATGCCGACTGGCACGACGCCTGGCATTCGCCGCAGCCGCCCGTCTTCAGCGTCTTCTGCATCGTCGGCTTGTTGACCGTCTTGATGTGTTTCATCGTATGACCCCCTTCTTGCCGTCTTTCCCTTATTCTACCCTTTTTCCGCTCGCTTGGCAAGATGTTTGCACATCGCGCAGGTATCGCCAGACGCGTGCGAATCCCGCCGCCGCGTCGAAGCGGCATTGCCAGCCGAGTTCGCGAAGTTTGTCGGCACTGGGGCGGTTCGCCTTGTTGAAATTGTTTTCCAGATACGCCGCGCCCTTCGGCCGCTCCTTCAAGATGACCTTCAAACTCAGTTCGGGACGCAATTTCACGAGGATTTCCGCAAGCTCGCGGATGCTCAAGAACACCCTGTCGTTCGACACGTTGTACGCCTCACCCGACGCGCCCTCAAAGAGGATGAGGAAGAACGCCGAAACAGCATCGGCGATGTAGCAGAAGGGGCGGCAGGCGCTGCCGTCGCTGTGCATGACGATGTCCGTGCCCGCCGAAACGCACTTCATGAAGGAGGAGAAGACGCGCGGATCTCTCTCAATATCCATCGTTGGCGCGTAGGTGTGCGCGATGCGTGCGATCTTCGCGTTCACGCCATATTCGACGGAGAAGAGCCGGCACCACGTCTCGCCCATGCGCTTGCTGCCGCCGTAGCAGCTTAAAAGATCGAGCGGATCTGCCGCGCCGACGTCTGCCTCGTGGATCTCGCTCGCGCCCTCTTGCATCTTGCCGTAGACGTCACCGCTGCTGAAAAAGAGGAAGGACTGCGTCCCCTTCTCCCTTGCCAAGCGCAGCAGATGGTATGTGCCAAGCACGTTCGGCTCGGCAACCTCGACGGGCGTTGTCTTGTAGTAGGCAGGATTCGCGAGGCTTGCGGCATGGATGATGAAGTCGACTGCCCCTTCAATCTGCCATGGCTCTCTGAGGTCGTGCTGCACGAACGAGACATAGGACTTCTCTGCGTACTCGCCGAAGCGTGCGCGCGCCTTTTCCTCGCTTCGCACATGGAGCAGCAACCGCATCCCCATCGCGTGTTCCTCGTTCAAGTAGAAGAGGAAGAACGCGACGTAGGACGCGAGCATTCCCGTCGCACCCGTGAGCAGTACGGTCTTGCCCTTGAGCTTTTGCCAATCCAGCCCGCGCGCGTAGATGTCCTGCATGTCCTCTTCGATGATCGGACTATTTAGAAACGCTCTTCTTTCCATCGCCTTCCCCCCAATAATGGAGCTTCTCCACAGGGAAATCGTCGAGATTGTCCTCGCTCGTATCTTTCAGCGGAATTTCGCACGTTGCGCAGAGCGCGTGGTGCGCCCCCTTCGTCTTCAGCTGCATACAGCGAAAATCATAGAGCTTCTTCGAGTTCCAGATTTCTTCCAGCGTATTGTCACAGATGCTGCCGACCAAGGTGTCGCGCGACCAGTCCGTACAGCAGACGACGACGTCACCGTTGCTGCGCACCGTCATGTGCGTGAACGGGTAGCGGCAGACCTTGCGCTCCTTGTAAAGCGCCTGCTCCAAGTACGCCGCCTGCGCTTCCTCGCCCTTTTCCTCGCTGCCGTAGAGTCGGTCGAGGGCATTTTCCTCAAGCTTCGGCAAAATCCACGGTGTGTCAATCAGCTGCTCGTCGGACACATCCTCGTACATGCGATAAAACTCGTCGTTTTCCTCGCCGTGCGTGTCCATGATCTTCGCACAGATGAAGGGCTTCTTCGCTCCCTTCTCGTCGCGGTACTTCTTCAAGTAGGCGATGTTCTCGCGAATCTCGTGCGGCGTGACGCGCGACTGCGTGATGCGCGCCTGCCCATCCGTGCGCACGGAGTAGATGGAAGCGCGCAGGTAGTCGAGTCCAAGATCGACGAGTTCCTCCGCCACTTCCTTCGTCAGAAGAGACGCATTCGTCGTGATCTCCATCTCGTGACAGACATCGGCTTCCTTGACCTTCTTCACCATACGGCAGACGCCCTTGTGAAGAAGCGGCTCGCCTGTCGAGTAAAGCTTGATGAGTTTGATCTTCTTGCCCTGATGGCGGCAGAAGCCCTTCATATCCTGCAGGAGCTTGTCAAAAAGCTCGTCTGTCATATTGCCGAAAGGACCGCCGTGATTCGTGTATTCCTGTGTGCTCTGCCAGCACATCAGGCACTTGAAGTTGCAGATGTTCGTCGGCTCGATGCACACGCACAGAGGTACCGCGAGCGGCACGACCTCGCGCAGTGTCAGGCGATTCTTCTGATACGCCTCGGAAAAAGGCACAACTTCATTTTCCACGATGATTCCTCCAATATTGCAGCAGACACGCAAGCGCCTGCCGGATTTCTTCTTCCTCAACATCGCGATAGACACTGAGCTCATGCGCTTCGTTCAAAAGCACTGCCGTGATTCTCTCGCTCGTCTGCTTCTTATCCTTGTGAATGGCGGCGATGATGCCCGCAGGCGCGAACCACTCCTCGCGCCAGGGAATGTGCGCGAGGATCTTCATACAGAGCGCCGCGATGCGCGCCGCATACGCTTCTTCGATGAAGCCGCGCTTGACCGATACCGCATTCGCCGTAATCATACCGAGCGCAACGGCAGATCCGTGCGGAATCTCATAGGAGCTGACACTCTCGAAGGCATGTCCGAAGGTGTGCGCGTAATTGAGCAGAACCCTCTTGCCGCGATCAAACTCGTCCTCCTCGATGAAGCCGCGCTTGAAGTCGAGCGACGTCCTCACATACTGCAGCAGCTTCTCGTAATCGTGCGCAAGAATCGCCTCCATATCACGCTCCATGCCGTCGATGCCCGACGCGCCCGCAATGACGTTGAACTTCACGACTTCGCCTAAGCCGCTGCAATAGTCCCGCGGGCTGAGACTCCGGAAAAACTCGGGATAGATGAAGATCTCGTCGGGCGGATAGAAGGAGCCGAGAAGGTTCTTGAAGCCCTTGTAGTTCAGTGACGACTTGCCGCCGATGCAGCTGTCGCAGGCAGCGAGGAGCGTCGTCGGGAAGAACGTCCAGCGAATGCCGCGATAGAGCGCCGTGGCGACAAAGCCCGTGACGTCCTGCGTGATGCCGCCGCCCAAGGACACGAGATGCGAATTGCGCTTGGCGCTCATCTCCGTCATGCGCTCACAGATTGCGAGCATTGCCGCCATATCCTTCTTCTCCTCGACAGCTTCAAGCAGGAAGAATCGCTCCTTCGGAAAATCCGGCAGGCGGTCTTTATAAATCTCGTAAACCGTACGGTCAAGCACAAAAAACGTGTCCTTCGCCGCCGCCAAATCCTGCAGCAGGGACAAATCCCTGCAAAAATCCACGCTGTATTCCTTGAACGCCGACTTGATCTTCATGCCGCCTTCTCCTTTCCCATGTCTCGCTGCAGACGAATCCCCCTCATCTGCCAGGACTCAAGCCATCCTCCTGCGCATCTCGCCGCGCGATCAGCTCCAGCCAATTCCCCTCGGGATCGAGGCAGAAGCAGCAAAGGTTGCCGTTTCCCATATCGTGCACGCGCGTCGCGCATGCGCCGCCATGCGCGGTAATCGCCATGCGAGTCGCTTCCATATCGCGCACGCCGAAGGCGATGTGCAGCCCCGCCTCGATCGGCAAGTTCGTCTTCTTTTCCCGTCCTTCGGGTACGATGACTTCCAGAAGCTCCAGCATATCGCCGACGCCGCTCGCCTTTCCCTGCTCCGTGATGAGCTTCGTGATCCGAACCTTCGCCCCCGCCGCCCCAAAGAGGTCGGCAAGCAGCGCGTCCCCCTGCTCGACGTTTTCGCATATCGCGTGCATGTAGAAGACCTCGCGGTAAAACGATGCCATGCGCGCCAAGTCCCTGACGTAGATTCCTGTATGTCGCAGGTTGATCATGCTTTTCCTCCGTCCGGCTCGATGAGCGGGATATACATATTGCGTGCCAGCTCCTCGCGCGGCAAAAACGGTGCGAGATCTTCCAGCGGGGGACTCGTAAGCCGCCCGTCGGGCAGTCGCTTCGTCGCGGACTTCGGCTCGAATTTCTGCTCTTCCGTCACGAATACTTCCGTGAGCACATAGCCCGGTTCTCTGAGCGCCTGCGCGATCTTTTCGTGCAGCTCCGCATTGGAAGAAATCTTGATGTAGGGCATCTCGAACGCCTGCGCGATTCGATCAAACGACGGGAAACCGAGATCGCCGCTCTCGGGGCCGACGCCGATGAGCGCATTGCCGAAGACGTTCTTCTGCGTCTGGCGAATCTGATGATAGCCGTTGTTGTTGATGACGAAGAGTTTGACGGGCAGCCGATTCGTGACGACGGTCTGCAATTCCTGCAGGTTCATCATGATGCTGCCGTCGCCCTCAAGGCAGACGACGCTCTCGCCGCTCGCGACGGCTGCGCCGACGGCAGCGGGCAGGCCGTAGCCCATCGACGAGATGCCGCAGTTCATGAGGAATCGGCTGCCCTCCTTGATGAAGTACGACTGGCTGCCGACGACGCTCGCAGATCCGTTGGTGACGACCGTGATGCTGCCCTCGGGCAGAGCGCGGCTCAAAGCATCCATGAAAGCATAGACATTCGTCTTGCCCGCCGCTTCCTTCTGCTCGGGCCGCACGACAGGGTACTCGCCCTTCCACCTGCGGCACTGCGCGAGCCATGTCCCGTTTTCCTTCGGCGGCTCAGCTTTCGCCGCCGAGAGAAGCGCGCGCATGAAGTCCGCCGCATCGGCGCAAACGGGATAATCGACGCGGATCGTCGGCTTTTTCAGTTCAGCGGGGTCGATGTCGTTGACGATCGTATATGCCGCACGCGCCCAGAGACGCACGTCGTAGCCGACCTGATAGATGCTCAGTCGGCTACCGATCGAGAGCAGAAGGTCGCTGTTCTGCACGGCGAAGTTGCCCGCGCGGTCCCCCATCGTACCGCCCCTGCCGCAGTAGTATGGATGCTCGGTCGCGATGAGGTCGATGCTGTCCCAACATGTGACGACAGGCATTGACAGGCGCTGCGCCAGTTCCTCGACGAGCGGCGCCGCACCCGCGAGGCGGATGCCGTTGCCCGCGTAGAGCACGGGACGCTCGGCGCTCTTGAGCTTTTCCAGCACATGATGCGCAGCCTTCTCGACGTCTGCATATTCCTCCTGCGCATGAGTCTTGAAGCCCGGCAGATCGTCGTCAATGAAGCCCCCCTGTATGTCAAGCGGCAAATCGAGCCAGGAAGGGCCGGGGCGGCCGCTCTTCGCCAAGTGATACGCTTTTCCGAGCGCGAAGGGAATCTTCTGCGGCTCGGTGATCATCTCCGCGTACTTCGTCATATTATCAAGCGCTGACACGATGTCGAACTCCTGTCCGCCCAGTGTGCGAAGCGGCAGACCGCTCGCCCGCACCGTCAGAGAGGATTTCATCTGCCCCGAGAGCACGAGCAGCGGAATCGAATCCTGATAAGCGCCCGCAACGCCGTTCAGGGCATTGATCGCGCCCGGCCCGCTCGTCACGCAGAGCGCCGCCATGCGCCCATGGACACGCGCATAGGCTTCCGCCGCCATTGCCGCCGCCTGCTCATGATGGCAATATATCGACGTAATCTTCTCGTGGTGCCCGAGAGAATCGTTGAGGTGCATGGCGCCGCCGCCAACGACGGTGAATACGTGCGTGATGCCTTTTTTGACAAGAAAATCCGCGATATAGTCCGATACTTTGACCTTCATGAAGCACCTCCGCTACTTCAGCGACGCACCGCCGTCCACGGGCAGCACCGCGCCTGTGATGTAAGAAGCCTCATCCGAGACGAGGAAGAGCGCCGCGCGCGCCACTTCGAGAGCGTCGGCAACGCGCCCCATCGGTATGCCCGAAAAGCGCGAGAAGTCGCGATTCGTATAGATCGGCGTGTCCGTGATGCCGGGAGCGAGGCAGTTCACGCGCACGTCAGGCGCGAAGTTCAGCGCACAGAGCTTCGTGAACTGGATCAGCGCCGCCTTCGACGAAGCGTAGAGGTACGTCTTGCTGCCCGCGATATGATAGGGAAGACCGCCGATCGAGGCCGTGTTCAGGATCGCGCCCTTTGCCCTTTGCAGGAGCGGCAAAAACGCCGCCGTCATATCCATCGCCGCCTTCGTATTCGTACGAAAGACACGCTCCCACGCCACATCGTCGATCTCGTCGATCGCCCGCGTCACGAAGATGCCCGCATTGTTGAAGAGGACGTCGAGCCGTCCGAGCTCTTCCTGCACAACAGCAAGAAGCCGCGCCACATCGTCGGCATCCGTCACATCTGCACGGACGAAGCGTACGCGCCCCGCATGTTTCTTCTCAACCTCAGCGGCAAGCGTCTCGCCGCGCTCCGCATCTCTGCCCACAGCGATGACGTGCGCTCCCTCAGAGGCAAAGAGCCGCGCCGACGCATGGCCGATGCCCGAGGTCGCGCCCGTGATGAGCGCGATCTTTCTCGCGAGCCGCCCCATCACTCACCGTCCTTTCCCTGCCATTTGTAGCGCGTCTTCGTGATGAAGTCCAGCTCAATCTTGTCGCTGATGCTGCGCAGGAAGCCGCCGATGTACTTGTTCAGATATTCGGCGCGGCTGCCGTCGACGCGGTACTCCTTATTCTCATCGAAGTAATTGCGGCTGCGCTTCGAGTAGCCGTCGAATCCTGCGAGCGTCACCGCAGGAACGCCCATGCGAAGAACCGCCTTCAAGATCATGACGAGAGCATTATCGATGATTTCAGCATCCCTGTCAATGAGCGAACCGTAGTTGAGCACATAGGGGAAAGATCCCTCCGACTTCGTCATGTTCGATGTCGCGACGATCGGCTTCGCTCGATTGACGTTGTGCTGCAGATCGCTAAAAAGCTGCATGTAGCGCTTCGATTTCGCCATGAAGATGGCATCGACCTCGATGGTCGGCGGCGCGTAGTTCACGGCGATGACGCGCGGCTTTTTCTCCTCGATAAACCGCTTCACCTTCACACGTTCCTTCATCATGCTGCGCGCAGGACCAAGGAGCAACAGCGGACGCCGCCCTAGCTTCTCTTTCAGGATGCGAAGAGTCTCCTGATCGTCGCACTCAATGCTCTGATACTCGCGATAGAGCCTTTCGATGTACGCCTCGTCGTAGAGCAGGCTCTTCGCTGGCTCAAGGGTTTTCAAAATGTCGCGGATCTGCTTGACCGACAGCGTGCGCTTGTTCATGAGACGACTCACATAGTTCGGATGACAGTGCATCGAGGACGCGATGTAGTAGAAGAGATTGTAGCCCCAATACTGCCTCTGATAGATCTCCATGATGACGTTGTCGATGGCTTCAAGCGCCTGCGTCACATGGTAGCCTGCCCCCTGCTTGTCGTTACGGAACATCAGCAGAAGTTCCAGCGGCGCATTGCCCGCGCTCTTTCCCATGCCATAGAGCGTTCCGTCCGCCAAGAGACCGCGCTTCGAATCGAGCGAGAGAAAGTGCTTCGCATTCGCATAGCCGAGCTGGAAATTGTTGTGCGCGTGGTAACCGACACGAATCTGCGGGTCGAGATTCGCGTCCAGGATGCCATATATATGGCACAAATGCTCCTCGTCGAGCAGTCCGTAGGTGTCGACCATCGACGTCGCATAGGGCATGACCTCGTTGACAAGCTTCGCATACTCGGCGAGCTTCTCATCCGTATACGTCGTGACGGAAACCATCTGTGCAAAGACCTTGTAGCCGAGCTTCTTGACCTCAGCGCAGAACTTCAAGGCAGCTTCCATCTTAGATTCCTTGAAGATCACGCGGATGCCGTCGAGGAACGTCTCTTCGCACGGCTCCAAACGCTCAATACTGCAGGCACCGTAGTCGATCATGCCGAGAACGAGCGAGTTCCCCTTGGAAACTCCTTCGAACATGCGGCTGACGGAAGCCGTGTCGGGCAAGACCGTACGCCCGCGGTCGAAGCTGCTCTTTTCATCGAGGAAGCCCACCTCAATGAACTCCACGCCCGAACTTACGAGACGCTCAAAGATTTCTACAATCTGATCGTAGCCAAACTCCCAATTGTTTACATAGCCGCCGTCACGCAACGTACAATCAAGCAGCAGCCGCTCTCCCAAAACAATCCCTCCCATCCTTTCAGTGAAGCAGAGTCCTCAAATCAACGCATCTTTCATCGCGACATATATTCGCATACTCCAAGACGCCGCGCCTCTGTAAATATCACCTGCCCTCATCTAGGCACAGCATGGCATATGGAATGCATTCCTCCGCGAAGATAAAATTCATAGTCATCACGGATTTCCTTTATGGTTTCAGGGATTTCTATATAATCATCCCATTTATGATAGGTACAAATCGCCATGTACGGATGATATTTTTCAATAAGGCGCGCCGCTCCCCGAAGCGCCGGAATCTCAAAGCCTTCGATATCCATCTTGATATAAAGACTCCCCGTCACTTCTCCTACACAATCATCAAGAGTGCGAATGGCGATCTCTATCGTCCCGTTCGGGTCGATGAAGCTCATCGTCTTATTCTGCGTGAACCGTACACTTCCCGACTGATCAGAAACCCCGCAGCAGAAAGTCTCCGACAGCTCGCACAATCCCATGCGTCTCAGATTTTGCTGCAAGGAGCTGTACGTTTGAGGATTCGGCTCAAAAGCATATACTTTTTTCAAACGCTTGCCAAAATTCCATTGAAAATCAGCAATCGTATCGCCGTCATAAGCACCGCAATCCACAAAAGTCACATCGTCTTCCCGGGAGATCAGAGCATCATCCACAAAATAACGCTCGTACGGAAGGTAATCCCATACATCCTGCAAACGAATCGGCGCAAACTCTTCAACTCGCTGCCGAACAAGTTCCTCGATATAGGCCAAATTGCAGGAATCCCTTTTGTCATAAATCTTCAGCAGCCGCTCTCGATTCGCCTCGCCCCAACATCTCGGCTCGTGCTCTGCATCAACAAAAAACGGCGTCCGCCAATACGGATAGACAAGAATCTCATTCATCCAGCCTTGCTGACGGATATATTGAGCAATCCGTTCGATATCAAAACTTGTGATAACAATTTTCGCCCGCGGATGCTTTGCGATAAAAGAAGGGGCATACATCTTCTTGTCCGAATCCCATTTTGCCGGGTTTCGATCAACGCAGCCAAGATACTCTCCACCGGAACGAGAAATAAAATCTCTGACATGCTGGTTTCTCTCCGGCACGTCGGCATAGATCACGTACTCCATCATAAACTTCACCTCAAGTCATCAAGGATGCGCCTGAACCATGCAAAAATTTTCCCTGCGGTCTGCGCCGGCAAATGAAGCACGCCTTTGAACAAAAATCTTCAGCTGCCATACTGCTTCAAAAGCTCCCGATGCTTCTCCTCGTGCAGGAAGAAAAAGTTCGTCTCCTGCGTCGATTCATCCATATTCTCGAAAGGAAGCAGCCGTTCGCCATCAGACATATAGCAGTTATACCCCCAGCCTTTGAACATCTCGATGATCTCGTTCGGGTGATAATCAAAACGCGCCGCATGCTTTCTGAGCATCTCTGTATAGACAACAGGTTGCAGTTCACTGAACACACGCGCGCCGCCTGCAAAGACCATCTTCTCCGCGCCCTCGGTATCGCACTTGATGAAATCGAGACGCGCAATACCGTTCGCTGCCACGAAGTGATCGAGCGTATCGACGGGGCAGATGATCTCATCCAGACGTTCCTTGCGCTCACCCTGGCCCTGATCACCGTCTTTGAAATAGTACGTATCGGTAACAGGACGCAGAGATGCCGCCTCGTTCGCCGCAGGTACAAAGAATTTCAGGTCGCCGCTCTCGCTGTAGAACCCCATGTGGTACGCCTTGATATGCGTCTCTTCGCCATTCAGTCGAAGATTCTTCTCCAAGCCATGGAAGGTATCTTCCACAGGTTCGAAAGCGTAAATCGTCGAGTCCTCATGCGCCTTCGCCAAGCCAAGACTCACGCGCCCAACATTCGCGCCGATATCGAAGATCGTCGCACCCGCCGGAACGAAGCGGCTCATAAGGGAAATCTCCTCGCCTTCCGTGCCGATCAAAATGGTTTCCGCCCGGCAAATATTCTGTTCCATATCAAAGAAGAGTTCGATGTCCTGTGTCTTGAGTACGATGCCGTCCTCTCGGATCTCGACACTTTTGCAATAAGGATTCTTCTTGATAATCTTCTGCACCTCAAGCAAAGGCACGAGTCGCTCGCGCGCCAATTCCCAATACAGGCGCTTTGACACCTTCCCCGCTTCGTATAAATCATAGAGCTTTTCCAGTTTCATCGTATCCGTCATCCTTCTTTCTTGAAATGCGCACCGACAGTCTCATTCGAAGACATCCTGTGATATTTTCCAAAGCCTCTCGACAATCTGTGGATCATACAGCTCTTTCGTATAATACTCCTCAATGATATCGAATTTTTTTCGGAAAGATAAAGCTTGATCCTTCAATCAGATTTTTTCATATGCAGGAAGAATCTCTTCTCTCATCAAACGCCATTTCTCAGCCGGCATCACCTGCAGCATCGCCGCTTCCGCACTCAACTCTGCCGTTCCTTCAGGACATCTTCAAGTCTCTTGCAGATCTCTTCATAGTACGGCTCCTCGCCATAATAGTCGCGAACGATATCAAGCAGCCTGTCCAACGACAGATGGATCTGCTCTTCTTTGACCTTTCTGCACCGGGGAATGATCAATCGATCCATGACCCATTTTTTCTCCTGCGAAAGCTGGGCGGCGGGAACATCCACGACCTCTTGCAAGACATCAAAATAGTTCTTAATAAAGACCTCACCAAGATTGGTTCCACCCAACGGGCAGTTTCCCGTTCCTTCAGCAAAGAAGTTTCCATGAAGTACGACAAAATCCCCTCTTCGCTTCAATATCTCCATTTGCACATATACCTGAGGAATATGTGTATAATCATATTTCTGTGGATCCGATATACGAGCATACAGATCGCGACGCATAACAACGGCGGTGATCCATGTCATGAAGAAGCTCACTTGTCTGAGATATTCCAATGGACCATGCCCTTCATATACGCGAAGGGCATCTTCTCCTTGTCTCAGATAAAACAACGCCGCTCCGCGATGCTGTACGAGCTTCGTGAGCAGGACGAGCAAAGCACCGTCGACAAAATAATCGTCATCACCCGCGACGAGCACATATTCGCCTCGACTCTCCTGTATGGCAGTATGAATATTCGCTTCCGTACCGATATTTTTCTCGTTGCAGCGGTAGCGCAGATTCCCGTACGTCTTTTGCATCTCTTGGACAAATGCCCGTGTATCATCCGTCGAAGCATTGTCTGAAACAAGAATTTCCACGAGTTCGTCGTTGCCAAGTTGCTGCAGCACGCATCGAAGCGACCTTTTCAAATACCGACTGCGATTATAGGTGATGAAAGCGTATGTCAGCAGGGGCGGCGTTTTTTCCCTTTCCGATAGCAGCTTTCTCAGTGCCTTGTCACCTGTGACGGGCAGCCACTTCCCCGCTCGCGGTGAAAAGGCTTTGACGATGTGCGCAGGGCTTCCCTCAGCGATGCAGTAAGCGGGAATATCCTGCTGCACGCAGCTTCCTGCACGCACGATACTGCCGCGGCCTATGCGCACGGCCCCCCTGATGAGAACGTTCTCCTCGATGCGCACGCCGCGCTCGACATGAATGCCGCCTTTCTCCGTGAGGAGCTCACGATCAGCAGTGGATATTCCGACACCGCTTTCATCGAGGACGTAATCTTTGATATGTACATTCTCCGCCACACTTACGGCATTTTCCAATTCGATGCAATTTACCGCCGCAAGCGTGCTGCCGATACCGATCTCACAATAATCGCCGACGATGATGCGCGGCTTTCCTGCGAAATTGGGCCGGACGAGTCGGCAGAGCGCCGTCTTGCAGATGTGCGTCTCTCTGCCGACAGCGATTCCTTCTGGAAAAGAAAATTCCTGCCATGAAGGAATTTTGCTCCCTTCGCCGCACGCATAAAGCGTGCTGCTTTCCTTCGACTCCGTACCGTGGAGATATGTATAGTAACGGGTGAAAAACTTTTTCTGATCAGCTTCCGATGCATCAAAGGAAATATTTTTCACCTGATAGGCGCACCAAATGTTCTCAGGCAAGGGAACGACAATCCTGTGCCCTTCTTCCTCAAATGCTCGACAATATGCCAGCACGGCATAATACTGCTTTTCATAAGATTCATCCCAAGGGATATCCCATTGTGTCGCAAAGAAGGACGGCAGGATATAACGGACATCAGCCGCTGCTTGCACTGCCGTGCCGAAGCGCATCTCGGAAAAATCTTCTTCTGTCGGCACATAGACAGCGCCGTATTTATAGGGAGAATCCATAAGACTGCCGCTCACGGGGAGCGACGCACTGCCAAGGAAACTGACCATGCCAATGCTCTCGTCTTGGAAAATCTTCAGCAGCTCTTCGATCGCCTGCGCATGGACGAGGAAAAGATCGTCATTGATATAGATTTTAACCTTGGCATCGGTGTCCGCCAAGACTTCGTTGACCTGTGCCGCATAGGGCTTTTGAGCATCGATTGTAAATACTTCCACTTCATAGCCGTCGGGCCACTTCACATTCTTGAGAGCTTCGAGGCAAACTTCGTGCTGCCCTGTATGGCTGTCCCGCAGGAGCACCGCGATCTTCTTTTCACTCGGCAGGTGACGCTCATGCACCGCCTCGTCTGCCCCTGCACGGCTCTGCAGCAAACGGCGAACCTCCTCCGCCGCCATGAACTTATACCTCTCAGGCACATGCCATTTTTTCAGGAACAAAGCCGCATTTCGTTCAATCAATGCATTGGAGCGCCGAGCTTTTTCCGCCGCCTTTTGGTCGCCATATCCTTTCGAGAAACTTGCATGCCCGAAATGATGAATAAATGTGTCATGGCAGAGGAGAAGATCCCATCCCTGCTGCAAGATGCGCAGAGAGTAGTCGTCATCCTCGAAGTTGCCGGGGCTGAACTGTTCATCAAGAAACCCTACCTTGTCGAACACTTCCCGCTTGAAGAGATAGCAAAATCCCACAAGTGTCGTCTTCTTCTCCCAAGATGCAGGATTCGATTTGTTGTAGTCCGCAGCAAATGCCTGCATTTCCTCCATGCCCCGGTAAGAAACCTCAATCTGCTGATTATTGGAGCAATAATTCGTGACACAGCTCACAGCGCCGACCACAGGATCACTGTAAAGCGCACGGCGCAGATTCGACAGCCAATCCTTCGTGACGATGGTGTCGCTATTGAGGAGCAGGATCTCCGTTCCTTCCGCAATTTTCAAGCCTTGATTGCAGCCCCTGGGGAAGCCCTGATTTTCCTCGTTGTAGATGCATCGAAGATCCCCCTGCTCTTTGAGCCACTCGGCCGAGCCGTCCTTTGAGGCATTTTCGACGACAATGATCTCATATGTTCCGGCTTCCGTATACTCACGTATACTCGCGATGCAAAGCTGCAGCATCTCCAACGTATTGTAACTCAAAATAATGATGCTCGTCTTATGACACATGTTTTCTCCTCCCCGCCGAATCTTCTTCCAAACACATGCCGATGCCCAAGGTACATTCCTGCAGCCCTGCAGCGATTCCCCTCAAGGCCGTCGTTCGCTCTGCATCTGTTTCTTGTTCTAAAAACACACCCTATCTGCAAGGCTGTTGCAGCGGCAGCACATAACTCCATATAAAACAGACCTTTTATTTCTGCAGGATACGTCTGAGATTTGCAGCAACTTGCGGATAGAACGATTCGCTGCCATAATACTCTCGAACGATATCAAAAAGTCCATCCAAGGAAATCTGCAGCTGCTGCGCCTTGATTCTTTCGCATTGAAAATATATGCATTCTTCCATCAGCCTCTTTTTTTCTTCTGACAGAACCGTCGGCGGAATCTCCCCCGCCGTTTTGAGCAGATCAAAATAATTCTTGATGAACACTTCGACAAAGTTGAACCCCGACGTCGTATGCTCACCCGACCCCAAACGCATGAAAGGCGCCGCAATGACAGCGAAGTCCGGCTCCTGCTTCAGCATCTCCATTTGCAAGTATACCTGAGGGATGCGCGTAGCATCATACTTCTGCGGCTCTTTGATCCGCGCATAAATGTCTCGCCGCATGATGGTGCTCGTAATCCACGTCATATGATAGCCAACCATATGAACGTACTCCGTGATTCCGCTTCCTGTATGCACGCGATACGGCTCATGCGCCCTTCTCAGATGAAAGATCGCTCTCCCTCGGTGTTGGAGAAGCCTTCCGAGCACGGCAAGCAAAGACCCATCGGTGAAATAATCGTCATCTCCTGCAACAAGCACATACTCGCCGCGGCTCTTTCTGATAGCCACGTGAATATTTGCTTCCGCACCGACATTCATTTCGTTGCGATGGTAACGCAGATTCCTGTACGTCTTTTGCATCTCTTCGACAAAATCTTTCGTATCATCTGTCGATGCATTGTCCGAAACAAGGATTTCCACCAGATCATCGTTTCCCAACTGTCGTAAAACACAGTCCAGAGATTTCCGCAAGTATTCACAGCGGTTGTACGTAATAATGGCAAACGTCAGAAGCGGCGCTGCTACCTTACGTTCTGCGAGCAGTCGTGCCAATACTTGTTCATTCGCCACAGGAAGCCATTTCCGTTCTTTCAAGGAAAATGCTTTGACGACGCGTGCAGGACTCCCCGCTACTATGCAATAAGCAGGGATATTCCCACACACGGTGCTGCCCGCCCGTATGAAACTGCCGCGTCCGATCTGCACGGCGCCCTTGATCCGAACCCCTTCCTCGATCCGCACGCCGCTTTCAATCCGAATGCCGCCTCCCTCGCTCGAATCCATCTGCGCTTCGAGGGAAAGGCCAATCACCGTCTCATCGTAAGCATAGTCCTTGATGTGGACATTCTCCGCCACTGTCACATTGTTTTCCAATCGGATGCCATAGAGCGCCGTGATCGTGCTGCCGGCACCAATTGTACAATGATCACCAAGAAGGAGCTTGGGGCGACCGGCAAAATTCGACAGGGCAAAGCCGCAGCTCGCCGTCCGATGCACATGTGTATCGCGTCCGACAACAATGCCCTCAGGATGGGAAAAATCTCGCCAAGATGGAAGCGTCGTTCCCTCGCCGCACGCATACAAAACAGCCTGCGTTCCCTCCGTCTCCGCAAGATCCAGATAAGGATGATATCTTGCAAAAAATTTCGCGTGATCCGCTTCTTCGGCATCGAAGGAGATATCTCGTGACTGATAGGCGCACCAAGCCTCCTTTGCCAAGGACGTCACAATCCGACTTCCGATTTCCTCAAAGCTTCGGCACTGTGCCAGCAAGGCATAATATTGTGTTTCATACTCTTCATCCCACGGCAAATCCATCTGCGTCGCAAAGAATGAGGGCAGAACGAAGCGGACATCCGCTGTCTCTTCTTCCGAAACTTCTCCGAATCGCATCTCGGATAGTTCTCGTCCCGTCGGCACATAGACAACGCCCCGCTTGTAGTCCGATTCCAGCACATTGCCATCGCGAGGCAGGGACTGACTTCCCAACACTCCGACCATACCGATGGAGGCATCCTTGAAAACTGTCAGCAATTCCTCGATCAACTGCGATCGGACAAGACGCACATCATCGTTGATATAGATCTTGTACTTGGCATCCGAAAGCGTCAACGCTTTGTTCGCCTGCGCAGCATACGGACTTTCCGCTGCCAACGTGAAAAGTTCCGCCTCATATCCTGCGGGCAGATGAAGCGCCTGCAGCGATTCCAAGCAGGCGCTATAGCACACTTCATCCGACTTGCGTACGAAGAACGCAAGTTTCTTTTCCCTCATATGGTCTGCCCCCAAAATTACATTTCACTGCCGGTGATTTGCACGATTCCATTTAATGTCGCAAGAACATCTTCATAGTATGGCTCATCCTTATAATACGTCTCAACAATATCAAAAAATCCGTCGAGGGAGACATCTATGTGCTCTCCCCTTATTCTAGCGAGCCACAGATACACATGGTTCTCCATCAAGCGCTTTTTTTCCGCAGACAGCAATTCCTGCGGGATTTTTGCCTCAAACTGCAGCATATCAAGGTAATGCTTGATGAACACCTCGGCGAAGTTCACGCCGGCCGGCGCTCTATCCCCCGACGCTTTAAGGATGAAAGTTCCATACAATACAACAAACTTCGGATTTCGCTTCAATATCTCTATTTGCAGATATACCTGCGGTATATGCGTATCATCGTATTTTTGCGGATTCTCTATGAGATCGTACAATGTGCGCTGCAGGACGATACCGCTGATCCACGTCACGAAGAAGCCCACACTTGCGATATATTCCGCGCAGCCCGAACCTCGCTGCACTTCGTAGGAATCGAAGTTGTTTCCCAAAAAGAAGAGCGCCGATCCCCTATATCGGACAATGTTGCTGAGCAGGAAAAGCAGTGCGCCGTCGGCAAAGTAATCATCATCGCCCGCAACGAGTACATACTCGCCCCTGCTTTCTTGAATCGCTCGATGGATATTCCCCTCCGCACCGATATTCTCCTCGTTACAGTGGTAGCGCAAATTTTTGTACGTTTTCTGCATCTTTTGGACAAACGCCTTTGTGTCATCCGTCGAGACATTGTCCGAAACGAGGACTTCCACCAGCTCGTCGTTTCCAAGCTGCTGCAGAACACATCGCAGGGACTTCTTCAAATATTCACTGCGGTTATAGGTAATGAAGGCAACGGTAAGAAGCGGCGGCGTCTTCTCCCGTTCTGCGCGTACCCTTTCCAGAGCCTTTTCCCCCGCTGTAGGCAGCCACTTCCCAGCCTTCGGAGAAAAGGCTGCGACAACGCGCGCAGGGCTCCCTTCGGCGATACAATAGGCAGGAATGTCCGATTCTACGGTACTTCCCGCTCGCACGATGCTGCCGCGGCCGATGTGCACAGCACCCCTGATCAGCACGTTCTCTTCGATGCGCACGCCGCGCTCGATCTGGATGCCGCTCTCTGCCGCGATGATTGCACGATCTTTGAATGAAAGTCCTATGTCTCTGTCATCATGCACATAATCCTTGATATGGACATTCTCCGCTACACGCACAGTGTTTTCCAGCACGATGCGGTTCACCGCCGCAAGGGTACTGCAAGCTCCAATTTCACACCGATCGC
Source organism: Selenomonas sputigena (assembly GCF_026015965.1). Classification (NCBI taxonomy): domain Bacteria; kingdom Bacillati; phylum Bacillota; class Negativicutes; order Selenomonadales; family Selenomonadaceae; genus Selenomonas; species Selenomonas sputigena. Next base: position 192,869 of record NZ_CP110383.1, on the reverse strand, counting down.
CAACGATGATGCGGGGCTTTCCCGTGAAATTGGGCATGACAAAGCGGCACATAGCCGTCTTGTGGATGTGCGTCTCCCTGCCGACGGCGATCCCCTCGGGATGGGAAAATTCCTTCCATGAAGGAATCTCGCTTCCCTCGCCGCACGCATAGAGTGTGCTGATTCCCTTCGGCTCCGTGCCGTCGATATAGGAATGATACCTCGTAAAAAACTTTTTCCGATCAGCTTCAGATCCATCGAAGGAGATGTCCTTCACTTGATAGGCGCACCAGATATTCTTAGTCAGAGGAACGACAATCCTGCCCCCCTCTTCCTCAAAGGCGCGGCAATGTGCCAGCACAGCGTAATACTGCTTTTCATAAGATTCATCCCAAGAGATGTCCCATTGTGTCGCAAAGAAGGACGGCAGAATGCAGCGAACGTCTGCGGCCTTTCCCGTCGCTTCTCCAAAGCGCAGCTCGGAGAAGCCATCTTCCGCCGGCACATAGACAGCGCCGCGCTTATAGACAGAAGACAGCACATTGCCGTCCACAGGCAAGGACTGACTGCCCCATGCTCCAATCATACCGACGGCGGCGTTCTTGAAGATTGCCAGCAATTCTCCAAAGAACCGGGGCTGAACAAGACACATATCATCATTGATATAGATCTTGTATTTGGCATCGGAAAGAGCCAATGCTTTGTTCGCCTGCACAGCATACGGCTTTCCCGCTGTCAACGTAAAAAGTTCCGCCTCATATCCCGCAGGCAGATGAAGCGCCTGCAGCGATTCCAAACAGGTGCGGTAAAGCGCCTCATTCGACTTACGTACGAAAAATGCAACTTTCTTTTCTTTTTTCATATCATTCCCTTCCTGCAAACATCCATCACTGAAAGTCACCAGAGCTTCCAAGGCGCTTTGCCGCTTTGCCACAAGCGCTCGAGCAAAATCTTTTCGCGCAGCGTATCCATGCACTGCCAGAAACCGCTGTGCAGATAGCACTTGAGCTCGCTTTTCTTCGCCAACTCCTCCAACGGCCTCTGTTCGAACACCGTAGAATCATCCTCGATCAATTCAAAAACGGAAGGCTCAAGCACCATGTAGCCCGCGTTGATCGGCGCGCTGTCCTCCATAGCCTTCTCACGAAAAGCATGCACGGAATTATCAAAGCCGATGTCCAGGATGCCCTTCTGCTGTTTTTGCATGATCGCCGTCAAGGTCGCTGCCTTGCCGTGCGCCTTGTGAAAGCGCACAAGTTCACCGATATCGACATCCGCCACGCCGTCGCCGTATGTCATCATGAACGTCTCATCCCCCACATACTTGCGAATGCGGCGGATGCGCCCGCCCGTCAAGGTATCGAGTCCCGTATCGACGATCGTAACCTTCCACGGCTCCGTATGCTGGTTGTGCACGATCATGCGGTTTTCCTGCGTGAAATCGAACGTGATGTCGGACGTATGCAGGAAGTAGTCAGCGAACCATTCCTTGATCATATGCTGTTTGTAGCCCGCGCATATAATGAAATCGTTGAAGCCAAAATAGCTGTATCCCTTCATGATGTGCCAGAGGATCGGCATGCCGCCGATCTCCACCATGGGCTTGGGTCGTCTTTCCGACTCCTCGGTGATTCGCGTACCGAATCCGCCCGCCAAAAGCACTGTTTTCAAATCTTCATCTCCTTTGTTGATCGCATATCGCCGAAAATCTCATTACTACCTGCCGCTGACATCTAGTAGCATACTCCGCCGTATATTTATCGTCAATGCACGATTATCGCTCAACGCTTCTGTTCCTACAACATGCTCTTGAACAATTCGACGAGCTGCGCGTAGTACGGCTCTTTGCCGTAGTACTCTCGGATGAGCGGAAGAATACCCTCCAAGGACAAATTTATATGCTTTTCTCTGATCTTCCTGCAACGGGGGATGATCAGCCGCTCCATGACCCATTTCTTATCATTGGAAAGCCGATCGGGCGGCAGATCGACAACATCCTGCAGGATGTCGAAATAATTCTTGATGAATATCTCAGCGAAATCGTAGCCGTCCGGCTGGCAGTTCCCTGTTTCCTCCAGGAAGAAATTCCCATGAAGTATGGTGAATTCCGGCTTTTGCTTCAGCATTTCCAACTGCAGATAGACTTGCGGCAGACGTGTGGCATCATACTTGTGCGGCTCCGGAATCCGTGCGTACAGCTCGCGGCGCATGACGATCGCAGTGTCCCATGTCATCTGATAGCTCACCCTTGCGATATAGGCCAAGCACCCCGCATCCTTATATATGTGCAGAGGGCCATCGCCTTGTCCCAGATAAAAGAGAGCGCTCTCACGATAGCGGACGATGCTACTCAGGAGCATCAGCAAAGAACCGTCGACAAAGTAATCGTCATCCCCTGCGACGAGCACGTACTCGCCCTTGCTTTCCAAAATCGCCCGATGAAGGTTCGCCTCTGTGCCGATATTCTTCTCGTTGCAGTGGTAGCGAAGATTCCTGTACGTCTTCTGCATCTCTTCGACAAAGAGATGCGTATCATCCGTCGAGGCATTGTCCGAGACGAGGATTTCCGCCAGCGGGTCGTTGCCGAGCTGGTTCAATACGCATGGCAGCGACCGCCTCAAGTATTTGCTGCGATTGTAGGTGATGAAGGAAACGGTGAGAAGCGGCGGCGTCTTTTCTCTTTCTGCGAGCAGCCTCTTCAGCATCTTCGTCCCCGCTGTCGGCAACCACTTGCCTGATTTCGGCGAAAAAGCGAAAGTGACGCGCGCGGGGCTCCCTTCGGCAATACAGTAAGCAGGGATATCCTGCTGCACACAGCTTCCCGCGCGCACGACGCTGCCGCGCCCGATGCGCACAGCGCCCTTGATCAACACGTTCTCCTCAATGCACACGCCGCGCTCAATATGGACGCCTCTCTCTTTTGCGATGATCTCGCAGTCTTTGAGCGATAGTCCGATGCCGCTGTCATCGTACGCAAAATCCTTGATATGGACATTCTCCGCCACGCTCACAGCGTTTTCAATCTCGATGCACTGCGCCGCCGCGAGCGTGCTGCAATCTCCGATCTCACAACAATCACCGACGATGATGCGCGGCTTTCCCGCGAAGTTGGATATGGCAAGACGGCACAAAGCCGTCTTGTGGATATGCGTCTCCTTGCCGACGGCAATTCCTTCTGGATGGGAAAAATCCTGCCAGGAGCAGACCTCGCTTCCTTCGCCACATGCATAGAGCATGCTGATTTCCTTCGGCTCTGTGCCGTCGAGGTATGCATGGTATTTTCCCAAAAACTTTTTCCGATCAACTTCATCAGCATCAAAGGAAATGCTTTTCATCTGGCAGGCACACCAGATGTTTTCGGGCAAGGGAACGACGACGCGCACACCAACGTCCTCCATCGCGCAGCAATGATCCAGCACGGCGTAATACTGCTTTTCGTAGGCTTCGTCCCAAGGAACGTCCCGCTGCGTCGCAAAGAACGACGGCAGGAGGCCGCGAACGTCCGCAGCTTCTCCTGTCGCATCTCCAAAACGCAGCTCGGAGAAGTCGTCTTCCGACGGTACATAGACGGTGCCACGCTTATACGGTGAATCCATGAGATTGCCGCTCACGGGCAATGATTGACTGCCGAGAATGCCAACCATGCCGATGCTTTCATCTTGAAAAATCGCCAGCATCTCCTCGATCACTTGCGGATGAACGACGCACATCTCGTCATTGATGTAGACTTTGTACTTGGCATCCGTTTCCGTCAAAATTTCGTTGACCTGCGCTGCATAAGGCTTTGCCGCATCCAGAGTGAACGCCTGCACATCATATCCTTGCGGCCACTTCACATTTTTTAGGGTTTCCATGCAAACTTCATAGCGTCCCGCGTGACTTTTGCGGATGATTACGGCGATCTTTTTTTCTTTTGAGGGATAGTGCTCATAAACCGGTTTCCCTGCACCTTCTTGATTCTGCAGGCAGCGGCGAAGTTCTTCCACATCCATAACCTTATACATCTCAGATACATGCCATTTTTTTAAAAACAAGGCTGCGTTTCGTTCATTCAAAGCTTGAAAGCGTTTGGCTTTTTCTGCCTCATCTTGATCGTCGTATCCTTGGGAGAAACTCGCATGACCAAAATGATGGATGAAAGTATCGCGGCAGACGAGCAGATCATAGCCCTGCTGCAAGATACGCAAAGAGTAATCATCATCCTCGAAGTTACCGGGGCTGAACTGTTCATCGAGGAAGCCTATCTTATGGAAAATTTCTCTCTTGAAGAGATAGCAAAAGCCCACAAGCGTTGTTTTTTTCTCCCAAAGCATGGGATTCGACTTATTGTAGTCTGCGGCGAACGCCTGCATATCCTCTATGCTTTTATAGCTTGTCTCAATCTGTTGGCCGTTGGAGCAGCAGTTCGTAACGCAGCTCACAGCACCGACCTTTGGGCTGCTGTAAAGGGCGCAGCGCAAATTCTTCAACCAGTTCTTCGTGACTACGGTATCGCTCTTAAGAAGCAGCAAATCCGTTCCCGTCGCAATCTCAAGCCCTTGATTGCACCCCTTGGGGAAACCTTGATTCTCCTCGTTGTAAACGCCTTTAATATCATCCTGTTCCTTGAGCCACTCGGCCGATCCGTCCTTCGAGCCATTCTCGATGACAACGATTTCGTACGTTCCTTCCTCAGTATATTCGCGTATGCTTTTGATGCAGAGCTGCAGAAGGTCCAATGTGTTGTAACTCAGAATAATGATGCTCGTCTTATGGCTCATTCTTCTCTCTCCTAAACAAATCTCTCACTGATTCCATGCCGTCATCCAAATGACTACTGCGGCGACAGCGCATTGATCCGAAGATTCTTCTGCAACGCCTTTTCCTTCTGCCGCGCTTTCCCAGGCAGGAAATCCCGCGCAACGCATCCATACGCTGCCGAAAAAGGATGTACGGGGAGTATTCGATTCCTATTACAATAGATTTATAGACCAGGGAAGCGGTACGCGACCGCCCCTTGTCTACCTCATTACCTAAGCTGTAGAATGAGAGTGCATTGGTCTGACGCGCGATTCCTGGAACGTTACGTCCGCAATTAAGTCCGTCATCCATCCTCCCATTCCCAGCAGTTCGTTTTATGCAGGTAGAACTGCGCTTCTGCACGTTCGTGTCAACCCTCAATAGATCGAATCGGCAATGAGGAGTTTGGTTTACCATTGCTACAAATCTATTGTTTTGGAGGGATTCACATGAACGCTGTCGGTATTGATGTCTCCAAGGGCAAAAGCATGGTCGCTGCACTCCAGCCCGGTGGAAAGCTCCTTGCTCGCCCCTTCGAGGTGCTCCACACCAAGAGCGGCATTAAGGAACTCATCTCCTTTGCCCACACTCTTGGTGGAGATACGCGCATCGTCATGGAGCACACAGGACGTTACTACGAGCCGCTGCTCCAACGGCTTGCCGCCTCCGATCTTTTCGTCACCGCCGTCAATCCTAAGCTCATCAAGGACTTTGGGAATAACACGCTGCGCAAGGTCAAGACGGATAAAGCCGATGCCAAGAAGATTGCGCGGTATGCCCTTGACAATTGGTGCGATTTGCGTCAGCATACAGGCATGGATACCACACGTACACAACTCAAAACCTTGAATCGACAGTTTGCCTTCTGCATGAAGCAGAAGACTGCCTGCAAGAACAATCTCATCGCGCTCATCGATCAGGTCTATCCCGGTGCCAACACCTATTTTGAAAGCCCTGCCAGAGCGGATGGCTCGCAGAAATGGGTGGATTATGTACGTGCGTTTTGGCACGTCGATTATGTCTGCTCTATGAGCCTCAGTACCTTTACAGAGCGTTACCGCAAATGGTGTCATCGCCACGGCTACAACTTCCAGCCGGACAAACCGAGGCTGCTCATGGAAAAGGCAAAGGATCTCATTGCGATGCTCCCGATGGACAAGACGACGAAGATGTTGGTGCAGACCTCCATCGCCCAGCTCAATGTACTGTCTAAGACAGTAGAAGCCTTGCGCACGCAGATGGTCGCTCTTGCCGAGCAGCTGCCGGAATACCCCGTTGTGATTGACATGAACGGTGTCGGTCCGACACTTGCAAGCCAGCTGATCGCAGAGATCGGCGACATCACCCGTTTTCCTCGGCGCGGCTCGTTGACTGCTTTCGCGGGCGTTGATCCCGGGGCAAAACAGTCAGGGACAATGCAGTTAAAGAGCAACAAGACATCCAAGGCAGGTTCTCCGCATCTTCGAAAGGCACTGTTTCAGATTGTTTCAGGACTCTTGATGCGTTCTCCCGATGATGCAGTCTACAACTTCATGGACAAGAAACGCTCCGAGGGAAAGCCTTACTACGTCTATATGACGGCAGGAGCGAATAAGTTCCTGCGCATCTACTACGGGCGCGTAAATGAGTATTTGGCAAGCCTTTCCAAAGAACAAGAATAGCATTTCACTACCGTCCCTTTGGTCGGCGCTCCTGCGGCGACCTATTTGTGTTGCTCAAATTCCACTTGCCACAACTCCTCATCTTTTTTCATCTAAGGGCTTGACTTTTTATTTGCAGGCTTAAATCACATGTTCGGATCATTTCAATATATTGTCTCTGAGTATCGAAACGACCTGTGCATAGTATGATTCATTCCCGTAATAATCACGCACGATGTCGAAGATTCCTTCCAGGGAAAGATCGAGTTTTTCCCTCTTGATCTTCTCGCACCAAGGAAAAATCATCTGCTCCATCAGCCGCTTCTTTTCCATCGTCATCTGCTCCGGTGGAATCTCGACGCATGCCGTCAGGATATCGAGATAGTTTTTGATAAAAACCTCGGCGAAGTTGTAGCCGGCAGGATCATGATTTCCCGTTCCATCGGCAAAAAAAGGCCCCTCGATAATCGTGAAATCTGCCTTCTGTTTGAGTATTTCCAGTTGGAGGTAGACCTGCGGCATATGCGTATCATCATACTTTTGCGGCTCTTTTATGCCAAGGTAGAGGTCTCGCCTCATGGTAATGGCCGTCAGCCACGTCATGGTATGACCGAGTTTCGCGATGTAGTCGAGGGCGCCCGCTCCGCGATACACATGCATCGGCGCAGGATTTTGCGCCATATAGAAGAGGGCGTCTCCACGATTTTTTTCGATCGTATCGAGCAGAATATGAAGCACTCCGTCGCAGAAATAATCATCATCGCCCGCGATGAGAACATATTCGCCGCGACTCGCCTGCATGGCTCGATGGATGTTTCCTTCCGCACCGACATTCTCCTCATTGCAATGATAGCGAAGATTCTTGTAACGCGCCTGCCACTCTTCGACGAAGACGCGCGTATCATCGGTCGAAGCGTTGTCCGAGATGAGGACATCGACCGCCGCATCATCTCCGACCTGCGCCAATACGCGTGGCAGGGACTCCGCAAGGTACTGTCTGCGGTTGTAGGTGATGAAGGCGATCGTCAAACGAATTTTGGGCGGAAAGACCTTATCCCTCTCATCCAAACCATAGACGATTCGAAGCCCTGCGTCACTCGCATAATCGACGGCCTCGGAAGAAATATCCGACTTCGTCGTAATGAGACAATCCACCTGTCGCAGCACGGGAACGGAAAGCCTCGTCCCCATAGGATGCGTCAAGACAAGCGGCGCCGCCTCTCCCATCGCTTCCAATCGCTCCTCCATGTACGATAAAGCAGCTGCCGTTTCCGGTTCTTGCCGTATACCAAACAACAAAGCCGTCTTGTCTGCCGAACAATACGCTTTCAGATAATTTTCAAACACCCTTTGCCAGACCCGATCCTGCACATCAAAGTCGGCGATGCAATAGCAGATCGTATAGCCTTGCGACTGCAGTTCCTTCATCGAAGCTGTCAGTTCCGCATCCTCGTCATCTTCTTTCACGTCTTCGCTAAATGTATCGACAAAGCGCCGCACATCCTTCAGTTCCGACAATAAGGACAGAATTTTTTCTTCGGGCCAGTTCCACCACTTGATCTTCTGCAGCTTTTCAATGATTTCTTTTGGAAATCGATACTTGATGACGCGCGCCGGATTCCCCACAACGACGGCATACGGAGGCACATCCTTCGCCACAACAGTTCTCGCCCCGATGACAGCACCGTTACCGATACGCACGCCGCCCATCAACGTCACATCACAGCCGATCCAAACGTCGTTGCCGATGATGATCTGATTGTGATTGACTCCCTTGGCATGATTCAAAGTGTCCTCATCGATTTGCAGCACATCTTCAAAAGGATACGTCGTGACACAATGATAGTCATGATTGAGTCCCATCTCAAAAACGATCCGATGTCCCAAAGCACAGTATTTACCGATCAAAATGTGACAGTCGTAGTTGCCGTATTCCATGCTGCCATCCACCAGGTACGAACGCCGTCCCAATGTAGCAAGCCTTTTCGTCTTCTCCTCATCCTCGAAGATATTTTGCTCCGCAAGAGCGAAATCCGTCATACTGAGTCTCTCTATCATTTTTGGTTCACCGCATCTTTCTTTTCTGCGTCCGCTTGATCTCCTGCATCTCCCGCTTCCTCTAATATTCCCTTCATCTTCGCCACGACTTCTTCGTAGTAAGGCTCCTCACCGTAATGATGCCGCTGATCCATGTCATCAAGAAGCCTACATACGAGATATATTCCAATATTCCCGTGCCTCGCCGTACCCAGCGTGGCACGGCCTCCTTTTTCAAGCAAAACAGCGCGACGCCACGGTGCTTGACGATGGCGGAAAGCACAGAACGCAGGACGCCATCGAGGATGTAGTCATCGTCACCCGCTACAATCACATATTCACCACGGCTCGCCCGCATGGCGCAATGAATGTTTCCCTCTGCACCAACATTCGTCTCGTTGCAGTGATAGCGCAGGTTCTTGAACCTTTTTTGTTGTTCCTCTACAAGGCTTCGCGTCTCATCCGTCGAGGCGTTGTCCGAGACGAGAACCTCGACAAGCGGATCATTTCCGACCTGCTGCAGCACACTCCTGAGCGACTTCCTCAGATACCGGCTGCGATTATATGTAATGAAAGCATAGGTAAGGAGCGGATTCGTCTTCTCCCGCTCTTCCAAGAGGCCCATGAGCACCTCTTCATCGGGTGTCGCAAGCCATTTCCCTTCACGCGATGAAAAGGCCTTGACGATACGCGCGGGATTGCCCTCGGCGATGCAGTAGGCGGGAACGTCGCACTTCACGACGCTTCCCGCACGAACGCGGGCGCCGCAGCCGATCTGCACAGCACCCTCGATGACGACGTTCGCTCCGATCTCTGCCGCACAGCCAATCCGGATGCCGCATGCATGCCCGAGAAGCTCGCGATCCTCGGCGGCAAGGCCAAGATCCTCTTCTGCGCGAGTGTAGTCCTTAATCTGAACGTTCGCACCCACAGTCACAAGGTTTTCAAGAACGATGCGATTGTGTGCCGTCAGAGTGCTGTAAGCGTCAATCGCACAGTCGTCGCCGACAGAGATGCGCGGCTCGCCCACGAAGTTGTCCGAGAGCAGCCGGCAAAGCGCCGTCTCATGTATCCTCGTCCGAGCGCCGACGGCGATTCCCCCAGGATGAGAAAAACTCTGCCAGCCTTCGACTTGTGCATCCTTGCCGCACGCATAGAGAGCCAATCGCGCCCCAGATGACAGCACATCATCCAGTCTGGAATGATAGGCTGCAAAGTAGCGCCGACGATCTCCCTCGGCAGAGTCAAACGATATATTTTCCATCTGATAGGCGCACCAAATCTCGCGCGGCAGCGGCACGACCATCTTCTGTCCGCCCTCCTCCATAGCACGGCAATGCGCAAGGACGGCATAATACTGCTTCTCATAGTCTTCATTCCAAGGAATATCAACCTGCGTCGCAAAAAAGGACGGGCAGAGGAATCGCACGCCCGTCGTGAATTCGTGAGTGGCTGCCTTGCCGAAGCGGATTTCCTCAAGGCTTCCCTTCATCGGCATATGGACACTGCCCCATACATCGGGCGCCTCCAAGAAATTGCCACTCACGGGCAGCGAGCGACTGCCCATGAAGCCGACCATGCCAATATTTTCCTTGCGGAAGATTTCCAGCATCTGCTCAATTGCCAACGGCGAGACAAGGCAGATCTCATCATTGATGAAAATCTTAATCTTCGCATCCGTTTGGGAAAGTATCTCGTTCACCTGTGCCGCATAGGGCTTGTTCGCAGCCAACGAGAAGATTTCCAACGCATATCCTGCGGGCAGCCTTGATGCGCGTAAAGACTCCACGCAGAGGCCGTAACGCTTCTCCTGCGTCTTACGCACAAGGACGGCAATCTTCTGCGCCACAAGCCCTGCGCCAGAACTTCCCTCTTCTTTCTCCACCACCTGCTGTCGCAGGTAAGGCAACAGTTCCTCGGGAGCCATCTTCCAGCAATCCCTCGACACATGCCACTTTTCTTCAAAGAGTTTTCCGTTTCTCTCCAAAAGGGAATTGTAACGCTGAGCCATTTCATCGGCGTCCTGCGTACTGAGATTCTTCTTGAATGCTGCCTTCCCGAAATGATGGATGAACGTATCCTGGCAAAGAAGCAGATCGTATCCCGCCTGCAGGATACGCAGCGAGTAGTCGTCATCTTCGTAATTGCCCGGACTAAACCGATCATCAAGAAATCCAACCTTTTCAAGCACCTCGCGCTTGAAAAGATGGCAAAAGCCAATCAGCGTCGTTCTCTTCTCCCAAAGTTCAGGATTAGACTTATTGTAATCTGCAGCAAAATCCTGCATGTCCTCAAGGTTTTCATAGTGCGTAGCAATCATTTGATTGTGCGGGCAGCAGTTTGCCACGCAGCTCACGGCGCCAACCTTCGGACTGCTGTAGAGAGCGCATCGGAGATTCTTGAGCCAGCTCTTTGTGACAACGGTATCACTGTTCAAAAGCAGAAGCTCCGTTCCCGTCGCGATCTCCAAGCCTTGATTGCAGCCCTTGGGAAACCCTAGATTCTCTTCGTTATAGATGCAGCGAAGATCCTTCTGCTCCTTCAACCACTCAGCAGAGCCATCCTCCGATGCATTATCGACGACGATGATCTCATACGTCCCCGCCTCCGTGTACTCATGGATGCTCGCGATGCAAAGCTGCAGCAGTTCCAACGTATTGCAGCTCAAGATGATGATGCTCGTCTTACGGTGCATGTCTTCCTCCCCAACGCTTTTTCTCATCATATCATAAACACGCGATAAAAACCAATTTTTTCTAGGAAATACCGCGCTTCTTCCTGCGATAGCCGAGCCACAGAACAAAGAGCCAAACGGGCAGGACGAGGACGGCGAACTGCATGTCGGGTATCTGCGTCATGAGAGCGTACATCATGACGAGGAACGCTAGGCAGATGTAGTTGACAACGGGAAAGAAGGGGGCACGGAACTTCGCCCTGCGTCCTTCTCTCTCATAGAGGCGACGGAATTTCAAATGCGTGATGACGATCGTGCCCCAGCTGATGATGACGGACGCCATGGCGATGGAGAGAAAGAGCATGAATACCTGTCTGGGGAACAGGTAGTTGAGGAGTACGGCGAGAAGCGTCACGCCCGAGGAGATGAGGATGCCGACGACGGGCACGCCCTGACGCGACAGACTCGCGAGAATTTTCGGCGCATCGCCGCCTGCAGCGAGTCCGTAGAGCATGCGCGAGTTGCTGTAGATCGCCGAGTTGTAGACGGATACCGCAGCGGTCAGGACGACGAAGTTCAGGATGTGCGCGGCGGCAGGGATGCCGACGTTCGAGAAGATCTGCACGAAGGGGCTTGCCTCCATGCCGACCTCGTCCCACGGCCAAAGCGCCATGAGCACCGCCATGGCGCCGACGTAAAAGATGAGGATGCGCCAGATGACCTGATTGATGGCGCGCGGAATCGAACGATCAGGGTCGGCGGCTTCTCCCGCCGTGATACCGATCAGCTCGATGCCGCCGAAAGAAAACATGACGACGGTGATCGAGAGCAGCATGCCCCAAACGCCATTCGGAAAGAAGCCGTCATGCACCCAGAGGTTGGCGAAGTTCAGCGGGAACGCCTCGGGGCGTGAAAAGACGAGATACAGCCCGAGGACGATCATCGAGACGATGGCGGCGACCTTGACGATGGCAAGCCAAAATTCCATCTCGCCGTAAGCCTTGACAGCCGCGAGGTTCAGCGCCGTGATGACGACGAGCGTGACGAGCGCCGAGAGCCACTGCGGCAGGTCGGGCAGCCAGTAGTTCATGTAGATGCCAATGACGGAAAGCTCCGCCATGCTGACGATGACGTAGTTGAACCAGTAGTTCCAGCCCGAGAGGAAACCCGGAAAAGCGCCCCAATACTTCGCGGCGTAGTGACTGAAGGAGCCGGACACCGGCTCTTCGACCGCCATCTCGCCGAGCATGCGCATGATGAGAAAGATGACGACGCCGCCCGTCAAATAGGCGAGCATGACGGAAGGTCCCGCGAGCTTAATGGTCGACGCCGAGCCATAGAAAAGCCCCGTGCCGATGGCACCGCCGAGCGCGATCATCTGCAAATGGCGATTCTGCAGACCGCGCCGCATTTCTTTTTGTTTCTGCATGGTATCATATCACCTCAAAAAATTACACGCACAAACGTCCACTTTGTGGACAAAAGTGCGCCGCTCTCAACAAAAGTTACCCAATCCGTCTGCGCCTTCGGCTTGACTTCTTGGACTTTTATAGAAAATTACTCTTTTTATTATAGACTGTGCATCCTACTCTGTAAACAAAAACGGAATGATGCTATACTAGGGAAGTCCGAAGTGAGGAAGGAGAGGCAACTATGGCAGAAGAAATCCACCACGAGAATATCGACTACACGCTCTTTGAGAACATCAAGATGAAGATGCTCGGCATGATCAACAGCGCCGCCAGTCCCTATGACATCATCTACGAGATTGCCAAGGAGCTGGAAGCCGTCACGCACGAGGCGGGCTATGCGCACGAGGTGCGCCAGGGGCTGCGCTCCGTCTACGGACTTGCCATGCACGACCGAAAGCTCCTCGCCGACGAACTTGCCGACGTCGAGGAACGTTTGAAGCGCATCGAGGAATCGCACGAAACGGGCGACTTCACGGACGAGGAGAGGACGCGCATCGAGTTCGCCATCGTGCTGCACAAGAAGAACATCGAACGCCTCAAGGGCCTCATACAGCATGCCGAAGCCTTCCACGAAGAGCCGTATATCGAAAAGATCTGACCGCGCGAAGGCACACGTCATACGTTTTCGCAAGTAATGCACATACGAAAAGAGGACTGCCGCTTTCGCGTACAGTCCTCTTTTTATGTCGTTATTCCAAGACATAAACCTTGACCCAACGGCGGCCGAATTCCATCGCCTCACCGTAGGATTCCATACACAGGTCGATGCGCTCGCCATTGATGGCGCCGCCCGTATCCCCTGCGATGGCCACACCGTAGCCCGGGATGTAGAGGCGCGTTCCCAAGGGAATCACATCCGTATCCACAGCTACGACGCCCCGCTCTGCGAGCATACCAGAAGCCGTGATGCCACTGCCGCCGCCGTCGGTCGGCAGGTAAGCCGTCGCTTCCATATCGTACTCACGCACATAGCGCATAGCGCCGCGCGATGTTTCTACAGACTGGGCACGTCTTGCTTCTTCTTCTCTTTCTTTTTCTGCGACCAAATCGTGTATCTTGATGTTGAGATTTTTTTCAAGTCGTGTTGCCCCGTCCAGCTCCGCCGAGAAGCGGTCGCCGACGTATCCGTAGTCCTTGAGTACCTCGCCCACATTGCTGCGAGTCGTATAAACCTTCTGCCTGTCGCCCTCGAACTCAATGACGACCGGCACGGCACGTTGCACAATAATTTTTTCTTCTTTGTCCGATTTCTTTAACTGAAACTCATCCTTGTGCCTAATCTCGACGCCTGCCTGATGCAAGATCAGCTCCGGGCTCGAGTATCGGGTGCTTACCTCCAAAGTCTTGCCATCGACGTCGATGCTGACATTGCGCATCGCGTCCGTAAAACCTGTCGTGAATACGACTCCGAGGATCAACACCATGCAAAGTGCTAGTTTCCTTAAAGTCATTCAATCCCCCCTTAGAAATCTAACGACAGGCTTATTCTAGCACCTTTTTCCCCCTTTGTCAAGATATGCCCCACTTTGACAGAATTAACCACCATATTTAGGGAAAAGAGAAGTGGTGAAAGCCCTTTTACGACAGGCTTTCACCACTTCTTTCTTTGTGCCATATTAAATTAAATTTTCTCTCAAATCCCGTACAGATCGCGCGTATTCTCGCGCGTCGCCCGTGCGAAGGCTTCAAGGCTCTCGCCGCGCAGTTCCGCCGCCTTCTTGGCGACGTAGAGTACATGAGCAGGCTCGTTGCGTTTGCCGCGAAACGGCATGGGAGAAAGGTAGGGGGAATCTGTCTCAACGAGAATGCGCTCCGCCGGCAGGCGCTGCACGATTTCGGGCAGCTTCGCGGCGTTCTTGTACGTCAAAGGCCCGTCGATGCCGAAGTACCAGTCGCCCTTCAAGAGTTCCGCCGCCATCTCCCAGCTTCCCGAGTAGCAGTGCAGCACGCCGCGAAGCCCTCTGCCCTCCGTCTTGAGAATCTTCATCATGTCGCCGTGCGCCTCGCGGTCGTGGATGCAGACGGGCAGCTTGAGCTGACGCGCGAGATCGAGCTGGCGCACGAAGATCGCACGCTGCAGCGCACGCTTTTCCTCGTCCTTCTCCCAATAATAGTCGAGCCCGATCTCGCCGATGGCGACGACCTTTTCCTGCGCCGCCCAGGCGGCAAGCTGGTCGTCCGTCGCCGCCGTCATCGGCTGCACCTCCTCGGGATGGATGCCGACTGCCGCATAGACGGACTCGAACTCCTCCGTGAGCGCGACGCTCCGCGCCGAGGACTCGAGGCTGTCGCCCATCGTGATGATCTTCACGACGCCGGCTGCCAGTGCACGCTCAACGACAGCGGCGCAGTCGTCCGCGAACTTCTCGCCGTCGAGATGCGCATGAGAATCGATCAGCTCCATCACTTCACCTTGCTCCCTGCGGATGCGGCAGGCTCGACGAGGCGCAGTCCGCTCTCGTCCGCCGTGCACAGGATCATGCCGTGCGAGCGAATACCACGAATCTTCGCGGGCTTCAAGTTCGCGACGAGGACGACCTTCCTGCCGACAAGCTCGTCTGCCGCGTAGAACTCAGCGATGCCCGAGACGACCTCGCGCTCCTCCGTGCCGAGGCTCACGGTAAGGCGCATAAGCTTCGCCGTATCGGGCACGCGCTCCGCCTTTTGAATCTCGGCGACGCGCAGATCGACGCGATTGAAATCGTCGATCGTGATGACGTCGTCCGCAGGCGCAGCAGCGTTCGTCTTTTCCGCTTTCCCCTGCTTTTTCTGCGCCTCCTGGGACTTTGCGGCAGAGCCTTTCCTCCCCTGCATCGTAGGCTTTTCCTCTGCCTCGACCTCGATGCGCGGGAAAAGCTGCTCGGGGCTTCCCACATGCGTTCCCGCTAGGAAGCCGCCCCACGTGCGCACGTCAACAAAGCGCACGCGAGAGAAGTCTCCCTCAAGGCCGAGCTGATGCCAGATCTTCGCCGCCGTCTCCGGCATGAACGGCTCGATGAGGACGCTGATGCGGCGCAGACTCTCGGCGAGATTGTAAAGCGTATTCGTCAGTTCCTGCTTCTTCGCCGCATCCTTGGCGAGCGCCCACGGCATCGTCTCGTCGATGTACTTGTTCGCACGGCTGATGAACGCCCACGTCGTCTTGATGGCGCTCTGCAGCTTCATCTCTTCCATCTCGCGCTCGTAGGCGGCGATTGCACTTTCCGCGTCCGCAAGGAAGGCGCGGTCGATCTCGCTCTCTCCCTGCGCCTCTTCCACGACGCCGTCCTGGAACTTGCCGATCATGTTCAGCGTGCGGTGCAGGAGGTTGCCAAGGTCATTCGCAAGGTCAGCGTTGATGCGCGTAATGAGAGCGTCGCGCGAGAAGTTGCCGTCCTGTCCGAGGTTGATCTCGCGCAGCAGGAAGTAGCGGATGGCGTCGGCGCCAAACTCGTCGATGAGCTGCACGGGATCGATGACGTTGCCCTTCGACTTCGACATCTTGTCCCCGTCGACGATCAGCCAGCCGTGGCCGTAGACCATCTTCGGCAGCGGCAGATCGAGCGCCATGAGGATGCACGGCCAGATGATCGAATGGAAGCGCACGATCTCCTTGCCGACGAGATGGATGTCGGCCGGCCAATACTTCTCAAATTTCTCGGGATCGTCCAAGAAGCCGATCGGCGTCAGGTAATTCGTCAGGGCGTCGAACCAGACGTAGATGACATGATCGGGTGCGATCGGCACGGGGATGCCCCAGTCGAACGACGTGCGCGAGATGCACAGATCTTCAAGCCCCTGCTTGATGAAGTTGATCATCTCGTTGCGCCTCGAGACGGGCTGTATGAAGTCGGGATGTTCCTCAATGTACGCGAGGACGCGGTCGGCATAGTGCGACATCTTGAAGAAGTAGGCGTCCTCTTCGACCTCCGCCACCTCGCGCCCGCAGTCGGGGCACTTGCCATCTATGAGCTGACGCTCCGTCCAATAGCTCTCGCACGGCGTGCAGTAAAGCCCCTTGTACTTGCCCTTGTAGATGTCACCCTTCTCGTAGATGCGGCGGAAGACCTCCTGCACAACGCGCTGGTGGCGCTCCTCAGTCGTGCGGATGAAATCGTCGTTCGAGATGTGGAGCTTCTGCCAAAGCCCCTGAAATCCCGCAACGATCTTGTCGACGTAGGCAAGGGGCGTCACGCCCTCCTCCTCTGCCTTCTGCTGGATCTTCTGCCCGTGCTCGTCGCTTCCCGTGAGAAAGAACACATCGTGATCGGTCAGCCGCTTGAAACGTGCGACAGCGTCGGCAATCGTCGTGCAGTACGCGTGTCCAATATGCAGCTTCGCGCTCGGGTAGTAGATCGGCGTCGTTATGTAGAATGATTTCCTTGTCATCAAAAAGCCTCCTCAACGGCATGATGCCGCATTTATATATCCTCACTATTATAGAATAAATTTGTCCTCCTATGCAAGATTTTCAAGTTCCGCACATCGAGAAAGTGCCGATCATTTCAATCATTGCTTGAAGATTTGGCAGCAAAATACTTTCTCTCTCGCTATGTCCTTCATCAAAAGCACAATGTCCTTCTTGTATAGATTTATTATTTCTTCTTAATTATTTCACTTGAAACATTTCCTTGGAAATGCTATACTGTAAGCAAAGGAAAAAGTATACATTTTTAGTCAAAAAATGTTTCTTCATGTAAATGTTGTAAACTTTCAGGACATATATTCAGCCGTCGCACGAAGCGGCATGCATTGCTTTTTCTCCCGTTTCCTGCATGGCATCATCAAAGAGGCACGTTGTACATATGTTCTCACGCTTTACAGGAGTCTAACCGATCAGTCTGCGCCTTCGGCTTGACTTCTCGAGGCTTCTTGTAAACATGTAATAATCACTCAACCCTGCTTTTGCACGTTGAATGACTATTTCCCCGCAGTTGGCTGGCCTGCTTCTAAGGAGGAGATAGCTATGAAAGCCACAGGAATCGTCAGAAAAGTCGACGAACTCGGTCGTGTCGTCATACCGATCGAGCTGCGCCGCACGCTCGGCATCGCAGAGCGCGATGCCTTGGAGATCTACACCGATGAGGATCGCATCGTGCTGCGAAAGTACGAACCGACCTGCACGTGCATCTTCTGCGGCAGTGTAGACGACGTGTCGCTCTTCAAGGGGCGCAACGTCTGCAAAAAGTGCGCGAGAGATCTGCAGAAGGAAGCCGTATAGATTTTGCGCAAACATCCAGAAACCCGCCCATTCCCGCAAAGGGAGTGGGCGGGCTTTTCATTCTTCCAGCAAGGTCTGATAAACGTCGCGACGACTTAAGTTCAGTCGCTTCGCTGCTTCGCGCATGGCTTCCTTTTTCGACCTGCCCTCTCGCATAAAGCGTGCGACGAGTTCCTGCGGCGTCTCCTGCGGTGTCGCCTCCTGTACCTCTCCATCTGCCGTACCCGCGACGATGAGGACAAACTCGCCGCGCGGCTCTTCTGCGCTGTAGTGCGCGAGCAAATCGGCGAGCGTACCGCGCCGAAACTCTTCGTAGCGCTTCGTAAGCTCACGCGCAGCTGCCGCAGGCCGCGCTCCGCCGAAAACAGCAACGAGCGCCTTGAGCGTATCCTTCAGATGGTGTGGCGCTTCGTAGAAGATGAGCGTTTCCCTTCGCGCGGCGACTTCGGTGAGAAGATCGCCGCGCTTCGCCGTCGTGCGCGGCAAAAAGCCCACAAAGGTGAAGCGCCGCGTGTCTAGCCCCGAACAGATGAGTGCCGAGAGTGCGGCGTTCGCACCGGGCAGGGGCGATACGGTGACTCCTGCGTCTATGGCCAGAGCAGCGAGGTGGCTGCCGGGATCAGCGATGCCGGGAAGTCCCGCATCACTGACACAGACGAGATCGTTTCCTGCGAGCAGGAATTCCACGAGGCGCGGTCCCTTCTCAAACTTGTTGTGCTCATGGTAGCTAAGGAGGCGCGTGTGGATGTCGTAACGTGCGAGAAGCTTGCGCGTGTGGCGCGTATCTTCGGCCGCAATCAACGGCACTTCCTTGAGAATCCGCACGGCACGCAGCGTCATGTCCTCAAGATTGCCGATGGGCGTCGCCGCGAGGTAGAGCGTGCCCTTTGCATGCCGAGCTTCCTTTGGCGGCGATCCCTGCGCCCCTTCCGTGCGCTCCATCTTACGCCTTGTCTCCCTTTTCTACGGCAATGACGTCCTCCCACGCTGTCACGAGTGTCTTGTGCGAGTCGAGCAGGATCGTCGCCGTGCGTCGCTGCGCATTGATGGAGATGACCTTTCCCTCTCCTTCCGCCGACGCGACGCGGCTTCCCTGCTTCGGCGGCTTCGGACGGCGCTTGGGGCAGCTCTTTTTGTAATCCGAGCACTCATATTTGAGGCAGCACATGAGCCTGCCGCAGATGCCCGAGATCTTCGTCGGATTCAAAGAGAGGTTCTGCTCCTTCGCCATGCGGATGGACACCGGCTCGAAGTCGCCGAGGAACATCGAGCAGCACAAAGGCCTGCCGCAGCAGCCCATGCCGCCCATGAGCTTCGCCTCGTCGCGCACACCGATCTGCCGCAGCTCGATGCGCGTGCGGAACACGGAGGCCAGATCTTTGACGAGCTCGCGAAAGTCAATGCGCCCGTCCGCCGTGAAGTAGAAGATGATCTTATTCAAGTCGAACGTGCACTCGACATCGACGAGTTTCATCGGCAGACCATGCAGCTTGATCTTCTTCTCACAAACCTTGAACGCCTCTTTTTCCTTGCGATGGTTTTCCTCGACCTTGCGAAGATCCTGCTCCGTCGCCTTGCGCTGTACGGTCTTCAAGACTTGAGAGCCGTTTTCCTCCACCTCTCGCACCCCCAGGACGACGCGACCGCACTCCATGCCACGCACCGTCTCAACGATGACATCGTCGCCGAGTACGAGTTCGTATTTTCCCGGGCTGAAATAATAGATCTTGCCCGCTTTCTTGAAGCGGACGCCCACAATCGTCTGCAACCCCTTGCCTCCTTCATCTATTGAGAGCGCGGCTTTTCGCGCCCGGCGTCACCGTTCCGACTCCTGTGCATCCCGCAGGCGCATCAGAAGCCCTTCAAAGAGGAGCTGAACGCTTGCGTTGCTCCGAAGCCTCCCGAGCGTCTCGCGCACGAGAGCGAGACAGGCGAAGATGCGCGTCTCGGGAAAATCCGCGAGAGCATGAGCCAAAGCCCCGCGCTTTTCCTCATGGTAGAGCGTACCACGCCCCGAAAGGAGCGCGAGCATGTCACGAAGAAGGCGAGAGAGCGCGAGCAGCCATTCCTCGGCACGATCGCGCGGCAATTTGCCGAGCTCTTCCGCTTTCGCCCAAAGACTGAACATATTGAGCGCGGAAAGTGAAAAGAGCGTCTGCGCCGCATCCTCCATGAGCTGCAGCCCGCCCCTTTCGAACAGGAGCAGTGCGTGACCGAGACTGCCGTCCGCCGCCATGGCGAGAGAATGTGCCTTCCGGCTTTCCACGCCGCGCGCAAGGAGTGCCTCTTCAATTCCCTCGGGAGAGAGCGCACCGAAGTGCATGTCGCGCACGCGCGAGAGGATCGTCGGCAGAATCGCTGTGCGCTTCGCCGTCACGAGCAGGAAGAAGACTGCGCCCTGCGGCTCTTCCAAAGTCTTCAAAAGGCTGTTCGCCGCCGCCTCATTCATCGCGTCGGCATCGTCCACAAGGACGACGAAGCGTCCCGAGAGCAGTGGCTTTCGCGCGGCCTTCTTCTCAATCTCGCGCACAGCGTCGATGCGCAGGACGCGCACGCCCTTGCCGCGGCTCTCGGGCGCCGCCTCAACGTAGTCGGAATGTGTACCTGCGAGGAAGGCGCGGCACGAAGGACAAACGCCGCAAGGCGCATCCTCCCCGCCGCACAGCAAAGCTGCGGCCAAGAGGCGCGCCACCTTCTTCTTGCCCACGCCGGAGATCCCCGAAAAGAGGAGCGCATGGGGCAGGCGACCGTCACGCAGCATGGTCCGCAGCCTATGGATATTCCCTTCGTGCCCGAGGACGTCCTTCCAGGAAAGCGCCTCCTCCATCACATATAGAGGTCGACGAGCATTCCGCGAATCGCATCGTGACTCGCCACGATGTCCAAGGCGTCCGTCTGACCCGTGCGAATCTTTTCCGCAAGCTCTTCGAGCTTCCGATCGATCTTGCGCACCGTCGTGTAGACCTTCTGCCGTCCCATGCGATCCCAACCTGCCTGCACATGAAGCTGATACATGCGCCCGACCGCCTCGTCGACGAAATCCTTGACGAGATCGCGATACGCCTTGAGCTCATCGTACGTCGGCGTATTCGTAAGGCGTGCGCCCTGCTCGTCAATTTTCTTCAGGATTTCCTGCAGCTGGCGATCGGAAAACGCCGCATGCTGATCGGCGAGTTCCGTTCCGAAGTCCGCATCGCTGCGCACGGGTTCCTGCACAGCTACATCGCGCTCAAGTGTCTGCAGCGCAGAGCGCTGCGAGCTTAAGGCATCTATCTTCATAAATTCACAAGCCACCTTCCGCCTGCAATTTTTGACTCTCCTTGAATTATAAAGGTTTTTTCATTTTCGCGCAAGCAGAAGCCCTAAAACTCCTCACGCATCGACTTCCAGCGATCGTGCAGCCAGAACCACTCCTCGGGATGCTCGCGAATATGCTGCTCCAAGACGCAGTTGACCGCCTGCTCGGCCGTGCGGATGTCGGCGCGTTTGTCCTTCGTGCGAGGCACCTCGACGGGCGCGTAAAGGATGATCTTATGCGTGCCGTCCGCCTTGCGCGTGATGAATCCGGGGATGACGCCGATCCCTGCCGAACGTGCCATCGCAGCGGGGCCGGGCACACAATTCGTCGGCTTGCCGAAGAAATCGAGCACGATGCCGTCGTGCCGGTTCGTATCCTGATCGGCAAGAAGTCCGACGACCCAGCCTTCCTTCATCATGCGGAACATCTCGCGCACGTCGTTCTTGTAGATGATGTGCATACCGACGAGCCGCCGATACTCGTTGATGAAGCGATCCATCGCCGCATCCTTCTGGCGCATGGCGACGCCGATGAGTGGAAATCCCGCCTGTGACAGCGCTCCGCCCATAAGTTCCCAGTTGCCCGCATGTCCCGTGGCGATGACCGCTCCCTTGCCCTGGGCGAGGACTCCTTCGAGATGCTCTCTTCCCTCGATCTCGACGTAGTCTGCCATGCGGCGCACGATGACGGGAAAGCGCAGAACCTCGAAGAGCATGGGGCCGAAACGCACGGCGCTCTCCTTGGCGATGCGCTCTGACTCCCGCTCATCCGTCCCCAGGCACATGGCGACCTGCGAGGCCGCGAGCTTCTTTCTGCGCGCGGGCAGAAAAGGCCAGAGGGCGAGCGCCAGGGCGCGTCCCAGACGATCGCAGAAGCGCCCGGGCAGAAGACAGGCGACGCGGCTCAAAAAGCGCACGAGGTAGTACGTCATGCCTTCGCGTCCCTCTCTTTGAGCGCCTTTTCCAGCTGCTTGACCTTCTTGACGAGATCGGGCAGACGCTTCATAGCAGCCTGCATGCGCAGCCATTCCTGATGGCTCTGCACAGGGAATCCCGCGCAGAACACGCCCTCGGGCATATCGCCGATGATGCCTGAACGCGCTGCATAGACGGAATTTCCGCCGATGTGGATGTGCCCGACCGTGCCGACCTGCCCGCCGAAGGTCACATTCGGCCCTGTCGTCGTCGAGCCGGAAATGCCCGTCTGCGCGACGATGAGATTTCCTTCGCCGATCTTGCAGTTATGCCCGATGTGGACGAGATTGTCGATCTTCGTGCCGCGTCCGATGACGGTCGATCCCGTCGTAGCGCGATCGATGCCGACATGCGAGCCGATCTCGACGTCATCTTCGAGGACAACATTGCCGACCTGCGGCACCTTCGTGTGAACGCCGCCCGACGTCGTGAAGCCGAAGCCGTCGGAGCCGACGACCGAGTTTGCGTGAAGCACGCAGCACTTGCCGATGCGGCAGCGCTCGCGCACTGTGACGCTCGCGTAGAGGACGCTCTTTTCACCGATTTCAGCGTACTGCCCGACGTAGACGTGCGGGTAAATGACGGCGCCCGCAGCGATCTTCGCGTGCTCGTCGACGACGGCAAAAGGAAGAATCGAGGCGCCCTCTTCCACCTCGGCGGTCTTCGCCACGAAAGCCTGCGGGCTGATGCCCGCGGGAATCTGCAGCGGCGGCGTGAAAAGCCCCAAAAGCTTCGCGAAGGCGGCACGCGGCTCCTTCACATGGACGGCGGGCAGAGGAAAGTCCTGCACATCTTCGGGCAGGAGGACGGCGGCCGCCCGCGACGCCTTGGCCTCCTCGATATGGGGCGGGGCGGCAAAGGTGATCTCCGTCCTGCCCGCCGCCTCGATGTTCGTCGCGCCCGTGACGACGATGCTTTCATCGCCTGCAAGCCGGCCTTCCAAGAAGCGGGCGATTTCCCCCAACGTCTTTTTCATCGTCATGTCCTCTCCCAGTCTCACTGAAGCGCTTTGATCACATCGTCCGTGATGTCCGTACCGCCGAGATGGACGAGCTTCTGCTCATCCACGTTGAAGAGAACAGCATCCAACTTCTTCGTGCGTGCAATCTCGCCGACGGCCGTCTGCAGTTTGATCGTCTTCTGCTGGTCGTAAATGCTGCTCGTCTGCTGCATCTTGCCCATCGCCTGCTGCTGCGCCTGCTGCATCTCCTCGGGCGGCGCACCCTGCGCCTGCTTCGCCTTCAACTCCTCTTGTGCCTGCTTCTGCACTTCTTCCATTTTCGACTTCATCTCGGCGTCAATATTCACGATGGCCGGCGCTTCCTTCTCGACGCGGCTCGGATCGACATAGCCGATCTCTGCCTTGCCGCAGCCTGCGGCGAGCGTCATGACGGCAAAGGCGCCTGCGAGCATCGCCATGCGCTTCTTGTTCTGCTTCATGATTTTCCACTTCTTTCTAAGTATTTCCGGGCGCAAGCTCGGCAATCAATTCTTCTGTCAGATCGAGTGCGGCGGGAGCGACGACAGGAAAGCGAAGCGAGGGAGCGTCTGTCTCTTCTCGCCGCATATCTGCAGCTTCATCCGTTTCCTTCGCAACGACGATGGAAAGATGATGGAGGAGCGCGAGCTTCGCCGCCTTGCTCTCAATATCCTTGCGGATGTGCTCGCGAATGATGCGCACTTCTTCGCCCTTTGCCGCGAGCGCCGCCCTCTTGCGGCGCAGGATCTCATCGATCTCGACGCCCTGCATCGCCTGCAGGAGCGCCTCGCTGTTGCGCCTTTCCGCTTCCGCCTTTTGGCGTGCGGCTTCTTCCTGTGCACTTGCTGCGGCAGGCGTCTTCCTCTTTGCGTCGCGCGCGATGAGCGCGTCAAGATATTTTCGCTTCTCCTCGTCGCGGGCGGCAAAGAGCGCCCGTATGCGCTCGCCGCGCTCCTCGCGCAAAGCCTTGAGTTCGTCGAGCAGGCTTTTTACATCAGCCTCCGAAAGGAACATCGCTTCTCGGTTGTCAATCTTCATCTCGATGTTAACGATGCGATTCTGATAGGCGTCTTCTAGCGCCTTCTTTTCCTTGAGAAAGGCGTCCTTCGTGTCTTCCTCCCAGGCAGCGAGCGCCTTGCGGCGCTCACGCGCCTGCTCTTCCGCCGCGAGACGCTGCTGCTGCAGATTCTTCTCTTTCGCTGCAAGCTGGAACGGCTCATCTGCAAGCGCAGGCGGCTTCAGGGTGCGGCGCGCACGACTCAGTCGATCAATGTCGGTGGCGAGCGATGCATACTGCGCTTCAAGATCCGCCAGCTGCACATACGCCTCATGCGCCTTCTCAGCTCGCGCCACATCGATGACGCCGATCCCGCCCTCTTCCTGCTTCGTTGGAGCGGCGGGCGGCGGCGCATCTCGAAAGAAAAAGAACGCGCCGCCAAGAGCCGTCAAGAACAGGACAGCAAGAGTGCCGCAAATTTCCTTCCGGCGCTTTTCCCAAAAGCCGCCGCCCTGCGCCTTTTCCTGCGGCATCGCATCCACCTCCCCAAAAGCCCCTACATTTAAAAGTACCGGGCAGGAAGCCCGCCCGGTACATCATGCGCTCGCGCGCTCATATCCGTATTTTCTTATTTGAACTTCTTCATGACATCGTCCGTGATGTCCTGACCGCCATAGACGACAGCGCTCTTGTCGATGACGACGGAAAGCCCCTTGGCTTCAGCGACCTGCTTGACGGCATCGTCGATCTTCTTCTGGATGCCCGAGATGAGATCCTGTTCCTTCTGCTGCAGCTCCATCTGCGCCTGCTGCATCGCCTTTGCCTTCTCCTCATCGCTCTTGTTTGCGTTGTCCGCCTCGAAGCGCATCTGTGCTTCCTGCATCGCCTTCTGCATCTCGTTCGAAGCCGAAGCGTAATCCGGATGACTCATCATCACCTTGCGGTAATCGACGACGCCGACGGACGACGACGCTGCAGACGCCGTGCTCGTGCCGAGCTGCGAAAGGCCGAGAGCCACGACCGATCCAATGAATACGAGTGCAAGCGCCACGCAAAAGATCTTGACCTGTGTCTTTTGAAGTTTTACCATTTCCTTGTCTCCTTTACCCTTTTGAAGAACGCTGCATCGCGATTCTTCCTCAAATATCCAACGATAAACATTATAGCAAACTCTCTTCGGGGATTCAAGCCCAAGAGGGCGCAAACGCTCTTAAAAATCGCCAATCAGGCGCAGCCAGCCCCCTGAAGAGTCCCGCACGAGTTCGGCGCGCAGAAAATCGTGCAGGCGGTAGCTGAGTCCCGCCTCGCCCGTATGGTCGGCACGGCGGTACTCCCAGCGCACTTCGACGCGCGGCAGGGGGGCTGTGCGCACGCCCGTCGTCCACGCATGTTCGCGCATGTCGTAGCGAATACTCGCAAAGACTCCTGGGAAGACGCGTCTCTCGTAGGCTGCTTCCCAACCCCAGTCGAAATCCTGCGGCAGCACATCGGCCTGTACGAATATCTCATCCGCCGCCGACAGCATCGCTCCCGCATGGGCGCGAAACGTTATGTCATTGCCGTCGGCAGATCGTCTGCCGACATCGCCCCATCCCTCAAGGCGCAGACGATAGCGCGAAGTATCGCTGCGACTCATGACCGAGGTCTGCTCACCCGCTGCGATCGTCGCATGTGTCTTCAAACCGAGCGTGCGAAACTCGCCTGACGCGTCGAGAACTTCTTCCATTCCCCTAGCAAATTCCTTCTCGTGGCGTGCCACGAATGCAACGGGAACACCGAGCATTTCATCCGCCTTCGCCTGCAAAACGCTGCGCTTTTCGAGCAGAGCGAAGTTTGCGATCGTATCCGAACGCATGGCGAGATCGATCGTGCGCACGACAGGCATCTTCGGATAAACCGTCAGCGCGACGTGCGTGCGCCTTGCCGTCTCGACATCGAAGTCGGCGCGAAACTCGGGCAGATGCTCCGCCATATAGGCGTTCAGACTCTCCTTCAGGACGCCGTTCGTCCAGTCGACAGCTGCAGATGGAAGCCCCTCCAAGCTCTGTCGAAACACCGTCTCAACGCCTCTGAGGTCTTCTTTCGCCATCTTCCCGATGACAGGTGAGACGCCATCGACCGAAACTTCGACCTCGACCGCCTCGACGCGCTCTGCCCAAGGCGCAAGAGTCACACGGACGTGCGCTTCCTCGCCAGGCTCAATGGCAACGGCCGTAACGGAGTAGCCGACGAGCACCTTGTCGAATACCTCACGGATTGTCGCCTCATCCGCCGCCCTGCGCTCTTCATACGAAGAGAGCGGTTTTCCCTCGATGAGTTGTGAGGAGATGGCCGCGACGCTTTTTTCCATGCGCACCTTGACCGTGGGCGGCAAGGCTTCGCCATCCGCTGCAACCTCGGCGCGAACCGCTGCGATCGTACCCGAAGCAAGGGCATATCCGCCCCCCATCCAAAGGAGCGCGAGGACAAAGAGCGCGAAGAACGCCCGCACCCTTGCCCTTCGCCCCGGCATCAGAAGGATCCGCCGACGCTGAAGTGCACGCGCCCGCCGTCCGAGCCGCGTCCGTAGTCGAGGCGGATCGGGCCGATCGGCGTCTCAAGCTGCAGTCCCACGCCGACGCTGCCCTTGATCGTATTCGGCCAGCGATCGTTGCTCCAAGCATTTCCCCAGTCGGTGAAGACGGCGCCCTGCACCTTCTTCACGATGGGGAAGCGGTACTCGACCGTCGCGAGCAGAAGGCGCGTGCCGCGGAACTGGTCGTCACGGTAGCCGCGCAGGGAGTCCTGTCCGCCGATCTTGTAGAGGTTCGATTCGGAAATTGAGCCGCGCGCGTAGCCAAGCTGTCCGCGCACAGCGACGGTCTGCGACCGGCCGACCTTGAAGAAGCGCTTATCCTCAGCCGTAAACTTCTGGTAGTTGAAATCGCCGCCGAAGCCCGCAAATTCTGCCTCAAGGCTCATGCGTCCGCCCGATGTCGGATTGTAGATGTTGTCGCGCGTATCGTTCACGCGCGACAGCGTGATGCTGCGCGTCGTGCCAAAGTTCGCATCGCGCCATGCCTTCCACGCCGGCGTGCTGCGATTTCCCTTGTTGCCGCTGCTCTTGTGACTCTCGTAAGTGTCCTTGCGGTTGCGCAGCGTAATGGAGTTCGTCGCATACTCGTTGACGGGACGGCTCAAGGTGATCTCACCGCCCGAGTACTTGCGCATGTACTCTTCCTCCAAGTTGCCGTCCGTGTCATAGTCATCGTACTCGTAGGTACGGTTGTAAATGCGCAAGGAGGCCGCCGTTTCCTTGCTGTCGAGCCAGGGACGACGATAGGAGAAGACGAATCCGTGTGCGTCCGTATCGTCACCACTCACCTCGTAGAGCAGGCTCACGGCATCTCCTGTACCGCGAAAGTTCGTATCGCCGACATTGATCATGCCGACGAGCCCGTCCGACGAGCTGTAGCCGGCGCCAATGCCGAAGTTGCCCGTGCGCTTTTCGACGACGTCCGCTTCGAGAATGACGGATCCCGATGCCTCACCCGGATTGAGCTTCATGTTCACATCTTCGAAGAAGCCGAGATTATAGATGCGCTGCATGCTGCGGCGCGCCTTCTTCACGTCGAACGGTTCGCCAATCTTCAGGCGCATCTCGCGCAGGATGACGCGATCCTTCGTCTTCGTATTGCCCTTGACGGCGAATCCTTCAAGCTTTCCCTCATTGATTTTGAGCGTGAGGTCTCCCGAAGAGTCGATATTCATGTCCTCGATCTTGGCGAGGATGAAGCCGTCCGCCCTATATTTTTCCTGTATGGCAGAAACATTCTTCTGCAGTTCGCGGCTGTTCATCACACGCTCCTTCTCGAGCGTGATGAGCTTCTCAAGGTCTTCTGTCGTCTCGACCGTATTTCCCTCGATCTTCACGGAATGAAGCACAGGGTTTTCCAAGACGTGATAGGTGAGAACGACGCCCTCAGGCACATACTCCCACGATGGGTAGAGGTCGTAAAAATAGCCCGTATCGAAGATGGCAGAGCGATCGCCCTGTGCCTTCTTCGCATCATACACATCACCTACGCGCTGCACGAGGGCAGCGCGCGCCGTCGCCATCGTATCCTTGCCCGCGCCGTCGATGACGATGTCGACGATGGTCTTGCCGTCGGCGATCTTCGCCTCCTCGTCAATCTTGCGCTCCTCGGGGCGCTTGGCTTCCCACGCCTCGACACGCGCATCCTTCAGCTGCGTCTTAGCGGCAGCGCTCTCAGCAGCAGTCTGCGCATCCACGCGCCGGATTTCTTCGGCGTCTGCAGCGGCGTTCTTCATCTCCTGTTCGCCTTGCATCGTACCCACGACGGCGACGGCCGCAGAGGCGTCTGCGGAAAAGCCGGCAAAGCCCGCAGCAAGTGCGACGGCCCCGGCGAGGATTCGCGTTCTCTTCATATCCAAGTTTTCAACCTCCTATGCTTCACATCCCCTTTATTGTACCATGAATGCCCACGAGGTCAAGGGGGACGCAAAGACTTAACAGCAGACTCATCGAATTATAGGAATCAATAAGAATCATTCGCGCAGCACGCGCCCTGCAGTGACCATGAGCTTCTGCATGTCTTCGGTCGGCGGCGAAGCGGCAGAGATCTGCTTCGGCTTCTCCGTCTGCTGCTCCAAGGCAGGCTGCGGCTCCGGCGGCTCGGTAGACTGCGCCTGTTCTTGTGCCTGTACAATCGGGCTTTCCTGCACCCGAACAGGCATGACGGGCAGCTCGATCTCACGAGATTCCGAAAGATTCGCCGCAGATCCCATTCGTTCGGCGAGAGTCTCACTTCCCTTCTCCTCGTGAATCATCGTCCCCTGTCCGACGATCGGCGCAGGACTTTTCTCGGCAGGTGCCGCCGTCGGTTCTGCACTCCTCTGCAGGGTGATGCCGCCCAAGGCGAGGAGCACGGCAAGCGCTGGCGCTACGAAACGTGCGAAGCGCTTCCCTTTGCGCGTCTCTCTCGCACGCTGCAGTTCCGCCTCCGCCAGCATGAGATTGAGTCCGCCTCGGACATCCTCTTCCTTCTCCAATGAGGACTCTGCACGCCCCAGCCAGTCCTTCGCCGCCTTGACGTGCGCACAGATCCTTTCTCTTTCCTCCGCCATCTTCCTCTCCCTCCTCCCCTAGAAGCGCATGAGGCGCGAGAGCATGCCGCGCACGCGGCGTATGCCATTCTTCTGCAAGCGGTAGATGTGCGAAGCGCTGACGTCGAGCACATCGGCGATCTTCGGAATCGTTTCGCTCTTCAGGTACACGCTTTCGAGGACGACGCGCTCCTTCTGCGGCAGCCGTGCGAGCGCCCGATGAAGCTCCCGCGTCATGAAGCCCAGTTCCGCTTGCTCAGCGACGGAAGGCGTCGTGTCGGGCAGAAGTTCCCAAGGCACCTTGCCATCGGCGCGAGGCGCATCCATGCAGGTGACATCGCGTCTGCCTTCTTTCTGCAGGAAATTCAGCATCCTGCCGCGTATGCGATGGACGGCGAAGAGACTGAAGGCAACGCCGCGCTTCCAGTCGAAATTTTCCACCGCCTCGATGAGTCCAACTGTTCCTTCCTGTATGATGTCCATAATGCTCTCGCTCGTGCGCCACGGCAGCGCCGTCTTGAACACGAGCGGCTGGTACGACTCGATCAGGCGTTGCCTCGCCGCCCTCTCGCCACGCTCTTTGAAGGCCTGCCACAAGGACGTTTCTTCCTCGGGCGCAAGGAGTTCGACCTTTTCGAGTTCCTGCAAATATTCCTCAAGTCTCATGACAATCCTCCTCGCGCTTAGAATTTGATGCGCGCTTCGATGCCAACGACAGATTTCGCGTCCTCGTCGCGATTCCAATAGATGCTCATGCGGTCATTGAAGTCGTAGCGCACACCGAATTCGCGCACCTTGTTGCCGATGCCCTGCTTGTAGCGCAGCATGACCCTGTCGTTGATGTACTTGCCCACTTCCAGCATGTATTCGAGTCCGTGCGCCGTTTCACCCGGCTTCATGACGTCCTTGTCCGTCGTCGTCACGTCCTCGCCCGCGATGCGGAATTCATCGAGGCCGAGCGCATTCTTCACGTTCGTCTCGAATTCGCCGAGAACCGTCATGGAAAGGCCGAAGGTCAAAAGCGATGTGAGCGCCTGGGAACTTTTCAAATCGGGCGTCTGAAAGGTCAGGAGACTTACGATCTCCGTCTCACTCATCTCGGGCATCGAACTGAGGTGCGTTTCCATCGCCCCGATGGGACCTTTCGAGTGCAGGAAGATGCGCACCTTGCCGACATGCGCCTCCGCTTCGAGCGTGAGGCTCGGCAAGAACGAACCGATCTGATTGAAGTACGCCTCGCCGTCTCGGATCGTAAAGCGCGTCTTGTTGTATGTAATCGTGCCGCGCTCGACGAGGATCGTGCCGGAAGGCTCGACGTGCTGCGTCGTACCGCCGTAGCGGAAAGCGCCCGAAAGGCGCATGTCGTAGAGTGCGGGATCGTAGAAGCGCACGCGCTCGCCGAGCGTCACGCCGACGTCCAAGATCATCTCGGGCAGTGCGCTCTCGGCATCGGGAAGGGAGGGAACGGAAAGCGTCGCATGATGGATGCGGACATCCCCCGTGATTTTCGGCATCTTCCGTCCGAACATCTCACCCTCTTCGATGTGAAAGTCTGCACTCAAGGGGCCGTCATAGAAACTGCTGACGACAGAAAGCTCATCCGCCTTAAAATCGAGCGCATAATCGCGCCACCTGCCGCCGCCGAACGACGTCCTGCCCGCGATGCGGTAAGAGCCCGTGCCCATCTTGCCCGTGCAGTCCTCAAGCGTGATGCTGCTGCCAAAGAAGCGCAGCCGCGCCTTCATCTCCGTGACGGGCGTCGCGACGTCCTTAAACTTCAGCGCTCCGTCCGCGAGACTGACCTCACCCGCGAACTGCGGCCTTTCGAGCGTCCCTGTCACGCGCACCTTGCCCTTCGTCGGACCGATCGCCCACTCGACGGCGGGCGAGAGGATCGGCAGAAGCGAAAGATCGGCATCGTCGAGCGCGAGCGAAAGATCGATCTGCTCGGACGACGCAACCGTTTCATCGGCGGCCGCCGTCAGGCTTCTCACGGGAATCTTACCCTTGGCGCTCGCGCTGTATTCGCGCTCACCAAGTTTCTTCTTCACGCGAAGCTGCTCGATGTTGATGACGCTGTCCTTGAGACTCGCCAAGCCCGTCATATCGTCGAAGGTCGACGCGCCCACGCCGCCGTTCTTCACTTCGACGGAAGCGTTTGCCTGCGGGTTCTCCAGCGTGCCGCCGAACTGCACGGCGAGATCGATCGTGCCGCGCACGTCAGCGTCTGCCCCCGCCGCCTTCGCAACCATGCCGGCGGGGATACCGTTCGCAGCGAACTGCGCATCCATCACTGCACCGTCCAATGGAATGCGTCCCTTGGCGGCGAATACGCCGTCGCCCTGCCTGCCGTGCAGTTCATCGATCGTCACGATGTGGTCGGCGAGCTTGATGTCCAGCGCCATATCACGAATCTCGTAGCCTGCCGCCTTTCCCTCGACGACGACGGCGTCAAGCGCCGCCATGGGATTATCCAAAGTGCCCCCAAGGCGGATCGTGCCGTTCAGTCTTCCGTCGAGAATGTCATTCTTGAGGTTCGCAATCGCAAAGAGCGCGCGCACGTCACCGTTCTCGACGTTCAAGATGCCGTCAAGCGCCTGCGTTTCGAGATTCGCCGTGCATTTCATCGCGTAGGCGCCGCCGTTCTGCTGGAAGCGGATATTCTCGGCGCGCAGCACATCTGCGCCATAGACGATCTCGCCGTGCACGGACTCGATCGCCTGTCCGTTGAGTCGAAGCGTCTTTGCATCGAGCACGCCGATGAATTCAGGCGATTGCAGCGTACCCGCGATATGCCCGGCAAACGTGCCGTGGCCGCTGACCGGATACGGCAGTCTGCTGCCGAAGCGGTCGAGGCTCACATCGTGCACATCGGCATAGAGGTCAAGCGCACCGTCGCGCGTGACCGTGCCGTTGAGGTCGACGTCGACGAGCGGGGAGAAGATATGGAAGTCCTGCAGGCGCACGACGCCGTTCTCCAGATAATAGTCGCCGTCCATGCCCGAGAGGATGTAGCCGTTGTAGCTGCCGCGATAGAGATGGATGTAGCCGACTGCCGACGGATTGTCGAGCGTGCCCGTGAAGCGGATCGTATTGTCGACATTGCCCGTGATCGGCTGGTCGGGAGCGACGAGAGCCGCGATGTCCTCCATGCGCGCACCAATGGAATCGACGCGCAGGTCGATGCGCCTCTCACCCGTAAGGCCGACGCTGCCCTCGGCGATCCACGTCTCCTTGCCCGCACGCTCCACGGAGAAGCGGTCAATGGCGATGCCGTCGGTGCTGCCGTGCACGGCGCCGTGGAATGCGTCGAAAGGCTGATGGAAGAGACTTCCCGCCGTTCCCTCGAAATCCGCCTCAATGGCAGGATTCGACGCGACGCCGTGCACGGCGCCCGCGATGTCGAGCGTGCCCGCGCCCTCGGCCTCTGGCACAAAGGCATCGACGAGCGCCAGCGGCAACGCCGTACCGTAAAAGCGCAGGTCGAGCGCCGTGCCGCCCCGCACGTCACCCTCGACAACGAGCGTGCCGCCCGCCGCAAACGACGCGTTGAGGTTATCAAAATGAAGAAGCTCCCCTTGCTTGAAGAACGATGCGGAAACCTTCTCGGCCGCAACGCCGCCGAAGGACGCGCCCTCGCCCGAAAAGGTGCCGTAAGCGAGAAGATCTGCCAAATCCGTCCCCTTGCCGCTCAATGCGATGTCCGCAGCGCACTTCCCCGTCAGGGAAAGACCGTCCACAGGCAGCACGGCAGCGATTTCCTCGCCCGAAAGCCCCTTCGCTTCGACGTGTGCGCTGTAGGAGCCGTCCGCCGTGCGGAGCATCCCCCCGCCCTCGAACGTGCCTCCCAAGGCTCCTGCCTCGCCGCTCGCCGTCAGAAGGCCGTCCTCGTAGTGCCCCTTTGCCTTCACCGCTGAAAGCGATGTGCCGTAGAGCGTCGCGACCGGGGCTTCGCACTCTCCGTCAACCTTCCAGTCCTGCGGCGTGCCGTAAACGGAAGCGAGGACGCGCACCGAACCTTGGAAAGGGCTCTGCGCCAAGATTTTCGACGGATCAAAGGCCGCGGACTCGACGACGAAGTTGAAGCTCGGCACTTCCTCCTGCCAAGCGACCTTCCCATGAATGGACGCTTGCTGCTCTTCGGCAGAAGCACGCAAAAAGATGCGCGCCTCCTTGCCCGAAAAGACGACGAGTCCACGCGACGCCTCAACCTCCATGCCATGGACGAGCGCCTTCGCACCCGAAAGGCGCACGTCGCCCGCAAGCGAAACGTCATCCGCCTCGCGCACGAGCTTCAGCGCCGTCTCGTCGACGTGCAGCGCCTGCAGCTCGATCTCGTCGGGAAGCACGCCTTCGGGTAGGAATGCGATATAATCCATCGCATTGATATTTTCCCCCTTGAGCTTCAGTTCCTGCCGCTCTTTCGAGACTTCTCCCTCGACAGCGAGCGGTGCGCCCTTGCAGCTGGCCTCAGCTTCAACGGAGACAGAAGACTTGTGCACGAAGTCAAGCTCCGCCCCGATATCTTCCAAGGCGATTTCCTTGCCCGAAACGGCAACGTTCGCCTTTCCTTCCTTCACGCTGACCTTGCCGCAAAAATCATTTTCCCCTGCTTCCTGCTGCACGAGGTCGGCGACGTTCCAGCTTCCGTCCGCGCGCTGCTGCAGGGAAAGCTCTGGCTCTATGACCGTCACATGGGAAATCGCGGCAACAGGCGAGGCGGAAAGAGCCGCAAAGAGACTCATTTCCACCTCGGCGTGCGCAGCGCGCAGGATCTCCTCTCCCGCCCTATCCTGCACCGCGATGCCGTCAAGGGCAAGCGTATGCCAAGACTCGACCCGCACGGCGTCGATGGCGACGGGAACGCCGAGCGAATCGGACGCCTTTGCAGAAAGCGTCCTGCCCGCCTCCTCAACGTAAGCGCCCGTATGGGCGATGTAAGCCGCCATGCCGCAAACGAGCGCAAAAAGGAAGAGCGCGATGACGACTGCAGCGAAAACAATGCACCCCTTCTTCATCGGCTCTTCCTCCTCGTTGTCTCTTTTTCAAGTTATGCGGCACGAAAGGACATCGCGGCTCGATGCGCTTTACATCTCCCCCGCTGCAGCCGCTTCAGCTGCCGCATCCTTCTCTGCGGTCTTGACAGGTGCGGTCTTGACGGGTGAGCCGTGCGTCACGGGAATCATCGCATCGTCCTTCGCCGTGCGGCTCTTCCTGCTCTTCTCATCGAGCAGCTTCTGCTCAGCGGCCATCTTCTCCGCCGCCTCATCCGTATGGTAGAGCGCTGTCTCGGCCTGTTCCTTCGCCGCCTTATAGTACTTGCCGTCGACTTTCTCACGGTAGGAAACGGTGTCGAGATCGACGGGCAGGCCCATGGCCCGATCGAGCGCCGCCTTGCTGAGGTTGTAGTTGTAGAGCGCATCGTAGTAATTCGTCTGCGCCGCGACAAGCTTTTCGTCGGCGTCCGTCACGTCGAGGTTCGTGCCGACGCCCGCCGTGTAGCGCACCTGCGCGATCTTGAAGTCCTCCATGGCATGCTCGACGGCGACACTTGTCGTCTCGATATTCTTCTCCGCCGCCAGAAGACTCAGGTACGCCGTCTGCACGTCGAGCGCAATCTGCTCGCGCGTGTCCTCCGCCGCCTGCTGCAGCTTGTGCACCGCCGCACGCTTCTGGTTCACCTGCGCCTGCGTCACGTTGTTATCAAAGGCCGCCCAGTTCGCCTGTATGCCGATCGACCAAGTGTCCGCCGAATCCGTGTTGTTGGAAAAGAGGCTGTCGCCGCCGACCGTGCGGGATGCCGCTGCACTGACCTGCGGCAGCGAAGCGCCGCGCGTCGCCTCCATGGCAGCGTTCGCCTGACGCACGGCATAGTCCGCCGCGATGCCGTCCGCACGGTGCGCGAGCGCGTACTCCGTGCAGTCCTCAAGGCTCAGATCATACTTTCTGTAGGCGAGTTCGTCCGCCAACGAGAGCTTCGTGTCCGTCGGCAAGCCGATGATCTTATTGAGTTCAGCGATGGCGACGTCGTAGTTGTTCGTCACGTTCACGAGACTCTGCTCAGCATTCGCGAGCGAGACCTGGGATGCGAGCACATCGGAACGCGCGACCGTGCCCACCTTGTATTGCGCGTTGACATTTGCCAGATGACTCTTCAAATTGGCGACGGACATCTCGCCGACCTTGATGAGATTGCGGTATTCGAGCGCCTTGAAATATTGTCCCGTCGTCTGGTAACGCACCGCCTGCTTCGTGCCTTCGAGCGCGAGATCGGCATTGTTCACGCCGTAGCGCGCCGCCTCGATGCCGCGCTCGATGCTGCCGCCCGTGTAGAGCGGGAAGGAAAGCGCCGCGCTGCTCCGAAAAGCATAGTCGTGGTCGTACATCTTGTATGCCTTGCCGCCGACGCGGTTGCCCTGCGTCGAGAGCGTGAGCTTCGGGCCTGCCGTGCGGCGCGCCTCATGGTATGCCCAGTCCGCCGCATCCACATCGGTCACGGACGACTTGATCGAGCGATTGTTCTCAAGCGCCAGTTCCACGCTCTCGGAGAGTGCAAGAGAGCGCGTCTCCGCTGCGGACGCAGATGCGAAGCTCAGGGAGAAGAGCCCGCCCGCGACGAGCGCCGCAAGCTTCTTGGAAAAATGTTTTGACTGCTTCACAATGATTCCTCCTAAAATGACTGGTGCAGACCGAAGTAGGCGGTGCGCCGCTCGCTGCGATTGAGATCTTTGAGTTGGCCCATCAGATACGTATCTTCACGCAGACGATACTGCGCGGAAAGGCGCAGGCGGAAATCGTTGGGGTCGTAGGCGTCGGCGGAGAAGCACCAGCGATTTCCCACATTCGCATCAAGTCCGATGCCCGGCTCGCCCGCGATGAGTCCCGCGCGTGCGCCGAGCCTGCCCTTCGTGCGGCCGACCTCAAGATTCAAATCGTTCCCCTCGCCGATATCCTCGACGCCGACGCGCAGGAAGCGATCGGGCCTGTCCTCCTTGGAAACGTCGACATTGAAGTTCGTGATCCAGTCGCGATCCTTGCCGCTGTATAGGACGTCGAGCGAAGGCTGCGCCTCGATGCTCTTCAAGTTATCGAGCGTGTCGTTCGCCTTCTCCGTGACAGCGCGCGCCTGATGGATCGTCGCCTTGAGATCTTCGCGCACCGTGGGATCGCCCGTGACGTCGTGCAGTTCCTCCGCCACTTGCCGGATGTTCTCGCTCGCCTTGGCGACGTTCAGTAGCGTCAAGCGAAGATTGGCAGCCGTCGCGCCGCCATCGGAGACGTCTGCCGCCATCTGGCGCACCGTCTCCGTCGTCGCGGCAAGATTCGCCAAGATTGTGCGCATCTCCTGCATCATCGCGTGCATATTGCCCTCGTTCTGCAGCGCGACGCGCCCGAGCACAGCCGTGAGATCGCGGATGTGCGCCGTGACCTCGCGCACATTTTCCGCCGAGCCGAGAACGGACTCCTTCATGCGCGGATTGCCGAGGATGTCGTTCAACGAACCGAGGAGATCGTGCACATCGGACACCGCCTCGCTCACGTTCTCCAGCACGGAATCGACGCTCGTCTCGTCCGTGCCGATGACGAAGTCGCCGTCCTTCAAGTAATCCGTACTCTTCGAGCCAGCCGGCGAGATGAGAACGAACTTGTCGCCGAGGACGCTGTTCGCCGAGAGAGAGATTCGCGCATCGCGCGGGATCTGAATGTCAGGATAGACGGAGAGCGTCACGCGCACGCCCGTCCCCTCCGGCTCAATGGATTTGACCTTGCCCGCGGGCACACCCGCATAGCGCACGTCCGCTTCCGGGGCAAGCCCCACGACCTGCGTGAAGCCTACATAAATCGTATAATTGCGGCTCGTCGAAAAAGAAAATCCCTGAAGCTGCAGGAGCACTGCCGTCAAAATCGCGATGCCAAGAAGCGTGAACGCTCCCACCTTCGCTTCCGTCGTCATAAACCCGCCTCCTTCTCTTCCGTCTCCACCGCGCGAAAAAACGCGCGGACGCGCGGATCTTCGAGCTTTCTGAACCCTTCGACCGTATCGAGTGCAATGAGCGATCCCTTGTGCAGCATGGCGATGCGGTCGGCGATGCGGCAGGCGCTCGCCATGTCATGCGTCACGACGACGCTCGTCACGCCAAGCTTCCTCTGCGTCTCGATGATGAGGTCGTCGATCTTCGCCGACGTCAGGGGATCGAGTCCCGAACTCGGCTCATCGTAGAGGATGATGGACGGGTCGATGGCGATGGCGCGCGCCAAGCTCACGCGCTTCTTCATGCCGCCCGACAGTTCCCCCGGCATCATGCGCTCGCTGCCGTCGAGACCGACGAGATGCAGCTTCTCGCGCACAATGCGCACGATCTCCGCCTCCTTGAGACGCTTGTGCTCGCGAAGCCCGAAGGCGACGTTCTCCCCTACGGTCATGGAGTCGAAGAGCGCCGAATACTGGAAGACCATGCCCATCCTCAGGCGCACCCGGTCAAGCTCGTTTTCCGTCATCTGTGAGATTTCGGCGTCATCGATCCAAATCCTGCCCGAGGTCGGGCGGATCAGCCCGATGATGAGCCGAAGGAGCGTGCTCTTTCCCGAGCCCGAGCCGCCGATGACGGCGAGCGTCTCACCGTCTTTGACGCAGAGATCGAGAGGGTGCAGCACCTCATGGGAAGCGAAGCTCTTCGTCACACCTTCCAGCCGTATCATATCTTCCACCTCAGCCCGTCAATAAAGCAAGAACGACAGGAACACATTCAAAAAGAAAATGCAGACGATCGCCGCCACGACGCTCTTCGTCGTGGCGCGTCCCACGCCCTCCGCCCCTTCGGGCGCATGAAGCCCGTACCATGCGCCGAGGACGGCGATGACGACGCCGAACACCGCCGCCTTGATGAGTCCGCCCGTGACATCGTGCGGCACAGCAAAGACATGGATGGAGTTCGTGAAGGTATAGGAGGCGATGCCCGCATAGTGCACAGCGACGAACCAGCCGCCGAAGACGCCGATGACATCGCCGAAGACCGTCAGGAGCGGCACCATGCACATGCACGCGATCATGCGCGGCACGACGAGGTAGCCGATGGGACTCGTCGCCATGACGCGCAGGGCGTCGATCTGCTCCGTGACCTTCATCGTGCTGATCTCCGCCGTGATGGCAGACCCCACGCGCCCTGCGCAGACGACGCCGACGAGCACGGGGCCAAGTTCGCGCCCGACGGCGATGGCTATGACGCCGCCGATCGTCGACTGCGCGCCGAAGCGGATGAACTCATGCGCGACCTGCAGGGTCATGACCATGCCCGTGAAAAGCATCGTCAGAGAGACGATAGCGAGTGAGTCTACGCCGAGATGCGACATCTGCGCGAAGACGTGTCGGAAGCGCAAGGGGCGGCGCATCTCTTTGAGGGCGGCGGCAAGGAGCAAAATGACGGAGCCAACCCACTCGAATCTTTCGAGCACGAACGAACCGATTTTCTCCAACAGCCGCGTCATCATCTCTTGTCCTCTTCCTCGATCAGCAACGAGGCATGGATCACATTGTCTATGACATACCCCGTCTCAAACCTCGCCTCAAAGGGATTACCCTGCTTCTTCGCCTTCTGCCCGAGGAGGTCAATGCGCTTCTCCTGCTTCTTACGCGGTGCGCCCTCCTGCTTCTTCAGGCGCTTCTTCGCTTCCTTCTTCTCCTCCGCCGAAAGGGGCAGCTTGGGCGCGATCGCAGGCGCTACGATGATCTCATTGTTCCTGCCGAGCTGCAGGAACTGCTTGAGCTTGTCCGCCGTCGTCTGCGTCTTGTCCTCCTCTGCGCTCGTATCGATGCCGAGCGCGTTCTGCAAAAGAGCCGCCGTCACGGGGATGAAACTGCCGCCGCGCACATCGAGGCTCAGGACGCCCGGCGCTTGGCTCTCCGGCACATGGTAGGGAATCAGCAGCTCTTCCTTCTCCCTGCGGAAGGGCTTGATCGTCGTGCGGAAGTTCACCGTCTCGCCCGGTTTTGCCGAGGGCTTTTCGGGCACAGCGGAAATCAAGGAGGCCGTCTTGCGCGTACTTTCCATCTCGATGTCGACGTCAACAGAGGTCACGTCGGCCTCCTCTTCCGCATTCTGACAAAGGAGCGTCATGACCTGCGCCAACTCGCCCACGGAAGCCTGTCCGACGTCCGAGGCTGTATAGTACATGTTCGAGCGCTCGATTTTGCCATCTTCGCCCGCCGTCGTGCGAATCGTGAACTTGAGGTTCGCCGTCGCCTCGCCGAGCGTGTCCGACGTCTTGCCCATCGCCGCGTAAGCGATGCCAGGCACGAGAACCGGCAGAAAATCCTCGTCATAGGCGATCTGCGCCGCAAACTTCCTGTCGTAGCCGAGCGACGTGTCCTTCACGCGCACGCGCATCGGCACGCTCTCGGGAAATGCGCCGATGATGCCGGCGACACCCGCCTCTCGGTCCTGATTGATGCGCCCGATGATGTTGCCGATGCTCGCAATCTTCATGCCGTCCGTCGGACCGCTGATCGTGCCGACGACTCTGGCATCCGTCATGAAGTAATTGACATTTCCCTTGTGCAGGAACGGATGACCAAAGGCGAGCACGCGCTTTCCGTCGACTGCCGTCACCGTCCCCGTCGCGCCGACGGAAAAATCGCCGTAGGAAACGGCGACGCCGACGGCGCTCCCGGGCGCGAGAGCCGCATCATAGACGACATGCGCACCTGGCGTCGGCGTGCCGAAGGCCGGCATCTCGCCCGCCTTGAACCCGAGGGCGGAAAGCTTCTCCTCCATATAGGCGGAGCCGCTTCTGCCGAAGCCTGCGAGATAGAGCGCCGACTTCGCCTGCGTCTCGTGCTGTTTCGCTGCGGGCTTCACGCCTTCTTCAGCGACGGGCTTCTTCTCCGCAGGTTTCTCTTCCACCGGTTTCTTTGATGCTCCTGCCGGTTCTTTCGTCTCCTTCACTGGCTCTTTCATCGCCTCGGCGGGTTGCTTCTCTGTCTCAGCAGGATCTCCCTTCGCCTTGGCAGGCCTCTTCCTCGCTTCTTCGGATCTTTCTCTTTCCGCTGCAGGCCTCTTCTCCGCTTCTGCAGGCTTTTTCTTTTCTCCCGCAGGCTTCTTTTCTGCCTTTGCAGATTCTCCCTTCTCAGCCGCAGGTTTCTTCTCTGCCTTTGTCTTCTTTTCTTCAGCAGCTGCAGCTTTTTCCTTCTCTGCTTTCTTTCTCTTTTCGGAATCTTTCCCCTGCTTTCCTGCTGGCTTCTTGTCGGGCTTTTCCGCCGTCCCCTCGGCTAGCTCAGGCAGTTCTTCCTTTTCGAGCTTGGCACGCTTTCCTGCCGTCTGCTCCGTCCCACCTTCGCCGCCTTCGCCGGCGCCTTCACCGATGCCCTCGCCCATGCCTTCGCCCATCGGCTCATCGGCGTCCGCTGCCTTTTCCTTCTTTTCCTTCTTTAGATGAACCGCCTTGTAATCGGGCATATCCCAGATGGGCAGCATCTCATCGATCGGCGTGATGAAAAACGTATAGAGGCTCATGCCCTTGATGCCTGCCGAAAGCGCCCCGACAAGCGCCCCATCCACATAGACTGGGCTGCCGCTCATGCCCTGCAGCGTGCCGCCTGTGCGTTCAACGACAGGGCCTGATGCCTTCGCCATGATGCGGTTCGTCGACGATCCTTCCTCGTACGTGCCGACGACATCAACATGGAATGGCACGATCTCGCCCGACTCATCGACCACGGTGTACGCCGTCCCCTCCATGCCCGGGTATACCTCCGAAAGCGGCAGCGTCGGCGGCAGGGAAGCCGCTGCCGCCACTCCCGTGGAAAGAGACAGGGACAGACCGAGCGCGAGCATCTTCTTTTTGAAATTACGCAAATATATCACCTCGTACAGATTGGAGAGCAACACAAAAGAGGGAGCCTCCCCTCGCAATCATTCATCTTGTTTCTTCAGGCGCGCGACGACCTGTCCCGCAGCGATGTCATCACCGACGGAGACGAGCATCTCACTCACGCTGCAATTCTCTTCGGCACGCGCCGCCGCGACCTCGCCCGTCAATGTGCGCACGCGCACGATCTCCGCACCCGCCGCAAGCATACTTCCCGGCTCAGCCCGCCATGTAACTGTTCCAGCAATACCGGACGTTGCGTCCACTGCCGCCTCTGCCGTCAGCGCATGGACAGCAAATATCATAACGCCAAGAAAAAGGCCTAATGCCAGTATTTTTTTCATTTACATCTCCTCCATTATATCGAATTCTTTCTGATGTGCCAACAAAAACTATAAGAAGACCGTCGTCAGCGCGGCAAGAGCGCGAGCGCCGAGCCGACGGCGCGCTCCTGCCCGTCGGACGGACTGTTTTCGAGTTCGCCACCGACGACGAGCGCACTCGAACCGCCGCCATCGAAGTTGATCGCCTGAACGGCGCCGAACTGCAGCATGAACTCCGCCATCTCCTGCAGCGTGCAGCCAATGCTGTGCGACTGGCGTCCGTCAACGACAGCGAGCAGGTAATGCCCGGCCGCCGTCACGCCGAACGCCGTGCGCGGCGCACGGCCGCGTGCGATGTCGGGCGGAAATTCCTCCTCCTCCGCCGTCACATGAGCGATGCCGTCCTTGACAAGCATCGGGCCTGCGCCAATGACTGTCGGCAGGCTCTCCCAAGGCGCACCGATCGCCTCCTCCACACGTACGGCGTCGCCGACCTTCACTTGGGCGAAGGCGTCCTTCGCCTTGCCGTGCACTGAGATGACGAGGCCGTCTTTCGGAATTGGGCTGTCCGACAAGTTGACCGCAGCGACCCTGCCGCCTCGAACAATGTACTCCTGTCCATATTCATTCGTGCGCGTCGTCGAGCCATAGTAATGATTGTAAATCACGAGACTGTCCTCGCCGCGCTCCGCATCGACGCCGCCCACGGGCCAGCTTCTCTTGCCGAGCGTCACCGTTCCGCTGTAATCGACAGGGCCGAAATATGTCCTGCCGTCAGCGGCAAACCCCACGGCGCTGCGCCGAAAGTACGTCGTGCCGACGATCGTGCCGTCCAGCTTCAAAAGGCCAAGGATCTCGCCGCTCGGTGCAAAGTAGGATGCATTGATCGCCGCGGCGGCTTCTGCCATATCCGACATCGCGCTGACCGTGGCGCGTCCTGGCACAGCTCCCTTGGCGAGTACAGGCACAACGCGGTAGCGAGCAGGATCAGCCTCCAGCACCCATCCCGTCAGGCGGCCGCGAGCGTCGAGCCTCTTGAGCGTCGAGAGCTTCAAACCGGGCGCAGGCGTCTCCTCAGAAACGACCTCATACTCTTTCTGTACATCGATGAAGAGGCGCGTCGGGTTCGCCAGCGTCTTGACCTCGTAAGATGCCGGCGCCGCAAGATCGATGACGACCTTGACGCCCTGCGGCACGGCCGATACACGCACGTTCTCGACCATGCTGCCCGAAATCTCCGGCTGCACGGCCTGACTGCGTGCGCCCGCAAGGAAAAGCACGATCCTCTGTCCGTCGTTTTCCGTATGGACTTCGTAGGCGGGCAGCGTCGTCAAGTCGAAGACGACGCGCTCACGCTCGTCGCTCGTACCAAAGCGCACGCCCGTCAGCGTCTTCGCCGCTTGCTGCTGCACCTGCACACGAGCCTGCGTTTGCGGCAGTGCCGCAAAAGAAACGGCATCTGTTCCCAAGGCCACCGCCAGAGCCAAAGCCAGACTCAGCGCCATCTTCCTCATACTCTCGCCATCCCCTCAAAATCCATCTAGTGAAGACTATTATAGCACGGATTCAAGCGAATCGGTGGAAAATCTTTGACTGAAAATCCTTTAACGAAGGAACGGAACATGCGCCGCATCATGCACACGCAAAACAGGCATCCTTCCATCATCGGAAAGATGCCTGTTGTTTTTCGCGTTATTTCTCCGCACGTCCTCAGTCGCGCTTTCGATTCATCCATTCGGGGATGTCGAAGTTGCTGAAGCTCGGCGCCTTCGGCAGCGGCGTGTCGGCCTGGGGGACGGGCTTTGCGCCGGGCTGCGCGGGCTTTCCCTGGGCAGCCGTCGCAGCGGGACGCTGGATGCCTACCGTATCGTTGTCAAATCCCGTCGCGATGACGGTCACGCGCACGGTATCGCCGAGCGTTTCGTCGAGGGAAGCGCCGAAGATGATGTTCGCATCGACGTTGACGGCCTCCTGAATCGTCGACGAGGCTTCGTTGACTTCGTACATGCTGAGGTTCTCCGCCGAGCTGGAGATATTGAGGAGAACGCCGTGCGCCCCTTCGATGCTCGTCTCCAAGAGCGGCGACTCGATCGCGTACTTGGCGGCGGCGACTGCGGCGTTCTCGCCCGTCGCCTCGCCGATGCCCATGAGCGCCGAACCTGCATTGCTCATGATGGACTTGACGTCAGCGAAGTCGAGGTTGATCAGCCCCGGCACAGCGATGAGGTCGGAAATGCCCTTGACGCCCTGGCGCAGGACGTCGTCGGCGAAGCTGAACGCATCCGTGATCGAGGTCTTCTTGTCGACGACCTGCAGCAGGCGGTCATTCGGAATCGTGATGATCGTGTCGACGTGCTGCTGCAGCTTATCGATGCCCGCCTCCGCCTTCTTCTGGCGCAGACGTCCTTCAAACGTGAAGGGGCGTGTGACGACCCCGACGGTCAGAGCGCCGATCTCACGCGCACACTCAGCGACGACGGGCGCCGCTCCCGTGCCCGTGCCGCCGCCCATGCCGGCGGTCACGAAGACCATGTCCGCGCCCTGCAGCGACTGCAGGATGTCATCGCGGCTCTCCTCCGCCGCCTGCTCGCCGATCTCAGGACGCGCACCCGCACCGAGGCCGCGCGTAAGTTTCTCGCCGATCTGGATGCGTTTCGGCGCCATCGCGTGCAAAAGAGCCTGCGCGTCCGTGTTGACAGCGATAAACTCCACGCCCTGCAATCCCGCTGAAATCATGCGGTTCACAGCATTGCTGCCGCCGCCTCCCACGCCAATGACCTTGATCTTGGCGAACTGGTCCAAACCCATATCATCCAATTCAAACACGATAGCAACCCCCAAAATATAGCATAGTCCGCCTTTCGTCCCACCAGAGGGAGTACGGCAGTCGTCCTCAAAAGTTTCCCTACCATTCTATCATTATTTTAATACGTACGCCATAAAAAAATTATGAAAATGCTTGCTTTTTTCTCTTTTTGCCTCTCTAATTATGCTTTTCGAAGAAATGACGGCGCAGAATCGCCAGATTCTGGAAGACACGCAAGCCGAACGCCAAGAGCGCCACATAGTAGAGGTCGATGCCGAGCCGATCGCCGATGTAGACGAGAAAGGCGGCCATGAGAGCGTTCATAAAGAAGCCCGAGATGAATACGGCATTGTCGAAGTGGTTTTCCGACGCCGCCCGCAGGCCGCCGAAAACGGAATCGAGCGAGGCGAGCAAGGCGACGGAGGAA
Source organism: Selenomonas sputigena (assembly GCF_026015965.1). Taxonomy (NCBI): domain Bacteria; kingdom Bacillati; phylum Bacillota; class Negativicutes; order Selenomonadales; family Selenomonadaceae; genus Selenomonas; species Selenomonas sputigena. The sequence goes on along the minus strand of NZ_CP110383.1, from coordinate 148,313 downwards.
AGCTTCGCGTAGGCGAGCGGCACAGTGATCGGCGAGAGCATGCCGACGGCGACGCCGACGAGAAGTCCGAGAACGGGCAGGATCATCTTGCTCCCTCCTTTTCATCCGAAAGCGTTTCGATGGCTTTCGCGTACTTGAACGACGCCGCGCCCTTGTAGGCGGGCACCTCGACATGCTCTTCCTTCTTGACGTCGATCTGTATGCCCCAGACCTTCAGAGTGTCCTCGACGCCGCCACGCATCTTGATCGACTTCTCCAAACTGTCGGGGTCGCCGATGGCATGAATCTTGTAGGGCGGTGCCGAACGCACATTGTTGACGGAGAGCGTCGGCCCCGCGCAGCGGATCTCCGACGTGCCCGTGAGCCTCTGCCCATTGATGGACACGGCCTCTGCCCCTGCGGCACGCAGTTCGTTGATGACGCGCAGGAGATCGTCGTCATGAATGAGGTAGAGGTTCGGATTCTCGCCCGCCTTCGACGTCGCCTTGCTGTCGTCGAGCGTGACGATGACGCCCGGTCCCGCGAGCGCCGTGAAGCCGCCCTTCATGCGCTGGTAGTCGTTGCTTGGCCCCTCTGACGCTGCGTCTTTCGTATCCTTCAGTTCTTCCTGCAGACGGTCACGCTCCTTCTCCGTCTCCAGAAGACGCGTGGCAAGTTCCTCCACACGCTGCTGCGATACGGACTGACGCATGTCCTCCGTCGCACGGAACTGCACGGCGAGCATGAAGCCCAGCACCATGCAGACAAAGGCGATGGACCACCGCCCCTGCTTGAAATTGATCATAAAATGCCTCCCGAACTGTTGCTGAAATGAGATAATAAAGGAATTATAACGCAAAAGATCCTATCTGCCAATAGAATATCCCCGCCGCTCTACTATGCGGAAAATCATAAATATCTAAACAACTGCACCAGGCAGCCGCCTTCCAAAACATCTGACTCATCCCTGTCGAGCATACGTCTGCCAAAAGCATGAAACCCATTGCGTTCATAAAATTCTACGAGGGCAGGCTTTTCCTCACACTCCAAATACACGACCTTTCCGCTGGATATACGCTGAATCTGCGCCGCCTTGTCACAGGCGATCGCCAGAAGCTCATCGCCGCGAATCAGTCTATCGTAACCATGCGCATAATTCTTCCCTAGCTGTCCGATCAAGATGGCGGAAACGATATATCTATGCAGCGACTCTTCCCATACGGCAAACTTGTTGATCCTTTTTCGCAAAGTCTTGCTCAATGCCCCTCGTTTCAAGTCAATATGAAAATACTTCTGTGCGATAGAAAAATAGCCGACCACAACATCTTCGCCTTTATATTGCTTAAAGACAAGATATGTGGCGGCTATTCTCTGCTTTGAAAAAGCAACCGCCTTTTCCTTGAGAAAGTTCTCCACATCTTTATTGCAGGGACATGAAAACTCCACGAGGATGTTGTTGAGCGCCTCTTCTTCGCCGCCCTCGATCAAATCCAGCAAATTGACAATCGGTGTACCGAGCATTATGAAGCCCTACGCATTTCGATACTTCGACAACAAGACGTGCATCTTCTCCGGCGGAACCTCATATACAGGCTGCCCCAGATTCTTGGCACGATATTGCTCCGCCTTTTCCAAGGCATTCGCAAATATCCGAATCTGCCTGTCCTCTTTGATATTCACGCTCTTCAAGAAACTCTTTGTCGCCATGACAGCCACCCTTTCTATTCAGACAGCAAAAGGCTTCCATCGAAGTACCATTCCACACGTCTTCAAGGCTATTATACTGCCGCGTTTCGAGAATGTAAAGGAATCACTGCTTGAGCTTGATGAACGGCGCCGTGTACTTGAAATCGACGTACTCGACGGGACGCTGCTTGACCTCCTGATCGACGATGAAACTGTCCGTCAGATGCGCCTTTTCTTCCAAGCGGTCGAGCGCACCGAGGCGGATCTGCACGCCGCCCGTCGTGTACGCCATGACGTCGTCCGGCTTCTTCAGCGACACCTCGGAGATCTGCGCATTCGTCTCAGGCTTCAGGGCATTGAGATAGACGAGCGCCGCCTTGAGATTTTCATCCGTCGTTTTGTCGCCGATGTAGATGTCCTTGAGCTTGATGCCCGTGACCATGGGAATCGCCATCTTCTTCAGCGTCTTGTAGGCGTCGATGACCGTGCCTTCGCGGTCGAGATCGACGTAGCCGAAATCGCAGTCGACGGTGGCGACGGGGCGGCGCTCGACGATCTGAATCTCAAGCGTCGAGGGCAAGGAGCGCCGCACGCTCGCCTGCTCGACGCGCAGATCCTTCATCAGGAGCTGCGCCATCTCTGCCGTCTTCACCTGGAAGAGCGGCACGCCCGGATAGACGCCAGCGACGCGGCGGATGTCATCGGCTGGCATGTAGTGGTTGCCGATGATGCGCACATCGCGCACGGAAAAGAGCGGCGAGTAGACGGCGACGGCGAGGAGAGCGCCCGAGACGACGAGGAACAGGAATCCCTTGAGGACGCGGCGCGGGCTGCGGCGGCGCACGATATGCGTCTCGCCCGGCAATGCGCCGGGCTCGGTAAAGCCGAGATTCTCCTGCCTTTCCTCTGCCATCGTCCCGCCTCCTTTCCGTATCCCGTACCTTCGCTCATTTCTTACTTCTCGTACCCTGCCATTTCCAAAATCCTTTCGCAGAGTTCGGGGAACTCGACGCCCATGGCGCGTCCCGCATCGGGCACGAGCGAGGTCTCTGTCATGCCGGGCATCGAGTTGATCTCGATCACATAGGGCGTCATATCCTCGCCGAGCATCATGTCGGCACGCGCCACGCCGCGGCAGCCGCAGGCGCGGAAAGCGTCGACGGCGAGCTGCTGCACGCGCTCCGTCACATCTAAAGGGATGCGTGCGGGAATGATGTGCGTCGAAGCGCCCTTCGTGTACTTGCTCGCGTAGTCGTAGCGTCCCGAAACGGTCGTGATTTCAATGACGGGAAAGGCCTGCGCTTCTCTCGCGTCACCCCAGACGGCGACGGTCAGCTCCTTGCCGCGAATGAACTCCTCGACGAGCACTTCCTCGTCGTAGCGGAAGGCGTTCTTGAGCGCCGCCTCAAGCTCCTCCTCCTTTTCGACGATGGCAACGCCGATGCTCGATCCCTGCGACGACGCCTTGATGACGACGGGCAGGGAGAAAGCCTTTCGGATGCGTGAGGGAAGCTCTCTGTCAAACTCAAAGCGATGAAACGTCTCGGAGCGCGGCGTCGAGATGCCGGCGCCGAGGAACACGCGCTTTGACATGACCTTGTCCATCGTGACGGCGGCGGCGAGGACGCCCGAACCCGTATAGGGGATGCCGAGCATGTCGAGCGTGCCCTGCAGCACGCCGTCCTCGCCGTACCTGCCATGCAGCGCGTTGAAGACGATGGCGCAATCGCTCTTTCTTATCGCCTCGGCAAAGTGCGGCGGATCGAGTTCCATGCCCTCGACTGCATAGCCCTTCGACTCCAAGGCGCTGACGATGGCGGCTCCCGTGCGGCGCGAGACTTCCGCCTCGCTCGACGGCCCGCCCATGACGACGACGATCTTTCCCTGCTTCATGAAATTATTTCCCCTCCAAAAGAGCGACCAGTTCCTCGCCCGTTTTCCATATATCGCCCGCCCCCATCGTGAGGATGATGTCGCCGGACTGTGCGATGGCGGCGAGGTGCGCGGCAATATCTTCCCGATGCGGAATATAGACCACGTCCTGTCCCGTCGTCTGCCGCACGGCGTCGAGGATCGTGCGCCCCGACACGCCCTCGATCGGCGCTTCTCCCGCCGAATAAATATCCGTCAGTATGAGCACGTCCGCCTCGCGAAAAGCGCCGCCGAACTCAGCGGCAAGAAGCTTCGTGCGCGAGTAGCGATGCGGCTGAAAGGCGCAGATGATGCGGCGCGGCTTCGTCTGACGCGCCGCGAGGAGCGTCGTCGCGATCTCCGTCGGATGATGCGCGTAATCGTCGACGACCCATACGTCCTGCACGCGCCCCTTCGTCTGGAAGCGCCGTTTCGCGCCGTGAAAGAGCGCCAGTCCCGCCGCCATCTGCTCGACCGTCAAGCCGATGGACAGGCCCGTGACGACGGTCGCGAGTGCGTCGAGCACGTTGTGCCTGCCGGGCAGATTGAGGCGCACGCGGCCGAGATCCTTTCCTTTGTGCAGCACGGAGAAATCAACGCCCGCGCCGTGCATCTCGATCTTGCCCGCGCGGTAGTCCGCCTCATGGTCGATGGCGTAGGAGATGACCTTGCGGCCGAGCGTCTGAGCGATGTCTCGCACGTTCTCGTTGTCAAAGCACAGGACGGCGTGGCCGCCGGGCTTGATGTTTTCCAGAAATTCGCGAAATGCCTTGCGAATGTTCGCGAGCGTGCCGTAGTGATCGAGATGATCGTCCTCGATGTTCGTGACGACGGCGATGTGCGGCCGGAGCTTCAGGAACGAGCCGTCACTCTCATCAGCTTCGGAAACGAGATACTCGCCCTTGCCGAGCTTCGCGTTGCCGCCGAGGACATCGACCTCTCCGCCGATGATGATCGTCGGCGAGATGCCCGCATGGTCGAGCGCGACGCCGAGCATCGAGGTCGTCGTCGTCTTGCCGTGCGCTCCCGCCACGGCGATGCCTTTCGCCGCATTGAGGAGCGCGGCATTGATGTCCGAGCGATGGAAGCGACGCAGGCCGAGCCGCGCTGCCTCGACAATCTCGGGATTCGTCTCAGGAATCGCCGTCGAGACGACGATGGCTTCTGCCCCGTGCACGTTCTCTGCGCGATGCCCGTGATGGATGTGCGCGCCGAGACCCTTGAGCTGCTCGATCAGCGCGGAAGAGCCGAGGTCGGAGCCTGTCACCTCATAGCCCTTTTCCAGCAGAATGTGCGCGAGCGCACTCATGCCCGCACCGCCGATACCGACAAAATGTATCTTATGGATGTCCTTCAGCAACTCTCTCTCCTCCTAATCCTTCGCAATCTCCAGCACGAGATCGGCAATCTCATCGGCCGCCTCGGGGCGGCCGAGCGCACGGCTCTTCTCTGCCATGCGGCGGAGCTTTCCTTCTTCTGACAAAAGCTCGCCGAGCAGCGCCGAAAGCGTCTTGTCCGTGAGATCGCGATCCAAGATCACGCGCGCCGCGCCCGCTCGCTCCAAGGCGCGTGCATTGTACTCCTGATGGTTCTCCGCCGCGTACGGATACGGCACCAAGATCGCGGGCACGCCGCGTGCCGTGAGCTCGGCAAGTCCCGTCGCACCTGCGCGGAAGACGGCGAGATCCGCCATCGCCATCGCCTCGGGCATATTGTAGAGGTAAGGCTCGACCTTGATGTGCGGCGCGGCGGCAATATCCACGCCCGCCTCCTCCAGTCGGCGCATGACGTCCTCATACTCGCCCCTTCCCGTGACGAGAAGGAACTGCACCTTGGGATACTTCTGCGCCGCCTGCAGGACGCCGACCATCGCGCGGTCGATGCTCCTCGCGCCGCGGCTGCCGCCCGAGACGAGTACCGTGCGCTTTGCCGCATCGAAGCCGAACGTTTCGAGCGCCTTCTCGCGGCTCGCCGTCATGACCTCGCGGCGGATGGGATTTCCCGTAAAGACCGCCTTTTTGCGCGGGAAGCGGCACAGAGCCTCTTCCGTGCCGACGGCGATCTTCGTCACGAACTTCGACAAGATCTTGTTCGTCACGCCGGGCACGACGTTCTGCTCCTGAATGAGCGTCGGCACATGCGCGAGGCTCGCCGCCATGAGGATCGGCCCGCAGACGTAGCCGCCCGTGCCGATCACGACGTCGGGGCGGAAGCGGCGCACGATGGCCGCCGCCTCTGCAACGCCGTGCATGGCGCGTCCGAGCCGCACGATGTTCGCGGGCGAGAAACTGCGCTTGAGCCCCTCGATATCGACGGTTTCAAAGGGGATGCCTTCCTTCGGTATGATGTCGGCTTCCAGGCCTTTCTGCGTGCCGACGTAGAGAAATTCCGCCGTGCGCTCCTTCTTGGCGAGAGCGCTCACAAGCGTCAGCGCCGGATATATGTGGCCACCCGTGCCGCCGCCCGAAACGATGATCTTCATGCCTGTTCCCCTTTGCCTGCCATTTCTGCGTTTTTCTGCAAACTCCTATGCCAGCTCGCGTGCCAAGCGCTTGAACACCTCGCCGCGCTCCTCGAAGCCGTCGAACATGTCGAAGCTCGCGCACGCGGGCGACAAGAGCACGACGGCAGGCGGCTTCGCCAGACGACGCGCGATGTAGACCGCCGTCTTCATCGAGTACGCGGCGTCGTGGATGTGCGCGGCGGGAAAACCCGCTGCGCGCGCCGCTTCGGCGAAGCGAACAGCGGCGTCGCCGACGAGGATCAGTTCCGTGCAGCGCTCCGAGACGAGATGCATGAAGTCCGTCAGATCCGTCATCTTGTCGTCGCCGCCCGCAATCAGCACGATGCCGTCCGAGAAGGATTCGAGCGCCTTGATCGCCGAGTCCGTATTCGTCGCCTTGGAATCGTTGTACCAGGCGACGCCCGCGAGATCGAGAAAATGCTCGATGCGGTGCTCAACGCCCTTGAAGGAGCGCAGCACGCGGCGGATCGCCTCAGCCTCAACGCCCGCGAGGTGCGCCATCGCCGCCGCCGCGAGCGCATTCTCAACGTTGTGCGCCCCCTTGATGCCAAGCTCCGCCGTCGTCACGAGCACGATCTCCTCGCCGCCCTGGCGCAGGACGAGCTTGTCGCCTAAGAGCAAAGCGCCCTCTTCGAGCGCCTCCCTGCGGCTGAAGAAAAATACGGGGCACGCGGCACGCGCCTGCATCGAGCGCGTCCTCTCGTCGTCGTAGTTCAGGACGAGCCAATCGCCTGTTGCCATCTCGCGGAAAAGCCGCTCCTTCATCGCCTGATAGACTTCCATCGAGCCGTGCCGCTTGATGTGGTCGGGCGTCACGTTGAGGACGGCGGCTACCTTCGGACGGAAGTGCTCCGTCGCCTCCATCTGGTAGCTCGAAATCTCGGCGGCAACCGCGCCGCCCTCGCCCGCCTCCAGCACCGCCTCCGACAGCGGATAGCCGATGTTGCCGCCGACGCGCGTCTTCTCCTTGCCGAACTTCTCGGCGAGCAGCAGCCCCAGGAGCGTCGTCGTCGTCGTCTTGCCGTTCGTCCCCGTCACGGCGAAGATCGGCGACTTGGCAAGCGTCGCCGCCAACTCCACTTCGCTCGTGATGCGGATGCCGCGCCGCTTCGCCTCCTCGGCGAGCGGGATGGCGACGGGAACGGCGGGCGAGAGCACGAGAAGATCGCAGCTGTCCAGGAGCGCGGCTTCCTGTGCGCCGAAAATCAGCCCGATGCCGAGTTCGCGAAGCTCAGAGACATCTTCTTTGATCGCCGCCTCGTCCTTCGCATCGGAAAGCATGACCTTCGCGCCGAGCCTCCTGAGAACCTTCGCCGCCGCAAAGCCGCTGATCCCGGCGCCGACGACGAGAACCTTCTTTCCTTTGAAATCCGTATCGAGATGCAATATGCTTCCTCCTCGCTTTATCTCTTCCCCGCAGCCGAGGGAGGCGTCCCAAGATGTCAAACGTCTGCCTGCGTCAATATGCGAGCCATGCGCCGAGCGCCGCAAAGACGGCACCGACGAGCCAGAACGTATGGACGACGCGCGTCTCCTGCCACCCCTTTAGCTCGAAGTGGTGATGAATCGGACTCATGAGGAAGACGCGCTTTCCCGTCGTCTTGAAGGAGATGACCTGGATGATAACGGAAAGCGCCTCGGCGACAAAGACGATGCCGATGACGGCGAGCAAAATTTCCGTATGTGTGAGAATGCCGAGCGCGGCGATCGCGCCGCCGAGCGCCAAGGATCCCGTATCGCCCATGAAGACGCGAGCCGGATGATGATTGAAGCGCAAAAAGGCGCACGAAGCGCCCGCAATCGCCGCCGCGAACACGGCAAGCCCCGTCGCGCCAAAAGCGAGCGCGACCGCCATGTAGGCGAGCGCGGCGACCGTGACCGTGCCCGCCGCGAGGCCGTCGAGACCGTCCGTGAGATTCACGGCGTTGCTCGTGCCGACGAGCACGAAGAGCACGAGCGGGTAGTAGAAGAGCCCGATGTCAAGCTCCGCGTGCACGAGCGGCAGCCAGACCGTCGTCGCAATGCCGAGTTCATGCTGTGCGAAAAAAATGACGACGACGGCGATGACGATCTGCCCCAAGAGCTTCTGCCGCGCCTTGAGGCCAAGGTTGCGCTTCTTCACGACCTTGATGTAGTCATCGAGGAAGCCGAGCGCGAAGTGCCCGAGCATCACGAAGAGCGCGAGCCATACGCCCGCCGTCAAGGGCACGGCGGCAAGCGTCGCGAGCGTGATGGCGGCGATGATCACGATGCCGCCCATCGTCGGCGTGCCGCTCTTCGCCTGATGGCTCTTCGGCCCTTCCTCGCGTATGCTCTGCCCGAACTTCAGCTTGTGCAGCTCGGGAATCACGAAGGGGCCGGCCGCGAGCACGAGGACGGCGGCGAGCGCCGCCGCTCCTGCAAGAGAAAGCGCCGTCGTATTCACATCCATCATTTGCCTGCCTCCAGCGCCTTCTTCAACAGGGGGATGATCCCATCCATCTTCATGCCGCGCGAGCCTTTGAAGAGCACGGCGTCGCCCGGCTGCAGGATCTCTTTGAGCCTTGCCGCCGCCGCCTCGTGCGACGCCATGCGCTCGACGAGCGGCACGCCGCCCGCCTCTGCGGCCTCCACGATGAAGCGGCTCTCCTCGCCGCGCGAGAGGACGGCGGCAAAGCCCAGATGCGCCGCCTCCTCGCCCACGCTCGCGTGGCCGCTCTTCGACGCGCTGCCGAGTTCGAGCATGTCGCCGAGAACGGCGATCTTCCTGCCCGCGAACATCTCAGCGAGCGTCTTCAAGGACGCGCGTGTCGATGCGGGACTCGCATTGTAAGCGTCGTTGACGAAGGTGTATGCGCCGCACTTCTCGACGGCAAAGCGCATCTTCTGCGCAGGCGGCACGGCGAGTCCGCGCCGGACATCCGTGAGAGAAAGGCCGAGCACGCGGGCCGCAGCGATGGCGGCGAGCGCATTCGACACATTGTGTCTCCCTGGCATCGGCAGGAAGAGCTCGTGCCGTTCCAGTCGCCCGCGCTCGTTTTTCCATTCCAGCATGAATCTCATGCCGCCCTCGGCCTTGCCGACGGCGACGGCACGCACATCGGCATCGCGCGAAAGCCCGAAGGTCACGACGCGCACGCCCGCCTTCGCCTTCTCGCGCATCGCTAGGACGCGCGCATCGTCGGCGTTCAGTATGACCGTGCCGCCCGGCTCCACAGCCTCGACAAGCTCCGCCTTCGCCCTCGCGATGTTCTCGATCGAGCCGAGAAGCTCCATGTGCACCTCGCCGACGTTCGTCACGATGGCGACGGTCGGCGCGGCGAGCGGCGCGAGCGCGGCGATCTGCCCGAGTCCTCTCATGCCGATCTCGACGACAGCCGCCTCGTGCGCGGTGCGAAGGCCAAGGAGCGTCAGCGGCAGGCCGATCTCGTTGTTATAGTTCGCCGCCGTCTTCTGCACAAGAAGGCGTGCGCCGAGCACAGCGGCCGTCAAGTCTTTGGTCGTCGTCTTGCCGTTCGATCCTGTGATGGCGACGACGGGGATGGAAAACTTCCTGCGCCACGCGGCGGCGATCTGCTGATAGGCGAGCAGGGTGTCCTTCGCCTTGAGCACGACGCCCGTCTTCGGCAGCTTCGCCTCGGGCGTATCAGCCGCTACGAGCACGCCCGCCGCGCCCTTTTCGACCGCCTGCACCGCGAAGTCCGCGCCGTCAAAGCGCTCGCCCCGAAGCGCGACGAAGAGCGATCCCGCCGCAATCTTTCGCGTATCCGTCACGATGTCGGAAAATGCGATGTCCGCCGCCGTGCGCACGGCTTCAGCCTCCGCCGCGCGCTCGACATCGGCGAGCGAAAAGCGCATCGCATAGCTTTTCTCCCGCGCGGCGACGGCCTCGCGGGCGACTTCCTTGTCGTCGAAGTGGATCGTCTTGTCCTTCAAGATCTGGTAATTCTCGTGCCCCTTGCCCGCGATGATGACGATGTCGTCCTTTTCGGCGAGCGCCACGGCACGCACGATCGCCGTGCGGCGGTCGGCGATCTTTTCATGGCGCTTGTCGCCGATCTTCTCAAGCACGCCGACCTCGACCTCATCGAGGATGCGCGCGGGATCTTCCGTGCGCGGATTGTCCGAGGTCACGAGTACGACGTCAGAAAGAGCCGCCGCGATGCGCCCCATGATCGGCCGCTTCGTGCGGTCGCGGTCGCCGCCGCAGCCGAACACCGTGAGGATGCGTCCCGCCGCAATCTCCCGCGCCGTATTCAGGATGTTCTCCAAGCCGTCGGGCGTATGCGCATAGTCGACGATGATGGAGAACGCCTGCCCCGCATCGACGAGCTCAAAGCGCCCGGGCACGCTCTTGAAAGCTTCGAGCGCCCTCTTGATCGCCTCGGGCGCGATCCTTTCCGCGAGCGCCGCGCCGACGGCGCTCATGACGTTGTAGACGTTGAAGATTCCCGTGACGCCGAGCGAAAGATCCATCCTGCCGAAAGCGCCTGCAAGCGTCAGTTCCATGCCCCGCGCATGGACGCGGATGTTCTCGGCGCGAAGGGCGGCTTCCTTCTTCACGGCATACGTGAGATGCGCACACTTCGCATGGGCGAGCATTGTTTCGCCCGCCGCATCGTCGATATTGACGACAGCCGTCTTACCCTCCTTCGCACCCTTGCGGCTCACAAGGTCGAAAAGGCGCGCTTTCGCGCGCTTGTAGTTTTCGAGCGTCTTATGATAGTCGAGATGATCCTGCGTGAGGTTCGTGAATACCGCCGTATCGAATTCGATGCCCGCCACACGGTTCTGATCGAGCGCATGCGAAGAAACCTCCATGACGACGAAATCCATGCCACGCCGCGCCATATAGGCGAGCGTTCGCTCCAGGACGACGACGTCGGGCGTCGTATTGTGAATCGGCAGAGCCTCATCCTCAACGAGGATCTGAATCGTGCCAATGATTCCGACCTTGTACCCCGCCTCGCGCAGGATGGCACGCGTCATGTAACTCGTCGTCGTCTTGCCGTTCGTGCCCGTGATGCCGATGATGCGCATCTTTCGCGACGGGTAGTCATGGAAAAACGGCACGATGACCTCAAGCGCCGCCGCAAGATTCGGCACGCGAAGAACCGCCGCCGCACCCTCGGGAATCTCAATCCCGCGCTCCGTCAGAATCGCGCACGCGCCCTTCTCGACCGCCTGCGCGATGAAGGAATGACCGTCGACATGCAGCCCCTCGATGGCGACGAAGAGCGTCCCCTCCGTCACCTCGCGCGAATCGTGCACGATGTCCGCGATCTTCGCAGCTGCATCTCCCTTGATTTCAGCGCCCTCGACGAGCGCCGCCAACTCGGCAAGCGTCTTCATTGCCATCCCTCCATGAAATTTATCGGACCTATTCCTTCGCACCTGTCGCAAAGTAGACCGTCTTCGGCGTGCTCATGCCGAGCTTTTCCGTCGCGATGCGGCGCACGCGCTCGGGCGATTTCATCTGTGCGATCTCGATCTTCAGATGCTCATTTTCCTTTTCGAGCGTTTCCGCCTGCTGTTGGATCTTCACGAGATCGTAGCCGCGGCTCGCCGTGATGCCGCTTCGGATCGTCACCGCCATCGCCATGATAGAGACCAGCGCGAGCAGCAAGAAGCAGCGGGAGCGCAGATGCGTGTTGAGCGTCGGCCGCCGCTTAGGAGGCGGCGCGGGCTTCTCGATCCGCTGCGGCTGCAGCTCCTCCTCATAATACTCATACTCCCTTTGTCTTGCGAGCATCTGTCGATCCCTCCTTGATAGCGGTGCTGCCGCTTCCTGCGGCCTCCGCCTGCTTCCTCATACGCCCTCTACCGAAGAGCGGCTTCCTATAATTTCTCAGCCACGCGCAATTTCGCGCTCTTGGCGCGCGGATTCTCTGCAGACTCTGCGGCGCTCGGCTTCTGCGCCTTGCCCAAGAGCCTGACCTTAGGCTCGTGACCGCAAACGCAGACGGGAAGCTCGGGCGGGCAGATACAGCCGCGTGCGAGTTCCTTGAATGCCTGCTTGACGATGCGGTCTTCAAGCGAGTGAAACGTGAGGACGGCGATCCTGCCACCGGGCGCGAGCGCGTGCACCGCATTCTCAACGCTTGCCTGCAGGATGCCGAGTTCGTCGTTCACCTCGATGCGGATCGCCTGGAAGATGCGCTTCGCCGGATGGCCGCCCGCCGCGCGGCGCACGCCCTTGGGCACGGCGCGGCAGACGATGTCAACGAGTTCGCCCGTCGTCTCGATGGGCTTTTCCTGCCGCGCTGCTGCGATGAATGCGGCAATGCGCTTCGCCCAGCGCTCCTCGCCGTAGTCGCGGAAGATGCGCCAAAGCTCCGCCTCGTCATATTCGTTGACAACCTCGTGCGCCGACAGGAGACGCGACGTGTCCATGCGCATGTCGAGCGGTGCGTCCTGCATGTAGGAAAAGCCGCGCTCTGCCGTATCGATCTGATGCGACGACACGCCGAGGTCGAAGAGCACGCCGTCGACAGAGGTGACGCCGAGACTTTGCAGAACCGAGTCGAGCGCACGGAAATTCGAGCGCACGACGTCGACGCGGCACGAGACGTTGGCAAGCCGCTTCTTCGCCGCGCGGATTGCCGCCTCATCCTGGTCGAGTCCGATGAGCCGTCCTGCGGGAGAGAGCCTGTCAGCGATGCGCCGCGCGTGACCCGCGCCGCCCAGCGTACAGTCGACGTAAGTGCCCGCAGGCTTCACGGCGAGAGCCGCCAGAGTCTCCTCCGGCATCACGCTCGTATGGCGAAACTCCATGCACTCACCTCAAATCCCGAGATCCGTCAGCGTCTCCGCGATCTTCGTGACCATCGGATTCACCTCGGCGTTATAAGCATCCCAAGCCGTGCGGCTCCAGATTTCGGCGCGCGTCATGACGCCGTTCAGGACGACGTCCTTCTTGAGACTCGCATAGGCGCGCAGGTTCGCAGGCACGAGGAAGCGTCCTTGCCTGTCCAATTCCAGCTTGCGTGCGCCCGCAAAGAAGAAGCGGGCAAAGGCGCGAGCCTCGGGCTTCGACATCGGCAGCGCCTTGAGCTTTGCCGACAGCCGCTCCCATTCCTCCTCGCCGTAGAGAAAGAGGCAGTTGTCAAGCCCCTTCGTGATGACAAACGAGCTGCCGAGCTCCGGGCGAAAATCCACAGGCAGGATCACGCGCCCCTTCGCGTCGATCGTATGCGTGTATTCGCCCATCAACATCTCGCTTGCCACCTCCTTCACCAGTGCTCTCTATATTAAACCACATTTCCCCACTTTTCGCCACTTCATTGTCTAGTTTTAATTCTTTCTTTCCCCTCTTTTTCCTGCCTCTCTCTTTCATTTTTTTCATCATGCGCCCATTTGCCGCAAAAATAAAGAGAAAGCACCCCCTTTACCAAAGACAAGGGACTGCTTTCCCACAAACATATTTTCTTTTTTAGGCAAGAAGAAGCCGCGCTTTTCCCTACCGCTTCTGCCAGCCGAAATTCTCGAAAATCGGCAAGTAGCGTAGACGCTTCTGAAACGATCCTTCCGTATTTTCCGTATGGAAGATCGGCACGCGGTCGATCGCATAGAGATTGCTCGCGCGATCCGCGTTGCCGTAGCGCACGGTGAACGCCATCTTGTAGCCCGCTTCCTTCACGAGATTCGCGATGTGCAGGTTGTACGCGCCCCCCGGGTAGGCGAAACATGTGACCGTCTTGCCAAGCTTCTCCTCGATCATGCGCTTCGAAGCGGAAAGCTCCTCCTTGACTTCATCATCCGTGAGGCTCGTCAAGGCGCGGTGTGTCATCGTGTGCCCCTCGATGGAAAAGCCGTTCTGTTCCATCTCGCGCAGCTGCTCCCACGTCAGATAGCCCTTCTTCTTTCCCACCATCTCCGTGACGACGAGAATCGTCGCCTTGAAGCCGTACTTCTTGAGAATCGGGTACGCCTTCTCATAGTTGTCGACATAGCCGTCGTCAAATGTAATCATCACGGGCTTTTCAGGCAAATCGCCTGCTCCCGTCAATGCGCCGTAAAGCTCTTCAGGCGTGATCGACTGGAAGCCGTTCTTCTTGAGCCACGCCATCTGGCGATCAAAGTCCTTCGGTGCGACGGCGAGTGAATGATTCATGTCGTTGACCATGTGGTAGTTCAGAATGCGCACCTTCGCCCCCTGCTCGACCTCCTGCGAAATGCGTGCATCAAGATCTCCCGTACCTGCCGCCATAAGCAGCGCAAAGAACAGCACGAAGAGCGGCAGAAACCGCCGCAGAAATTTTGTCATCTCTTTCCTCCTCAGTCGCGAATCGCATTGGCTATCGTTGCAGCCTTGACGGCAGCCGCCTTTATAGCATCAGCATCCGCCCCTGTGACGTTAACATTCTTCGTGACCTTCGCCTCGTAGCTCTCGCCGCGCACGATGTCCGCGAGGTCGATGCCCGTCGCCGCCTTGACTGTCTGAAATGTCTTCGCCATGACGAGCGGCACGTTGTCTGCCATCGGCTCGACCGCAGAGGCACTGCTGCCGCCGATGATGGATACATTGCCGATGCGCTCAAGCGGCTTTGCCACTTCCGAAGCGATCTGCGGCAGAATCTCAACGATCATCTGCGCCATAGCCGCCTTGCCGTATTTCTTCAGCGCTTCTGCCTTGCGATCCATCGCAGCGGCTTCCGCCTCGCCTTTCGCCTGAATTGCGGCAGCTTCAGCCTCGCCCTGCGCCTTGATTCCTGCCGCTTCCTGCTCTGCCGCATAGCGCGAGGCCTCCGCCTCAGCCTTCTTCGCCTCCGCCTTGCGCTGCGTTTCATAGAGCGCGGCTTCCGCTTCACGCTGACGCTTGGCAAGATCGGCAGCCGCCTTCTGCTCGACGGCATACTTTTCTGCGTCCGCCTGCTTCTGAATCTGCGCCGCAAGCTCCTGCTCACGCACGGACACCTGCTGCTTCTTCAGCTCCTGCTCACGCTCCGCCTTCGCGATCTGCGCGTTGACCGTAGCGGCCTGAACGGATTTCTGCTGCTCCTGCGCCTGAATTTCGTAGGCTGCATCCGCCTCCGCACGCTTGATATCGGACGCCCGCTTAAGCTCCGCCTGCCGGATGGCAAGATCGGTCTGCCTCTGGGCAATCTCAAGATCCGCCTCGACCTGCGCATCGTTCGCTTCCTTCTGCGCCTGCGCCTTGGCCACAGCGACATCGCGCTCCGCCTCGGCGCGCGAGATGGCCGCGCGTTTCTTGATTCGCGCCGTGTTGTCCGCACCGAGGTCGACGATGAGACCATTGTTGTCCGTGACATTCTGTATGTTGCAGGAAATGATCTCGATGCCGAGCTTCTTCATATCCTGCGCCGCCTTGTTGACCACTTGATCAGAGAAGCTGTCACGATCCGTATTGATGGCTTCCAGCGTTAACGTACCGATGATCTCGCGCATGTTGCCCTCAAGGGAATCCTGCAGATCCTTCGCGATCTGTTCTCCCGTGAAGTTCAGGAAGTTCCGCGCTGCAAGCTGCACGCTCTCCTCGTCGCGCCCGACCATGACCTTGGCGACAGCATCGACATTCACATTGATGTAATCGTTCGTCGGCACGGGTGTCTCCGTCTTGATGTCCACAGAAATCTGCCCGAGGAAAAGCTTGTCCATGCGCTCAAAGAAAGGGATGCGCGCTCCGCCCCGCCCGATGAGGATACGCGGGCGCTTCTTGATGCCGGAAATAATGAGTGCCGTCGACGGCGAAGCCTTCACATAGCCGCCTGCTAAAATCGCCAAGAGCACGACGACCAGCACAACGGCGCCAACAATTCCTCCGATAAATAAGATTCCCATACACTTCGCGACGCATCGCACAGGCAAGGCGCCGCTTTCACCTCCTTGAAAGCAGCACAAAAGGATATGGCGGGAAAGGACATCGTCCTTTCCCGCCCTTCTATTTTATTGTACCATGAACCTTCAAGAACTCAAGCCCTAAAGGTACAGCGCGGATCGAATAAATGCACCGCATCAGCTCCGACATCATGCAGCAGCCCGCCACGCCGGCTTCGATGCAAGCGTCGAGCTTGTCCATGCCGATGCCGCCGAGCGCGAATACGGGGAGCGGCGACGCCTTGCAGGCGGCGGCGAGGGCGGCCGTGCCGAGAGGGGCAACACCCGGCTTGCACGCCGTGGCGAAGATGGGACTGAGCGTCGCGTAGTCTGCGCCAAGGGCGGCGGCTTCGGCAAGCTCGGAGGCGGAGTGCGCCGATGCGCCAACGAGCTGCACAGCGCCCGCTTGCGGCGCTGACCGCCGCCCGCTCGCCGCTCGCCATTCGCGCAAGGCATCGAGCGGCAGATGGATGCCGTCCGCGCCGAGTTCTGACATCACGCCGAGCGCAATCCGACCGTGCGCGAGACACTTCTTGCCGCCCTTATGCGCGATGCGTGCGACCTTTGCGAAAAGCATCCGATACTCCTCCACGTTCAAGTCCTTTTCGCGCACGATGATCCAGTCCACCAGCTCCATCGCGGCGACGCACTCGATCTGCGCGAGGAAATCGCCCTCGACCAGACGGCGATTCGTGATGCATGCGATGATTCTTCCCCTATACATAGACGTAATCGTTCAGCACGGGCTGCAGACCGCCGCGCGAGAGTCCTGCGTACATCTCAGCGAGCGAGCGAGCGTCGGCGATTTCAAACTGCTCGTCACCCGCCGCCCGCGCTTCCTTTCCCTCGTACTTCTCCTCGTGGTCGCCGATGCCCGTCGAGACGCCCGCCGACACCTTCGTCGCCGCGATCTTCACGATACCGTCGCGAAAGCTCGCCGATTCGCGCGAGGAAACCGTGATGCCGACATAGGGCAGAAAGATGCGATAGGCGCATAGCACTTGGCAAAGCTCCCTTTCGTGTACGTCGCGCGGGTTGATTCCCGCATTGTTGACGATGGGGCGAAGCCTTGGACAGGAGAGCGAGTATTCGACATGCGGATATTTGCGCTGCAGGAAGTAGACGTGCAGCGCCGTCGCCAAGGCGTCGCGCCGAAAGTCGGCGAGTCCCAGAAGAGCTGAGAAGCCGACGCCCCTCATGCCGCCGAGGATGGCGCGTTCCTGCGCCTCGAAACGATAGGGAAAGACGCGCTTTCGGCCCGCGAGGTGAAGCTCCTCGTAGCGCACGGCGTCATACGTCTCCTGAAACACCGTCACATAGTCCGCACCGCACTCGTGCAGATAGCAATAGTCCACCGTATTCACGGGATAGATTTCGAGTCCGACATTGCGGAAATGCCGCCGCGCCAGACGGCACGCCTCGCCGATGTAGGCGATGTCGCTCATCGCGGGGCTTTCGCCCGTCAACAGCAAGATCTCCTCGATGCCCGACGCCGCGATGACCTCCATCTCCCGCGCGATCTCCGCTTCCGTGAGCCTTCGGCGCACGATGTCGTTGTAGCGATTGAAGCCGCAGTAAATACAGTAATTGTCGCAGTAATTCGCAATGTAAAGCGGCGTGAAGACGTAGACCGTGTTGCCGAAGTGACGCCCCGTCTCCCGCTGGGCACGCCTCGCCATGCGTTCCAAAAAGGGCGCGGCGGCAGGAGAAAGGAGCGCCGCGAAGTCCTCGATGCTGCACCGCTCGTGCGCGAGAGTACGCTCGACGTCGGCGGCACTGTAAGCGGCAGGATCGTACTCCGCTGCCGCAGAAAGCACCTTTTCGCGCACATCGGAATCAATCCGCTCCATATCGCTCGCATACGCCATGACGTCCGTGCGGCTCGCCGGATCGTTTTCCAGCCGATGCTTCCTTTCAAGCGCCGTGCCGCTCAAGCGCGCCGAATCTATGAAGTAGCTTGCATCTTCTCTCATCTCGTCGCCTCTTCCTCGTGCAGAAATCCCGTCAGCGGATCGGAAGCGGCCGCGCCGCGCTCTAGGACTCTCCCAAGTCCCGCAAGATACGCCGCGCGCCCTGCCTCGATCGCCGACTTGAACGCCCCCGCCATCCGCGCCACGTCGCCCGCCGTCGCGATCGCCGTATTCGCCATGACGGCGGCAGCGCCGAGTTCCATCGCCTCGCACGCTTCCGACGGCCTGCCGATGCCCGCATCGACGATGATCGGCACGTCGATCTCCTCGACGAGAATCTTGATGAACGCTTTCGCCTGCAGCCCTTGATTCGAGCCGATGGGAGCGGCGAGCGGCATGACTGCCGCCGCTCCCGCCGCCTCAAGGGCACGCGCCGCATAGAGGTCGGGAAACATGTACGGCAGGACGGTAAAGCCCTCAGCGGCAAGCAATTTCGTCGCGCGAACCGTCTCCTCGTTGTCCGGCAGAAGATACTTCGCGTCGCGCATGATTTCCACCTTGACGAAGTCGCCGCAGCCAAGCTCGCGCGCCATGCGTGCGATGCGCACCGCCTCCTCTGCCGTGCGTGCGCCCGACGTGTTCGGCAGGAGCGTCACATGCTCAGGAATGTAATCGAGGATACTCTGCCCTTCGCGCGTATTCGTGCGCCGCACGGCGAGCGTCACCATCTCCGCGCCCGCATTTTCCACGGCGGCGCGGATGAGTTCGAGCGAATACTTGCCCGAGCCGAGGATGAAGCGCGAGCGGAACATTTTGCCGCCAAGCTTCAACATGTCTTCCCCTTGCTTCTTTTCCATACGATTTCCCCCTTCGCCCTCCCTTTGGGAGAAGCCTTCCCTCCATCAACAGCGCACCCACGCAGAAATGCTGTGCGCCCGCGCCGCATCGCCTCAGCCGCCGCCGACGAAGCTCACGATCTCCACGACATCGCCTGCCGCAAGCCGCACCGATTCATACGTCGCCCGCGGCACGATCTCGCCGTTTCTCTCGACGGCGATGCGTGCGGGCACATAGCCGGCTTCTCGCAGATAGTCCAAGAGCATCCTGCCGTCCGCCGCAGTATCCTCGCCATTGACCTTCACCATCTTCATCCCTCCCAAAAAGAAAACCGCACACGCCAAAGTGGTGTATGCGGTCAAAATCGCCCTCTATTCCCTACGTTGGCATGATCCAAATCAGGTTTCGGGTCGGAGCGAAAAGCTCCCTCTCAGCCCATTCGTGGACTCCCCTTTTGCAATATTCATTATAGCGCAGTTGTGGAAAAATGCAAGGAAAATTCGCCCTAAGGCAGCAGCCACTTAAGTTTTCCTCCCAAATAAACGAATAAATCAAGGGAAGAAGTCTAATCTTTTTTTAATGAGGAGGGTCATCATGCAGATATCCAGATTTTTGATGTCGCCCGTCCCGCATCGCCGTGCTGCAGGCGGCATGACTGCTGCAGCCATGCAGAACAAAACGGAAAATCTCGTGCAGTCGTCCAACGGCGCTCCTGCTGCAAATCCTGCCAGCTCGAAAAAAGCTAATCCCTTGGAGGAAAACATTTCACGCTTGCAGGCACGCATCGAAGAAGTCAAGGGCAACGACGAGATGCGCCCGGAGGCGAAGGACGCCCTGCTGAAAACGATGATGCAGCAGCTTGCCGATTTGCAGAAGCAAATGGCGGAAGCGATGCGGGCGGACAAGAAGAGCGAGGACGAAAGCGATGCGTCCGGCAGCGCTCGTGACCGCTTCGGCACGGCGAGCGTCCAGGACAAAAAGGTCGACAAGAAGAGCCGAGAAGATGCACGCCTCGCCGATCTGCTTTCTGCAGGAGCATCGCTGCAGCAGTCGAAAGAGAGCGGCGCGTTCGCAGCAAAGGCGCAGTCGGCAGCACAGCGCATGGAGCGCGAGCTTGACTATGCGACAAACCATCCCATAGAAGCGCTTCGGCTGACGAATCCGGAGGCCATGCAAAACAGGCAGAAGGAACTCGCTTCACTGCAGCTCGGCATCAACCAGATGCGAGCCGCGCAGGCGTACGGAGTCCAGGCAGCCAACGCGCCGGCATCCGACGCCCCTGCCCCTGCCGAGGACGCAGATGCGAATGCGAGCGCGGCTCCTGCGGCGAAAGCCGCAGAGGACGGCCAAGAGGTGACGATGTCCTCCGACAAGAACGTGGACGACGAGATTCAGAAGCTCAAGGCCAAGAAGCAGCAGATGCAGGCGCAGCTCGCCGAAGCAGCCTCACCCGATGAGAAGGCGGCGCTTCAGCAGCAGCTGCGCCAGTTGGACGCACAGATCAAGAGCAAGGATTCCGCTGCCTATCGTCAGTCGCACGCCCACTACTGGCAGGCATAGCGTACGAAATGCAAAATACGAAAAGGAGCTGTCGCAAGCATGTATGACAGCTCCTTTTTGCATCCGATAGATGCGCCGCGTTCCACGCAACATGACAGCAACTATTCTCAAGAATCGAAATATCCTCTAGCTATCGGCTAGGAAACATGATATAATCTAGCCAGTAGTAAGGTGTTTTTCGTATGCGGCTCTGCCGTATACTCGCCCTTACATGGAACCAATCAACCGGCTGACTTCTGTCGGCTTCTTGGGAGTTTCCCTGTAACAAAGGAGGTTTTTGTATGACCATAACGAAAGATATGGGCATCGGAGAGGTTGTCCAGAAATATCCCGCCACCGTTCCCGTATTCATGAGTGCCGGCATGGGTTGCATCGGCTGCGCCGCCTCGCACTTCGAGAACATCGAGCAGGGTGCACTCGCGCACGGCATCGACATCGACGCCTTGATGAAGGGTCTGAACGAAGCTGTCACCGCGGGCTGATTTGCACGAAAAAAACTGCCGCAAGCCAGAAGGCTTGCGGCAGTTTTTTCATGCGTTTCCCAAGCAAAGAGGGCTGCTCCAAGAAGCGAAATCTCGCTTTTCGGAGCAGCCCCTCTTGATTCGTTTCTCAGTTGTCCGCCCAGATGGTCTTCATCGTATCGCCGAAGGTCTCATCGAGGTGCTGCAGGATGACGTCGAGAATCGTGCGCACGATGTCCGGCTCGAATCCCTCGTCGGAGGCGGGCAGGCAGGCATCGAGGACGAGGCTGCCGTCTTCCACCGTGTAGTACTTGAACACCTTGTAGCGGCTGTTCATCTCGTTGATGTATGCTGCGAGGTCGCTCTCGTTCTTCTCGTTGACGACCTTGCTGCCGACGATGACGCGCACAATCCCATAGATGGAGGCGTCAAGGATGACGATGACGGGCAGGAACTGCCCCTTGATTTCCATCGAGGAGCGGTAGAGCACCGTACCGTACTCATCGCCGACTTCCTGCTTCTGGAACGCCTGAATGTCAAGCTCCTTGAGCATCGCGTCAAACTTCGCGGCTTTTTCGGATTTGACAGCTTCCGCAGTCTCTACTGCCTCTGCTGCCTTTGCTGCCTTCGCCGTCTTCTTCGCGCCTTTCGTTTCTACCTCGAGGTTTTCTTCTTTTTCTGCCATGTGAACTCTCCTTTTCATTGTGGAAGGATTGTGCTGCCCAAAGGTTCGTCAACACATCTTTAACATTTGCGGAAACCAGGTTTCCTGCTCTCAAACATCGCTTAACGGCGCTTTTTCAAGAAAGCGCCGTGCAAGGATGATGGCAACAAAATCATCGACAGGCTCGGGCGGCACGAGCATCGAGGCGGGCAGAAGCCTCCGCCAGCCACGCGGCGGACGTGCCTGCCAGTACGCCCGCTTCGCCATGTCCGTCGTACGGTACTCGTCGACAAGCACCACGCGCAAACCAGGCACGGCCTCTTCTATGCGTTCCTTCGCTTCCTTGCTCGTCGTGCCGTTTCCAAGCACAAGAACAGTAAACGCATACCTAGAATGTTTATCGTTGATTTCACGCGCAAGATTAAGCGTCTCGATCACTTTTTGGAAAAGCACCACGCCGTGTACATCGAGAACCGCAATCCCGCACTTCTCGCGACCGGGATCGACGGCGGCGAGCGTCCCGTTCTCCATCATTCGGCTGCTCGCTCAACCTTGATGTTGAGCCGCAGAGGACCGAGTGCATCGGTGTCATCTCGCGCATAGGCGGAGAGGAGGATCATGCCGTAAAGCGGTTCGAGTGTCTGCATGATGCCATACATCTGCTCACCATCGATGACGCCGACCGTGCCGCGGATCGGATCGGGCAGAATGCCGTGTGCCGAAGCAGCGGCATTCACGCGCTTCAAGAAGTCCATGACGACTTCCTGTGATGCCTGCGCACCGCCCGTACCCGTCAGACGGTACGATTGCGCGAGGATGAATTCTCCCTGCCGATAGACGATGCTGTTCGGATGCAAGTCGAGGGCGGCGCGCACGGCTTCGCCGCGCACGAGATTGCCCGCTGCGACGATGCGCACGACCATATCGCCCGGGCCTTTAGCTATGCGTGCGACGGCGTCATCGACCTCGGGCGAGTAGACCCAGATCTCGCCGTCGGGCAGATCTTTGCCGAGGTGTGCTGAGACGTTGCGGCTCGCGAGCTGTGCGAGTGCAGCGACATCGGCGCGCACATCGTCCTCGGGCCGTCCGCCCTTGATGACGCCCGCCGCGATGACCTCGCCCGCGCGATAGACGATGTCGCCCTCGCGGATGATCTCAAGCCCGCGGCGCAGCTCCTGCGTGCGCGTTTCCAGCGCCTTCTTATCGCCGGCAAGCTGCGCGTTGCTCGTCGCAAGCGCCGCATTCTCCGTGCCAAGCGTTTCGTTCGCCGCACCGAGCGCATCGTTTTCTGCCGCCAGTGTACGGTTCACCCCATCGAGCGCAGTGTTTTCCTTTGCGAGCTCATCGTTCTTCGCTGCGAGCGCACGGTTGCCCGCAGAAAGCTTTTCGGCTTCCTCTTCTAGTGAGCGTACACTGCCCTTGAGATCGGCAAGCGCCTTGTCCGCCGCCGCCTGCTCGGCGCGCGCCGCCGTAAGTTCGGCCGACGCATCCTTGAGCTTTTCCTCCGTTTCCCGCATCGAGCGGTTGAGCTGCTCCATGCCGAAGAGCGCCGTGCGCACGTTTTCTGAAGCGGCGGCAAGGATGATGAACGTCAGCGTCGTGATGACGAAGCCCGTGACGATGGTGACGATAGTCGACGTATGACGCGGCCTGAGGCCGAAGAGTGACAGACGCTTCTTGCCGACCTTCGTGCCCACGCGGTCGCCGATGACGGCGATGGCGCCGCCCGTGATGATCAGCACGAGTATCAAGACGATCCCGTACATCAAGACATGCTCCTTTCTCTCCCGAGAGTTTTCCCCTTTATGGCGGGAAAATCCGCCTCTTTCTTGTCAGTGCGCCGCCTCGCGCATCAGGTACGCTCCGATGAGAAGACCCGCGACATTCGGCAGCCAGACGGCATAGGCGGGGTTCAGCGCGCCCGACTGCCCGAGCGCCCCCGCGAGCGTCATGAGAACATAGTAGCAAAAGAAGATCAAGAGGCTCAAGCCGATGCCGCGCGAGGAGCTGCTGCGCGTCGGCTGGATGCCGAGCGGCACGCCGATGATGGCGAAGACGAGGCTCGCCATCGGAATCGTGATGCGCTGATAAAGCTCCGTCTCCAATTTCTTCGTATCGACGAACTGCGTGCGCATGAGTTCGATCTGCTGACGCAGCTCCTTCATCGTCAGCTCCTCCGGCTTCTTCTGCTCACGCACGATGCGCCCGGGACCAGCGTTGATGGGCAGCACCTGCTTGTCGAAGCGCATCGTATGCTCCGACTTGCCGCCGGAAACCTCGTAGATCGCTCCCCTATACATCGTCCACTGCGTGCCCTCCCACTTCGCATAAGCGGCATCCTGCACGTACTTCGTCTCACCCTGCTCGAACGACTGCAGCGTCACGCCTTCGAGCGTTTCCGTTGCAGCATCGTAGCGACGCGCATACATGAGGCGCTGCATCTCGCCGTCCTTGATCTCCTTGATAACGATGTGATCCTGCGACTTGGGTGCGGCGTTTCCCTGAATCTCGTAGGCGATGACATTCTCATAGGCGTTGTTCGCTCGCGGTACGACATGCTCCGTGAAGAGGATGGAAAAGATGCTGACGACGACGCCGAGCACAATGACGGGCGCAGCGATGCGGTAGAAGCTCACGCCGCACGACTTCATCGCCGTGATCTCGCTCGAACTCGACAGCCTGCCGAACGTCAAGAGTGCCGCCAAGAGCATCGACATGGGAAATGTATAGATGGCGATAGCGGGCAGGCTAAAGATGAACATCTTTACGACAGAGCCAAACGATGCGCCGTATTCCGTAATGTACTGTGCGATGCGAAAGAGTGTGCCTGAGCCAACGAATACGGCAGACGTGCCGCATATACCGAAGAAGAAGGCGAGGCAGACCTCACGAAAGATGTATTTGTCCAAAAGTCGTATCTGCATAAGGACGCTCCTATAACGTGAAGTTGTCGCCAAGGTAGAACTTGCGTGCGAGATCGCTCGCAGCGATGGTCGCACTGTCCCCTTCGAGGAGGATCTTGCCGTCGTTCAGGATATAGGCGCGATCGACGATGTGCAGCGTCTCGCGCACGTTGTGATCGGTGATGAGGATGCCGATACCTCGCTTGCGCAGATACGCGATGATCTCCTGTATGTCGGCGACGGCGATGGGATCGACGCCTGCAAACGGCTCGTCGAGCAGGATGAACTGCGGCTCGATGGCGAGGCAGCGCGCGATCTCAACGCGGCGGCGCTCACCGCCCGAAAGCTCCGTGCCGAGACGGTTACGTACATGGCCGATGCGGAACTCCGCGAGCAGATTCTCCATCTTCTCCCTGCGTTCCTGCGCGGAGAGCTTCGTCATCTCCAGGATCGAGAGGAGATTTTCCTCGACGGTCATCTTGCGGAAGATCGAGGCTTCCTGCGCGAGGTAGCTGATGCCGAGACGCGCACGCGCATACATGGGCATGCTCGTGATGCGCACATCGGAAACGAAGACATCGCCCGAGGTCGGCCGCTCAAGCCCCGTAATCATGTAGAACGTCGTCGTCTTGCCCGCGCCGTTGGGCCCTAGAAGCCCGACGATCTCGCCCTTGTCGACGCGCAGGGACACATGATCGACGACACTGCGCCGCTTGAACGTCTTGACCAGATCTTTCGCTTCCAGATGCAATACCCTCCACCTCTCTTCTTATATTGAATCCTTCTCATTCTACCGCAAGATTGCCCGTGTTGGCAAGATAAACCGTCAGATGCTTGCTCTTGAGCATGTTATTTCCCTGATATGCCCAGGCGTTGCCATCGAGCACGCACTTGCCCTTGCCGTCCTCAGCTTTGGCAAAGTAGTCGACCGTATCGCCGCCGCCCTCGAAGCTTCTCGGCGGACTGACGACATGCACGTTGCCCGTGCCGCGGTAATGCTCTTCTGTCAGCCAGCCTTCCATGCGATCTGCCGTGAAGGTGCCGTCCGCCGTCGTCATCGTGCCGCCCGCCGGAACGAGCATGTAGTTCGCCGACTGCGTAAATTCGGCGCGCGCGCCTGTAAACGTCTTATCCGCCTTCACGGCACGAACGTCACCTTCCGCGACGTAGCGATCCTTATCAAATACAGAGAGGCTTGCAGCAGTCAGACAAAGATCATCCTTCGTGATCTCTGCACCGCCCGTCGCATGGATGGCGTCGGCAGATTCGAGCGTCACGGTCTGTGCCGTCAGACGCATCGCATCGCGCACAGCGATGACGCCGCCCGTGATCTCGCCCTGCTGTGTCTTCGTGTTGTAGCTGGCTCTCGCCCCTGTGATGGTCGCCGTGCCTCGCTTCAATGTAATGCCGCCCTCCGCCGTGATCTCGCCCGTCGCCATGTCGTAGCTGACGCTCTCTCCCTCCAAGGACGATGGCTCATCCGCCGCCTGCAGCGTCCCCATGTTCAGAGCTGCAGCCAAGGCGGCAGCTACGAGTGCAGCCTTCCCTTTTCTCTTCCTCAATTCGCTCCACTCCCCTTTTCAATCCGCGCCTTCTTGCCTTCCTTGCCACTCGCCGTGAACTTCGCGAAGCCGTCTGAGCTTTCGATGCGCTCCGCGCTCACGCGAAGCTTCTCTTTATCCTGCGTGAGCAGGACGTCGCCGACGGCGGCGAGCGTCTCCTTTTCTGACGACCAGATGACCTCTCGGCTCGTCAGGTGTATGCCGTCCGATGTCTCGATCCTCACGCCGCCGTCGACGGTAAGATCCTTAGACGTCAGATCATAATGAGCACGAGGCGCAGTGAACTTCAGTTCGCGCCCGCCTTCCTCATGAAAAACGCCTTCGATGTTTCTCGCCTCTGCCGCCTTGCCATCAGCATCCGCCTCGATCGATTCCGCCGTCAGCTGCCAGACGGTACGCCCGTCCTTCTCCAAGCTCAGCGTATTTCCCTCATAACGCAACGTGCGCGCAGGATCGTTCAAGGCCGGAACCTCGGGAACGGAGAGCACTGCCCATGCGAGTGCAGCGGCGAAGAGGGCTGCGGCGAGGACTGCGAGAAGAGTCTTCCTATGCTTCATCTTTCCCTCCTTGCAGCATCGCGCCGTGGCGCTTCTCCTTCTTCATCTCAGGCGGCGTATTCCAGCGTTTCTGAAACCACAGCCACTGCGTCGGATTTTCGCGGATGACCTCCTCCATAAGGCGCGTCATGCGCACGGTCAGGTCGTAGAGATCCTTTTCCGTATCGCCCGTGTCGACGTACTCCATGCGCTCATAGACGCGCACCGTATGCTTGCCGTCGGGGCGGCGCAGGATGAACGCGGGAACGACGGGCGCGCGAAACTTGCGCGAAAAGACGGCAGGTCCCAAGGGCGTCGCAGCCGTCTTGCCGAGAAACTCGATGAAAGCGCCGCCGGGACCTGCATCCTGATCAGCGAGGAAGCCGAGGATCTTGCCATTCTTCAAGGCGCGCCCCGCCGCCAAAAGTTCGCTCGTGCCGCGCGAAAAGATCTCCGCACCGATCGTCGCACGAAGATCATCGAGGACGCGCGAATACTCGGCATTCGGCTGCGTCTTAGCGATTGCCGTGACGGGCAGGCCCGACAGTGAGAAAGCGGCGGACAGCCACTCCCACGTGCCGATGTGACCCGTGAGGACGACGACGCCGTGCCCTTCGGCTAGCGCGTCTTTAAGGCGCTCCAGGTGCTCGATCTCGATGTATTCATGCAGGTTCTCTCGGTTGAGCTTCGGCATGTAGAGAATCTCCAGCATGTTTTGCGCGAGGTTCACGAAGGAGGCGCGCACGATTTTCCGTGCTTCCTTCTCCGAAATGGAAAGCCCCTGCATCATCTGGCGCACGGCACGCTCGCGCTGCTTCTTGATGATCATATAATAGAGCCTGCCGAGCAGCGCGCCGAGTAAGAGCAACGCTCCGTGCGGCAGGAAGCGCAGCGCACGGCTCAGCGCCATTAACGAGTTGTAGAGCATGAACATTCACCTGCTGTCTTCAGATATGTGAGATCTCGGGCGCACGCGCGCCCACCTCATAGAGTGCTGCGTGCCCTTGTCAAAGCTGTCACTGCGAGACGTTTGCGACCTTCGCCGACGCGGTGAAGCGTGCGACGACGTTTTCCCAGCGCCTCTGCGCCTTCAGAAGGAACTCGATGATCTCGCGCACAGCTCCCTTGCCTCCCGGCTTTCCGGACACAAGGCATGCGAGTCTCTGCACCTCGGCCACCGCATCAGCGGGCGCGGCAGGAAAGCCGACCTGCGCCATAACAGCGAGGTCGATGAGGTCATCGCCGACATAAGCGACCTCATCATCTTGAAGACCATGGCGCTCCTTGATCTCAGCATAGGCGCTACGCTTGTCGGCGTGCCCGAGGTAGACATCCCCGATCTTCAACTCGGCGGCACGTCGGGATACAATGGCAGAGTCGCGCCCTGTGATAATCGCCGTACCGAAACCTTCGTTCTGCCACTGGCATATGCCGAGACCGTCGCGCACATGGAACGGCTTCATCAGTTCGCCCATCTCACCCGTATAAATGCCGCCATCCGTCAGGACACCGTCGACATCGAAGATGAGGAAGCGCACGCGACGCGCACGCTCCATCGCATCTGCAGAAAGAATCATTTAGACCAGCTTCCCTTTCACCACGTCGTAGATTGCCAGCACTTCCTTCAAGAGCTCTTCGAGCTTGTCGAGGTAGAGGCTATTCGGGCCATCGCAGAGCGCCTCCTCAGGATTGTCGTGCACTTCCATGAAAAGTCCGTCGACGCCAGCGGCGACGGCGGCGCGTGCCAGAGGCTCAACGAATTCGCGGTTGCCGCCCGACGACGTGCCCGCGCCGCCCGGCAGCTGCACGCTGTGTGTCGCATCGAAGATGACGGGAGCACCAAACGTGCGCATGATGGGAAAACTGCGCATGTCGACGACGAGGTTATTGTAGCCGAACGAGGCGCCGCGCTCCGTCAGAAGGATGTCAGAGCAGCCGCCTTCGTGCAGCTTGTCGACGACGTTTCCCATGTCGCGCGGCGCGAGGAACTGCCCCTTCTTGACGTTGACGACGCAGCCGGACTTTGCCGCCGCGTAGATGAGGTCTGTCTGGCGGCACAGAAACGCAGGGATCTGCAGCACGTCGACAACCTTCGCCGCAGGCGCGATCTGCGACTCCTTGTGGACGTCGGTCACGACGGGCACATCGAGCTCTTCCTTGATCGCCTGCAGCATTTCGAGTCCCTTCTTGAGCCCCGGGCCGCGGAAGCTGTTGAAAGACGAGCGGTTCGCCTTGTCGAACGAGGCCTTGAAGATGTAGGGGATGCCGAGCCTCGATGTGATTTCCTTGATCGTGCGTCCGATCAAAAGGCAGCGCTCCATCTCCTCAAGGACGCACGGCCCCGCCATGAGCACGAGCGGGCTTCCCCCGCCGATCGTGAAATCTCTGACCTTCACCTTGTTCATCATCATAGTACCGCCTTTCTCTTAGGGAGTCACGGATAAATTCAGTCGCCCAGCCTCACACATCCGAGCGACTTCATTTTATCAGGGTTTCTTTAAAAATGCTTAAAGATTCGCTGATAGATTCTTTGCACCGCACCGCGTTTGCCCGAAACACATTTATCTCTTACGCCAGCCCCTGCTCACGATAGATCTTGTTCACGAGCGCAAGGTCTTCCGGCGTATCAACGCCGACGAAGCGGCAGTCCGTTTCCAGCACGCGGATGCCATAGCCGTTTTCCAGCGCCCGAAGCTGCTCCAGCGACTCCGCCCTCTCCAAGGGCGTCGGTTCAAGGCGCGCGTAGCGCAGCAAAAAGTCGCGTCGATAGGCGTAGATGCCGATATGCTTGTACACGGGGCCAGCCGCTGCACGCGGATAGGGCACGAGCGAGCGCGAGAAGTAGAGTGCGTAGCCAAGCTTGTCCACAACGACCTTGACGTTGTTCGGATTGAGCTGTTCCGCCGCGTCTTCCATGCGCGTCATGACAGTCGCCATCGGCAGGTTCTCATCCATCTCGAAAGGCGCGATGAGATCGTCGATCACGGCCGGCTCGATCAGAGGCTCGTCTCCCTGCACGTTGACGATGAGGTCGACCTCAGGGTACGCCTCTGCCACCTCAGCGAGCCGATCCGTGCCCGTCGGATGGTCGGCACGCGTCAGGAGCGCCTCGCCGCCTTCCGCTCGCACGACATCGTAGATGCGCTGGTCGTCCGTCGCCACGATCACCTTCTCGGGCTTTTGCGCGCGGTTCGCACGCTCCAGGACGCGGCAGATCATGGGTTTGCCGCAGACGTCGGCGAGTGGCTTGCCTGGCAAGCGCGTCGACGCATAGCGCGCCGGAATCACGCAAAGTGTCCTCATGTTTCTTCTCCTCCCTTTCGCAAGGCAGCGATCCTTTCCTGCAGATGTGCGGCGAGCATATCCTGAAACTCCTCTGCCCCCTCCTGGAACGTGACCTCGACGCAGATGACGAATACAGGGATCGGCACCTTCGCCTCGATGATCGTCAGCGGGATCTTCACGGCATCCTTCTCCGTGATGACGATGGCTTCCGCCCCGAGGGAGATCGCCTGATCGAGGACGTCCTGCAGTTCCTTCGTCGTGTACTCATGATGGTCGGGGAAGCGCAGGCTCTCGACAATCTTCGCGCCAATATCGAAGAGCGTCTGCTCGAACGACATCGGATTGCCGATGGCGGAGACCGCCATGACGCGTTTGCCTTCGAGCGTCTTGATGTCGACGCCCTCGCCTGCGATGTCGCGATGCCAGTCCTTGAGGTTGACGAAGCGGCGCGGCTGATGGATGCTCTCCATGATCAGCGCCTTTTCGTTGTACTTGCGTATCGTGTTCTTGATGTGCTCGCGCGAGACGCCGACCGCCTGATCGACCTTCGTCAAAAGGCACACGTCGGCGCGCTCGATGTGCGAAACAGGCTCTCGGAGCGTGCCGCGCGGCAGCATGTAGCCGTTGCCAAAGACATTGACCGCGTCGACGAGCAGGATGTCCATGTCGCGCGCGAGCTGCCAGTGCTGGTATCCATCGTCCAAGATCGCGACCTCCGCGCCGAAGTGCTCGATCGCGTACTGCCCCGTAAGCGATCGTTCGGCGCCGATGAGCACGGGCACTTCAGGCAGATGCTTGGCGAGCATGAAGGCTTCGTCGCCCGCCTCGGTCGCGTCCATGTAGAGCTTCTGCCCGTCGGAGACAATGCCGACGTCGCCGCGCCACTTCGCACGGTAGCCGCGATTCAAGATGACGACGCGATATCCCATGTCGCGGATCGCCGCCGCCAGGTACTGTGCGGTCGGCGTCTTGCCCGTGCCGCCGACCGTGATGTTGCCGAGGCTGATGACGTAGCAGGAGAGATGCTTGCGCTTGAAAAGTCTCGCCTTGTAGCCCCAGAGTTTCAAGTTCACGAGTTGGCGGTAGATGAGGGAAAAACTGTAGAGCGTCCCCATGACGACGCGCAGACAAAAGCCATCGGCATGACGGCGGCGCATGAGGTCGGTGACGTAGGTGCGGAAGTTCTCGACGCGCTCCGTCGTGCGCACCTTGCCCGCGCTCTCGCCCTGTTCGAAGTCCTCCAGGAAGTCATGCAGGAGCACAGCCGTCTTTCGGGATGCGCCCTTGTTCTCGCCGATGATGGCGAGCGTCTCGCGCTCCATGCGCCGCCTTTCCCCTTCGTCCTCGAAGAGTCTGCAGACAGCTGCAGAAAGCTCCTCTCCATCGTGCACCGTGATGCAGGCATTCCTCTTTGTAAAGAGTACATGCGTATCCTTGAAGTTGAACATGTTGTGCCCGACGACGATCGCCTTGCCGTGCGCCGCAGGTTCCAGGATGTTGTGACCGCCGTGCGCGATGAGGCTGCCGCCGACGTAGATGACGTCGCCGATGCTGTAGACCCTGCCGAGTTCGCCGATCGTATCGAGGATCACGATGTCGTGGCCTTCGCTCGGCTCTTTCAGAAGTTCTGTACGGCGCGCGACGGAAAATCCCTTGTGCCTGCAGAGCGCAGCGACTTCCGTCGTGCGCAGAAGCTCTCTCGGCGCAATGATGAGCTTGGCCTCGGGGAACTTTTCCCGAAGCGCGGCAAATGCCTCGAGGACGGGCGTCTCCTCGCCCCGATGCGTGCTGCCCGCGAGGAAGATGCCGCCGCCCTTGCAAAGCCCCATCTCACGCAGGAGCTTTTCCTTCTCCGCAAGGCTCACGTCCGTGTACGTCTGATCGAATTTCGTATTCCCCGTGACGGTCACAAGCTCGGGTGGTGCGCCGAGGCGCATGATGTACTCGGCGTCGATGGGCGACTGCATGGCGAACTTCCGAACCGTGCCGATCATGTCATCAAGGACGCTGTGCAGATGCTTATAGCGCTTGACGCTCTTGTCGCTGATGCGCCCGTTGACCATCATGACGGGAATCTTGAGCTTCTTCGCCGTCCGCAGGAAGTTCGGCCAAAGCTCCGTCTCGACGGGCATGAAGACGCGCGGATGGATGCGGCGCAGGATGCTGCCGGCGCGCCACGGAAGATCGAGCGGGAAGTAGATGATGCTGTCCGCATCCTTGATGATGCGATTCGCCATCTCGTACCCCGCCGTCGTGACAACGGATACGAGGATCGGGCTCTTCGGGAATTCCTTGTGGAACTCGCGGATCAGTGGGCTGGCGGCGACGATCTCGCCAACGGACGCCGCATGAACCCATATACAGTTCTTCTTCGCCACCTTGTCGAGCGCGTGCTCAGGAAAGAAGCCGAGGCTCTGGCGCACGCGCTCGACGAAGCCGCGCTCACGCACCGCGCGAACGAGGAACACGGGTATGATGAGGACGACGGCGAGGATCGCCGCGAGATTATAGAGTAACCGCATATTTCCTCTCCTTCATGTAGCGGGCTGCAAAGCTCCTTCGCCCTTCTTCTCGCCTTCTCCCTCGCCTCGGAACTGGATATTGTAGAGCGTGCTGTAAAGCCCGCCCGCCGCCAGAAGTTCCGCATGCGTTCCCTGCTCGACGATGCATCCTCCGTCGATGACGTAGATGCAGTCGGCGTTGAAGATCGTCGACAGCCGGTGCGCGATGGCAAAGGACGTCCTGCCCACCATGAGCTTGTCGAGCGCCGCCTGCACGATCTTTTCGCTCTCCGTATCGAGCGCCGACGTCGCCTCGTCGAGGATCAGGATGCGCGGATTCTTCAGGATGGCGCGTGCGATCGCGATGCGCTGACGCTGGCCGCCCGAAAGATTCAAGCCGCGTTCGCCAATCTTCGTCTCATATCCTTGGGGAAGCTGCAAGATGAATTCCTCGGCGTTCGCCGCACGCGCCGCCTCCTCGATCTCCTCATCCGTCGCGTCGAGCCTGCCATAGCGGATGTTTTCGCGCACGCTGCTCGAAAAAAGCATCGTTTCCTGCGGCACGATGCCGATCTGCTCGCGCAAGGAGTCGAGCGTCACGTCGCGCACGTCGTGACCGTCGATCTCGATCACACCTTCGTTCACCTCGTAGAAACGCGGGATGAGGTTCGCGATCGTCGACTTGCCCGCGCCCGAAGGACCGACGAAGGCGACGAGCTGGCCGGGACTCGCCTCAAGCGACACATGAGAGAGCGCGGGAGCGCCCTCCTTGTAGGAAAAGGACACGTCCTTGACAGCGACGCGCCCTTCGATTTCGGGCAGCGGAACGGCACCTTCCTTGTCATGAATCGTCTCTTCCATATCAATCACGTCAAAGACGCGATCGGCCGCCGCCATCGCACGCTGCACGGTGCCGTAGATGCGGCTGATGCGCTTGACCGGGTTCGCGAGATTCACGGCATACGTCAGAAACGCAACGAGAGCGCCTGCCGTCAGATCGCCTTGCACAACCTCGTAGCCACCGATCCACAAGATAAAGGTGACCGTGATCGCCGCTAGGAACTCCACGGTCGGGGTCAGGAGACTCGTAAGCTGCACGTTCTTCATCTCAGCCTGGAAATTCAACTCGTTCTGCCGATGAAAGCGTTCAATCTCGTAGCGCTCGCGCACGAAGGACTTGACGACGCGCACGGCAGAGATGCTTTCCTGCAGAAGCGAATTGATGTCGGCAAGCCTTTCCTGTATGACGATGCCCGACTGCTTGAGCTTTTTGCCAAAAATATTCATCGCTTGTCCGACGAGCGGCACGGTGATGAGCGTGATGAACGTGAGCTTCCAGTCGAGATAAAACATGAGCACGATGGAACCAACAAGCACGGAGCTTTCTGTCACAAGCTCGATGAGCTTATCGACGAGCGCGTTCTGCAGCGCCTGCACGTCGTTCGTCACGAAGCTCATGATCTCCCCCGTCTGATGGCGGTCGAAATAGGCGAGCGGCATGCGCTGGAACTTCTCGAAGAGCGCCTCGCGGATGTCGATGACGACGCGCTGCCCAACGAAGGAAACGAGGTAGCTCTGCCCATAGTAGAATATGCCGCGGAAGAAAAAGACGACGATGATGCCACCCGCGATGAGGTTGAGCATCGCCATGTCGCGCTCCATGAGCACCTTGTCGATCATGTCCTTGATGATCCACGGCACATAAAGGTTCGCTGCCGCCGCAAGCACGATGCAGACGATGGCAAACGCCAGATGCTTCACATAGGGCCGTATGTAGTTCATCAAACGGATGTAGTTCTTCATGCTTCCCTCTCGTTTTCCCTTCCTGCGGCCGCCGCGAGCACATGCGCCGCGACGCGCACGGAAGCGCCCGGAGGTCCGAGCTGCAGCACGGCGACCTTGAGACGCGCCATGACGGAGTCGCGCTGCGGCTCGCCCTTATAGAGCTTCGCAGCTTCCTCGGCGATGCGCTCCGGCGTCACCTCGTCCTGCAGCAGTTCCGGCTCCGCCTCCTCTCCGAGGATGATGTTCGGCAGGCTGAAATGGTCGATCTTCACGAGCATCCTGCCGATGGCGTAGTTGAGCCTGCCCATGCGGTAGCAGACAACGGCGGGCAGATCCATAAGCGCCGCTTCCATGACGACCGTTCCCGATGTCGCTATGGCGAAGTCGGCGACGCCCATGAGGTCGTAGACGTGCTCCTCCGTCAGTTCGACGGGAGCGCCCGACTTTTCGATATGGCGTTCGAGCTCTTGGCGCTCGAGTCCCGGCGCGACGGGCAGGAAAAAGCGCGTCTCGGGGCGCTTCTCCTTCAAGATTTGCACCGCCTTGAGCATGTCGGGCAGAAGAAACGAGATCTCCTGCCGTCGGCTGCCGGGCAGGAGCAGCACGGCACGCTCGCCGTCCTTGAGTCCGAAAAAGGCGCGCGCCGCCTCCGGTTCCATATCAGCGCGTACGGTGTCGACGAGCGGGTTGCCGAGGAAGGAGACGTTCGCGCCCGCCGTGACGTAGGGGCCGATCTCGTGATGGAAGATCGTGACGATCTCCTTGGCGATCGCCGCGCACTTCTTCGCACGCCCCTTGCGCCATGCCCAAGCCGACGGCGGGATGTAGGAAAAGACGGGGACGCCGAGTGCCTTCGCCTTCGCCGCAAGCCGCCAGTTGAAGTCGGGATAGTCGATGATGAGAAGGAGATCGGGCTTTTCCTCGCGCATGGACTCGACGAGCGTCTTTTCCAACTGCAATAGGCGACCGAGTCCCAGGACAACCTCCCACACGCCCATGATGCTGTAGTCGCGACAGTCGCGCACGAGGCGCACGCCCGCCTCCGCCATCTTGGCTCCGCCGAAGCCGAAAAGCTCCACGTCCGGCTCCATCTCCAGCATTTCTTTCGCGAGGCGTGCGCCGTGCAAATCGCCTGACGCCTCGCCCGCCGACATCATGATCTTCATCTTGCCCCTCCTCTTCGAAAAGCACGGACAAACACCGCCCAGTCTTCACGCATCTGCCATCTGCGCAAATCCAGGGACTCAATTTCGCCAGCGCTTCTTTAAGCCGAAAAAGCGCGAGGATGCAGATCTTGCATCCACCGCGCAAATCGTCAAATCGCCGCGATCGCTATGCCGTTTTCGTCAGCGAGCGCCGTGACCTTCGCTTGATCGACGACGAGTACCTTGCCCGCCTCGATGGCGAGGGCTTTCGCCCCGGCGGCGATCATCGACTCGATCGTCGCCGTGCCGATCGCCGGCACATCGAAGCGCATGTCCTGCTGGGGCTTCGCCGCCTTGCCGACGGCAGCGCCGCCGCCCGAAAGCTCCCCGCCGCGCCTTATGCAGGCGTCCGTCCCCTCGATCGCTTCGAGCGCCATGACCGCCTTCGCCTTGACGACGGCGGTTTGCCCGATGTCGAGCCGGCCGATCTCCTTTGCCATGGCGAGCGCCATTTCCATATCGGCGCGTTCCTCTGCGGTAGGTTCACGCTTCGTCAGCGTGCCCGCGGGCGGCATCAGCGTCTTTAAGAGAGCCGTCTGATCGAAGGCTTCCAAGCCTTCCTTCGCAAGCTCCCTGACGAAGGCGAGCATGATCGTGTCGTCCTTCTTGTCGGGCAGCGACATCAGGAGCTGCATCATGCGCATGTCGGGCTGCTCGTGGCTGCCCGCAAAGAGAAGCTCCTTCGTAACCTTGCCGAGAAGCGTCACCTTCGTCACGCCGCGCTCCTTGAGGTAGTCGATGATCGCGCCGAGCTGTGCGACGTTAATCGCGCGATGATCGGAAGCGACTTCCGCAAGTTCTTTATCCGTGCCCGCGAGAAGCGAAACGGCGCTTACCTCGATGCCGAGCGCCTTCGCCGCCTGTGCGCAGACGACGGGCAATCGCCCCACGCCGGCCAAAAGACCGATCTTTTCCAAAGATTTTCCCTCCGATTTCTATTCGTTCTCGCGGCGCTCGCGGCAGATGCCGCGGTCCACGTTGCGCAAAAAGCGCAGGAAATGCTCGACCTCTTCGGACGTCTCGACCTCCTGCTCGATGACGGCGATCGCCTGTGCGAGGCTCAAGCCCGAGCGGAAGAGGATCTTGTAGGCGCGCTTGATATTTCGCCGCGCCTCGACCGCGATGCCCGCACGCGCGATTCCGACGCTGTTGAGTCCGACGACGCGCGCCGGATGACCGTCGACGATCGTGTAGGGCACGCAGTCCTGCACGATCTTCGACATGCCGCCGATCATGACGTTGCGGCCGATCTTCACGAACTGGTGAATGCCGCACATGCCGCCCAGAACCGCGCGATCTTCGACAATGGCGTGGCCTGCGATCATCGCCGCGTTCGACATGATGACATGATTGCCAACGACGCAGTTGTGCGCGACATGCGTGCAAGCCATGAGCAGGCTGTCGCTGCCGATGCGCGTCTCCTCGCCCTCGCCCGTCGCACGGTGGATGCTCGAATACTCGCGGATCGTCGTGCGGTCGCCGATGATCGTATAGCTCTTCTCGCCCTTGAATTTCAAGTCCTGCGGCTCCGCGCCGACCGAAGCGAACTGAAAGATATGGCTGTCTTTGCCGATGCTCGTCCAACTGTTGATGACGGCATGCGGCTCGATGCGCGTGCCCTCGCCGATCGAAACGTTCGCACCGATGACGGCGTGCGCACCGACCTTGACGTTCTCAGCGAGCGTCACATTCTCTTCAATCACAGCATACGGACCGATCTCCACGCCCTTCGCCACATGGGCACGAGGGCTTACGACCGCTGTTTCGTGGATATATGCCACTACTTTGCTGTCCATCATTTTTTCCACCCCTTATTCCACTCGAAAAGAGCTGACAGGATTTTCAATCTATGCTTTCTATAGAAATCGCTGAAACTATCCGCGATTCCTGTGCGGATAAAGCGCCATATTGTTATAATCCTGCAAATCCTGTCGTTTTTTGCCTGTGATATTCAGGCAAAATCGGCAATTTTCGGGGGTTGATAAAAGACTGGCACTCATTTTCCCGGCAAATCTGCCCCTTAAGAGAGATTTTCAGCTCTTTGCAGGGCAAAGGTGAAGTCCGCTTTGGCGACGAGCACACCGTCGACGTAGCCGTCGGCATGAAGCTTGCCAAAGTCGCCGTGCACCTTCGTGATCTTCGCCTTCGTCACGAGCTGATCGCCAGGCACGACGGGCTTCTTGAACTTCACGCCCTCCATGCCGCCGAAGAGTGCGAGCTTGCCGCGGTTCTCCTCGGGATAGAGCATCGTGATGCCGCCGACCTGTGCCATGGCCTCCAGAAGGAGCACGCCGGGCATGATCGGCGAGCCGGGGAAATGACCGCGGAAGAAGTCCTCCATCATCGTCACGCACTTGATGCCCGTCGCCGACTCGAACGGCACGAGTTCGATGATGCGGTCGACGAGAAGCATCGGCGGGCGATGCGGCAGGATCTTCTGAATTTCATTGATGTCCAAAATCATATAGTTTCGCTCCTTCTTTCTTAATTGGAACCGACACGAAATGCACCGGATTTCACCGTAAGCAGAAACACCTTTCTGCGCTTTCACACCAGCGAGGCGCAGAGCGCCTTCGCGAGCTGCGCGTTCAGCGCATGACCCGACTTCACGGCGAGAATATGCCCGCGCACGAAGCCCGCGAGACGCAGATCGCCGATGAGGTCGAGGATCTTGTGGCGCACAAGCTCGTCGGGGAAGCGCAGCTCGTTGAGCCAGCGCTCATCGTTGTAGACGATGACGTTTTCAAGCGTGCCGCCGAGTCCGAGTCCCGCTTTCTTCAGCGCCTCGACCTCGCCTTCATAAGCAATCGTACGCGCAGGGGCGATTTCCTTCTCGTAAGCGTCCTCTCGCACGAGGAAATCCCGGTACTGCGTGCCGACGAGCGCATGCTCATTGAGCGACGTAAAGCTCACACGCAGGCCGCCGCCATAGGGAACGGCAACGAGGAAGCGTTCGCCGTCGTCGATGCGGTAGACGCGGTCGATGACGATCTCCTGCCGCTCCTTTTCCTGCTGCACCTTCCCCGCTTCTTTCAAAAGAGAGAAAAAGACGAGCGAGGAGCCATCCGCGACGGGAGGCTCCTCGGCATCGAGTTCGACAAAGCAGTTGTCGATGCCGAACGCCGCGAGCGCACTCATCAGATGCTCGACCGTGAAGACGCGCACGCCGCCCTCAGAGAGCGTCGTCGCGCGCACCGTCGACGTCACATGCGGCGCGGTCGCGCGAATCTTCGGCTCGCCCGCAACATCCTTGCGCACGAAGACGATTCCCGCATCG
Organism: Selenomonas sputigena; assembly: GCF_026015965.1. Classification (NCBI taxonomy): domain Bacteria; kingdom Bacillati; phylum Bacillota; class Negativicutes; order Selenomonadales; family Selenomonadaceae; genus Selenomonas; species Selenomonas sputigena. Next base: position 109,911 of record NZ_CP110383.1, on the reverse strand, counting down.
ACAGGCGCCGGCAGGAGCGAGAGATGCACGAGGACGCCGGAATGAAGCCCCACGCCGTCGTAATCAACGCGCCGGGCGATCGTCGTCTGAAAGGGCAATAGAAATCCTCCTCCGCTGGAAAATGCAAAAGCCGGCAATATAAAGTCGCAGCTGCCAAATGCAGCCCTCCGTTTCAACGTTCTATTATTGTACCATGAAATAAGGACGCATAATAGTTATTAGGCGGCTTTTCAGTAGAATCCGTTTCAACATTTTATTATTGTACCATGAAACCCCAAGAAGTCAAACCCGAAGGGTGCAGACTGATTGGCTAGGTTTCTGGTAAGGGCGGCGCACTATTCATCCTTCCTGCTCGCCTTTTGGCAGCGCAAAATTCACGGGCAGCTCTTCGATGTCCGTTTCCAGCCGCCGATAGTGAACGCCGGCAGCAGCGAACATGCGTTTCGAGGCGCGCGTGCTGTCGGTCGCCGCGTACTTGTCCGACAGGTAGATGACCTCCTTGATGCCACTTTGGATGATCGCCTTGCAGCACTCGTTGCAGGGAAAGAGCGACGTGTAGATGCGGCAGCCCTTCAAGGAGGTGCTCGCGTTCAATATGGCGTTCAGCTCAGCATGCACGACATAGGCATACTTCTTGTCGCCGAACTCGCCCGTGCTGCCCCACGGGAACTCCGCATCGGAGCAGCCGTTGGGCATACCGTTGTAACCGACGCCGACGATGTGCTTGTCCTCGTTGACAATGCAGGCGCCAACCTGCGTGTGCGGATCCTTGCTGCGGTACTTGGAAAAAAGGGCGATGCCCATGAAGTATTCATCCCACGATATGATCATGGCTTTTCCTCCCCTCGCATCTCAGACGATTCCGTCGCGCTGTCTGCGGCATCCGCGTCGCTCGCTTCCCCCGCTTCAGACGTTTCATCCGTGCCGCCCGCCGCTCCAAGCGTCGGCAGAACCGTGCCCAGAAGGGCGCGCAGGCCGTCGGCAGCGGCGTGCAGTTCGGCGATCTTCGCTTCCTCGCCCTCCTTGATTGCGAGGAGTTTCCCCGCATCCTGCGCCATCTTCTCGTGCAGCGCACGCGCCTCGACGAGCGCCGGCAGGGATCTTGCCGTCCCACTTCCGCGTCTTGCCGTGCGCCTTGCCGCCTCCTCCAGGCGCGCCGCCGTATCGGCGAGCGCACGAAGCGCCGTGCGGTTTTCCCGTGCGCCTCGGCCGCCCGCCTCGATGGCCTCGGCTGCCTTGGAGACGTCGCCGGCGAGCGCCGTCAGAAGCTCTGCCGCATTTGTGGAAAGCTTACCCGCATCCTCCGACAGGCGGCGCACCTCGTCGGCGACAGCGGCGAAGCGCCTGCCCGCATCACCCGCACGCGCCGCCTCGACCGCCGCGTTAAACGCGAGGAGGTTCGTCTGGCTCGCAAGCTCCGCGACTTCGGCGAGCGTATCGCCGATCGCCGCTGCACGTTTTCCCAGATCGCGCGCCATCTCGTCCGCCGCCTTCAACTCCTTCGCGAGCGCGTTCGTGCGCTCTGCCGCATCGTGCGCCGCCCTCCGGCTCTCGCCAAATTGACGGCGCACTTCTTCGGCTTCTTTCTGCGCTTCGTCCGACGCGTCTTCGTCCATGCCGTCCGCGGCTTCGGCGAGCACCGAAGCCGCTTTCTCCGCCCGCTCTTTCAATGTCCCCGCTTGTGCGAGAGCCGACTCCATCGCCTGCGCCTGCTCCCGCGCCCCCGCGAGAAGTTTCGTGCAAAAGGCGCCCATGCGCGAAAGCGTCTCCGATGGCACGGCCTCGAACGCTGCATCTCTTTGAGGCGTCCCCAATTCCTGCGCGGCAAGCACTTCACCTGCAGGAACATCCGAGACCTCTGGCAAAGGAACCTGTTCCTCTTCTTTCTGCCCCTGCAGCGGGAGTGCGATGCGCCCGGCATAAGCGAGCAGAAGCCCCAATCCCGTGAGCACGAGCAAGAGCAGCAGCAACCCCGCCAGAGTCATGGAGTTCGTCAGTGCGCCGAGCGAGCGTTCCTCCTCCGCCTCGGGCACGCCGACGAAAATCATGCCGACCGCCTCGCCGTCCGCATCGAAGAGCGTACGATACGAACCGATGGGTCGCCCGCCGCCGAAATCGGAGCGACCGAGATACGGCGTACAGCCCGTGAGCACGATCCTCGTGACGGCGGCATCCGCCTTCTGTCCGACGAGCCTCTTACCGCTCGTCTCGTACGTCGAGGATGCGCACTGCTCGCCGACGAAGAGAGCGACGTCCGATCCCGTAACCTCTTTCAAGTGATCGACGAAACTGCCATTATCGTTGAGCAGTCTGCCTCCCTTGTAGATGCGTCCGTCCTGCACCGTCCAATCGCCGGGATGCGTCGAGTCGATCAGCAAGAGAATGCCGCGCATGTCAGCGTCGACCTTCTCCTTCCAGATCGTCGCGTTCGACGTGCGTGCGCTGTCGTAGGCGCGATAGCCGAGCGCGAGGAACGCTGCGAGGAAAAAGACCGCAAAAAGGACGACGCCGCGCCTCAGTCGCGCTGCGTCATCCTTGCTCTGAAAGAATCGGGAAAGGAAGCTTTTTTTCTTGTCGTTCTGCATATCAGCGAACCACCATGACAGGGCAGTGGACGTGCTGCAGCACATACTGGCTGACGCTGCCCATCAAGAATCCCGTCAGACGGCCGAGACCGCGGCTGCCCATGACGACGAGGTCGTAGCCTTCATCGTCCGCCGTCTCCACGATGACCTCGGCGGGCGAGCCAAGTTCCACCACGCTGTTCGTGCGGATGTCTGCGGGCACCTCCCGCAGGATCTTCGCCAGCTCCTTGTAAGCGCCCTCCTTCAGAGCCGCAGGATCATAGCCGTCCATGCTCACGCGCTCGAAGGCCGCGACCTCGGCATTGAGATCGACGACCGAGAGCAGCATGAGTGTCGCCCCCTGCAGCCGCGCGATGTGCGCCGCCTGCCGCACGGCCTGCTGCGCCTGCTCCGAACCATCATAAGGCACGAGAATCCGCCGAATCTCGCTGTCCTTAAAATCCATCATCTTGCTTACCTCCCGGAATTTCCCAAACTCCCATAAGTATTTTCTTATTTCGCCAACGAAGGGAAAAATTCCTCTTTTTTCTGCGGCTTAGCTGCCAATTTCCCGCACCCTGCTGCGTTGATTAAACAATGTGCTCGCCATCAAGCAAACTAAGCAAACGCCCGCCGGGCAACAGGCGGGCGATCTCTTCCGCCAACGCATCGATATAACCGTAAAAGTGATTCGTGCGCACGGCAAGCCATTCGACAGCGGCAAGGATGCACTTCTTTGTACGATCATCCTCGTCTTCTGCACTCTCCACGCCAGCAAAAGCCGTCCGCACCACGCTGTGCGGCGCAGACACACCGCCCCCATCGAGCGAGGCATCCACAAGAAGCAGGAACTCCAGCAGCTTGTAAAGCACGACGAAGACCTCATAGTTTGCCAGAAAGCTCGTGCCTCCTGTCAGAGGGTAGCGTCCGAGCATAAATTCGTTGACGAGCCAGTTCTCCAAAGCATTGCCGTACTTTGAATGGATGCTCTTCGCATATTGTCTGCGCCGTTCCAAAAAAGCGGCGATGCCGCTTTGCCGAGACTGCGCCGCGCCCGTATGCGCCGCATCTGCCCGTTCTCCCGGCACATCGCCGTCCCCTTCGCCGAAGAGTCTGCGAATCCTCGCCAAATATGCCGCTGTTTCGGGCAAATCATCTTTCGTCGCCTTTGCCAGAGCAGGAAAGAGCCGTTGGAAGAAGCGCAGATACAGCGCCGCGTCGAAGGGATTCGCCGCGAGGAGAGCCTTTGCCTCCCCTGCGGCGGCATCGGCGATGGCGGCGACGTCCCTTGTCAGATCTTCCGCCGCCCCCTGCTCGACATACGCTTCGGCGCGCGCGAGCAGGAGTCCGAGCGCCGCGAGACGCGCGTCGAGCGAGAGACGGCGCTCGGTCAAGAGCGCGATTCCGGCAAGCTGCAGGCTGCGGAAGGCCGCCGCCGACAGTGGTGCGCCAAGCGGCGTGCGGTCAACATAATCGGGGCGCGGTGCGGCAAATTCCATCCACTCGAACGCCAGCGGCTCTTCGGTGAACAAGACTTCCTCTGCCGCCACAGGACAGCTCAGGCACAGGGCGCGGTCAAGCGTATCGCCAACCTCGTGCATCTTGCGTGGATACTCAGCGCAGACGTCGGAGATCGCGCCGATGCCGAAGCGTCGCTGCAGCGAGCAAAGTCCGTCAGCGCGCAAAAAAACGCAGCGTCCGTTCTCGTGGCGCATGATCCAGCCGCCCGTCGCCTCGCTGCGTTCCAAGCCTTTTTTCAATTCGTGCAGAAGCTCCGGCCGCCCCTCATAGCGCGCCAATGTCGCCGCATCGAGCGCGACGCCCCACTTCGCGCAGCAGCAGAGCGAGCCGCATCGGCTGCCGTCGCAGACGAAGCGGCGCATGTAAACGGGCTGCAGGCACAGTCGCGACGCGGCGGCAGGCGCGAAGATGGACGCAGCGCCCTTCCCGTCGCCTTCATCGCTCTCCAGCCCCCGTGCCGCAACCTTTTTCAAGCACTCATCCTGTCGATTCACGCCTCCGCCTCCTCGAAGTAGGCGGCAATCTGCGCCTCCATGACGTCACCGACGTCCTCGCCTGCCCGCCATGCCTTCGCCCAATCGACGGTATGCGCGATCGCTTCCTCGATGTGCCAGCGCGGCTGCCAGCCGAGATGCGCCTTGATGCGCGAGGAGTCGAGCTTCAGAAATCCCGCCTCGTGCGGCGCGGCACACTCCTCCTCAGCACGCCACGAAGCACCCTCGCCCCAAGCGCGGCAGAAGAGCTCGGCCAGCTCGCCCGTCATCACGCAGTCGGAGTCCGCAGGCCCGACGTTGTAGCTTCCGGCGAGCGACGCATCGCATGCCTGCGCATGCGCGATGCGTAAATACGCAGAGAGAGGCTCCAAGACATGCTGATAGGGCCGCGTCGATGCGGGATTTCTGAGGACAACGGCGCGCCCTTCGCTCGCCGCGCGGATGCAGTCGGGCACAATGCGCTCGGGCGAGAAGTCTCCGCCGCCGATGACATTGCCCGCGCGCGCCGTCGAGATGCGCACGCCGCCGTCCGCGAAGAAGCTCTGACGATAGCTCGCCGTTACGAGCTCTGAGCAGCTCTTGCTGTTTGAGTACGGGTCGAAGCCCATGAGACGCTCGTCCTCGCGGTAGCCCCACTCCCATTCCTTGTTTTCGTAAACCTTGTCCGTCGTCACATTGAGAAAGGATCTGACCGTATCGCTTTCCCGCACACATTCGAGGACGTGTGCCGTTCCCATGACGTTCACGGCATACGTCTCGACGGGCGTGCGGTAGCTCTCGCGCACGAGCGGTTGCGCCGCAAGATGCACGACGATCTCGGGACGAGCCTCGCGAAAGGCCGCGCGAAGAGATGCGAGATCGCGCACATCGCCCTCGATCGAGCGCATGGATTCCGCTAGCTTCAACTTCTCAAAGAGCCGTGCGCCGTCCGCCGTCGGCGAAGCGAGCGAAAATCCTGTAAGCTGCGCTCCTGCGCCGAGCAGCAGTTTCGAGAGCCATATCCCCTTGAAGCCCGTATGCCCCGTCAAAAGCACGCGTTTGCCGCGATAAAAGGCAAGGTCATCCTGCCGCGTCATTTTCTTCATCTGCGCTCCCCCTCTCAGCCATGCTGCAATTCTTTTCCGTATTCGGCAAGAAAGACCTGCCGCGCCGTCTCCCATGCGTCATCAAGGCGCTTGCGCCCCGTCTCATGGATGCACGGCGGCTTTTCAAAACGCGGAATCATGAGGCGCATGCCGCGCCGCCGATACTCCATGGAAGCCGAAATGTCATAAAAGTGCCAGCCCATGAAAATATCTTCGCGCCACGGCACATCCGTCCGCGTCGCCAGGAAGATACCGTCGAGCGCCGCCACCTCGATGCCTTCGTCCGGCACAGCAAGGCGGCTGACCAATTCCATGGACTCCGGCTCACGAACATGCCAGACCGAGCCATAGCACTCCTTCGAATCCCACCAGACGCCGCTGTCCGGGATATGACGGCAGCCCGCAAAGCCGATGAGTCCGACTTCGGGGCGCAGGCGGAAGATTTCCAGCATACGGGGGATGAGCCTCTTCTCCGTCAGCAGAATATCCTGATGCATGTAAACCTTGAAGCGCGCCGTGGTCGCGCGCCGCGCCGCCTCATAGCCCGCCGTCATCGACGAGGCGCCGTACACGGGTACGAGCTCGACGGAAAAGCCCTGCGGCACTTCCAGATGGCGCAGATAGCGCACACTTTCCTCATACATTTCTTCATCGTTCACGCAGGCAATGAAGGCGATCTTCTTCGCGTCCCCGTTCATCCGAACAGTCCCTCCTTGCGCAGGATGTCAATCAGCCTCGCAGCGTCCGCCGCAACACTCTTGACGAATTCTTCCAGATAGCCGGCCTCGATGCCGTTTTCAACAAGCAGCTGCCGCAGCGATACGAGCGATGCCTCTTCCTCCACGCCGTTTTCGAGGCGGTGCAGAAGACGCGCCAGCAGATGACGCACCTCTGCTGTATAGCGCGCCTTGAGCCGCACGATGCCCATCGGGATTGCCGTCATGTGGATGATCCACCAGGCGATCTCGGGATTTTTCCCCTCATCTTCTGCACCGCATTCGCGAAGCAGCCGAAGCAGCTGCGGCTCCCCGGCCTCCGCGATTCTTCTCACGCTCAAAGCTTCGTAGTGCGAGAGCTTCGCGAGCCGTATGATTTCAGGAAAAGAAAAGAGCCTGCCCTGCCCCCTGAGCAGAGGATTCGTACTGTAACGCATCTCACCGTCGCACCACGATTGAAAGACGCTCCAGTGGCAGACGTTGCGAAAGGGCACGATCAGAGCGCCGCCGGGCGTGAGAAGCACATGCAGATATTCGAGCAGGCTCTCCACGGCAGCCACTTCCTCAATGCCGGGCGCCGCGACGATCAGAGAAAAGCTGCCGTGCCAGGTCTCCGGCACCTCCGTATGCAGCGAAGCCGTCTGAAACACATCGCTCGGAAAATCCTGCCGGAAGCGCTCCTCCCAAGCGCTCGCCATGCCGAAAAGCAAGATATCTCCGGCATCCTTCTCCGAGAAAAATGCCGCCATTTCCCCATAAACGGCTTCATTGAAGGGCATATCGAGCATCGTATCGTCTCCTCATTGCGTCAGCACTTTATCTCCATGCGCTACCACGTCCGGCAGCGTGCACGCCGTCACGCCTCTTCTTCACAGACGAAAAGCGGCTGCCGCTTCCCCGTCGCCGCCTGCTGCAGCAGCAGATGATACGCTTCGAGCACCGTCGCAGGCGCAATCGAGGCGATGCAGTGCGCTTCCCCCGTGTGCTTGCAGCCGTAAGCATCGCGCGGCTCCTCGGCGCAATCCGCCAGAGCCCTTGCGGGCTGCACGACGACGGCAGCCGTGCGGTACGGATAATGGTGCATGGGAATCGCCTTTTCATCGAGCGGCAGATCGGCGCCGTAGCAACAGATCTCCAGCACGGGCAGACCAATGACCGCCGCTATATGCAGGAGGCTCGTATCGTTGCCGATGTACGTCGAACAGAGCGTGACGGCAGAAGCCGTCTCGCGAAAGTCGAGCGCGCCCGCGAGGGAAAGCGCCCGCTCCTCGCCGAGCGCACGGGCTACTTCCGCCGCTTCCGTCGCATCGTCCCTGCCGCCCAGGAGCAGGAAGAACGCCTCGCTCTCCTCTGTCAAAAGCAGGCGCAAGAATGCAGCGTAAGCGGCGGGCGGCCAATGCTTGCGCCGCGTGCTGCCGCCCAGACCGATGGCGAAGAGCTTTCGCCCTGCCGAAGGTGCTCCGAGATATGAGAGCTTTTCGCGCACGCCCGCGATGTCCTCCTTCGTCAGCCAAAGCTCCAGCGAACGATCGGCCACGGGTGCGGCAAGCATCTGATCGAGCACATCGAAGCAAAGATCAGCCATGTGCAAGGGATGCACGGGCTTTTCCAAAGGGCGCGTCAAAAGCGCCGCGCAGTTCTCGCGTGAAAGTCCGCCTGCCGAAAAATCGCCTATATGACCGATGCGCTCCTTCGCGCCTGCCATGTAGGCGAGAAGGTAGGCGCTCGCATAGTGCCCGAATACGAAGGCGAGATCGAAGCGCTGCCCCAAAAGATGCTCCGCCGCATACCCGGCGTGCGCTGCAAAAAGCTCCGACACATGACGCAGCACGGGAAGCTGCTCATTGCCGAGCAGGAAGTCGATGTACGGACATTGCTCGGCAAGCTTGAATCCCGGCGGAAAGATCATGAGCGTAATCGCCGCCGCAGGATAGAGGCGGCGAAGCTCGCGCAGAGCGCCCGAAAAGCACAGGAAGTCGCCGACGCCCGCATCCATGATGACGAGCATCTGCATCTTCTCGCCTGCGGTGCGCGGTGTGCGGTACCCTTCCGCCGCAAAGACAGGCTCCATGACGCGCACGAAATCCTGCGCGGGAAATGGCGCACCGGGCGAAAGGCGCTCGCCAAAGGCCTCGAATGACTCAAGTATCGTTTTCATAAATCCTCCTGTACTAGCAAGGTGCAAAGCCGCTGACGAATCCGCTTCCCTGCCGCGCCGCAATTTTCTCTACCCCTTGAGGACGCTGTGCAGGACCTCCGCCATATAGTCAATCTGCTCCGCCGCCATGCCCGGGTAGACGCCGAGCCAGAAGGTATCGCGCATGATGCGGTCGGTCGCCGAAAGCTCGCCGACGACGCGGTAGCCACTTTTCGCTTCACGTAGGCGGTCAAAGCACGGATGCTTGACGAGGTTGCCCGCGAAGAGCATGCGCGTCTGTATGCCGTGCGCTTCGAGGGCACGGACGATTGGCTCTCTTTCGACGCCCTCGCGGCAGGTCAGGAGGAAGCCGAACCAGCTAGGCTCACTGTGCGGACACGGCTCGGGCAAGATGAGCTTTTCTTCGATACCTTGAAGCGCCGCCTTGAGGCGTGCAAAGTTTTGCCTGCGCTTTTCGACGAAGGAGGGCAGCTTCTTGAGCTGCGCGCAGCCGACCGCCGCCTGCATATCCGTGACCTTGAGATTGTAGCCGAAGTGCGAATAGACATACTTGTGATCATAGCCCTTCGGCAGTTTGCCGTACTGCCCGTCGAAGCGGTGGCCGCAGAAGCCGTCCTCGCCCGGCGGGCAGATGCAGTCGCGCCCCCAGTCGCGCAAAGAACGCAGGATGCGGAAGAGCAGCGCGTCCTTCGTATAGACGGCACCGCCCTCGCCCATCGTCATGTGGTGCGGCGGGTAGAAGCTCGACGTGCCGATGTCGCCGACCGTGCCCGTATAGCACTGCTTGCCGTCAATCTCATAGCGCGAACCGAGCGCGTCGCAATTGTCCTCGACGAGCCAAAGCCCATGCTTTTCGCAAAATGCCTTGACCGCCCGAAGGTCGAACGGGTTGCCGAGCGTGTGCGCGAGCATGACGGCACGCGTCTTGGGCGACAGCGCCTCTTCCAACCGCGTGACGTCGATGTTGTACTGCGGGATCGTCACGTCGACGAAGACGGGCACGGCGCCGTACTGGATGATCGGCGCGACCGTCGTCGGGAAGCCCGCCGCGACCGTGATGACCTCATCGCCCGGGCGCACGGCGCGCTCGCCGAGGAGCGGTGAAGTCAGCGCCATGAACGCCAGCAAGTTCGCCGCAGAACCCGAATTGACGGCAAGCGCGTGACGCGTGCCGAGAAATGCGGCCAGCCCCTTTTCAAACTGTACGGCATAGCGTCCCGCCGTCAGCCAGAATTCCAAAGAGCTGTCGACGAGGGCTTCCATCTCCTCGTGATCGTAGACGCGCCCCGCGTAGGGAATGCGTGCGCCCTTCGTCCATGGCTCAGGCTTGTGGTATTCGTCGGCGTACTCGCGCACGAGCGCGAGGATCTTGTCATGAAGTTCCTGACGCTTCTCTTCTCTTTCTTTCATAACGTCATCTCCCTCTCGCACGCAAAAACATCTCGATGAGTTCCGCCTGTTCGAACATCTTCTTGCGTCTCATGCCGCTCTCCTGCGCCGCACGCTCGCGCAAGAGCTTCGCCCAAGCGCGCGCGCATGCAGCGTGGATGGCAGGATCATTGCTCGACTGCCCCTCATGCTTGCGGAAGTAGCTGAGCGTATCGACGATGTAGAGAAGATCGCCCTTCTCCAGCAGGCGAATCCAGCACTCGACATCGACCAGCGCACTTCGAGGCTCCTCCGTCAGAACCTCGCGCACCGTTTCCTTCGCCGAGCGCGGCAACAGAACAGTCGTATACTCTCCGATGAAGTTCGCCTGCTTTTCGAGAAGCCCGCAGATCGCCAAATCGCCCGGGATGCGTGCGGTTTCCTCGACGGGCAAGGGGTCGATCGCCGGATCGGGGACGATGTTTCCCGCCTCGTCAATGGCGCAGCGATGCGAGGTCACGAAGGCAATGCCGTCCTCCATGCTCAAAGCGTCCGCCATGCGCTCGATCTTCTCGGGCGCATAGAGGTCGTCATCGAAAAGATAGGCGAAATACTCACCGCGCATTCGTTCGAGCGGCCTCACCCAATTCTGCATGGCGGGGAGTCCTGCATCATGCGTATAGTGTATGCGCTCATCGTCGGCATAGGCCTTCATCAGCTCTTCCGTCCGCGCATCCTCGCTGTTGTCGCTGACGATGACCTCGATATTGCGATACGTCTGCGCGAGCGCACTTTCGAGCGCCTGCTTGAAAAGTTCCGGTCTCTCGTGCGTCGGGATGATGATGCTCACCAAAGGCAGAGCCTCCGTCGCGTACTCCGCAAGGAACGCCTGCCTTCCTTTCTCGTCCGCGGGGAAGCTTTCACCCAAGAACTCCACGAGCGGCTCCTCCTGTCCCACGACGGCAGAGCGCAGCCCTTGACGACGGAACTCCAGGCACTGCGCCGCATCGAAGAACGCCGCGCCATGAAAGAGATCCTCGCGCCACGGCAGATCGACCTGCGTCGCCATGAGGAAGCCGTCGACGGCGAGCACATTCTCCATCTCGCCGAGCACCCGCCCCCAGGACACCGTGCGCGCACCCTCGGCAAGCCGGAGGGCGCCGATGCGCCGCGTCGAATGAAAGGCGATGCCGTCGGGCGGCAGGCGCTTCGTGCCTGAAACACCGAGTATGCCGAGATCGATGTGCTTTTCAAAGAGGCGGACGAGGCGCACCAAGAGATGCGAGTCCAGGATGCGCACGCGCTCATCGAGATAGACCTTGTACTTCGCGTCGCTCGCTTCCATCGCCTGTCCGTATGCCGCCGCCATGCCGGCCTTGCCCTCGACTTCGACGAGTTCCATCATGAAGCCCGCCGGCTGCTCCAAAAGTCGAATCGACATCAGGAGATCCTGAGGAAGTTCCTCTCCTTGGCGTGCGACAATGACGGCGATCTTCTTCGCGTCCTGCACGACTTCGTTCTGAGGCTGGATTTCTTGATCCTTCATCGCCTCTTCCCTCTTTTCTTTATTCATCCATGCACGCTCCGTCCTTTCACCCATTCATCGCCCACAGTCTGTTTTCGTACGTTAGGGCCTGCGTCTTCGTCTATTCAAAACAACTAGACATCATCGATCAAGCGGATGATGTCCTTGAAAGGCATAAGATCCGCATCCGCCTCAAGAGCACGATGGTGCTTCAAGATGGACATTGCCGTGTGCTCCATCGCGGGAAAGGCGCTGCGCGTCAGTTGGTTCGCATAGATGACGATATTCACGCCATGCGCGGCAAGCTCCGCCTCTGTCACCGCGCTGTAGGATGTCGGAACAGCGACGAGCGGCACAGCCGGATGCGTCTTGCGGAAAACGTCGGCAAAGGCGAATACCTCGTCCGGCTCCTTCTTGCGCGAGTGGATCATGATGCCGTCCGCACCCGCTGCCACATAGGCAGAAGCGCGTTCCAAGGCATCCGCCAGTCCCTTTTCAAGAATCAGGCTCTCGATGCGTGCGATGATCATGAAATCATCCGTTCGCTGCGCCTCCTTGCCTGCCCGAATCTTCGCCGCGAAGTGCTCGATCGTATCCTGCTGCTGCTCGACCTCCGTGCCGAAGAGCGAGTTCTTCTTGAGACCGATCTTATCTTCCAGTATGACAGCGGAAACGCCCATGCGCTCCAACGTGTGCACATGGTAGACGAAATGCTCGATAAGACCGCCCGTATCGGCATCGAGGATGATGGGCTTCGTCGTGACGTCCATGACATCATCGATCGTGCGGATACGCGACGACATATCGACAAGCTCGATGTCGGGCTTGCCCTTCGCCGTCGAGTCGCAGAGGCTCGAAATCCAAAGCGCATCGAACTGATCGAGACCGCCCTCATGCTCGACGACGGTCTTTTCTGCGAGAAGTCCCGTAAGCCCGTCGTGCACCTCGATCGTCTTGACAATCGGTACGATCTCCAAGAGACGGCGCAGACGCCGCCGCCGAAACTCTGGCATAACGAGCCGCTCTTTCACGCGCTCGTCAATCTTCTTGACATCCGGATTCCATGTGTATGGCACCTCGATGAGTGTACCGCCCGTCTTCTTGAGATTGGCCAGCACGTTCTCGCGAATTGCAGACATCGGACCGCCGCGCCAGTTGTCTCCGTGCACGACGAAATCAGGTCTCAGAGATGCAATGACCGCATCGTACATGATGGCGTCCTGCACGATGACGCGTTCGACCTCTGACTCGGCCTCCAAAAGCGCGATGCGCTCTTCAAGCGATATGGAGGGAAAGCGATTGTAACGCACCATCTCGCGGTCAGAAAGGACACCGGCAACGACCGTACCGTGCTTCTTGGCTTCGCGCAGAATGTTTCGATGCCCTTCGTGAATCACATCGGTGCAGAAGCAGGCGTAAGCAATATTTCCCATAGATTCCTCCTCATGCGTGCCATGATTCCTTCACCTTTTCCATGAAGTGCTCTAGCCATTCATGCCCCTCTGTATTAAATGAGCGCGTATGGTCATCGAGCAGAGAAATAAAATAACGGTAAAGCGCCTCATCTTCCACCTGCTCATGGCCTTCGCGCGTATAAATCTCGATAGATGCTCCCGCAAGATTGACGGTGCCTTCCTGCGTCACGGGAAAAACACTTTCCATGCGGCATTCATGCAATTGGGTGCGTATGCTTACGCGATACGGCTGCCCGGGAAACTGCGTGCTGGAAACCACATATTCACGCTCCTTACCGCCCAAGACTTTCGGCAGATTGCCGTCAATGGACGCGCTGGGCAAGAATCCCAGGCTGTGCGCCGCAATCGGATAAAAATCGAGTCCGCTCACGAGTTCCGCACAACGCCCAATCTTTGGAATTCCCGCGCCGCGTAGCATCAATGCGGCGCAGGCCTGGTTTTCGCTCGTCGGATAAGGCTCCTTCTCGTAAACGGGAACCCCGTGGTCGGAATAGAGATGAACCACATACTCCTCCGGCGCAAAGCGGCTCTCCAGATGCGAAAAAAAGTCCCCTAGGATCCGATCCACCCGACGTATCCCCTCTCGATTGGCATGGGAATAAATGGCGCGTTCCGAGAGAAATACGCTTGTTTTTTCGTCTTCCGCCCCCAGTAAACGCTCTTCCAACGGCAGATGCGTCTGCGTCGCAAGAGGCAGTGCATCCATCAATATGGAGCGCGTATGCGTATCGGAAAAATGCAGGAATACATACTGATCGTATTCATCAAATGCCTCGATCTGGCGGATCGTCCTTTCCACAGCCTCGGCAGACGACAGGTGATTCAGGTTGACGATGAGCCGATGGAAGCCGCGCGTGACACCGTTGTAAACGCCCTCCGAGGCTCCCATGACGTTGACGCAGTAGTACCCGAGCTCCGCCGCGCCTTCCGAAAGCGTCTTGATCCCACCATCGATCTCCCCGCCGAAACAGTTATCAAACACCTGCAGGCGATGCATGTAAAGTCCTGTTTCCATTCCAGCCAACGACGGGTATGTATATTCTGCAGCAGCATAGTGATTGTCGAATATGATTCCCGAGGAGAAAAATCGCATGAGATTGGGCACTGCCCTGTAGCCTTCCCTTTTGAGATAACGGATACATTTGACGATACTGCTCAACAAGAGCAAAAAAGGTCTCATCGTACATACCGTCGCGACTCTTCTGCAGCAGAACCTGAAAAACTTCCGCTCCCCTTGCGTTTCCCGGCGGAAATGCGCGCGTAGCCATCACTTCTCCTCCATTTCCCCGTACTTCCGCCTCAACGTTTCCAACTCCTCAACCGTATCGATTTCCTGCACATCCTTCTCGCTGCAGGCACGCACACGGACGCAGAAATCCTCGATGTCGGCCGAAAGAGCCGCCTCGTCCCAATAGCGTTCAGACCCGCCAGGCGTCTCATAGAGCCTTTGCAAAGACTCGGAGAGTTTCCTGCCATCCTTCGGCGTCCAATAGGATATGCCGACCATCTTCCAGCACTCCTTACCGCCAACCGCCATGCGGCGGATGACGCCCTCCTCATCGGGGAAGAAGCACCAGTCATCCGTCTCTTCGACAGGAATCGCCAGATAGTTCGTCCCTGTCTGCTCACGGCAAAGGAGCGCGGGATTTTGCAGAAAGAGATCTCCCTCGACGATCATCGCATTCTCGACAAGCTCTCCCACGGCGAGCAACGATGCGATGTTGTTCGCCTCATGCCAGTGCGGGTTATCGATGAAGCGGATCATCGGGTACTCCTCCTTGAGAGCCTCAAACTTCTCGCTCAAGTAGCCGCGCACAACACAGATCTCAGGGTAATCCGCCGCCACAAGCGCCGAGAGCAGAGTGTCGATGATGCGGCGCTCGCCGACGCGCACCAAGGGCTTCGGCGTCTCATCGGTCAAGGGACGCATCCTCTCGCCGCGCCCCGCCGCAAGGACAATGGCGCGCTCAGCGATGTACGGCGCTTTTTGCATAATCTCAGTCATCCTCCTTTGCCTTCGGGAACAGCGCCTCATTCGGGAAGAGACGCAAAAAGTTCCTCAAACACGCGGCGCGCACACGCAAAATCCGCTCTGCTGCAAAGAGCTTCGCGCGCAAAGATGTCATACGCTTGCTGCGCCAGAGCCTCCCTAGCTCTCTTTCGTGCCGTCATGTCAACCTCGCCGTCGCACGAAAGGAGCAATGCCGCCCATTCCGCCGGATGCCATAAAATCTCGCCTGCATCCTGCATTCCGCGGGCGAGCAGAGGAATCTCGAAGACGCCGGCACGGAAATCCGCCCGCGTTTGGAAGAGCAGGACAAACGCTGCCAGAGGGAAAAAGCGCCCCTGGAAGAACGCCGGTTCCAACCACGCGCACTCGTCCAGCACGCTGCGGCGCAGCAGTGCACCCGACAGCCCTCCTGCGGGCGAACGCCCTTCCGAGAGTACGAAACTGCGATGCCATGCGCCAGAGGCGACGATGCAGTGCGACTGCCTCATGCGAAAGGCGAAGCTCTCCAACGCATCATTCTCCGCATTCGCCGCTTCTTCTGGATCGGCAATCACGAAATCAAGTTCATCGTCAAGTTCCAAAGTCGTCACCATCCGCACGACCTTCTCGGCAAGAAGCCGGTCGCCGGGTACGATCCATTGAACGTATGCTCCGCGCACTGTGCCGGAAAGCCGTGCGCCCCATCCCGAAGAGACGGCGGGAACAATTCCATGCGGCGCTCCCAAGGCCTCCAGAGATTCCTGCAGGCGCGCTTCATCGCCCACGAAATCAAGCGCAACGACTTCAATATGCGGATACGTCTGTGCTGCAGCGCTTTCCAAAGAACGCTGCCATAAGGAAAAGTCTCCAAGATACGGCACGACAATGCTCACGAGCCTCCGGCGCGCAAGCACACGCTCCTCGGCAAAATCCTGCGCGAGCTGCTCAGATAGACGCATCAGACTCTGCAGCGGAGAGAATGCCGCACCTTTTGTATAGTGCAGTTCAATCTGTCCCTGCGGCAAGACCAATCCCTGCACTGCCTCGCTTTCCTCCGGCGAAAGCGCGACGGGCGGCACTCTGCCCTCGAATACCGTGTCGAAGTGCTCCTTCCAATAATAGCAGCGCGCCGTGTGCACGGAATACTTCGCCGCATTGCCAATCCAACCGTTCAGGACCTTGACCGCCGTATGCAGAGTGCCGCGCCATTGAAAATGCGCGAAGTGCAGGAAGCTGATGGGGAGCGCAGGCGCCGGCACGCGCTCCTCTCCTTCCATGCGGTAGAGATAGTGCGTGCCCTGCGCCAACAACGGATACGAACATGCAGCCTCGCGCCCAATGATCGCCTTCTGTACCGGCTCATGCCGCTTCTTTCGTCGCAGCGGACGCGAGAGCAGAAACTTTCCTGCATCTTCTTCCGGCTTCTCCAATTCATACATCCAATGCCATGCGCAGAATGTCACATCGGTGCGCAAATGCGAAAGGACAGCACGGCAAGGTTTCGCCGCGTCCTGTGTTACGAGAAACTCATCGGCATCAACAGGAACAACGATGTCGGCATCATACTCGTCAAACGCCCTGTGCATCACAGCCGTCATAATCTCGTCATGGCGAAGCTCCGCCGCCTCGTAGCGCTCAATGCAAAGGGGCAGTCCTTCCTCTTGAAGTGCGTGCAGGACATCTCCCGTGCCGTCCGCCGCCGCATGGTCGACCACGAGCATCTCATCCGCGTACGTCAGCGTGTGACGCACGAAGCTTTCGATGATGTCAGCACAGTCCGCGACTAGGGATATAGCGATAATCTTGTTCATTCCCTCGCATCTCCTCCTACGGTGCTTTCCCTATTGCAGCCATGCCCGCCACGCTTCTTCATAGAGCGCCTCAACCTCGCGCGCATAGCCAGCGCCATCCATCAAAGGCGACTCTTCCATACGCACACGCAAAGTCTCGTGCAGCGCAGTCAGAAGTTCCGTATCACGAGCGAGCGACACGGCCTTCGCCGCATACTCCTCAGGCGTCGCTGCCGCAAGCTCCGAAAACCCTGCAGCCGACAAAAGACTCAGGCCAAAGCGCGAGCCAAAGCGCCTGCCATAGCGCGTGACGACAGGCACGCCCATGTAGAGCGCGTCGCATGTCGTGCCGCCGCCCGGATAAGGGTAAGTATCGAGTGCGATATCGATGTCGAGATACTGCGCGAGGTAATCGCTCGACGCACGCCGAAATTCGACCACTCCCTCGGCGAAGCCCGCACGCTTCGCCATGCGGCGCATGCGGTGCTCCTGCACCTCGCTGTCTGCCGTATTCTTGAGCACGAGGCGTGCGCCCGGCACACGCTCTACAATCTCACGCCAAAGAAGAAGCTGCTCGTGCGTAATCTTGTAAAAATTATTGAAGCTGCCGAACACCGGCGCCGCGTGTCGCTCGCGCTGCTTCGTCACATACTGCACCGAGGACGGCGGCATGTAACAGAGCAGGGAGTGATCGTGCAGACGCAGCGGTTTTTCGAGGAAAAGCTCTTCGTTGTCTGCCGTAGCCGAAAGGCGGTCAGCAAGCACATGGTCGATCGCAGGCAGCCCCGTCGTATCGAACCAGCCGATCGCCGTCACCTGCACGGGAGCGGGGCGATGGGCGAGAGCGACGAGAGTTTCTCCGCCCGCTGCATGACCGGAAAGATCGACGAGGATGTCGATCTCGTCCGCGTGGATGCATGCCGCCTGCTCCGCTGCAGGCAAAGACGACACATCTCGCCAGACATCCGCGAGAGAGCGCATCTGCTCCGTCACGCTGTCGCCTGCGCCGCGCGTGTCATAGCAGTAGACCTCAAAGCGCTCCTTCGTCCGATGAACAAGAAGCGGCATGATGAAGAAAGCATTGATCTGCATGGCGAAATCCGGCGAAATATATCCGATGCGCAATCTCTCATGGCGGTGAAGCAGCGCATCGTGCGCATATTGCCTCACGCCCTCAAAAAGCGCCGCAAAGCCGCAGTGTTCACGAAAAAGCCGGGCATCTTCCACGCCCGGCAAGTAGTGAAGCGCAAAGAGATAGTTGCTGTACGCCATGCGATGTTCTTCCGGCAGAGCACCGCCCGACGAGCATGCTGCACGGTACGCCTCGACGACTCCGTGCGCATCGCCCAAGGCTGTGTAGGCAGATGCCTGCGCCGCCGCCAGTTCGAAGGCGGCACGCGGCGAAAGAGGCGCTCGCGCCAAGCGGCGCAGCGCCTCAAGCGCGGCTCCTCCCCTGCCTTCAGCAAGGAGGGCACGAACGCTTATCATCGCCTCCGCAAAAGAGTGCGCCTCAGCCACGGACAGCGACCAGAAGGCCAAAGTCGGGCACTTTCATCTTAGCGGCAAGTTCCAGCGCTGCATCGCGCTCTCCAAGGGCAGCGAGTGTATATCCCATGTTTTTGAGCGTCATCTCATCGTGCGCATCGAGACCAAGCGCCTGCTTCAAGAGATGCTTCGCTGCAGTGAAAGAACCTGCGAGGAAGAACCCCCCTGCGAACGAATTCAAAAGACGCACCTTCTCCGAAAGCGCGACATCCTTCCCAAGAATTTCCTGCGTCAAGCGCATAGCCTCATTCTCATCATCCCCCGCACTTTGCTGCACAGACTGCTTCTGCTGCGCCAACGGCATTTCGATGCGCTGCACCTGCTGTGCCAACGGCTGAAATGCCTCCGTCTGCTTCTCCGATGCCGCATGATCGAGCTGCAGGAAATGCGCGATGGCGGGATAACCTGCACGGATCTCATCTTTCTTCGTCGCAGCATAGTAATCGAGCACCTCGGAAAGGTCTTCCTTATCTTCTGTCGAAAGGGATGCCGCATAATTCTTCAGCACGAATTCGAAAATGGCAAGGCCATCCGACGTGCGCTCTTCCAAGAGGCAGATGCGAGCGAGCAGGATGCGCGCCCTGACGTGCTGCGGCATAAGGCTCAGCGTGTTGTCTACCCACTGTGTTGCGCGTTCATAGTCACCGCTCATGAAGTAGCTGTACGCTGCATCATAAAAGGCGTCGGCATCCTTGATCCCCTTTTCAATCATCGCCGCAACCGTGCCAAGCGCCTCTGCATACTCTTCATCTGCCATCTGCGCAGCAAGCTTGCGCTTCATCTCATCTGCCGAGATCACCGTTCCCTGCGAATTTCTCGTATTCCAATTTGACAAGATATATTCCTCCTAGATTTCCTTTACGTCTATTATATCATATGTCTCTATATCGAAAAAGCTCGATATAGGCTTAAGGAAGTACAAATAAACTTTCAGGCCATACATGAAAGAGCCAATCAGCCTGCGCCCTTCGGGCTTTACTTCTTGGACTTTCATAGTAACTCCAATATTTTCCTCAACGATTCTCCCCATCGAGCCATTCCTTCCAAATCTTCTCATACATCGCCTCGACCTCACGCACATAGCCTCTGCCGTCCATCACGGGGGATCGCTGCATCATGGGACGCAAGTTTCGGTGCAGCGCTGTCAGCAATTCTCTGTCCGAAGCGAGCGCCGCAGCTTTTTCGATATATTCTGTCGGAGTCTGTGCCGCCAGTTCGCCAAGGCCGACATTTTCCAGAAGCGACAATCCGAAGCGTGTGCCATGGCGCGTGCCCGCGAGCGTGATGACGGGCGTTCCCATGTAGAGTGCCTCGCACGTCGTGCCGCCGCCCGTATAGGGAAAGGTATCGAGTGCTATATCCATGTCCATATACTCGTGGATATAGTCAAGCGTCATGGGGCGCACCTCGATCTGATCGGGACGATAGCCGAGAGAAAGTGCCCTTTTGCGCAGGTTCTTAGGCTTCCACGCCTTCAGCACGAGCTTGGAGTCCGGCACACGCATAAGGAGCGTGTGCCAGAGGCGCAGCATATCGTCGGAAACTTTTGCGGAGTTATTGAAGCAGCCGAACACCAGTCGTTCATGCGGCTGCCAGTCAATAGTACTTTTGAACACGGCTTCGAACGGCGTATAGCAGAAGTGTGAATGTGGAAGGCGCAGAAGTTTTTCGGAGAAATACGCATCGCCCTTGCCCTCTGGATCTAGAAAAATATCCGACAGGCAGTAGTCGACCGCCTTGAGCCCCGACGTGCTCATGTAGCCGATTCCCGTGAGCTGCACGGGCGCCGCCTTGTAGCCAAGCGTCGCCAAACCATGTCCGCCGTCCGTATGACCACTGAGATCGAAGAGAATGTCGATCTCATCTGCAGCAATCGCCCGCGCGCGATCCTTCGCCTCAGGCAGGGCGATGCTGCGCCAAATGTTACCGAAGGATCTCATCTGCTCGGCCGCCGCATCGGAATCGTTGCCAAAGTCGTAGCAATAGACCTCGAAACGACTGCGGTCAGCGATGGCGAGCAGCTGCATCATGAAGCAGCTCATGATGTGCGTCTTGAAGTTCGACGAGAGGTAGCCTACACGGATCTTCTCGTGGCGGC
This sequence comes from Selenomonas sputigena, assembly GCF_026015965.1. Lineage (NCBI taxonomy): Bacteria > Bacillati > Bacillota > Negativicutes > Selenomonadales > Selenomonadaceae > Selenomonas > Selenomonas sputigena. The sequence goes on along the minus strand of NZ_CP110383.1, from coordinate 89,582 downwards.
GGTGAATCTCTCGCTCGTGATGCAGTTCCTCCTCCGAACGGAAAAACTGATTATAGGTGAAATGGCGTATGGCAAGCTCCTCGTCACCGATCTGCGGCAGATAGTGACAAATCATGAGGTAGTCACTGTAGAGCTTTCTCTGCTGTGCAAGGTACGGCGCAAGGGCGACCGCCTCTTGATAAGCAGCAGCCGCCTTCTCAATGCGGCCAACGAAATGCAGGAAGTAGCCGAGCCTGCCGCAGAGGAAACTCTTCTCGCCGCGTTCAAGCTCTGACGCACGCCTTCTAAGCAGGTATTCTACGCGCTCGATTCCCGCCTCCCATCTCCCCTTGTCCTGCAAAACAGCAAGCTCTCCAGCGATTTTTGAAAAATCTTTCATCCTTCGTCCGACTCCTCCTTCTTTCGTTCGACTGCCGTGCAATAGAAACGTTCCAACTCCTCCATATAGTTCGCAGCCTGCATGACGGGCGAAGCAGCAAGACGCGCCCGAAGCGTCCGGTGCAGCTGATCGAGAAGATCTGCATCATGAGCGAGCGCCGCGGCTTTCTCAATGTATGACCTCGCGTCAGCAGCAGCAAGCTCCGAAACGCCCACGTTCTTCAGCAGTGACAGTCCGAAGCGCGAGCCGCGCCGCCTGCCATAGCGCGTGACGACGGGCACCCCCATGTAGAGCGCGTCACACGTCGTGCCGCCGCCCGGGTATGGGTAGGTGTCGAGCGCGATGTCGACCGTCCTGTATCGCTCCATGTAGTCGCTCGTCGCAGGCTCCAGGTCGACACGCTCAATGTCGATCTTCACCTTTGCCATGCGGCGCAGCACCTCTTCTCGCATCTCTGGCGCAAAAAACTCCTGGCACTTGATGAGCAGACGACTCTTCGGCACGCGCTCCAAGATCTCGCGCCAGCAAAAGAGCATTTCTTCCGTGACCTTGTACCAGTGGTTGAAAACACCGAAAACGATATATCCCTTCACCCTGCATGGTGCACTCGAAGGATTCGGCACATCACTCTTCGCCGTGTAGAGGAACTGGCTCGTCAGGCATACAGGCTCTTCCGTGAAGAACGCGTCGTGTCTTTCCGGCGGGTCAACGATATCGTCCGTGAGGAAGTAATCGACCGAGGAAAGCCCCGTCGTATTGACATAGCCAAGACCCGAAACCTGCACAGGAGCGGGACGATAGCAGAATATGGGGAGTGCGCCGCCCGCGCTGTGCCCTGCAAGATCGACGAGGACATCGATCTCATCGGCACGAATCCTTTCGGCGATCTCCGCATAGGAAAGTCCCGCGACGTCGCGCCATGCCGTCGCGTGCTCCTTTAGGGCAGCGGTGAAGCCGTCCTCCTCCTCTGCGAGCGAATACGCATAGACCTCAAAATGCGTGCTGTCATAGCGTACGAAAAGGCCGTAGATGAAGGAGAACATGACGTGTCGGCGAAAATCGGGCGACACATACCCGATGCGAATTTTGCTGCGTGTCTGTAAAATACGCGCGGCAAGCGGCTCGATCCCTTCGAGAATCCTCTCATAATCCCGATGCGCAGCAAAAAGCGCCTCCCGCCCAATCGCTGTATTGTGCAAAGCAAGCAGATGCGAGCTGTAGGCTGCCGTGCGTGCGCGAAGATCCTCTGTTAAGTCGGCAGCCTCACGATAGGCTGCAGCAGCCTCGTCGGCATGGCCGAGCATGTATGCGGCATGACCATGTGCAAGCGCAAGACGATAGCGGAAGGGGCGCGTCTCGTGCGTCTTTTCCGTCAGCGCAGCCGCCTCTTTCAAACTCGCGAGCGCCGCCTTATGATCGCCCGACAGCTTCTGCGCTTCGGCGAGAAGCTGCAGGATTTCCGGCTCTTCCTCCTGCGTCTTCTCAAGCGCCATTTCAAGATAAAGGCGTGCCCGTGCCACTTGCTGCAGCTGCAGGGCGGCAAAGCCCATGCTCATCAAGAGCCGCCCCGAGGCAGCATGGAGAGCCATAAGACGTGCGGCGACAGGGAGAAAACGCCGCCAATCGCGTGCGTTGAAGGCCGCATCCGTCTCTTTTTCCATCTTGAGCACAAGCGCCTTGCGTACCTCTCCCTCATCTTCTCCAAGCCGATGCGCCCAGATCTTTTCATACGCCGCTTCGAGATGGAGCATGTAGCGCGCGGCGTCCATGAGGGGAGACGCCTCCATGCGCATGCGCAAGGTACGCCGCAGGTCAGCGAGCGCCTGTACATCAGCGGCAAGCGCACATGCTTTCTCCACATATTCGTCCGCCGTATGCGCACAGCAGGCGTCGACAAGGCCAAGATTTGCCAAAATGCTCACGCCGAAGCGTGCGCCATGGCGCACGCCCGTCCGCGTGACAACGGGCACGCCCATGTAGAGTGCGTCGCACGTCGTACCACCGCCCGGGTATGGAAATGTATCGAGCGCGATATCGACCTCGACGTATGCCGCGAGGTACTCTGCCGTATGGCCTTCCATCTTGATGCGTGCGAGGTCGATGCCCGCCGCCTCGATGCGGCGGAGCGCCTCCTGCCTGCCGTCCGCCGCATCGAACGCTGCCGTCTTGAGAAAGAGACGCGAGCGCGGCACGGTGCGGAGAATCTTCGCCCAAAGATGCAGCACCCGGTCTGTGACCTTCGCGAAGTTGTTGAAGCAGCCGAACGTAATATAGCCCTTCTCCCGCGCAGGCAGCGGCGCAATCCGTGAATCTTTCCCCGCGCGGCTCGCACGGTAGCAAAGGTGGCTCTCGGGCAAGCGCAGAAGCTTCTCTGTAAAACAGGCGTCGTTTTCCCCAACGGGATCAGTATGCACGTCCGTCAGGAAGTAGTCAACAGCGGAAAGCCCAGTCGTATCGAAGTAGCCAATACCCGAGATCTGCACGGGTGCAGGACGCAGCGCGAGCACGGGAAGCGCATTGTTTGCGCTGTGCCCCGCGAGGTCAAAGAGGATGTCGATCTCATCGGCGCGAATCCTCTCCGCAATCTTTGCGGGAGTCTCGGCGCCCACATAGCGCCAAGCCGACGCATGAGAAGAAAGCTCCTCTGCCATCGCATTCTCACCTGCAAGCGAGTAGCCAAAAACCTCGAAGCGGACTTTGTCGAAGTGCGTGAAAAAGGCGAAGCTGAAGAGTGCGACGATATGGAACGTGAAGTCGGGCGAAATGTAGCCGACGCGAATCTTCTCGCGCCGCTTCGGCGTTCCCTTCCATCGCGGCGCATCTTTGAAAAGCTCCCCGTAGCGGCGTGCCGCATCGAGCAGGAAGCGCGGCTCGCGCTCGACATAGTGCAGGGCGAAGAGGTAGTTGCTCCATGATGCCGCCCTGTCTTCGAGCGTATCGGCGACATCAAACGCCGCTTTCTCCGCGCACAGAGCTTCTTCAATCTCACCCATACTGCGGCAGATGCGCGCGACGAGGTTGTGCGCGAGCACCTGCTCCCCCCGTGAGAGTGTGCCGAGGGCGAGTGCGCGGCGTGCATCTTCGAGCGCATCACGCCAACGGCCGAGCAGAAATACGGCGCGCGCACGCAAGAGAAATCCAAAGCCATCCGCCTTGTCTGCAAGGTACAGTCCAGCCGCACGCGCGGCATTCTCCCCCTCTTCGGCATCGACGTAAAGCCCTGCCAGAAGCCGCCATACATCGCGCGATGCCCTGCCTGCAGCAAGGAGCGCGTCGGCAGCGGCAAGCGCCTGACGCAAGTCCCCCGCCGCGAAAAAGCGTTTGAGCGCAATGGCGAGCCTCGCCGCTCCTTCGGGCGAAGGCCGCGCCTCAGTCGCATCGTGCGCGGCAAGTGCCGTTTCATAGCCGGCTTCGAGAGCGGCAACGTAAGAAGCGCCGTCCATCAGAGGCGAATTTTCCATCATGGAACGCAGATTCCCGTGCAGGGCGGCAAGAAGCTCCGCCTCCTTCGCCAGCGCCACAGCTTTCTCTACATAGCTTGCCGCATCCGCTGCCGCCAGATCCTCCAACCCGAGATTGGCGAGGATGCTGAAGCCGAAGCGCGCGCCGTGCGAATCTCCCTTGAGCGTGACGACGGGAACACCCATGTAGAGCGCGTCGAACGTCGTGCCGCCGCCGGGATAGGGGAACGGATCGAGAGCGATGTCGACATCATGATACTCATGCAGGTATTCATGGGTATCGGGGCGAAGCTCGACGTGCTCGAGATCGAAGCCAGCCGTCCGCAAGCGTTCGAGCGCGGCAGTGCGTCCCTCCTCACTCGAAAAGGCGGCAGATTTCAAGAGCAGGCGCGAGCTCGGAACGGCTGCAAGGATCTGCACCCACACCGCGAGCACTTCGTCTGAAGCCTTGGCGAAAGCATTGAAACTGCCGAAGGTCACGAATCCCTTCTCCATGCACGGCGCAGTACCCGCAGGCGGCGCATCCGCTGCAGGTGTATAGCAGAGATGTGTATGCTCGAGCACGAGCAGTTTCTCCGTAAAAAACGGCGCTTCCTTGATACCCGCCGGTGCGCCGTCGAGCCATACATCGCCGATCATATAGTCGACCGTGGGAAGCCCCGTCGTCGCGAAGTAGCCGATGCCTGACATCTGCACGGGCGCAGGGCGATGAGCGAGCACAGGAAGCGCCGTGCCGCGCGTATGACCAGCGAGATCTACGAGGACGTCGATGCCGTCCTCGTAGATGCGCCGCGCCGCCTCCTGTGGCGAGAGCGGCGAGATGTTGTGCCATTTGTCGACGAGATGCATGAGGCGGCGGCTCTCCTCGTCCTCAGGACCGTTCTGGTAGCAGTAGACCTCGAAGCGCTCGGCATCGTAATGCGTGAAAAGCGCCTCGGCGAAGCGCAGCACGACATGACGGCGCAAGTCGGGCGAGATATAGCCGATGCGAATCTTGCGCCGCTTCTGTCGAAGGCGGTGGAGGAACGGCGTCACATCGCGGAAAAACTCCGCGTAGGCGCAATGTGCACGATACACTTCTTGCTGCGGCACGCGCAAAAAATGCAGCGCGAAGAGAACATTGCTCCACTCCATCCTGCGAAGCTCGGAAGTCTCTGCCGCAGCCGCCGCCTTTTTGTAAGCGGCAGCAGCCTCTTCTGCCAATCCCATGATACGCGCCGTCTGCCCTAGAAGGTTGCAGACCTTCTCGACATATACCGGTGCGAGTCCTTCCTCGCGCTTCAGGAGCGACGTCAGCGCGTCATATGCCGAGATCAGTTTCCCCTCAGCGAAGAGGATTCGCGCATGGAGGAACGCGCCGTAGACGGACTGCGGCTCCTTCTGCAGAAGCGCCGCAACGAGAGGAGCTGCCCCCGCAAAGTCGCCCGCCTCGATATGGATGCTCGCGGCGGCACCGAGCGCTTCTGCCTCTGCCGACTTATCCTCCGCCAGTTCACGCACAGCGTCCATCGCACCATCGAAGTCGCGTACGGCAAGGCAGTCGCCGATTCTTTCGCGCAGCCTATTTTTTTCCTTTTCCTCTTTGCCTGCCATGCGCACGCCCCTTTTCCTTCAGCTTCGCCAAGATGCGCCGCACGCCGCGCATCGCATCTTCATACTTACGCCAATAATCGCCTGCCGCCGCACGGTCAAAACGATCGCGCTCCGTCAGATACTCGCCGTAAAGAAGCTCCAATGGCTGTATATACTCTTCTTCCGTCGTGATGTATATGCGGCGCTCAAAATACTCCTTGATGAGTCGCAGCCACTCCAAGCGGCTCAAGAGGATGACGGCTTCCTGCTGCCCCTCCTGCGCCGCATGACGCCGATAGCAGCTCAGGGGCTTCTGGAAGAAAACGCAGTCCCCTCCTTCCAAAAGTTCCAGCCACATCGCCACGTCAGAAATTGTCTTGTAGCCGCGGCTCTCGGCGTGCCAATAGTGGTGCTTGAGATCAGCTCGCCGGAAGAGGACAGCCGATGGCTCACCAAGGAAGTTTCTGCAGCCGAGCAGCGTCTCCTTGCCGACGGCCTCGCCCTCGAATACGGAATAATCCGCTTCACTTTCGGGCACTCCCTCCGTACAAGGATTCGGTTGCACCCTGCCCTCCCCATCAATCTGAGCGCGCCTCGAAGTCACTAGTCTCGCCGCAGGATTCTCGCGAAACGCCTGCATCATCTTCTCGACCTTGCCGTCGAGCAGGATGTCGTCGTCCATCAGCCACTGCAGGTACTCACCATTGGCAAGCTGCTCAAACGGCACGAAGTTCTCCTCTTTCGTCTTTGCCGCCTTGTTTCTATGATATTGCAGCCTTGAATCGTTCAGATACTTTTCGACAAGAGCTTCCGTCTCATCGTCCGCGCTGTTGTCGCAAACGATAATCTCAAGATTCTCATACGTCTGCCGCAGGGCGCTTTGGAGCGCAAGCTCAAAGAACTTCGGGCGGTTGTACGTCGGGATCATGATGCTGACGAGAGGCAGCGCCTTCCTGCGCCACTGCTTTCGGTAAGCATCGGCAAGCAGGAGCGAGGCGCCATCCATCTCGGGCAAGATGTGCATCTCGCCCTTCGCCTCGGCGAGCACAGAAGAAAAGCTCTTGAGCCGTGCAGAAAATTCCACCGCTGCGGCATCCATGCGATTCGCCGCCATGTAGAGATATGCTTCATCCTTCTGATCCTGCGGCAAAAATCGCGCATAGTAAAGCACGATCGGCGTCGCCTCCCGTGCGCGTAAAGCCTTCGTAAGAAACAGCGCATCGTGCTCCTTGTCGTAGAGCGTATCGAGGAGTGCGATGACGTCCGCCGCTTCCTGGCCTGCGAGAGCATCGTAAAGGGCGAGGAAAAGCCCCTCGTCATACGGATATTCCCGGAGACCGCGCAGGAAAAGATCGAATGCCTCGTCCGCTCTTCCCTGCATTGCCGCTATCTTTCCAAGAGATGCACAGACAAAGGGAAACATCTGCAGCGAGTTGTCCGATCGAAGCGACGCAGGCGCCTTCTCCTTGAGCTTCATGCCAAGGCGGAACATCTTTTCTGCAAGCAGATAGTCGTGCTCCTCCCACGCCAGGAGTCCATACTCCATGGGAAACTCTGCGAGATCAGGGTACTTCTCCATCGCCTTTTCCAGGACGGCTACGATCTCTTCCTTCGGCCGTTTCTGGGCAAGTAAAGCGCGCGTCAATCCCCAGTACTCAGCACCTTCACGCCCCAGATAGATGATCTTGCTTTCAATCGCTCTGCGTGCATATTCTTCCGCCTTGGCAAAATCGCCCAAGCCATAGTAGCAATCCATATAATGCAGAGCGTCATCCGTCGACTCGCCTTCCGTTTCTTCCTTTTGTCGAAGGAATTCGAGGTTGCGCTCAAGCTTTTTTTGTACGAGATGCTGTGAATAGCCCGTATGGAAAATCACAAGTTCCGGTGTCGCGAACATCTCATGCTCCGCCCTATGAGCATCTACAACATGCTCATGAATCTTGCCCTCGTAGCGAAGGTCGGGGCTATTGCGGAAAATGCGCAGTTGGAAGATCGCTCCCGTAAAGCGGTTTCCCTGATCCTTGTCAATGTTGACGAGCCGGCAGATTACGCCGACGATGGGCTTCGTGCTCTTCTCCACCTCCATGAGGAGCGGGCGCACCTTGGCAATTGTCTGTGGACTGAAATATTCGTCAGCGTCAAGGAAGAGGATCCAGTCGCCCTTCGCCTTTTCCAGCGCACAGTTCTTCGCGGCGGCAAAATCGTTCTGCCACGCATGATGAAAGACGCGTGCGCCCGCCGCCTTCGCCATCTCGACCGTACGGTCGGTCGAGCCAGTATCGACGACAATCATCTCGTCAGCAATCTTCTTCATTGAAGAGAGCCACGTGCCGATATTCTCTTCTTCATTCTTCACGATCACGCAGGCGGAAAGCTTCATGCTCCGACTCCCTTCATCCATGCTTCATAGGCGGCGATATCTTTCGCCGCTGAACCCAAAGCCCGCGCACGCGAAAAACACTCGCGCGCTGCAGGAAAATCTCCCAATTGATAAAAAGCGACGCCTGTGTCATGCCAAAAGGTATCATCTGCTGCTGGAGAATCTGCAGGAATCTCCGCCAAAAGAGCCATAGCGGCTTGCCACTTTTCCGCTGCCAAAAGGAGCGTCGCCGCCTCGCACTTCTTTTCCGGCGTCAGTGCAGAAAGGATACTGACGTATTGCAACAGGACTTCGTTCGGCAGTCTTTGTGCGAGCACGGGAAGGAACGCTCGGCACTCTTCCCAAAGCTCTGCGCTGATCGGCTGCTTCTTAGCAAAGCTGCGCAGGATCTCCTGCAGCTCGGGCAGAAGCGGCTGCATCTCCGATGCATGTACACGCACGGAATCCCCTTTGGCCAGCGCCAGCAGCAGCACGAGGAAGAGTTCTTGCATCACAGCGGCAACGTTCTTCATCGCCACATCCGCCATTTTTTCCCAATCTTGCACCTGCCAAGCGGCGAGGCATGCCGCCTCGGGCAAATATTCACCCGAAAGGTCCGTAAACTCTGCAGCAGCATCAGCAGCGAGCTGCGCCTCTCCCGCAGAAATCGCCCAACGTGCCAGAAAGCGCAGCGCTTCAGGCGTATGCGGGAAGAACTTATACAGTTCCTCACCGCAAGGAACACCCCAGATTCTCCGCCAGAGTCCGAGCGCTTCCTCACTGAATGGGTTGAGGTGCAGAGAGGAAGCGATCGCCTCCCTCGCCTTTTCCTTCTCGCCGAGAGCGAGGCGAATCTCTGCCAGCTCGCGCCAGGCGACGGGAGCCTCCGCAGCAAAGCGCGTGGCCTGTCCTGCGCCATCTTCATGTGTAAAAATATCGAGTGCCTGTTCAAGACAAGCGGCAGCATCCCTGAGTCTTCCTGACGAAAAGAGAATCCTGCCTTTTTCCGCATGAAAATCGGGCAGACTTGGAAATTTCTCCGCCGCTTTTTCTGCCAGGGAAAGCATATCCTGAGCCGACATTCGGCATTCGCGCATCGCGCGCAGCGCCGTTCGATACAAATCGCTGTCACTGCCGATGGAATTCGCTGAAGAATCGAGTGCCGCCAGAGCATAGTACAGCGCCTTCCTCCAATCGCCAAAAGCGATGTAGCAGTCTGCCAAATAACGGTAGTGCCTGTCCTGTTCGCCGTTTTCTTTGATATCGTCCTGCAGCAGGGCAAAATTGCGCTCCATCTTCTTCATCACGCGCCCCGATGAGTAGCCGAGGTGATGGACGGTTAGATGCCTTCTTTCCATTTTGATCTCAAGTTTGCCATCCATCTTGCAAATGGTTTCGTGAATTCGGCCGGCAAAGACAATATCCTTCCTGCGTCGAAAGAGGCGTATGGCTGGAAAACGCTGGATCTCCCTGAGTCGATCATCCTCGTCGAGATTTACGATCGTCAGCATGACTGCCTCAATCTCCGGCTGCTCGACGGAAAGCGATGCAAGATACGGCCGCACCTGCTGCGGTGCAACAAAATACTCATCGGCGTCGAGAAAAGCGACCCATTCTCCCGTTGTATGAGCAAGAGCCGCATTCTTTGCTGCTGCAAAATCATCGCTCCATGGATGATCGTAAACACGCGCCCCCGCCGCCTCCGCGAGTGCCTTCGTATCATCTTCGGATCCCGTATCAACGACGATGCGCTCATCGCTATAAACCGCCGTATTTTCGAGCCAGTGTGGCAAATCATGCGCCTCATCGCGCGCGATGGTGCAGGCTGAAATTTTGAGCGTCTTCTCCCTTTCCGCGATCTTCTGCCAAAGGGCTGTGCGCTCCTTCGCCACGGCGAGCATCGCATCATCAAACTCCATGGCTTCGCCATCTTCCTCATGCTCAGCATAGGCGCGAAAGGCCTGCTGCATCACCTCTGCAGCCTCCGAAAATCTCAAATCGCGTGCGAGATGCTCAGCATATTCGGCATGGAACTCCGGCAGGCTCGGGAAGTCGCGCCGCGCCTTTTCCAGCACACGCGTGCGCTCCTCACCCTCAGGAAGCGTGTAGAGCAGCATGCGATAGCAGCGACTCGCAAAAAGCACGGGGCGAGGGCCGTCTGCGATGTCGAGCCGCGCGTAGTACAGGGCGCGCTCCGTATCACCCACCCCCTCATACGCCTCAGCCAGATAGCGATAGAGATCCTGCGGGCTTTCCGTCTGCTTCAATTCCCGCAGGAGGAGTTTCAAGTTGCGCTCCGCCTTTCCTTTCAAGCGGCTCTCCGTATAGCCCGTATGAAGCAACACCAACATGGCCTCCGGGATGAATGCGAGCCGCAGTTCCGCCCCCTTTCGCTCAATGTGCTCGTGGATACACCCCACATAGCGAATCTCAGGTGAACGCCGGAAAGCACGCACGACGTAGGTGTGATCGATTCGTCGCTCCTTCTCGCCGTCGATATCAAGATTCACGATCTTTACGGCAAGCGCATCATATTCCTTTGCCTCTTCAAGGATGACGCGCAGATTCCCCCGCGTTTCTTCGGAAAAGCGCTCATCTGCATCGAGGAAGACGACCCAGTCCCCTGTCGCATGGGAAAGCGCCTCGTTTCGTGCTGCTGCAAAATCGTCATGCCAAGAACCTCGAAAGAGCTTTGCCTTGGGAATCTTCTCTACGATGCGGCACGTATCATCCTCTGATCCTGTATCGTAGACAACAATCTCATCTACACTCGCTGCGACACTTGCGATGGAAGAGCTTATATTCTTCGCCTCATTTCGTGTAATCCAGCATGCCGATATGCGCATCATCGATCTCCTTTTTCTTCTTCACAATCTCATAGCCGTTCCACTTTTCCTGCAAAGTCTTTGGCAAAAAAGCGAGCATTTCTGCCTTTGCCCGCGGCACACGAGCCGCTGCCACAAGAAGCAAACCACAGCGGCACATCCGTGCCATAGCAGGTGAAGCCGACCGCCTGCCCTGCAGCAAACGCTTCTGCAGCAAGGCAGGAAGCATCATCGTGCTCCCATTCCCTGCAAATTCCTTCATCTGAATCCCACAAATGCGGCACATTTCTTCCAATAGTTCCTTTGCAGAAGGAGGCATCCCTCCATGAAAGCAGCTGCTTTTCAGAAAATTCAAGGCTGCCAAATCATAACGCCCCAGAACGCGATAGATCTGTGCAAGACGTTCATAGGCAATCCCACCGCCCTTATAAAAGTACGGAAACACCTCATCTTCCCGAGCAGCCTCAAAAAGGACGGCTGCTTTCTCCAAATTACAAACTGCCTCCTCCAGTTCTCCCCTACACGAAAGAAGAATGCCTTTTTCCGCATAGAATTCGGGAAGATGAGGAAACTCCGCCTGTGCACAATCCATAAGATCACACATCAAGTCCAAGGGAAGGCTAAGGGATCGCATGGCTTCCAGTGCAACATGATAAAGGCCCCTGCGGGTATCTCGTGGATACGTAGGGAATTCCAACCCCGAAAATGCCATCTCCAAACAGCGTTCGTATTGTCGAAGGTGGTAGAAACAATCCGTAAGTCCGGGATAAAATCGCTCCGCATGACCATTCTTCTCAATGTCCTTGAGCATCAGGGACAGGTTGCGTTCGATTTTTTCCTCAATCATGCCGCCGCGATAACCGTCATGATTGAGTACGAGTCCTTCGGGATAGGAAACTCGCAGACGGCCTTTGCTGCTGTATACATTTTCATGAATCTTTCCATGATAGCGCAGCCATGGTGCATTGCGAAATATGCGCAGACTTCTGTCGCGTGAAAATTCTTTGCCTTGGTCGTCGAGATTCAGGCGCAGAAGCATCATCGCTTCCAGATTGGGAGCGGCGCCGATCTCCGCTTCAATCGTACTGCGCACACCTTGCGGTTCGACAAACCACTCATCTGCATCAAGAAAAACAATCCAATCCCCTGAAGCTGCTTCAACAGCGAAATTTCTCGGAGCGGAGAAATCGTCCTGCCAGGAAAAATCCAATACGCGCGCTCCCAGCGCCTCAGCAATTTCTCTTGTCTTATCCGTCGATCCCGTATCGACCACGACGATTTCATCCACAGCGTCTGCCAGACTCTGCAAGGAGCGGGCGATATTTCGCTCTTCATTTTTCGTGATATAGCAGGCAGATATTTTCATGATGCCCTCCCGATAAGCTCATGTCTTGTTATCGTGATAAGCAGAACGAAACTTAAAACGACAAAGAGCAAAAAAGAACCTCCCCTTCTGGGGAGGTTCTTTTTTGCTCTTTGTGTAATTTTGACGAAATTACTGGAGCAGGCTGAGAACGCCGGAGCTGGACTGGTTCGCCTGAGCGAGCATAGCCTGAGCAGCCTGCATGAGAACGTTGTTCTTCGTGTAGTTCGTCATCGCCTTTGCCATGTCGGCGTCGCGGATGGTGGACTCGGAAGCCTGGACGTTCTCGCTTGCCGTCGTCAAGTTCTGGCTCGTGTAGTTCAAGCGGCTCTGAACAGCGCCGATCGTCGTCTGCTGGTCGAGTGCCTTGCTGATCGCGTTGTCAAGAACGTTGATGGCAGCATTCGCCTTGTCGCGCGTGCTGATGTTCAGCGTGGAGCCGTCCGAACCCTGGAGGCCGAGAGCCTGGGCGCGCATATCGGTCATGCCGACGCGGATCGCCTGGTTGGCACGCGTGCCGATCTGGAAGTTCATCGAGTTGTCCTGCGAGTTATCCTGCGCACGAACCGTCTCGGTGAAAGCGTCGAGGACAGCATTCGCGGACTTGTTGATGTTGCCCTGCGTGTCCGTGATGCTGAACGTGATGCCGCCGATCGAGTTGCCGACACCCGTGCCGCCAGCGTAGATCGAAATTGCACTCTCACCGGAAGCCGTGTAGACCGTATCGCCGGCGACGTTCGTGCCGATGATGGACGTTCCACCAACGGTCGAAGCCATCTTGCCAGCGCCGGAAATCTTGGCGATGATCTCGCTGAACTTGCACTGACCAACCGTGAAGGACGTCGTGACCGTCTTGCCCTGGTTGACGTAGGAAACCGTGATCGTATCCTGCGAATGGATGTTGAGGTTGCGGCCCGTGCGGTCAAGCAGCGCCGTCAGAGCCGAAGCACCCTCCGTCGCCGTGCTCATCGCCTGGTTCGTGAACGTCGTCGTCGTAGCCGTGACCTTCTGGTTGTGCGTGCCGTCGACGAGGTACTTGCCGTTGAACGTGATGTTCGCGTTGTCGTTGATCTGGTCGATGCTCTGGTTGAGCTCCTTCTGGATCGTCGCGCGATCGTCATCCGTGTTCGTATCGTTCGCAGCGTTGATGACCTTCTCCTTGAGGGTCTTGAGGATGTCAACCGTGCTGGAAACAGCGCCCTCAGCAACCTTCATCATGCTGTTGCCGTTCTGCGTGTTCTGGTTGTCCTGATCGAGCGAACGGATCTGGACGCGCATGCGCTCGGAAATCGCATAGCCCGAAGCGTCATCGACAGCGCCGTTGATCTTCATGCCGGACGAAACCTGCTTGAGGCTCGTCGAGAGCGCGCTCTGATTCTTGTTCAACGTGTTCAGCGTGTTGACCGCCATCATGTTGTTCTTAACTACCAATGCCATTTGTCTTTTCCTCCCTGGTTGTTCCTATTTTCTCTTCTGCCGGGCATCCTTGTCCGGCGTTCGAGACGGCTTTGCCGTCCCTGCGCCTTGCGGCGCAAATAAGCAAAACAGGCGTTTTCCGTCTTTGCTGCATGCCGCCGCTAGCTAGCTTCATGCAGCGGGTTGATCGGAGACCCGCCTGACTGCTGACATCTGATGAGCGACAAGTGCTTCTTGCCTTTGCTCAATTAGTTTATCGGTGGGACGCTCTATTTTCTTAAGCGTTTTTTGAAACTTTTTTCCCGCCGGTGAAAATTTATTTTACGGAAGGCTGCACCACCCCGTGCTTCTTCACATTTCTCGATTCACGAGATGACCGCTGGGGTCAAAACCCCTGACCTCATAGTCGCGTACGGTTTCATGCTGCGTGCGCGACTTGTTCAGCCAGACCTTCGTGTTGTAGATGATCTGCATCTCGATGGGCTTGAGCTCTTCGACGAGAGCTCGCCCCTCCTGCGTCACCTTGAAGGCTTCGATGCTGCACTCTTCCATCTGTCCAAATACCTTGGCCCTCTGCGCTTCAAGATCGAGGAAGCGATCGATATCGTCCTCCTTGATGAACTTCAGCATCTCGTGCGAAAGCTCCAGGTACAGCTGCCAAAGCGCTTCGGGCGTGCGCATCTCCATCACGCGCCCTCGGTCGGAGGCGTCGTCGAGATCTCGGGCACGGGCGGCGCCGCGCTTTCCAAGCTCTCGCCCGATTTTTCGGCGCGCGCCTTCTTCATCGCCTGTGCCCAAGCGTCGCGCAGTTCGCGTATGATGCCCGCCGCCTCGTCGATCTTCGCCGTGTCGCTCGCCAGATTACCCTGCACGAGGCAGTCGTAGACGTAGTTGTACAGCGGCAGTAGCTGATGCGAGATCTCATAGTCGAAGTCGAGCGTCACGCGAAATTCCGTGATGATCTTCTCCGCCTTGATGATCGAGTTGTTCGCCGACTCGTAGTCCTTCTTCTCCAGAGCCTCCTTGCCCTCCGACATGAAGCGCAGGGCGCCGTTGTAGAGCATGAGCGTCAGGGCTTCGGGCGTCGCCGTCATGATCTGCTGTCTCTTATATGCTTCCGCTGCTGCATTTACCATTCGTTTTCCCCCTGCCTTCCCCTATCACTTCGCGCCGAAAATCGAGCTGTAGGTGCTGTTCATGCGCTGCAACGCCGATTCCATCGCGTCGTATTTCTTATAGAGCTGTGACTGGAAGTCGTCCAAGAGATTCTTGAAGTCCTTCATCTTCTTTTTCTGCGAGCGTATCAGGTTGCCGAGCGTCGACGCATCGTCCCAATCGGACTTCGTGCCCGCTTCCTTGCTGATCTCCTTGAGGCTGTCCAGAGCGACTTTCGACAGGCGCATCGAAACGCCCGAGTTCTTGAAGTCGTCCTTCTCGTCCAGCGAACCAAAGACGCGGTAGACGGAGTCGGGATCTTCCGCCAGCGCCTTCTTGAGCTTGTCCTCGTCCAGCGACAGATGACCGTGGTTGTTCCCGACCTTCGTCGTGATGCCGAGTGTCGATGCGGAGTTGTACTTCGACTCGGCGGACGCGACGGGCGTCGCGACGGCTTCTCTCATCTTGCTGATGAGCCTGCCGAGGTAGGTGTTGTGGTAGAGAAGCCCGCCCTTCGCCTTTTCGTTCCAGCGCTTGACCTGCTCTTCCGACATGCCCTTTTCCTGATCTTTCGTCAGCGGGTCGTAATCCTTGTCGTGCTGCGTGTTGTATTCTTTCTGCAGCTCGTCCAGGAGCTTGTTGTAGCTCTCGACGAACTTCTTGACCTTGTCGACGACGGCGTCGACGTTCTGCGAAACGGAAACCGTGACGGTCTGTCCCGTCTGCGTCTTGTTGAGGAAGTTGTAGGTGACGCCCCCCGCGACGAGGCGATTCTCATCGACAATGTACTCTCTGCCGTCGACCTTGACCTTGCCTGCTGTGCCGCCGAACTGCTGCTCTGTGCCCTGCACGAAAGAGGGCAGGTTCGTCAAGGTGTTCGTAGACTGATCGAATTTCGCGAGGTGAAGGTTGTTCACGAGCTGTGTCGAACCTTTGTCGAGCGTCTTGACGCTGATGACATTGCTAGCGCCGCCGTTCTTGTTGTAGATGCTGAAAGAACCCGTCGCCGCATCGTAACTCGCGTTGAAATTAGCCTTGTGCGCGACAT
Organism: Selenomonas sputigena; assembly: GCF_026015965.1. NCBI lineage: Bacteria > Bacillati > Bacillota > Negativicutes > Selenomonadales > Selenomonadaceae > Selenomonas > Selenomonas sputigena. The sequence goes on along the minus strand of NZ_CP110383.1, from coordinate 74,004 downwards.
CCTTCGGCCCTTTCGGCGGACGCTTGGCGTTCTGTATGCTGCTCGCGAGGTCATTCAGCGTCTTCTTGTTTTCCACGAGATCCTTGAACGTATACTTGACGTGGTAGATATCGTCGGCAGATGCCGAACTCTTGTCCGCGAGATCCATATCGATCGCCGTGTCGCCTTCATTGACGACGGCATCCGTACCGTCCGCATAGTAGACGTGATACTGCTGCACGCCGCCGGGGCCGGGCGTCGTCAGCTTATCGATGCGCTTGAAAGCGATGTCGGCAAGCTCGGTCGACAGTGCTTTACTCGGATTATCCGAGGAGCGCGTGATCGGCGCATTTGACACGAAATAGGCGTTCGACGCGAGACTCTCGACCGTGACCGTATGGCTCATGACGGCCGCCGCACCGTTCGCATTGACCGTAACCGTCTTGTCGTCCGAGCTTGACGCGCTCTTCGCCGCCATGTCGGACTGCTGCTTGTATTTCGTAAGCTCGGAGAGGTTGTATGTATTGACCTTGTTGTAAAGCTCGTTGAGCGCGGTCTTCGTGTACTCGTTCGTCATCTCGCGCTTGTACATCTTGTCGTATTGGTTCTGCTTGCCCTTCATGCCCATCTTGACGAGGGATTCTACGTCAAGACCCGAGCCGGAAAGGCCGTAAATTCCGTTTACACCCATAATTCTTCCTCCTTAGGCCGGCTGATCCAGGAACGTGCCCAGCCATTCGCGCGTCTTTTCCATGCCCTTGATCATGTACTCGGGCGGCATCTCCTTGATGAGCTTGCCCGTCTTCTTTTCGAGCATGCGCACGCTCATGACGTCGACTTCCTTGTGGTACTCGAAGGCGATGTTGCAGTTCATGCGGCTCATGATGCGGTTGATCTCCTTCATGAGGTACGTCATCTGCGACTCGTCGACCGGCTTGTCCTTGCCGGCCTTTTCCTTGCGCTCTTGCTCTGCCGCCTCGCTCTTCGTCTTCGCCGCTTCGCTGATCTCCCGCGCCTGCAGCTGCGTGCTCAGATGCTCGTCGACGACGGCGGCGGGCGAAGCCTCGCCGGCAAGGCCGCTCGCCGCGGGGTTTTCCACGCCCGTCGCCGCTGCCTGCTGTCCGCTGTTTGCGGGTGCTGCAGGAGCGGGTGCCGGACTCCCCCCCACGGCAAGATCGGTCATCTGCATGACGGCCGCCGCGCCGAGCGCGTCCTGAATCTTGCTTATCATAGTTTCTCCCTCCATAGATAAAATATATGCAATCCCTTGTTTGCCGAGCGCTTCCTGCGCGGGGCAATACAGGAGCTTCCTGCTCCTGCAAGGAACGACTTGCCAAAGTCTTGCCTCGGATGAGACGCTTCACTCCGTCCCGGGCAATGCGCCGCTGAGGTCGATGTCAGCAGGCGCTGCCGCCCGCTTGTTCTCGTCCTGTATGGCGCGATATATTTCGCCGCGGTAGATCTTGACCTCGCGCGGCGCTTCGATGGCGATGCGGACGTTGTCCCCCTGCACTTCCACGACATGAACGACGACGTCGTCGCCAATCATGATCTGTTGGCGCGGCTTGCGCGTCAATACCAACATTCAGTTCGCCTCCCGCTCGCTTGCTTCCTTGTCCTCCGCCTTCTTGGAAAACAACTTGTGCTTCGTGCAATAGCCGCTCTTGTCGAGGACGATCTGCCGCCCCTCGTTCGTGCGGCTGTTGATGACAATCGGTGCGAGAAGATTCGCCGTCATCTCGCGTATGTCACTGCCTGGGATTGTCAAGAGCGTGTAGAGCAGAAGATCTTCCTGTCGTTCAAGGGCAAGGCTTTCGAGAACATCGTCCTCCAAGCGGAACTCGTAGTCAGGGAAGAAGATGAACGGGATCGCCATCAGAAATGCGAGATCGGGCGTTGTCACCGACTGCAGAAAGACGTAGGGGCTTTCCTCGTCGTATGGTATGATGATGAACTCATGCTCGTCTTCGAAGGCTGGAAGGCCTGCAGCAAAATGAACAATTTTGCTCTCGTCTTCCTCGATTTCTCCAAAGCGCGTCGTCGTGATCTTTCTCATGTTCTTCTCCCCTATGCGTATACATCATAATGGCCGATGGATGTCCACATATGAATGGAACCTTCCACTTTCATATGATAGTCGATACTGCCCGGCTCATAGTCGTACGTGGCGAACGGATCGGAGCGTATGTCGATCGAGTGCTCGCCGACATCGGGCGATCCTTTAAGCTCTGCCGGATGCACTGTGATCTTCGGACGCGGGATGGGCTTGAGCTCGATTTCCTTCTGTTCCTTGATCTCAGCTTCGATCTTGCCCTTCGCCTGCTTTTGGAAAAAGTCCGCATTTGGCTTCGCCGCACCGTCAATCGCCTGCCAAGCCTCCGATGAGCGGCGGCTCGTGCCACTTTTCACGCCTGAAAGGCCTGCGTTTTTGAAGTCCGCGCAGAGATCGGCATCCTTGCGGAAACCGTACGCCTTACGGCTCTCGTAGCTGTCGATGTCAATGCGCACCTGCGTCGCGCCGAGATTTGCGCTCGCTTCGCGCCGCACCCCTCGCATCTGTGTCGGCGTCATGCTCGTTTTAAGCTGGAAGGAGCGCGTCTGCCAGCCGAGCATGGGCAGGGTATGGCGCACATTCAGATACGTCATATTGGAAAGCATCGCGTCCCTCCTTTCTTCTGTCTTGTTCTTACCTCAAGTAGTCGGTCAAAGTCGGCGGCAGGATGCGCGAGCCGACGGAGAGCGACATGTTGTAGATTGCCGACGCCTGCATGAGCTGGACGGCGAGCTTCGCGACATCCGTGCTGTTCGTGTCGGAAATATCCTGCTTGATGGAAACGGCGTAGTCGTCGAGGATATCTGCCATGCCCTTGTAGACGTTGTGGCGCGCCGCGATATGATCCTGCGATATGACGACGTTGTTGTGCGACTCGTCGGCGAGCGTCACGCCGTCGGAAATCAGCCAGTTGACGTCGGAAGAATCGACTTTCGCCGCCACGGTCAGCATATCGTTGATCGCCGCCGTGCCCGACTGGGTGTTGCCCGAGTTTTCATCGTCGAAGATATCCGTGCCGAAGATATCGCCCGCCGTAGCGTTGACGGTATCTGCCGTCGGTTCGACGGCGCCATTCTTCTTGACCATGGAAATCTGCTTGAAATCGCCCTGGTACTTGACGATCTGCTGGTCGATGGTCTTGAGCTTCAAGTTGACCGTCTGACCGTTCACCGTGATGCTCTGCGACCAATTCGCACCCTTGCCGGCAGCGGCCGGCGGCGTCGTCGAGGCGTCCTTGATCTGCCCCGTGTTGAGGAAGTTGTCCGACACGTTGAATGCGCCGCCGAGAGTGCCCGCGCGGTCAGCCGCCGGATTGACTTCCGTCTGCCCTGCCGCGACCTTCTTCTTGTAGCCGTCCTTCATGAAGTCGTAGGAATAGATGTCTCCCGTCTTCGTGTCGAGATAATATTCATTATTGTCGTCGCCCTGGAGCGTGATCATCTGCTTCATGCGGCCCGACACGTTCGTATTGTTGAAGAACTTCGACTGCTGATCGTCGAGCGTCTTGGGCACGCCGCGCGCGACCTTCTTCTCCGTGAGGAGGAACGGCTGCGTGAGGTCGGACTGGCCCGAGAAGATGTAGCGGTCGCCCTGCTGCGAATTGCCGAGGGAGACGATCTCATGCAGCTTCGCCGTCATCTCCTTGGCAATCGCCGCCATATCCGTATCCTGGTGCGGCGACTGTGCTGCTTGGATCGTCTTTTCCTTCAACGTCTTGAAGATGTCCGCCATGCCCGAGACGGCGCCGTCCGTGCGCTGCATCCACGATTTGCCGGCGTCGACGTTCTTCTGATACTGCTCATTCTCGTTTTGCTCCGTGCTGTAGCGAAGCCAGTTCGAGTAGCGCACGGGATCGTCGGACGGGCGGTGCAGCGACTGTCCGTCCGACTGCTCCATGAGCTTCGCCTGCTCCTCCGCGGCGGTGTTCAGCTGTTTCTGATAGCGCGAAACCATCTGCAAGCTGCCGATTCTCATCTATTTCACCTTACCTTCCCACCATTCCCGTGTTGTTCACGAGACGGTCGAGCATTTCGTCCATTGTCGTCATGCAGCGTGCGCACGCGCTGTAGCCCTGCTGGAACTTGATCATGTTGGAAAGTTCCTCGTTCCAGTTGACGCCTGAGACCGACGTGCGCCAAGCCTCGATCTGCGTCATGACATCCTGTTGGAACTTGACCTTCGTATCCATGGCGTTCGAATCGATGCCGAGTGCACTCGTCACCGAATTGTAATAGTTGTTGAGCGAGACCGTGCCGGTCGGACGGTGCTCTGTTGGGCTGCCCGCCGTCGGGGTCTTGTATATCGTGAGGCCCGTGTCCTTCTGTTCCATGTTGAAGATGTTCGTCAAGAGAACGGCGTTGCTGCCGTCCGCCGTGCCGTTCATGTCGCTCGTCGTATGAACGACGGTGCCCGCGCCCGTAAGATTCGGCGGGATCGTCGCATTGTTGTAGCCGAGATTCTGCACGTAGGAGTTTTTCGCATCGCTGTTGTCACCGAAGCCGCGTGCGGCAAGCTTGAGCTCGCCGTTCTGTGCGACGAGTTCGGCACTGACCTTCATCGCCTTGATGATTTCAAGGCCTTCAAGCTCCTCCGTATCGCCGGCCGCCGTAGAGAGCGTCGTCGTATGCGTCGTCACAGGAGGCGAGCCAGTTGTCGTCGACGCCGTACCCGTCACCTTCGCCGCGAGGAGCGACTGACGTTCCTTGTCCCAAATATAATACTTGTCATTTCTGCCAAAGAAGTTGAGGTTCGAGGTCTTGTCCTTGTCAATTCCGGCACCCGCGCGATGCTGGTCATTGAACTGCGTCATGAACGTCGCTGCGATGTTCGCGAGCTTATCCATGTACGCCTTGTCCTCCTTGATGGAGTCGACGGCAGCTTGCAGCGAGCCATTTCCCGGCACGAAGAGTGTGTTCGTATCCTTGAAAATCAACGAGTAGTCATTGACGCCGTAACGCTTATTCTCAACGGGACCGTCCATCTTGAGTTCGAGACGTGAAACGCCGTTGACGATGGACGCGCCGCCCGAGACGACCTGGTACATGCCGTTATCCATCTCGTAGACGTGCAGGCTCATGTAGCCCGAAAGTTTGTCAACAAGGAGATCTCGCTTGTCGCGAAGATCGTTCGCCATCGCACCATTCGCCTCGGCGAGCGATATATTCTTATTGAGTTCGACAATCTTCCGCGTGATCTCGTTGACATCCTTGACCTGCGTGTCCATCTCGCGATAGACGAGATCAAGCTGCTTCTGCACGTTCTGCGCCGATTCTTCGAGGCGGTCGGCAAACTGTTTGCCCGATTCAATGACGGAGACGCGCTTCGCGGGATCGCTCGCATAGACGCTGAGGTCGTTCCACGCACTGTAGAACTTGTGCATCTCGTTCTGCAGGCCCTTGGTCTTAGAATCATTGAAGACCGCCTCGATCTTGTCGTAGTTCTTCTGGCGGTACTTCGCGTAGGACTCCGTCGCCTCCTCCTGCCAATACTGCTTGTCCGCGAAAAAATCGCGGGCTCTCGTCAGCGAATCCGAATCGACGCCGGTACCGACGAAAAGTCCGCCATACAGACTGCTGTGCTCCAATGCCCGCGTAGTCGCAGGATTCACGCGCTGGCGCGAATAACCCTCTGTATTCGCGTTCGTGATGTTGTGTCCCACCGTATCAAGGGACAGCTGATTGTTGTAAATGCCGCGAACCATCGTGTTCAGTCCGGAAAATGTTGATCGCATTCTTTCACCCTTTTCCCTCGGAAGCGCCGCCTCGCTCCTGCAAATCTGCGCTTTCTCTATCTATCCCGTCAAACGTTCGCATCAAACACCTTCGTGCCCGCGCCCGTCTGCTTCTTCCCTTTCCGCACGTCCTTCGCCGTGTACGTCGCCTCTGCAGGCGTCCCCGCCATCACATTGATGTTGAAGAGGATAAACTGCATGTGGCGTTCGAGCAGGGCGTCGTTCATGGCGACCGCTTCCTGCATCTCACGCATGATCCCGTTCGTTTCCTCCAGCAGGCGTCTCGCAACAGCACGTTCTTCAGACGGAGCCGTGCGCGAGAGAAGCTCCGCGAGGTCGTGCGTTGCCGTACCCTTCAGGAGTAGTTCCTGGCGCTTCTCTATGCGTCGCAGCTCGATGAGAAGAACCTCGATTGCCTTCGTCTCCTTGCTCATAGAATCGCCCGAACCGTCGCAAAGAGCCTGGCGCTGACGTTCCACCGCGAGGAGAAGTCTCTGGCACAAGTCGATCTGCTGTCTGAGCAGCTTGATGATCTCTCCCATAGCTTCACGCCTTGAAGTCGAAGCGGCGCTCGCGCGTCACGCTTTCCTTGCCGCCCGCTCCGTAGGACGCGCCCGCCGCCGTGCCGCCGATGCGGTTGAGGTTCGCCGTCACTGCGGCGAGTGCACCTTCGGCAAGCAGCGTATTCCGCTCGCCGAGGCGCTCGACCTCCTTCATGCGTCGATCAAGCTCCTCGTGCAGCGACTCAAGTTCTCCGGCAATCTGCCGATCTGGACAGCGTGCCAGAAGCTCGCGCAGTTTCATCGTCGCCTCTATGCCCGCGTCCTTTTCCGCAAGGCTTCGGAGAACCTCCTTGCGGCGCGCCTCAAGCCGCTCGATCTCCGCCGCGAACCGTTCCTCTTCCTTCACGACGCGCTCGATCGCCTTGAGATCCATCGCGGCCAGTGCCTTGTGCTTTGCCCCGCTGACTTTTGCAAGCTCCGCATAGCACGAAGAAAGTGCCTTCATGACTTCCTTCATTTCACGCCACATAAGCATCCTCCTCGTGACAGCACGTCAAAACAAGGTTTTCTCAAATGCGCTGGTCGAGCATTTTCGCAGCTATATCGCGCCCGGCAACATAATAGTCACCTGCGGCGATGCGCTCTTCATAAAAGCCAACTCTGTCCTCTCGAACCTTATCGTTATCCGCTTTCAAGCGGTTGAGAATCTCACCGAACGTCCTGCCTTCCTCGGAAAGCACAACGGCGTCCTTGCGCGGCGCTTCCGTCCGGTATCTGTCCTGCGTCTGCACGGCGGAAAGAGCTTCATTCGCCGCATAGACGCCATAAAGAGTCTGCACACGTCCCTGCACCTGGATGGACATCGCACCTCACCACCTTTCTTGTTATAGACGGAAACGGAGCATCCTCACTCACATACCCGTCTTTCATGAGTAGTATCGGAAAAAAATTCTTTCAGCTTAAGCGCCGCTCCATGAGAAGTTTCTGCGAAAGAGCGGCTCTCAAGCATCCTGTTCCTTGGCGACGGGCACGGAAGTGCGCCGCCGGAAAGAAGCGGCCATCCGCCCTCAGCCGATGCGGTTCGCCCCCGCCTTGAAATCGCGCATACAGCCCGCGCAATAGCGCCCGCGCGAGATCAGCGTGCCGCAGCTCTCGCATGGATAGCGGATCTCCCGGTCTGCCTGCAAGAGGCGGGAGTCATGGATCATGCGCAGGATCTCCTTTGGCTCAGCCCCCGTCCCTGCGGCGATCTCATCGAGTGTCGTCACCTCCGGATGCGCATTCACATAGCGGATGATACGCTCTTCTTCCTCGCGCTGCTTCTCGAAGCAGTCCATGCACAGTCTCTGCTTCGGCTGTGCGATAAAGAGCTTGCCGCACGAAGGGCAGTTTTTCAAATCTCCGTTCATCTTGTACCTCTCTCCGTAAAAGTAGCCAAAATATATGCGTCCAATGTATCTATCGTAGCGAACGCCTCTATTCCTAAGGGAAGATCCGAGGATTTTTCCAATGGCTTCCCACCGCCTGGCAAGCGCTTCTCTCCAAGAAGCAAAAAAAGACTGCACCCAAGGCAGAAAGCCCGGGCACAGCCCCGAAAACACGGATAAAACGAAGTCACTCATCCCGGCGCATCTCGCTGGAAATTCATTCAAAGTGCTCCTGCCACTCCGTTTCCTTGAAGCCGACGAGGACGAAGTCAGCAGCGACGAGAAGCGGACGCTTGACGAGCATGCCGTCGGAAGCGAGCAAGTCATACTGCTCGGCCTCACTCAGGGTGGGCAGTTTGTCCTTGAGCCCAAGTTCCTTATACTTCAAGCCGCTCGTATTGAAGAAGCGCTTCAGCGGCAGGCCGCTCTTCGCGTGCCAGGCACGCAGTTCATCGGCCGTCGGCCTCTCCTCCTTGATGTCGCGCTCCTCGACCGCAGCGCCGCGCTCTTCCAGCCAACGCCGCGCCTTTTGGCATGTCGTGCAGCGCGGATAGCATACGAAAAGCCCCTTCTTCATGCAAATGCTCCTTTCGTTCATAAGCTACACGCACAAACGTCCACTTTGTGGACATTGTGCGCCGCCCTTACAGAAGCCTAGCCAATCGGTCTGCGCCTTCGGCTTGACCTCTTGGGGCTTCATGGTAAACTACACGCATAAAACAGTTCTTTTCTCGATCATGTGTTATACCACTGGATACTCTGCTCCGATCCCCGCAGCAGAGGTGTCGACAAATTCGTTGCCATTTTATCGACATCTTGCTATACTGAACGCAGAGTACCTGCATGATCTGGAAAGGATGGTTCATCATGCCGCAAATACGCCCGCTTCCCCCTACGATTCCCATCACAGCCTTCAATCGCGGCCAAGCCGGAAAAATTTTCTCCAACGTAAAACAAATCGGCATGACGGTCGTCATGAAGAACAATGAACCGGAGTGCGTTCTGCTGTCGCCTGCCGATTACAACGCCCTTGTCGAGCGCTTAGAAGACGCTGACCTTCTGCATCTCGCTTCCGAAAGGCTGAAAGACTTCGACAGCAAAGAGCAGGCGGCTATTCCCTTTGAGGAAGTCTGCAAGCGAAACGGCATCGACCTTCCTTCTCTCGATTTTGAGAGCGTCGAAATCGAATGACGTGGCAGGTACAGTTCCTGGCCGCGGCACAAAAAGATTTCGAGCGGCTTGACGGCAGTCAAAAACGGGAAACGGTCAAAGCCATCTGCAAGGTCTCTCAAAATCCCCTGCCTGCAAGCGAGGGCGGCTACGGCAAGCCATTGGGCGCACACACCGACACGAATCGCGTCGGTCTATTAAAAATCAAGCTGAAGCGCTCAGGCATCCGTATCGTCTACAAACTGGTGCAAGACCGCGATCACATGCTTATCATCGTCATCGGGTTGCGCAGCGATTCTGCCGTATATAAAACCGCTGCACGCAGAATTGCAAAACTTGACGACAGTGAGTCCCTATAAGCCTAAGCGGAGCCGATCGCACCTACGCTTCTCTCTCCACTCTGTGCTCCGCACCATCAACAATCACTGCCTCACTGTTGTCCATTGTCAAAAATTCCAGTTTCCCATCGTATACACGAAGCGTTTCTTCCACAGCTTCAACAAACGGTTCTTCTCCTCGATGAGGCAAAATATAAAAATCCACAACAGATAAGCCGCTCATGTCTTTTAGGTCCGGTGCGGCTTTTTTGTCGTCCATGATTTGACCATAGGCAATATCCCTAGCCGTGATCATTGCTCCTGCCGACTCTCCGATATAAAGCATCCCCTCTTCAATTCTCTCATGCAAAGCCCCCAGAAGATTTTTGCGGCGCAGCTCCTGCAGCAAATAGAAGGTATTACCGCCTGAAACATAAAGGCTATCGCACATTTGCAATTCTCGTTCACATTCTTCCCGTGCGAATTTGCTAAAATCCATACGTTTCACACGGTAGCCAAGAGCGGCGAATGTATCCGCCGCTTCCTCCACATAGTCGGTATATTCTTCGACATTCGCCGCCGTTGGAACGAAGAGAATCTCTTCCGGCCTTTTCTCCTCCAACCATGTTCCAACCAACGTCTTCACTCCGGCCAAATAAGATGCTAGAAAAAGTTTTTTCATTTTTCCACCTCATTCATACACATGAAGGATATTGAAGTTGCAGTCACATGCCGCGGGGATGCGGCCGGCTTCCTTGACGATGCGAACGATGCGGTCCTCCGTCAGCGCGCGCGGACTCTTCGCGCCCGCATCGTGCAGAATCGTCTCCTTGTGCACCGTGCCGTCGATGTCGTTCGCGCCGAAGGCGAGCGCTACCTGGGCGACAGGGACGGTCAGCATGACCCAATATGCCTTGATGTTCGTGAAATTGTCGAGCATGAGGCGCGAGATCGCCATCGTCCTGAGGTCGTCCCACATCGAGGTCTGAGAAATGCCGCTCTCCGCGGCGAGCGCCGTGTTCTTCGGCAGAAACGGGAAGCAGATGAAGGTCTGGAAGCCGCCCGTCTCGTCCTGCAGAGAGCGCAGCGCGAGCAGATGGTCGACGCGCTCGGCGAGCGTCTCGATATGCCCGTAGAGCATCGAGGCGTTCGACTTGATGCCGAGTTCATGCGCCGTGCGCGCAGCGTCGAGCCACTCCTTCGCCGTCGCCTTGTTCGGACACAGCTCTTCGCGGATGCGGTCGGAAAGGATCTCCGCACCGCCGCCCGCGATGGCGTCAAGTCCTGCCGCCTTGAGCTTTTGCAGCACCTCGTGCACGGAAAGCCCCGAAATCTTGGAGAAATGCGTGATCTCGACGCCCGTGAAGCCCTTGAGGTAGAGCTTGGGGAATCTTTCGTGCAGCGCACGAAGCCGCGCGAGGTAGTCGTCGAACGTCCACGCGGGATGCAGTCCTGAGACGACGTGCAGTCCCGCAAGGTGCGGATCCTTCATCGCGTCCTCGACAACGGCGACGGCGTCGTCCGCCGCCATCTCATAGGCGCCCTTGTCCTCGGCGTCACGTCCGAAAGCGCAGAATTTGCAGTGCGCGCAGCATATATTCGTGAGGTTCACATGGCAGTTCACGTTGTAGTAGACGACGTCGCCGCACTTTTCGCGCCGCACATGGTCGGCGAGTGCACCGAGCCAAGCGATGTTCCTGCAGTCAAAGAGGCGGACGCCGTCCTCGCGCGTCAGGCGCTCTTTCGCCAGCACCTTTTCTTCAATATCTTCATAGCCCTTGGGAGCGAGCAATTCCGTCACTTCTTTCCTCATCCATAAAATTCAATCCTTGCGCAAAAAACGCCCGCGCAAAAACGGCAGGGCGGCGAGCGCCAAGGCGCTGTTGACGACGCCTTCCACGAAAAGCCCGGGGAAGGAGGCCAGCGCCGCCGCAAGGCTGTCGTAAAGGACAGCACCTGCGAGCGTGTAGGCCGCCGCCATCCAAAGGCTCGCGAGAGCCAGCGCCGCCGCGATCCGCCAGAGCCCGCTTCGCTCCTGTGCCATGCGGCAGACGATTTCCGCCATGACGAACTTGATGACGAGCGTCGGCACGATCCAAAGCGCGAAGCCGCTCATGAAGTCGGCAAGCGCCGAGCCGAAGCACGCGGCAAAGAGCGCCGAGCGCCGCGGCGCCAAGAGCGCAAAGAGGAAGATTGCGGCATCGCCCAAATGCGCGTAGCCGAGCGGAATCGGGATGTGAGGCACGAAGGTGGCGAGAAAGACGATCGCCGTCATCAGCGCCGTCAAGACAAGATCCTTCGCGGCAAACTCACGGTTCTTTCTTTGAGCGGCCATCATGACTTCTCCTTCGGCATACCTGCAGCAAAAAACTTCTCCTCATATCCGATGCCGCCCTCACGCATCGCCGCTCTCAATCAGGTCGACCTTGCCCGTCCTCGGGTGCAGCATCAATCCATGAATCTTGAGATCCTTCGGCAGCAGCGGATTCTCGCGCAGTTTTCGGACAACTTCCTTGACATTTTCCGCCGGGTGGCTGAAGCTGTCCGCCCAATGCACAAGTTCCTCGCGCAGGGGCGCGATCGCCGCATCGTCAACGCCGCGCACGTGCATGGCCTCGATGAGGCTCTTCGCCGTCGTCTTCGCCATGCCGCATTCGTCGTGTCCGACGACGAAGATCTCCTCAATGCCGAGCTCGTATGTCGCAACCATGAGGCTTCGCACAACACCGTCGAAGGGGCCGACGAGCGTGTTGCCGACGGTCTTGACGAATTTCGCGTCGCCGCGCTTTAGCCCCAAGGCAGGCTCCAAAAGCTCTACAAGGCGCGTGTCCATGCAGGTGAACACGGCGATTTTCTTCTTCGGCAGCTTGCTCTCGTGCACATCCTCCCCCGTGTAGTCGACGGGCGGGTTCTTGCAGTACGCCTCATTCGCCTGCAGCATCTCTTCCAATCGTGTCATGGAATCCACCTTTCCAGGGAAGCACGGATAAATTCAGCGATTCCCCATCATTATTTTTCGTTCATCATTGTAGTGGAAAAAGCGCGATATTGCAAGAGATTTGACGGCAAGACGGAAGAAATCGCACGCTTTCCCGCTTTTTCCGAGGAAAAAGATGTGATATAATGGAGTAGGAGCTCCATCAAAAAAAAGATTGCGAGGGATAAACATGAATGCAATAGAGATTACAAAGGAAAACTTCGAGAGCGAGGTCACGGCCGCCAAGGGCGCGGTGCTGCTCGACTTCTGGGCGCCGTGGTGCGGCCCGTGCCGCATGCTCACGCCCGTCATCGACGAAGTGGCTGCAGGGCATCCCGACCTCAAGGTCGGCAAGGTCAACATCGACGAGCAGCCCGATCTCGCCGTCCAGTTCGGCGTGCAGTCGATTCCGACGCTCATCGTCTTCAAGGACGGAAAGAAGACGAAAGAATCCGTCGGCTTCGTGCCGCGCGAGATGGTCGAGAGCCTGCTCAACTGAAGGGATCGCGGATAAATTCCGCACTTCCTCAAGACGTACGAGAAAGAGCCGCCATGGTTTTGCAGCCGTGGCGGCTCTTTTTTTGATAGGCGCTGCATCCATCCGTGCTTCTTCAGATGAATACGAACTGTACGAGCAGCATGTAGCAGACGGTGCCCGCCCACCTACGCGCCGCGCTCGATGTTTCGGATCAGGAGGTTGATCGCCTCCATGCGCATATTCGCCGACTCGCTGACCTTTTCCAGCTCGCTGACTGAGCGCGCCGACTCGGCGATGTGCACGAGGCTTCCTTCAAGCGTCTTCTGCAGCACGGTCATCTGCTCGTTGAACTGCGCATCGAAAGCACGAATCTTCTTCTCCATTTCCTCGTTTGCCTCCATGATGGCGTCGATCTTGCGCACTTCGTGCAGCAGCTTTCGCACCGCCTCGTCGGATGCCGTGAGGTTTTCCTGCGTCGTGCCCGATAGCTTGCTGACCTCCTGCGCGACGACGGCGAAGCCACGTCCCGCCTCACCCGCACGCGCCGCCTCTATGGTCGCATTCAAGGCGAGCAAATTGATCTGCGAAGCGATGCCTGCAATCAGGCGGATGACCTCGTCGATGCGCTTCGTGTCCTGCGCCAGCTTTTCGAGCGTCGGTCCGATCTCCTCGCCTTGGCGCACGATCTGAGCGAAGAGCTGCTTCTGCTCGGCCGAGCCGTCCGAAAGGTTCTTGAGCGCCGCCTGAATCGCATGCACCTCATCGGAAATGCGCGTGATGGAGGCGATGATCGCAGGAATCTTCTGCTGATAGTCGCGGAACATGGCGACAAGGTCATCCTTGAGCGCCCCCACATGCGCCTGCCGATCGATCATGCGGCGGAAGAAGAAGGCGTCGCAGTCGGCGTAGATGCTCGCGAAGTTATCAATGTAGTCATCGCGGAAACTCACGCCCGAAGGCACATGATAGAAGAAGAGCGCCGTCAGCGTCTCGTTGACATGCAGGCCCGCGATTTCGCCGAAGCTCGAAAAGCCTGCGACAGGCACATCGCGGAACTCGTCAATGTGCCCCGTCTCCGACGCATAGCAGAGGCGGCGCAGGATGCAGTCGTTCAGAATGCCGCCGAGCGGCGCAGGCTTGCCGCGCTGGAAATCGGTGAGACCCTTGGCGAGCGTATCGGCGAGAGAGCCGCGCTTCATCAGATGAAGCCGCTCGCCCGTCACGATGTCGCAGTAGAGATTCAGGCGGCCTCGCGCATGGTCGAGCGCACTGACCGAGCGGATGAAGAAGTCTTCGTTGATATCGGAAGCGAACGTGTACTTCTGCATTGCCGCATCAAGATCGGCGGCAGAATGCACGCCAAGCGTGCGCTTCAAAGCCTCCAACGCCGGCAATGTCTCGCCCGACGAAAGCTGCAGCGTCTCGACGGAGCGAAGCGCCGTCGAGGCCTTGTCGATGATGAAGGACGTATCCGTCTTTTCGACCGCCTGCGTCTTGAAGATGCCGTAGCGGTAGCCGCGCCTGAGACGCACGAGCGTGATGACGGCATGATCTTCAAGACTCGCTTCGCCGTCGTAGACACAGGCGCGCCCATGCGCATCGGGAGCAGACGAGCCGCCGATATAAGGGCACGGGAACTTGCGCGACTCGTAGAGCGCCTGCATGAGGAACGTCTCCGAGCGCGAAAGCCCGTCGATGTAGACGAGCGCGAACGTGTGGTAGAGACTGATGCGAAACGGCGGCACATGTCGCTCAAGCTCGCCCTTGATCGCCTGGAGACGCGCCTCAAGGCTCATGTCGATGCGATCCGCCTTCAAGTCCTGCGAGTGAAGCGGAACGCTCATCGTGAAGACGCCCTCGATCATGCGGCGCGAATATCCCTGCAGAAGCACGCGTGCGCGTCCTTCGCCGGCTTCCTGGTAGAGCGTCGCACTGCCCTGCGGACGACAAAGCTCGCCCGCGTCCGTCATGAGCACGACGCGCACCTCCTTGCCGAGCGCCTGCTGCACGGCTCTGCCGACGTCCGTCAAGTCGAGATCGGGCGAGACAAAGCCGAGGACGAGCGCCACGCCATCGGGCAGAGAGACGATGGGCGCGAGGTTTTCCCGCGCGATCTCGCTTCGATGCAGGTAGCAGACGGCGACATCAGCGCCCTGCAAGTCTCTGCCTGCCGGCGCTCCGTTTTGCGCGGCCGCCTTTTGAACCTGCGGCAAGGGCTTCGCATCCACGCGATCGCGCAGAGAAGATTTCCCTTCCCCGTCTTTTCTGCTCTTCAAAAAATCAAACACCTTCGAACCTCCTGACGAAAGAAGCACGGATAAATTCGGCCGCTCATGCTCACACTTCTATGCAGCCTCAATTTATCACCATTTCCCGAAGAAAAACTGCCGGACACGCCCGCCCCGGCTGCCGTACATACCTTGACCATCATTATAGCATGGAAGGGGCGTTTCTTTCCAATTTTTTCAAAGGAAACTTGCCGTCCGACGCACGTCTTCCATTCAAGCCTTTTTGCCGCGCAAAAACTTCAGCGCCGAAAGCCCCGCGACCGCGCCCTCGTGCACGGCCTTCACCACCTGCAGGAGCCCGCCCGTCGCATCGCCCGCGGCAAAGACGCCGGGCACGTTTGTCTCCATCTTCTCATTCACTTTCAGATATACACCGTCGAGAAGAATGCCGAGCTTCTTGGCAATCGCCGTGCTGCCCGCCGTGCCGAAGGCGACGAATATGCCGCTGACGGGAAGCGTCGCGCCGCCCGCGAAGACGACGCGCTCGACCCTGCCCTCGCCCTCGACCGCGGCGAGCCGTTCCGTATGCACGAGAAGCCCTGCCGGCACATGCGCGGGCGCCGCCTCGCCATTCGTCAAAAGATGCACCTTCGCCGCGTGCAGCAGGAGCGCCGCAGCTTCTGCAAGCGCATAGTCACCCGCGCCGAGGACGGCGGCCTCCTTGCCGCGATAGAAGAAAGCGTCGCAGATCGCGCAGTAGCTCACGCCGTGCCCTTCCAACTCCTTGAGTCCTGCGAGCGGCGGCGCGAGGCGCGAAGCGCCCATGGCGAGCACGACAGCATCCGCTTCGAGCGTCCGATGCACGAGCTCAGCGACGAAGCCGTCCATCGTGTCCTTGAAGCGCAGGCCGACAAGCTCCCCCTCGACGAAATCCACGCCGAGACGCTTCGCGCCCTCGACGCCCTGCGCGGCCAATTCCCTGCCCGTCAGCGGCTCACCGAAGCCATAGTAGTTTTCAATCCTTTCCGCCTTTTCGAGCGCACCGACGCCGTTCGCAACGACCGTGACCGCCGCCCCGCCGCGCTTCGCGTAAACAGCCGCCGAAATGCCCGCAGGCCCCTGTCCGATGACAAGAAGATGCTTCATGCCTGAATCTCCTTTCCGTTCCAAAGGAAGTACAAATAAGCTCAGCCGCCCATCTTCGCATATCCGGACGACCCCGTCTCAGCCGCGCTTCCACCATTCTTCCATTACTATACTACGTAAATTTTCCGCACTTTGTCAATAACCACTTGCAATTCTGCCCCATTTCTTCTATAGTCGTAATAGGCAATGTCAACGAAAGAGAAAGGATGTTGTTCATGGACAAGCAAACCCTCATTGGAAAGGTCAAAGAGATCGTCAGCGCCCCGAGCTGCTACGAAGGACTCCGAAAGCTCGGCGAAGACTGGCTCGCCGCCGTCGGCACGGACGCGGAAAAGAAGCTCTCCGAAAAGCTCATCGCCGCTCTCAAGGAAGATGTTGCCAGCATCGACGCCTCACTCGCCTTCTTCCAGTCCGACGAAGCGAAAAGCATCTTTGGCAGTGAAGAGGCGGCAAACCTCGCAAAGAAGGCCGAAGCGTTCAAAGCTGCCGGCAACAAGATCTGCTTCTGCCCCGCCTGCCAGGCAGGCAAAGCCGTGCTCGAGAATGCGAGCGTTCTGCTCAAGTAAGACACGGAATCAAACAGACTGCCAAAGCCGGATGCAGGAAAAGCTGCACCCGGCTTTTCCTGCATCGAGAAGCGCGAATGCTTGCTAATGGGACGGATTTTTTATAAAATATGAGGTAAGCGAAGCCTCGTTGCAAAGGAGCGGCACATGACGATTTTTAACACGCCGGAGCGACAAAAAATCTATCGTGACATCATCAAGAAACTGCGTTTGATTGACGACGCTTTTTTCAACAGCTGTTTTGACGGCGACATCGCCTGTATGGAACTTTTGCTGCAAATCATCTTTGGCAATCCGCAACTGCGCGTCAAAGAAGTATTGACGCAAAGATCTGTCCCAAACCTCTTCGGACGCGGTGTGCGTTTCGATGCAATTGCCACTGACGGTGAGCGCATCTTCGATGTCGAAGTCCAGCGCGATGACGAGGGCGCCGATCCCAGGCGAGCGCGCTACAACAGCTGCATGATGGACGCACGCGAGCTCGACAAGGGAAAGGACTTCAGGGAACTGCCCGAAACCTACGTCATCTTCATTACGGAACACGATGTATGGAAAGGCAATCGACCACTCTATCATGTGCAGAAGTCCTTCGCTGAAACAGGAATCGCCTTCGACGACGGCGCACATATTATCTACGTCAATGCCGCATATCAAGACGACACGCCGCTCGGTCGCCTGATGCATGATTTCTTCTGCGAAGACCCCAACGACATGCATTACAGCGTCTTAGCAAATCGAGCGAGATTTTTCAAAGAAAACGAAAGGGGAGCCTCCACCATGTGCAAATTAATTGAAGACCTCGTCAAAAGTGACTTGGAACACATCCTCAAAGCCGAAGTAGCCGAAGCCGAGGTTCGCGGTGAGGCCCGCGGTGAAGCTCGCGGTGAAGCTCGCGGTGAAGCTCGCGGTGAAGCTCGCGGTAAAGCACATGGCGAAGAACGCGCCTTTCTCAGCAGCATCCGCAATCTGATGAAGAATGCGGGCGTCTCGGCAGAAAAAGCCATGGATCTGCTCGGCATTGACGCCATGGCTCGCAGCAAGTATATGTCACTGCTATGAAACACACTCCCAGCAAGGAATCATCCATGGCGAAAAATCGCGCGAACCGCAAAACCTCCCTCGGTCCTCTACTCCTCTGTCTGATCATCTTCTGCACCAGCCTGCTCCTCGCGGGCTGCCTTGCACGCTCTGACGATGCCGCCTCGAAAGATTCCGCTGCGAGCCATACGCAAAAAAGACTCTCGCCCGATGAAAAAGCGGCCGCCATTGTACAGAAGATGAGCGACGCCGAGAAGGTCGGGCAGCTTCTCATGATCGGCATACAGGGAACGGAGCTCGATGCGGACAGCCGCTTCATGCTTTCGGAGTACCATGTCGGCAGCATCATCCTCTTCGACCGCAATATGAAGAGCCAGGAGCAGGTGCGCGCGCTGAACGATTCTTTGCAGAAAAATGCCGCAGATGCAGGACTGCCGCTTTTTCTCGCCATCGACGAGGAAGGCGGCGCCGTCGCTCGCATGAAGGAGGCGTTCCCGCCGCCGCCCGCCGCCGCCGAAATCGGCCGCACGGGCGACCCCCAAGCGGCATACCGCTATGCCGCCGACACGGCGCACGGACTCAAGGCGATGGGCTTCAACCTGAACTTCGCGCCCGTTGCCGACCTCGGTGCGACCTATGGGCGCTCCTATGCCAACGATGCCGCCACCGCGACAAAGTTCGTCGCCG
Source organism: Selenomonas sputigena (assembly GCF_026015965.1). Taxonomy (NCBI): domain Bacteria; kingdom Bacillati; phylum Bacillota; class Negativicutes; order Selenomonadales; family Selenomonadaceae; genus Selenomonas; species Selenomonas sputigena. The sequence continues at coordinate 55,705 of NZ_CP110383.1, read as the reverse complement.
CCGCCCTCGAAGGTCACTCCGACGCCGGGCTTCTCGCGACGCTCAAGCACTTCCCCGGTCTCGGACGCGGCGAGAGCGACACGCATGAAGACACGGTCACCGTGCACGCCGACCGCGCCACCCTCGAAGCGAGTGACCTCGTGCCGTTTCGCGAGATGATCGGCAAGAGGAACGCTGCAAAGAATGCGAAAGGGGCGAGCGGCTGGTTCGTCATGGCAACGCACACGATGTACCCGGCGCTCGATGCCAAGAATCCTGCCAGCCTTTCGCCTGCCATCCTGCAGGGCCTCCTCCGAGAAGAGCTCTCCTACGACGGCGTCATCGTGACCGACGATCTTGAAATGGGCGCGATCTCACGCCACTACGGCTTCGACCGCGCGGGCGTCGAAGCGATCCTGGCGGGAGCAGACCTCGTGCTCGTCTGCCATGACTACGCGCACGAAACCGCCGTCTACAACGGCCTCCTGAAAGCCGTGAAGAGCGGCGAGATCTCCAAAGACCGCCTCGACGCTTCCGTCCGGCGCATCGTCAAGGCAAAGATCGAGTATCTCGAATAGCTGCTTGCAATCATAGCCGAGAAGATTGACAGCAACGTACAAAAAATCTATAATTACAGAAGAAGAGTGACTGGCGGGTGGTAGCGTCGGTTTCTCCTTCGGAAATTTTTAGTTCCATTGGAAAGAGGAGCCGCCGCAACCGCAGAGCGGTTCTTTTTTCTACTTAGAATCTAAGCAGATGAAAAGTGATGTCTACTGCAAGCGCAAGCGCTGCAATGAGAAGTGAGAGCTTTTCATAAAGCGTCACACCCATCACCTCCTCGCATGGAGGAGAACCGACTGAAGCCAGTCACTACGGCGATTATAGCATAGGAATTGCCGCAAGGAAAGCGCCAGCCTCTACTATAACGAAAACCATGTTCTGAGAATCTTATTGCAACCATTTTGAAGGCCAGCCGTCATGGCAAGCTGATATAGCAAGCAGCCTCCTGTTTCGCCAAGCGAAGTGCAGGAGGCTGTTTGCGTTCATGCAGCGTCTTCGTAACTCTATCTACAGCCCCAACTCCTCCTCAATCAGCACCAGTTCCATCGGTCGATAGCTCATCTTCTTGTAGTGGATCGTCAGTGCGTTGCAGATGCGCTCGGGGCTTGTACAGTCGTAGCACCTGTCGCCCTTGGCGGCACACGGCGTGCGCTTTTTCTTCCTCGCTGCATTTTGCGGCGCGGCAATGGCGCGGATGCGCTCGATTGCCGCCTCCACATCCTTGACGAGCTTGTTCACGCCGCAGACGAAATACGTCTTCTCATGACCAAAGAGAGAACCTGCGATGCGGTTTCCCGCGCCGTCCATGTTGACGATCTGCCCCGCCTCCGTGATGGCGTTCGCCGACAATAGGAAGACATCGGTCATCAGCGCCTCCCTGCCTGCCGCGAGGAAAGCCTCCAAACCGCCGATGTGACCGCTCCTCGCAGGATCTATGACCTCGTTTTTCATGCTGAGCTTCTCGTAGAGCCTCAGCGCTCGCAGCGTCTCCGAGTCGCCGAAGCCCACGCGCTTTCCTGTGATCTCCCGCGCGAGGTAATCTGCCGCCTCCTCCTTCGTCTGAAACAGTGATACGTCATAGCGATTGTGGCGAAACGCTTCAAGCGTGCGCTCGATGCGCTCTGCTTCACGCACTTTTCCATCTTCCGTCATGACTTTCTCTCCTTCCGTCAAACGCGCGGAAAATCCCCGCTTTACCCTAAAGAAATTTTCGGCAAAAGCCGCCGCTTTCCTGCCGCCCCCTTGCCCTTCGGGCAAAAAGGACGTAGAATAGGAAATATACCTTAAGAAACCGCTTATAGCATAATGAAAACGAGGGAAAGCCATGAGCCTGTACGATAACATCCGCCGCGTCACCCCCTACGTCCCCGGCGAGCAGCCTGCGGGCAAGGTCATCAAACTGAACACGAACGAATGCCCCTACGCGCCCTCGCCGCGCGTCGCCGAAGCCATCGCCGCCTGCGACGCCGGCCGCCTGCGCCTCTACCCCGAACCGGACTGCCACACTTTGAAGGAAGCGATCGCCGCGCATTACGCGGTCAAGCCGGACGAAGTCTTCGTCGGCGTCGGCTCCGACGACGTTCTCGCGCTCGCCTTCCTCACCTTCTTTGCCGGGGAAAAGCCCGTGCTCTTCCCCGACATTACCTACTCCTTCTACGACGTCTGGGCTGGGCTTTACGCCATTCCCTACGAGACCGTGCCGCTCGGGGCGGACTTCACGCTCCGCCCCAAAGACTACGCGCGTCAAAACGGCGGCGTCATCTTCGCGAACCCCAACGCGCCGACGGGACTTGCGCTTCCCCTCTCAGGCGTTGAAGAAATCCTCGCGACGAATCCCGAGTCCGTCGTCATCGTCGATGAAGCCTACGTCGATTTCGGCGCAGAAACAGCGCTCCCGCTGCTCAAAAAATATGAGAACCTCGTCGTCGTGCGCACGATGTCGAAATCGCGCGCTCTCGCCGGCATGCGCATCGGCTACGCCTTCGCATCAAAGCGGCTCATCCGTGCCCTAGAGGACGTCAAGGCGTCGATCAACTCCTACACGATGACGACGCTCTCTCTCGCCGCAGGAAAAGCCGCCATCGAGGACGAAGACTACTTTCAGGAAACGCTTGGAAAAATCATCAAGACGCGCGAGGAAACGAAGGCGTCTCTTCAAAAGCTTGGCTTTTCCGTCACGGAATCGAAGACGAACTTCCTCTTCGCGCGAAATCCCGACATCCCGGCGCAAACGCTCTTCGAAACCTTGCGAAATCGCGGCATCTATGTGCGCTACTTCAAGAAACCGCGCATCGACGAACACCTGCGCATCACCATCGGCACGGACGAGGACATGAAGCAGCTTCTCGAAGAACTCCGCCGCCTCAGCCAAAGATGAAAAATGCGCCAGGACGGCGAAATGGAATGTAAGAAATCACGGAACATACGGAAAGGATGATTTTGTCTTGCAAAAGAACACGGAAAACACCAGCGGCAAGAACTTCCTGCAGAACCGCCACGCGAAGATGTTCGTGCTCATCGCTTGCCTCATGATCGCCTGCATCGCAGGCTGGCGCATCGCATGGAGCGAACTTCATACGGAAGACAACGCTGCGGAACCCTCGACGGCACAGACAACGGACAACGGCGCTCCCGCGGCCGACCCTGCAAAAAAGACGCCGCCGAGCGGCAACTACGTCGTCGTCAGTGACGACTTCAGCAACCTCCAGATCACCGACGCGCAGACGCCCGTCTACGACATCTATACGCTCGCCGAGCGCCGCGAAAAGGGACTTCCCACCGAGATGCCGGACCTCATCCCCTATACGATGCCGAATGTCGCCTACCTGACCTTTGACGACGGCCCCGACGCGAAGAACACGCCCGCCATCCTCGACATCCTGAAGGAGCGTGGCATACACGCCACCTTCTATGTCATCGGCAGCATGGCAGAAGCGCACCCCGACGTCCTCAAGCGCATCTTCGCCGAAGGCCATGCCATCGGCAACCACAGCTACAGCCACCGCTACGACATTCTCTATCCGAATAAGGAAAACTTCCTCGAAGAGATTGTCCACACCGATGAAGTGATCTACAACATTCTCGGCGTGCGTCCGCTCATCGTCCGCGCCCCGGGCGGCGCCGCCAGCATGTTCAAGCCCGGCTACAGCGCCATGCTCAAGGAAAACGGCTATGTGAACCACGACTGGAACGTCAGCAGCGAAGATGCGACGGGCAACAACGTCAGCGTGCAGAAAATCCTCGGCTCAATCAGCTACACCTGCGCCAACCGTCCCAAGGATCGCGGCGCCATCGTCCTCATGCACAGCAAGGACGGCAAGGAAACGACGGTCGAGGCGCTGCCCGCCATCATCGACATGCTGCAGGGCGCAGGCTTCACGTTCGGCGTCATGACGCCGCGGACGGCGCAGCCGTGGTAAAGAAGCGCACGCAAAAATCGGGAAAAGCCGGCGAACGTGCAGAACTGCAAAGGAAGCTCGATCGTCTCCACGCGGATGAAAAGACGCCGAAGAAATCCTCCCCGTGGCTGAAAAAAGCGATGCTCTGCACCACCTTGCTCATCCTCGTGCAAACTGCCCTCTGCCTCGGCGTCGCCGAATACATGTGGCAGAAGCAGAACCCGGACAAGCCCTCGCCGTTCCTCGTCGCTCTTCTCGATGGCAGCGACGCCGCGCAAAAAGAACTGCAAGAGCATTGGCAGAGCCTTACGAGCGCCGTGCGCGCCAAGCAAAGGGGCGGCGAGGCAGAGGCGGCGGAACGCAGCGTACAGCAGAATTCTTCGGCTGCAGCAGCTAAGAGCGTACCGCCTGTACCGAAGCTCGCCGAACGCAGCAGCGATCAAGAAGCGCTGCGTGCCGACTTCTCCGCCATCCTCGCCCAAAAATCTCCCGACTGCTCCGTCTTCCTGCTGCGTCCGCGCAAAGAAAAAGAGCCGCTTCTCTACCAGTCGCATGCCATGCAGCCTGCGAGCATGATCAAGCTCTTCATTCTCGCCTACGCCATGCAGCAAGCGAAAGACGGAACGCTCTCCCTTGCCGAACCGCTCTCCATCACCGAGGCGAACATCGTCGGCGGCGCGGGACAGCTCAACTGGTACGACAGGGGCAAGCAGCTCACGATCGAGCAGCTCTTAGAGCGCATGATCACGGACAGTGACAATACTGCGACGAACATCCTTATCGACCGCCTCGGCATTGAGAACATCGACGGCTACATCCGCCAGAAAGGCTACGCAGACACGCGCCTGCAGCACAAGATGATGCTCTCCAACCAAGGCCGGCCGAACCTCTCCAGCGTCAAGGACATCGGCACGCTCCTTTCGCTCATCTACCGCGGCGAATGTGTCGACTACGAGCACGACAAAAAGATGCTGCAGATCCTCTCGCGCCAGAAGGACAAGGACTGTCTGCCGTCGGCGCTCCCCGCCTTCCTCGTCGCGAACAAGACGGGCGAAATCACAGGCGTCTACGCCGACGGCGGCATCGCGTGGAGCGACGCGGGCGACCTGATTCTCGTCGTCATGGACGAGAACTGCCGCGACCGCCAAGAGACGATCGCGCTCTTTCAACGAATCGCCCAAAGAGCTGCCGCCTCGCTCTGACGCTTTGCAAACCGATGTCGTTGCCACCCATGCGATTTTCTGTTATACTGGAATGGCAGAGATATTGAAGAAGTTGTTTTAGCAGCAGCAAGGAGGTTTTTTCCATGGCAGAAGATACAGCTCCGCTCATGACGAGCAACGAAGGACTCGGCTCGATCCGCGTCGCCGATGAGGTCGTCAGCGTCATCGCAGGACTCGCGGCGATGGACGTCGACGGCGTCGCAGGAATGAGCGGCGGTCTCATCGGCGGCATCGCCGAGATGCTTGGCCGCAGGAATTTCTCGAAGGGCGTCAAGGTCGAAGTCGGCGAGCAGGAAGCCGCTGTCGATCTCTCCATCGTCGTGACCTACGGCGTCGACATCCGCCACGTCGCAACCGACGTGCAGAAGAACGTGCGTCGCGCCATCGAGTCCATGACCGGCCTCAAGGTCGTCGAAACGAACGTACAGGTGCAGGGCGTCGTCTTCCCCGAAGAGGAGAAGGAAGAGCCTGCCGCACGCGTGCGCTGAAGAAGAAGCTCCATGAGGCAGGCGCCCCATGGAGCTTCTCTCGTAAAAGAGCCATTTTGAAAGAACTCTAATATTTGATAAGGAGGTTTTCATGCAGATACAGAAGCGCGACATCGCGCTCTCCATCGTCCTGACCGTCATTACCTGCGGCATCTACGGACTTTACTGGATGTACAAGCTGACGAACGAGATCCACGCCCTCTCGGGCAAGCCGCGCACGGTGGATGGCGGCACGGCCGTACTCTATACGATCCTCACCTGCTCTCTTTACTTCTACTACTGGCTCTACAAGATCGGCGGCGAACTCGTCGAACTGCGCCGCGAAAACGGCCTGCCTCCCGACTCCGTGAGCAACAAGACGTATACGATCGTCACCATTATCATGACAGTCATCTACATCGTCTTCACGATGCTCGAATACACCTTCCAATTCATTCTCAGCGCCGCTACGGAAGCCGCCCCGATGCATCACGATTCTGCCGAGGACGCCATGGCCATCGGCATTGTCATCCTGGCGTTCATCATCGGGCTTCTCGTCACCGCCATCGTTCAGGCCATCCTTTCCGGCATCGTCCTCTGGGCAGTCTACAAGCGCAAGGACGACAGTCCGACGCTCGTCTACCTGCTCATGGCGATTCTGCGCACCTACAATTTCACCATGGCATTCCTGCAAGCCTCTCTCAACGACTTTCTGCAGCAAAAGAACTGCGGCGCACCGTCCGAACCCATCTTTTCGGCAGATGCACCGCGCGTATCTCTGCAAAAGCCGCACGCCTAGCGCTCGCCAAGAGCCACCGTTTTTATCCTGTTCAACCAGAAAGGAAGATTCCTCATGACAAAAAGAAGCATTCCCCTTGCCATCGTTCTTTCCTTCATTACCGTCGGTCTCTACGCCCTCTATTGGGTCTATACGCTCACCGAAGATGCGCACGCAGCAGCGGGCGAACGTACGACCGCTTCAGGCGGCATGGTCATCCTCTTCTCCTTCCTCACCTGCGGCATCTACAGCTTCTACTGGCTCTACAAGATGGGCGAGACCATCGTCATGGCGAAGCAGAAACGCGGCATGACGGCAGACACGAACCTCCCCATCATCTATCTCGTCCTCGCCCTCTTCGGCTTCGGCATCATCAGTTACGCCTTGATGCAGAGTGCGCTCAACGACATCATCGACCACGATGGCGGCGCATCGCAGGCCTTCTAAATCATGAACGATACGAAAAGAGAGAAGCCGTCCGCTTTCGGGCGGTTTCTTTTTGCCGCAAAAACCATCACAGGCAATGCAGAAGGGGCAGCAAGATGGCTTGCTGCCGAGCAGCGAACACGCGCCAAGGTCATTTTCCAGCGCTACGCCCTACTCCTCGCCGTCGGCGTCGCCTATCTCATCTTCTGCCGCACGACGGGACTCAGTCTGCCATGCCCCTTCCACGCCATGACAGGACTCGATTGCCCCGGCTGCGGCATCACCCGTTTGATGCTCTCGCTCTCCGAAGGCGACCTCGCTGCCGCCTTCCATGCGAATGAAGCCATATTCATTCTAGGCCCGCTTCTGTGCATCTTTCTCCTGCGCGACGATCTCCATTGGATTCTGCAAGGCAAAAGAAAAGAGCCGCCTCGTCCCTTCGTTTTCTTCCTCCTCATCGTCTTCGCAGCTTTTACGATCTGGCGCAATTTCTTACGGTGAAAGGCAGCTTATCAGACCATCTATGCGTTGCAACTTGCCGTTTTTTCACGTTCCCTTCCTCAATATGTCCAAATAAGCTTCATAGGCAAAGATGCGTCTTCTTCTCTTCTCGCTTGTTTCTACCAAGATTTCGCATTCGCCAGCCGCTGGATTACCGCCGTGGCCGTATTGAAGGACATCCCCCATGCCTCTGCCATCTTTCGTATATCGGCGATCGGATTCGCTTCGATATAGCGAAAGACGCGCGAGGCATTTTTTCACCCTTCCCAACGTGTCTACGAAAGCCGCGTTTTTTCATGCAGCTCCGTCAAGCGATCGATCGCCTCAACGGCATCCGCCGCCGACTCGTCCAGAGCCTGCAGGAAGAAGCGAACCACCGCTCATGTCCACATGCACAAACGTCATCCTTGCAGATATTGTGCGCTCCTTGCAGCAAAGTTGAAATAACATGTCCGTCTTATCCCTAACTTTGATACAATCTAACGATGCACCCCCTATACCCGATTAACGATGCACCCCCTTGCACCCCCCTGACTATCGTTAAGAGAGTATACGCCGTGAAGCCGCATAAATCAAGGCTTCGCGGCATAGTGAAAGGGGGTGCATTTGCACACCCTAGCCAGAAAAACTGGACACGGAAATCTAAAAATTGGTCAATGAAACCCAGATATCGGACAACTCTGAACGTCGATCTGGCAATTTTGCACATCAACGGGTACAACATTGACCATTGCACCCACAGACTTGAACTTCACACTCGTATTCTTGATTAAAGAATTCTCATACACAAGAACCTCGGACTGCCTATTCTCAGTCCGAGGTTCTTGATTCTAAAATATTCTTAGCCAATCTTCGCCGCAAGCACGTCTGCCTCGCGTACCGATGTCACCATGCCGAGATACGTCAATCCATAGAGATCAGCAAAACGGCGCATTGTATATTCGCCTGCCTCCAGCATCCACTTCTCAGGTGCTGCACCTTGGAAAAGGAAGGCAATCTGCCCGTGAAGACTCCCCGCCTCGACAGGACCGTAGAATCGATCCAGCAGATTGCGCACAGCGCCACAGATATTGTGCCAATAAAGCGGCGAACCGATGACGATAAAATCCGCCGCCCGCACTTTTTCAAGCACCTCAGAGAATTGATCGCCTGGCAGCTCCTGTCCATAAACATTGATCCGATAGTCCGTAAGATTCAGCGTCTCATAGGTGTGCCCTTGCAGAAACCTCGCTGCAAGAGCTGCCGTATTTCCGTCTCTGTTCGGACTGCCGTTGATAAACAGTATATTCATACCGTTGCCTCCTCATTTTATCTTTGTGCTATCCAAAAATCTGCGGCACGGTTCAGCCATCCTTCGGCAGCAGTGCCCTCACCAAGCCCGAAGCCATGCGGCAGACCTTTAAACACTTCGATCTCTGCCGCCTGTCCGTTTCTGCGGATCGCCTGTGTACGCCGCTGCATCGTCTGCCATGAGGCAATGCCATCGGCCGTCCCGACACAGCTGTATGTCGGCGGCTCTGTACCATAGACCTCCGACAAGTCCGTATACTGCATAATGACGGCGGCAGGACGCGGATATGAACGCTGTCCAAACGCCTCCGTTCCATGCGAACCGACCCACGCTGCCATACGCGCTCCCGCCGAGCCGCCCCAGATGGAGTAACCACGCATGTCAACGCCCAGTTCTGCCGCATGTTCGTGGAGAAAGGCAACCGCGCGTGAAAGATCTTCGCACGCCGTCTGCGCACGCGGTCGATAGATCAGTGCAAAGGCGTTCACTCCGCGCTCAGAGAGGACGAGCGCATGTGGAAAACTGTCCTGCATCGCCCCCACATAGGCAAATCCGCCGCCCGCACTCACGACGGCGACAGGCGCTCCCGTTCGCCCACGAAAGAAAAACAGCCCTGTATCACGCTTCGCGGGGTCGCGCCGCATCTCCTCCTCTGTGTAGATCGGATAGAAAATCCGATGCCCCGCCGCTGCGTCTGCCGCAAGCCGATTCACAACTGCCACGGTTCGCGCAGGCGAGATGTGAGAATACCATGTCAGGCGCAGACTGCCGAGCGTATCGCCATCCATGTACCCGCTCTGTACGGGAAAGAGCAGCCGACCGTACGGTGCAAACAGGAGTGCCCTTGCCACATCCTCCACGCGGGACTCTGCTGAAAACACGCTCATCTCCTCCTCTGCATCGGTGCCGGTCTGTATGTTTTCTGCCTCCCGCGCAAAGGATAAACAGCTACCGAAGCACAGCATAGCCGCCGCTGCTGCGATGATGCCGCAGACGAAAAGCCGCATACCGTCACCACTACGTTCCCTCATTTCTATTCTTCGCTATGCCTCAATCGTGAATCCTGCGCTCGTGCAGCCATTTCACAAACGCAGGGTCGTCGTGGTTGACGATCTCGCTGTGCCCGAGGTCGAGCTTTGCGATCTCTGCCATCTCCGCCTCGTTCAGCGCAAAGTCCCAGATATCGAGATTTACCGCGATGCGCTCAGCACGCACGGACTTCGGCAGGATCGACACGCCACGCTGCGTATTCCAGCGGAGTGCCACCTGCGCCGCCGTCTTTCCGTACTTCTCCCCGATCTTCGTCAGTACGGGATGCGTAAAGATGCCGTGTTTGCCCTCGGCGAGCGGTCCCCATGCCTGCGGCACGACACCGTACTCCTTCATCGTCGCGAGTGCCGCCTCCTGCTGAAAGAACGGATGCAGCTCCACCTGATTCACCATTGGCTTTATCTCCACCGTCTCACAGAAGTTCGCAAGCACGGCAGGATAGAAGTTCGACACGCCGATCGCCCGAATCTTCCCCGCGCGGTGCAGCTCCTCGAGCCGCCGCCACGCGCCGAAGAAATCCCCCATCGGCTGATGAATGAGGTAGAGATCGAGATAGTCCAACCCGAGTTTTTGCAGGGAACGCTCAAACGCCGTACCCGCCGCCTCATAGGAGATATCCTGCACCCAGAGCTTCGTTGTGATGAACAGTTCCTCACGCGGCACACCCGACTTTGCAATCGCCGCACCCACCGCCTCCTCGTTCTGATATGCTGCCGCCGTGTCGATCAGGCGGTAGCCCTGCCGAATCGCCTCGATGGTCACGCGCTCACACTCTGCAAGGTCGGGAATCTGGAACACGCCGAAGCCCTCAAGCGGCATCATTACACCATTATTGAGTTTTACATTTTCCACTGCCATTTGAAATCCTCCTTAATATCCTTGTTTCGACATCCATTCATAGAGTGCCGTCCGCGCCTCCTCGGGCGACTTCTGCGCGATATGTCCCTGGAGCGCAAAGCCCTCCCTGACATCCGCCTTTGTCACGTCCGCAATCGACCGCTGCGTATCAGAGAGCCCGCTCCCTTCATGTGTGCAGAACGGCAGGATGATCTTGCCCGCGAAATTCTCCCGATCGAGGAAGGTGTAGACAGGCATCGGCATGTCGCTCCACCAAATCGGATAACCGAGGAAGACGACATCGTACTTGCTGAGATCTGGCAGTTCGTCGACGATTTCAGGACGGGCGTGTTCTTCCTTTTCTTGCTTGGCGGCTTCCGTTGCGGGACGGTATTCCTTCGGATACGGCTTGACGGTCTTGATTTCAAAGATGTCACCGTGCGTGCGTTCGGCGATCATCTCTGCAAGAATCTTTGTGTTTCCCTTCTCGATGTAGCCGACACCGCCTGTGTTTTCGTCGGCGCGAGAGAAGTATGCGACAAGGACGCGCTGATCGCTTCGTGCAGATGATGTCGTCTGTGGTTCTTTCTGTGCAGAAGTATCTGCGCCCGTTTGCGCATTGCCTCCGTCACACGCTGTCAGCAGCATCATCATCGTCGCCATCAGGATCGTCAATAAGGTTCTCATCTCATGACCTCCATTTCATTCGATTCCCATACGTTTGCTTTGCCAAATTTATTGCGCAGGTGCGAGCAGTTTCAATAATTCTGCGTCGTGGTGATGTACGAGCTTCGTATCAGCGTCAAACATCATGGTTGCGCCTCCTTGCAGTGTATAGGCATCCCAATTCGGCATGCCGGGCGCTTCGGGTTTTCCCGTGCGGGCGAAATTAATCCAAGCGCGGCTCATCTGCGCTTCGAGTTTCTTTGCCTCCGCGCTTGTGCCGATGCTTTTCTCCGCGCGGTCAATGTTGTGAAATACAAAGGGAATCTCTGCCGTGTGGTAGGACATATAGACTCCGCCCATCATCGGCGAATCCCACGCGAAGAGATAGGCGTAGACAGGTGCGCCGCCCTGCATTGCCTCGTGATCCATGATCTCTTTGATCGGCAGGCGGATCATCGTGTCGACGTAGAGTGCATCTGCACGTTTCTTCTGCGGATAGGCGCGCAGGAATGCCGCCGCGATTTTCTCCGCCTTATCACCGTATGCGTCCCTCAGACGGCGGTCAACTTCCTCTGTGCTCCATGTGTTCACATTGTCGGACTGCGTTTTCTCCATCCCGAGGATGTCACGGAAGTTCGTCCACTCCGTCCGATTCGAACCAATGAGCAGTGGGATGTCCTTCCCTGCGGCGGCAAAGCCGTCTGCCGTCACAGGATTCGTCGGCATGAAGTCGCCGTCAATCACCGGCTCCCAGCTCATACCATAGCCTGTTCCGAGTGCCTGTGGAACCTTGAATTCCTCCCCTGCTTGTTTGAGTGCCTCATTCGATGCTGTCGTGAGATGCTCATAGGGAATGGTCTGAATCTCCTCAATGCGTTCTGCCGTAATGCCGAGTTTTTCCAGCGTCAGCTCCGTCACACGCGCTGCCGCTTCTTTTGGCATGAATACCGGTCCCATGGTCGGAGCCGCACCGCTTTCGACGATGCCCTTGTGGAACAGCCCCTTTGCATATGGGGTTGTCATCAGTGCGAGTACTTTTGCACCGCCGCCCGACTCACCAAAGATCGTGACGTTTGCAGGATCACCGCCGAATTGTGCGATGTTGTCCCGCACCCAGCGCAGCGCGTCAACGAGGTCATAGATACCGACATTGTCTGCATTGCGGTATTTCTCTCCATAGACGGAGAGGTCGAGATGACCGAGCACATTCAGACGATGATTGACAGAAACAACGACAACGTCGCCCGCGCGGCTGAGATTGGCACCGTCATAGGCGGGAATCTCGGCAGACGAACCTGCGGAGAATCCACCGCCGTGCAGCCAGACCATGACGGGGCGTTTCTTGCCGTCCGCGATGCTGGGTGTCCAGATGTTGAGATTCTGGCAGTTGTTGTCCATCGGGAACTCACGCGCGGGGTCTTCCCATGTTGTATTCAGAAAACCGCCCTTTTCCTGCGGCGCAATCGCTCCGTAGTCAAACGCGAGACGTACCCCCTGCCACGGCGTTACGCGCTCGGCGCGGACGAAACGCTCCTTTGCCTCGGCATAGGGAACGCCGTGATAGGTGTAGATGCCCTTGCGCACATAGCCCTGCACCAGACCGCTCTCGGTCGATGCCACAGCAATGCCGGGTCCCGCAAGGAAATCGCCCTGCTCCATGCGAACCGTATTTGCCTTCATTCCATCTGCGGCAAATACCTGCCCCTCGGAAAAGGGCATGCACATGAGCAGACCGAGCGAAAGCAGCGACAGGAACGTCTTTTTTGTTCGTGCTGTTTTCATTCGTTATTCTCCTTTTTACGGAATCATTCGGGTACGATTGCCTCATATTCCGCCGTAGGGAAATCGTACCATGTAACATCGTGATTATCCTGCGGACTGATCGCGATGTGGGCGAATTTGCTTGTGGGAGATGCACCGTGCCAATGAACGACATTGGGCGGACAGAAAACCACATCCCCCGGATGCAGAACCTCCAACGCACCGCCCTTGATCTGATGATAGCCGATGCCGTCGGTCGCAATGAGCACCTGCCCCGTTTTGTGACTGTGCCAGCGGTTGTACGTTCCTGCAGGAAAGGCAACATAGACCCACTCGGGCGAATTTGCGGCATTCGGCGTACCCAGAATCTTTCTGAGGTATACCGCAGAGTTGAAATTGGGCGTTGTCAGCTCCGTCATCCCAGTGCCAAACAAAAACTCGCTGTCATTGTTCTGCATTGCGCTTGGGGCGGCGGCGTTCTCATTCGCCTCCTCGTACTGCTCCTCGGTGAGCGCGCCGGTATGTGCTGCGTGTCCTTCGGGCGCTTTCCATGTGCTGTCATAGATGACGAACTGCTGGAACGGGGCATCCTTTGCCGCGCCGTGGAAATGCGGCACTCCTGCGGGAATATTCACCACATCCCCGGGACGAATCAGAACCGCCTCCTTGCCCCACTCCTAATAAAGTCCCGTCCCTGCGATGCCGATGACGGTCATTATCTGTGCCGAGGGGAAGCGGCATTGCCCATGCGGAGCCGACAGTGAGGGCGAGCGACATAGTCGCCGCCGCGATAAAGCTCTTGCCCTTTTTCATTGACATCATCTCATTTCATCAAAGATTCTTTGCGTAGAACATCTGGAGCTGTGCCATCGCCTGATCCACGTACTCAGGCACCCAGTAGGTACGGATGTGGCTCGCGCCCGGAATCAGGAAAAGCTCTTTGTTTTCCGTGCCGGTCGCCTTGGCAAAGGCATCCTTCGTCATATAGAGGGTGTCCGCCTTCTCGCCTGCAATCATCAGGAGGGGCTGATTGATCAGCTTCATACGATCCTCCACATCAAACGCCATGAGCTTCATAAAGGATTCGGTGGTGTAGATTCCCGTAGCGTTCGGATGACGGTGGGAGAGGCCGTAGTATTCGATGCCGTCGCGATAGAGCGTGTTTTCGGGAAGCTCCGCCATCTTGGCGCGGAGCTGTTCATCGGTGGCGTTCGGCGGGAGGAATCCCTCATAGACAATCTCCCCTGCGAGCTCCTTCTCCCGTGCATCCGCTGCCTTTTGTAGACGTGTCTGGATGCCCTTGATGTCCGCATCCTGGAAACCGTTGCGGCGCACCCTGCCGGAGTTGAACATCGACAGCGCGGCAACCGCCTTGATGCGCTTGTCGGTCTGTGCCGCAGCGAGTGTATAGCCACCTCCGCCGCAGATGCCGAGCGCACCGATGCGGGTCTTGTCCACCTTCGGCAGCTGCGAGAGATAGTCCACCATGCCGCTGATATCCTCGATGCGGTTCGAGGGATAGTCCCTCAGTCTCGGCGTGCCGCCGCTCGCGCCCTGATAGCGTGCATCGCAGGCAAGGGCGATGTATCCAAGCTCCGCCAGTCGCTGTGCATACAGCCCTGCCACCTGCTCCTTGCTCGCGCCGTTGGGATGCGCTACGGTCACGGCAGCATATTTCTTGTCGCTCGTTTCATCGTAGTCTGCGGGAAGGTAGAGATTCGCGGCAACCTCGATGCCCTCCACTTCGTACGTTACGGGGCGGATGTTCACCTTGCCCGTGACATTCTCCGTCAGTGCGCCCTGATAGACGAGCCCGAACGGATTCTCGTTCGGACGCTTGCTCTCGCTCGCCGAGGCACCGCCGCCCCCAAATGCAAAGAGTCCGAGAGACATCAAAAGTGCTGATTTTATGATTGATTTTTTCATTGGTAAAACTTCCTTTCCCAAATCCCCAAATGATTATTACTTTTTATCCAAGCCCTTCTCGTGCATCCATCGCTCCATCTCCGCCGCGACCTCTGCGTTGTTGAGGTCGGACATGAGGAAGTGCGTGTTTCCTTTGATGCCAACATCGGGCAGAACGATGATCTCCGCATCGCCGCCATGTGTCCGCACGACCTCCGCCCAGCGGCTTGCGAGGTTCAGCCGCGTGCGCCAGTTGTCGAGCCCCCAGATTTCGTGCGGCTTATCGCCCGTCGGGATCTTGTCGCCGAAATAGACGACCATCGGCGTTTTCAGAAGAGCCTCGAACTCCTCCGCCGTCACCTCCATTCCGCGCGCGGGGAACGGGCTTGTTGTCTCCTCAACCACAGGCACCTCGCCCGGCGGGAACGGGAACGTACCCGGTTCGAGAGCGATCACGCCCTTCACTTTGGGACTGCGAATCGCCGCGAGCCACCCCGGACCGCCGCCCGCCGAGTGCGTGATGAGGACATTATCGCCCGTACGGTCAATGACCGCCTCCATCGCCTTTGCGACAACCTCCACATCGAATTTTCCCGTGTCGGGTGTCATCTGATGGAAGAACTGCCGCAGCGACTCCTCGTCGCGCGGGAACGCCATGCCATCGAAGATCATCGGGTACTGCCCGATGCGGAAGTTGTTGAACCAAAGCTGATCCTGCGGCTGTGCCTTGAGCTCTGCGGGCACGGTCGACTGTCCTGCACGCCCGCGGCGCGGCTCGTCGACGATATAGGTCGTCCAGCCTTTTGCAAGGAAGATGTTCTGGAAGCCGTCGCGCCCGTCCGGTGTTGTTTCCCATGTTTTTCCCGACTGCCCGTAGCCGTGCAGGAAGACTAGGGCGTTCTTTTTCGCGTGCAGAGGTTTTTGCCAGAAAACATAGGCAGCATCGCCGTGCAGGGTCTCACCGTCAAAGTTCGTTGGTTCGCTGTCCTTGTATACGCCGGGCGCGGTGATCTTCACGCCGCCCGCCATAAAGCTGCCCTGATCCTCGATCGTGACAGGATGCGTCATGGCAAGAGCAGAGCCGAAACCGGAACTCAGTCCGAGGATGACGGCTGCCGTTAAAATCTTCGTTTTCCACATCATGATGAAATCTCTCCTTTGCCGTTGGTGTCTTCCCTCGATACTTTTGCGAATCGTTGCGGGACGGCTGTCCAATGTGAGTGTGCGATCCGCGTCGTGATAGACGCCCATCTTCGTAGAGATGATCACTTTGTCGCGCAGCCCTTTGAGCGCTGCACCGACAAGCTCTTCGTTGTAGGAGATGCTGCCATCGGCAAACGAGCCGAGATAGCATTCTGCCGTGTCGAAGAAATCATAGCCGTATTCGTTCGCAGCGTTCGTACAGCCTCGTCACGTTCTACGGGTATTCCCATCGCATGACTGAAACCCATGCAGCCAAGACTGATCGGACACACAAAAATACCGCTGTTTCCAAGTTCTTTCTTTTCTATGTATGAGACACTCCTTTCTGTAGGGGCAATTCTGTAATGGTCATGTTGCGCTCCTTGTTTCACGCCGCTCTTTGTTGTACAATGCTATCATAACAGGCGGTAGTAACTACCGCACAAGCTTTTTTTGAAATTTTTTGGAGGACGATCATGTATACAATGAAGGACGCCTGTGAAGCGACCAGTATGAACTATGAAACGTTGAAATTCTACTGCAATCAGGGACTTTTGCCGAACGTCAAGCGGGATCGAAACAATCACCGTATATTTGACGATCATGATGTTGCATGGCTGAAAAGCCTCACTTGTCTCAAGAACTGCGGCATGAGCCTTGCCGAAATGAAAGCATACCTCGCGCTTTGTCTCGGTGACATCCCCACCATCCCGGAGCGCAAGATTATGCTTGAGGGGAAGCGTAAGGAATTGCTTGAAAAAATGAAGGCTCTGCAGGAAGCCGTCGATTACATCGACTGGAAGCAAGGATTCTATGACGATGTGCTCGCGGGACGCACGCCTTACATCAGCAATTTCCTGCCGAATGAAGCGGATGCAGAATCAACGAAAGAGATAAATTCGCAGAGCCTTATTCCATAATGAAACTGCTGAATTTATTAGAGTTACCCTAATCTCGAAACATCTACACGCTCACTTCCGACCCATCCCGAAACACCACCGTCATATCCTTATCCGCACGCACGGTCACGCACTCTACCATACTCGCCCACAGTTGGCTGTCGAACTCTGCCACAGGCGCACTCTGTTCCTTGATGCACTTGATGAACAATGCCAATCGCTCGGACTGTGCCTCCTTGGCAGAGATAGCTTCCGTCACCTCGTCAAACCGAGCCTTTGCGGCATCGTACCTCACCACAAGTCCCTCGTAGTGCTGCAGATACTCCTCTTGATTCTGTGCAATGCGGGCGTTCTCTCGGATGCATTTTTCCGTCATCTCAACCAATACCGCCAGTTCCTGCTGCAGCTTGGCTTTCTCCTCCGCAAGTGCCGTCGTGTCGCAAAGTGTCTGCCTAACGAGCCGTGCATTTGTGATAATCTCATTCCGCTCCGTCACCAGCCGATTGAATGCCTTGACGAAGGCTGCCTTGATTTCATCCTCCGTCACATGCGACGTTTGGCATTTCTGCCCGTCATACTTGTTGTTGCAACGGTAGATGACGCGTCTGTACTTGTCTGTTGAGTGCCAGACTTTAGTGCCAAAATAGCCGCCGCACTCGCCGCATCGGATTTTTCCCGAGAAAATGCTCACGCCGCTGTATCTCCCGCCTTCCCGTGTGCGTCGCTCCCTCTCCCGCTGCACCATCTCGAACACGGCAGGGTCGATGATCGCAGGATGGCTCTGTTCCACGAAGTAGCTTGGCACTTGCCCGCAGTTCTTGACGGCTTTCTTGGTGAGGAAGTCCGGCGTGAAGGTCTTTTGAATCCTCGCACAGCCCGTGTATTTCTCGTTGGCGAGGACTCCCCGAATGGTCTTAGCGTTCCATTTCTCCTTGCCCGTGACCGTCAAGATATGCCGTGCGGCCAGTTCCTTGGCAATTCGGCAAGCCGTCATCCCCTCAAGGAAAAGCCGGAAGATGAGCCGCACGATCTTGGCCTGCTCCTCGTTGATGGCAAGATTTCCATCCTCGCCCTTGTCGTAGCCGAGAAAGCGCGAGTAGCCGACGGAGAACTTGCCGTCTGCGAACCTCTTCCGCAAGCCCCATGTGACGTTCTCGGAAATGCTCCTCGCTTATGCCCCTGTTGATCCTGCCAATCGTTCAACTTCTTCCTGGGACAACTGTGTTGCTTCAGCAATCTGGGAAAATGTGAGTTTCCCCAAAGCAATTAAAGCCATCGCCGTCTGACGAGCCGATTCGACACGTCCTTCAAGACGTCCCTCTTCCAATTTTCTCTCACCGAATTTTTCTATCAGCTCGCACATGGTATGTACCCCCTCTGTGTCCAGTTTTAGTTTACCACTTCAAACCATCAAGGGCTGTCAAACGGTTTGTCACCACATCATGCCTTATCGGAAACTGCCCATCCCTGTGCAATCGTCGAGATTCCTGCCTTCCGTGCTCGTCAAAAAGTAGGCGTCGCTGACGAGCACGCGGCGGATGCGGCAGCGCTTGAGGCCTTCCTGCGTCTTTTCCCAGCAGCCGCTCAAGGAATGTATGACATACGTCTTGCCATCGACCGAACCAAGCGTGAGCATCACATGGCCGGGGCGAAAGAGGAGGCTCGCGGGCGGCGCGGCGAGAAGCGCTTCGGTTCGCTCCTCGGGCGTGAGATCGTCGAGAGGCGTGAAAAAGATGTGCGGCGCGGCATCTTCCGTGCCGCGCCGACGCACCCCGGAGGCTGATCCATTGCCCCGCACATCGTGCGCCGCATTCTCTGCATCGCTCACATGGGCACTCGCCCGCAGAAACGCCTCTCCCTGCTCATCGGCGTCGCGCGGCAGCTCGATGCCGACCGTGCGATAGACGTCGGCGACGAACGAGGAGCAGTCGACGCTCTCATCCTGCCCGCCCCAGCCATAGACGTCGCCGAGACACGCGAAAGCCGCACGGCGCAGATTGTTCGCCGTATAGGGCAGGCTACCGCGATGGAGTGCGGCGGCTTCCATGCCGCCCGCGTCCTCCACAGCAAGGCTCGCGCTCTCGCTGTACGGAAGCGCCACAAGCATTTCTTGGAGACTGCCGTCCGCCGCACGCTGCGGCAGACGCGCGAGATGCGCTCCGCCCTGCGCTGCGAGCGGAATGCGGCTGCCGAGCTGATAGAGCTGCCCGCCCCTCTCCTCGGGCGCTTCGTAGCGATTTTGCGTGACGACGAGGAAATCTTCAGGCTGCACATAGGCGAGCCACGTCTCGCGCGTTGTCAAGGCAACCGCCTCCCGCGCCAGCCAGCCGCGATAATAGCGCATGGAAACGAAGAGGAACTTGCCGTCTGCGCTCTCGCTCCAAACGGCAAGCGGCTCAGCGGGATCGACGGCGGTCGCCTGCAGGATGTCGTAATGGACATCATCGGGCGCATCGAGCCAAGTGTCCTCGGTCGGTAAACAGCGCAGGTCGGCGCGGCGCACGCAGATTCCATAGCGCAGAGGATTTCTGAGCGGCAGCTTGTCCGCCGCGCAGTTTTCAACAGTCGCCCGATATGCCTCGTCCGAAAGCGACTCCGTCGGCGCGTACCAATCTTCACGCTCGGGCGCGGCTTCTTCCATCCAGTGTCGGAGCTGCCGCCTTGATACGGCACGCGGCAATTCCGCCAGAGAAACAAGACTCGGCTGATTCGCGTGCAGCTCCTCGTTGAGACGCACCACGTCCTCTGCCGTGCCAAGGAGGCGATCGCCTGCCGCATCGCACCAGAAGCCGGCGTCATCGTAGGGAGCGCCGAGCGCCACGCCATAGTCGGGCGATGCATCTTCCTCCGTCTGCGCCCGCACATCGTCCGCCAGCTCAGCCTTCGATGCAGACTGCACGGAAACTGCCGCCGCATCTGTCACGGACAACACCGCCGCGGCAGTCGTTCCCGCTTTAGCAGCCGTCAAATCCGCCCCGCCGAAAAACACGCCGACCGCAGCCAAAAAGCACGCAGCATGCTTCCCGATATTTCTCGAAACTTTCATTTTCGCACACATACCTCTCAACGCTCCAAAATCACAGCGCCCGCCGCCTTGTCCTCGCGAAAGGAACGCGCCGCCCCCCAAAGCTGGCGGAAGGAAAGCAGTACGGCGGCCGCATCTGCCGCAGGAACGGCGAGCCATGCGCCGTCAAGGCCGAAAAAGTGCGGCAGGAGCAGCAGGAACACCACGATGCCGACGAGATTGCGCACAAAGGACAGGATTGCCGACATCCTGCCGTCCGACAACGCCGTGAAAAAGGTCGAAGAGAAAAGGTTGAAACCGCAGAGCAAAAAGCTCCACGAGAACAGCCCGAAGCCGCCGAGAGCCAGCGCATAGGCACGTCCTCCATCCGGCAGAAACAGCGTCATCAGCGGTACGGCAAATATATTTGCCGCCGCAAAGGACAGAATTCCGAAGAGAAAGATAATGCCAAGCGACAGCCGCAGAAGGCGCAGAAGCTCGGCATATCCTTTCGCGCCGAATTGGTAGGAAAATACAGGTGCGACACCATTGGCGAAACCCATGAGTATTGCCGTCAGGAGCATTTCCGCATAGAGGATGACACTGATCGCCGCGACGCCGTCCGCTCCTGCATAGGAGAATGTCACGAGGTTAAAGAGATACGTCGTAATGCCGACGGAAAGCTGCGTGACCATCTCGGAAGAGCCGTTGTAAAGTGCCTGGAAAAGCGGACGCACGGCGAAGGAAAACCGCTCGAACGCGAGCGTGCGGCTGTAGCGCGAAAAGTAAACGAGACCCAAGACCGCCGCGACGACATCCGAGATGCCCGTCGCAAGGCCCGCACCGAAGATACCCATGCCGAAGTGCGCGAGAAACACATAGTCGAGTCCGACATTGACAAGTCCCGCTGTCAACGATACGAGAAATCCCTGCACGGGGCGGCCATCCGCGATATAAAAAGCGTTGAATATGATCATCAAAACGACAAAGGGCGCGAAGAACATATTCGCCGAGAGATACGCGCGGCAGTCGGCATAAAGCTCGGGTGAAGCGCCGAGAAGCGCCAAAATAGGCTCCATGAAGAGGAACACCGTGCCTGCGAGCAATATGCCGAGCGCTGCGCCGACAACGGCGAGCAGCGTAAAGCGGCTTCTCGCCAATGCCGCATCGCCCTCGCCCAGCGTCTTGGCAACGAGAGCCGAGCCGCCCGAAGAAAGCATGATGGAAAGCCCAAATACGAGATTCAGCGCAGGATAGACGATGTTCGATGCAGCGAGCGCGAGGCTTCCCGCATAGCGCCCGATGAAGATGCCATCCGTCACCGTATAGATAGAAATGACGAGCATCATGCCGACGGCGGGCGCAGCGAAGCGCAAAAGTCCGCCGAGACTGAAATGCTTTGCCAATGTGTTCATGAAATTCTCCTTTTGCAGCTTGACCAGAAGAGCCAATCAGCCTGCACCCTTCGGGCTTGACTTCTTGGACTTTCATTGTAAACTTAACGCACAAACGTCCACTTCGTGGACATGGTGCGCACGCCCTTACATGAAAGAGCCAATCAGCCTGCGCCCTTCGGGCTTGACTTCTTGGACTTTCATTGTAAGCTATATAGTAGGGGTGTTGTCAAGTTTTGGGCGAGAATGAAGCGCCTTAGCCCCCTGACCAAGTTCGCATGAAACAAGACTGCACAAGGAAGCACGGCTTTTCTCCATGCTTCCTCAAAAGGAGACGATTGCCATGTTCAGAGAAATGCGCCGCAAGAATCAACAGATGAGCGATGAAGAAGCCCGCGACATCCTCGCGGCAGCGACTTCGGGCGTGCTCGCGCTCGCGGGCGAAAACGGCTATCCCTACGCCGTGCCCATGAGCTTCGCCTACGACGAGGAAAAGGAACGCCTGCTCTTTCACACGGCACGCGTCGGTCACAAGATGACGGCGATTGAGCGATGCGACAAGGCGTCGTTCTGCATCATTGCCGAGGACAAGGTCGTGCCGCACCGCTTTCTGACGCAATACCGCAGCGTCATCGCCTTCGGCAGGCTGCGCGTCCTCAAGAGTGACGAGGAAAAGCGAGAAGCGGCGGAATTTCTCGGCGAAGCCTACTATCCCGGCCATCCCGAGGCCTGTGATGAGGAGATCAAAAAGCATTGGCCGGCTTTCAACATGGTCGAACTGAAGATCGAGCACCTGACGGGCAAGAAGGGGAAAGACCTCGTATAGCGAAAAGAAGGACAGCCCTGCACCATCCTCGGGATGCTGCAGGGCTGTCCTTCCTCATCATATAAGCGTCGCATCAAAGGGCTTTCGCAGGCGCGGCGGCCACGGGCGACGCCTTGAATTCCTCCATCTTCAGCGACGTATAGCCGCCCGCTATGACTTCCGCGTCATAGCCCGCCTGCTGAAGGAAACGCGCCGCCGTATAAGCGCGCTGCCCGACCTTGCAGAGCACCGCCCAGCGCTGCGAGCGGTCAAGCTCCGAAAAACGCTCGCGCAGCTCGTCGAGCGGAATCTGCGCGTCGGATGCGGCTGGCGCATGGGAAAGCTCGCTCGCCGTGCGCACGTCGAGCACGCGCACGCCCTCTTCCCGCGCCTCCTTGAGGCGATCTGCGGGCAGGAAGCGCACGAGTCCCGCGAGATCGTTTTCCGCCATGTAGCCCGCCATGTTCACGGGATCTTTCGCCGCACCGAATGGCGGCGCGTAGGAAAGCTCCAGACTCGTCAGAAAGTCCGTGTCTGCGCCCATGGCGATCGCCGCCACAAGCACGTCGATCCGCGCCTTCACGCCGCCCGCACCGACGATCTGGGCCCCGAGAATCTTGCCGACAGCCCCCTTCGTGCGATAGAGGAGCTTCATCGTCATCGTCCGGGCGCCCGGATAATAGCCGACATGCGCGAGCGGATGAAGTGTCACGACGCGGTAATCCTCGCCATAGGATAGACCCTCACGCTCAAGGGTGCGCTCGTTCTTGCCGACGGAAGCCGCCGTGAGGCCGAACACCTTGAGGATCGCCGTGCCGACGAATCCGTCATAGACGCGCCGCCTGCCCGCCATGTTGTCGGCGGCGATACGTCCCTGCCGGTTCGCGGGTCCTGCGAGCGGCAGAGCGCCCGCCTTCTTCGTCTGGCGGTCGAGCGTCAGCACGGCATCGCCCACGGCGTAGACCTCGGGCACGCTCGTCTCCATGCGCTCGTTCACGAGGATGTGGCCGCGCTCGCCGAGCGCGATGCCGCTCGCCTGCAAAAAGCCCGTGTCGGGACTCACGCCTATGGCTAGCACGACGAAGTCCGCCGCTACCTCGCGCCCGCTCGCAAGGCGCACGAGGACGCCCTCAGCTTCTTCCTTGAACTCCTTCACGCCATCGCCGAGGACGAGTCCGACGCCGTTCTCGTTCATCTCTTTTTCCGCGATCTTCGCCATGTCCGCATCAAATGGCGCGAGCACATGCGGCGCCGCTTCGACGAGCGTGACGGAAAGCCCGCGCGCTCGAAGATTCTCCGCCATCTCGACGCCGATGAAGCCGCCGCCCACGACGACGGCACGCCCCGTCGCCGCATACTGATCCGCCAGGCGGCGCAGAGCCTCGGCGTCGGGCACACTCCTAAGCGCGAGGACGCGCGGGCTTTCGATGCCCGGAATCGGCGGGCGCAGAGGCTTTGCTCCGGGCGACAGAAGAAGCGCGTCGTACGGCTCTTCATACGTCTCGCCCGCCGCCGTCCGCACCTGGACGCGGCGTTTTTCCGCATCGACCCGCACGACCTCGCTTCCCGTGCGCACGTCAACGGCGAAGCGCTCGCGAAACAGTTCGGGCGTCATGAGCAGCAGGCTCTCGCTCTCCTTGATCTCATCGCCCACATAGTATGGCAGGCCGCAGTTCGCGAAGGAGATGTGCTCGCCACGCTCAAAGAGCACGATCTTCGCATCCTTGTCCAAGCGCCTGAGCCGCGCCGCCGCCGTCGCCCCGCCCGCCACGCCGCCGACGATCACATAGCGCTTTGCCTTTTCCTTTTTCATTTCCATTTCCATACGGATATGCCTCCTTCCGTGCCGCCGCGCTTCGCTCGTCGAAAGAGCGAAATCAGCCCATATCGTGATAATTCTTCTCCTTGCAGAAAAGCCCTTCGAGCAGTTGCTCCACTGCCCGGCTCTTGAGGCGATAGACGACTTCCAGCCCGTTGCGCTCGCCCTCGATGATGCCGACGGCACGCATTTTCGCGAGATGCTGCGAAATCGTCGATTGCGGCGCTTCGAGGCACTGCTGCATGTGCGCCACATTGCAGCCGCCGCTCTGCCAAAGCCCGCGCGCGATGCAGAGGCGCACGGGATGCGAGAGCGCCTTGAGCATCTCAGCCGCACGTGCAAGCTCTTGATCTTCTGCCATAGAATCAACTCCAAAATCGTTATATTTATATATTACGATATAGCGATTTATATGTCAATAAAAACTTCCCCCCTCATCGAGCGATTTCAGCAAATACGAAAAATCCGTCCGTCCGGCAAGCAACGCATTTAATCGAGTTGTCAACATACCGGCTACTCCCAGTCGATATCATCATGCGATACGGTTTTTCCACGCATATATTCCTGCATAGCGATGTGATGCGCCTCCATGTCGTCCTCTGACGCAAAATCCTCCATCTCTTTCGGCAAGAATCGCCTCACGACCTCCAGAAGAATCGGCAATTCGCGGTCCGGAATGAACTCTATCATCTCCACAATCTGAGCTTTTACCGTCATAGCAGGAAACCTCCCTTGTAGACATCGCCTCGCGGCGCAATTTTTTCAATCAAGAGCGTATCCTTTGCAGGATATGAAAATACGATTCGCCAGCCTCCAACGCGCAGCCGATAGAGTTCGTCACTCCCCTTGAGTCGTTTCACATCGCCTTGCGGCAGACCTTCAATTGCCTGTTTGATGCGCTGTTTCGTCGGCCTGTCCATCGTCTCAATGCTCTTTACCGCAAGCCTTGCATATTGTATCTTCATGGATGGATTCCTCTTCTCAGCAAAGCCGCAAACATCAAGTCGCAAGATCCTTTCCGCTAAGGAAATTATAGCAAAAAGAGATGGCGGATGCCATCTCTTTTTGCTGTATTCACCGACCCTTGCCGTGATCCTTCAAGGCGCGCTCGATGTCGCGCTTGGCGGCTTTTGCCGCGAGGTCGCGGCGCTTGTCGTAGTTGTGCTTGCCGCTGGCGAGCGCGAGTTCGAGCTTTGCCCTGCCCTTCGAGAAGTAGAGCTTCAGCGGCACGAGCGTGAAGCCTTTCTCGCGCGTCTTGGAGAAGAGTTTGACGATCTCCGCCTTGTGCATGAGGAGCTTTCGCTTCCTGAGCGGCTCGTGGTTGAAGATGTTGCCCTGCTCGTAGGGGCTGATGTGCATGTTCTCCACGAAGATTTCGCCGTTCTTGATCGAGGCGAAGCTGTCCTTGAGGTTCACTCTTCCCGCACGCAGGGATTTGACCTCCGTTCCCTGCAGCACGAGTCCCGTCTCAAAGGTTTCGTGTATGAAATAGTCGTGACGCGCCTTGCGGTTTTCCGCGACGATCTTCACGCCGTCGTTCTTGCGTCCCATCGCTCCCCCCTGCTTCCTTATGCGGCAATCGCCGCTTCCTGCAGCATCCCTGCATCAATCGCTGTTCGCCGTCGCTCGCTGCGTCTTGTTGTGTGGGCGGCGCTTCTTTTCCGGCTTGGGCGCAGACTTCTTGCCCTTCTTGCGCAAGTCCTTCGGCGGCTTCATCCAGAACGCTTTGGGGCGGCTGCTGCTCGACTCGTCGGCGAGAGCGCCCTGCCTTTCCGCCTGGAATCTTTCCGGCCGCTTCGCGCCGCGCCCTTTGTCGTGCGGCTTCGCACCCTTATGTCCCTTGCCGTGCGGCTTGCGTTCGCCCGTTTCCACAGGGGCGGATGTCTTCTCCGGACGCTTGTCGCCCTTCACATCGGCGATGATCTCATCCGTACGCTTTTCTTTCGCCGCCTTCCGACCTCTGCCCTTTTTCGAGCGTGCGTCCTTCTTCGCGCCCTTTTCTTTCAAAGATTCGCCGCGCTTTACGCCGCCTTCCTCGGGCTTCTTCTTCGCAGCGACAAAAACGCCGTTGTCCTCCAAGATGAAGTCGAGGTTGCGCTCGGCGATATTGGCACGCACGAGCACGACGCGCACAGGCTCGCCGAGGCGGTAGGAGACGTGCGTCGCGCCGCCGACGAGCGCGTAGAGGTCTTCGCGGTACTCGTAGTAGTCGTTGACCATGCTCGATACATGCACGAGTCCTTCGACGCCGTTTTCCAGCTCGCAGAAGATGCCGAACGCCGTGACGCCGCTGATGACGGCGTCGAAAGCGTCGCCGACAAACTGCGCCATGTACTCGATCTTCTTCATGTCCTGCGTCTCGCGCTCCGCCTCGATGGCGATGCGCTCACGCGCCGAGGTGTGCTCGGCGATCTCGGGCAAGAGGCTCCTCAAGCGTTCCTGCCGCTCGGCCGCGATCGTGCCCGTCGCAAACGTTTCGCGCAGCAGGCGATGCACGATGAGGTCGGGATAGCGGCGGATCGGCGACGTGAAGTGCGTGTAGTGACGCGCAGCGAGTCCGTAGTGGCCGAGCGGGGCGTCGGCATAACGCGCCTGCTGCATCGAGCGCAGGGAAACAGCGCTGACGATGCGCTCTTCGGGCCTTCCCTTGACCTTTTCCAAGACCTGCTGCACGTCCTTCGGCGCTACCTCGCCCGCCTCGTTCGGCACGAGGTGCAGCGAGAACGTCGCCAGAAGGTTGTTCAGGCGCTCGATCTTCTCGTCCGACGGCTGCTCGTGCACGCGGTAGAGGAACGGCTGCTCCTTCTTCTCCATGTGCTCCGCGACGGTCTCGTTCGCCGCGAGCATGCACTGCTCGATCATCGACTCCGCCAAGGACCCCGTGCGCTTGATGAGCGCGACGGGCTTGCCGCTCTCGTCGAGCTTCACCTTGATTTCGGGCACGTCGAAGCCGATGGAACCGCGCTCATGCCGCGCCTTTTCCATCGCGTCATGCACCTCGCGAAGAGGCGTGAGAAGCGGCAGGAGGTCGGCATTCTCCGTGCGCACCGCATCCGCTCCCTCGGCGAAAATCTCGTTGACGAGCGTATAGGTCAGGCGGCGATAGACGTGAATGACGACGGGCAGGATCTCGTAGCTCTTGACGAGTCCGTCCGCGCCGATCTCCATCTCGCACGCCATCGCCAGGCGGTCTTCGCCCGCGTTCAGGCTGCATATACCGTTCGACAGCTTCTTCGGCAGCATGGGAATCACGCGGTCGACGAGGTAGACGCTCGTGCCGCGTGCACGCGCCTCGCGGTCGAGCGGCGAATTCTCGCGCACGTACCAGCTGACATCAGCGATGTAGACGCCGAGGAAAAAGCTGCCGTCCGCACGCCGCTCGGCGTAGACGCCGTCGTCTAAGTCCTTCGCGTCCTCGCCATCGATCGTCACGATGCGAAAACCGCGGCGGTCACGCCTGCCGCTGAATTCTTCGGGTGAGACGACGTCCTCGATCGCTGCCGCCTCTGCCGCCACATCGGCGGGAAACTCCTCCGAAAGCCCGTATTGGCTCATGACGGAGAGCACGTCGACACCGGGCTCACCCGCGCGGCCGAGGATTTCCTCCACTTCGCCCTCGGCGTTCCTCCTGCCCGCCGGCCACTTCGTGATGCGCACGACGACCTTCATGCCCGCCTTTGCGCCATGCACGGCGCCCTTAGGGATAAAGATGTCTTGCCCGATCTTCTTGTCATCGGGCGTCACGAAGCCGAAGTGACGGCTCTCCTCGAACGTGCCGACAATCTGCTCGTTGGCTCGCTCGACAATGCGGATGATCTCGCCTTCGCGCGAGCGTCCGGCAATCTCCGACGGCGAAATCCTCGCGACGACGCGGTCGCCGTTCATCGCGCCGCCAAGACTCACGCCCGGCACGAAGATGTCGCTGTCCGTCTCCTTCTCGCGCACCTCGGGGATGATGAAGCCGAACCCCTTCGCCGACATAGAGAGCCTGCCGACGACGAGGTTCATGCGCTCGGGCACGCCGAAGCGCTCGTGGCGCGTCTTGATGACGGCCGCGGTCTTCTCCAGCTCTTCCAAAGCCGTCCAGAAGAGCGCGAGTTCTTCTTGCGCGAGGTTCATGGCGGCGGCGAGATCGTCCGCCGTCAGCGGCTTGTACGCCGCCGTGCGCATGTAGTTTACGATGCGCTCCTGCAATTCATTTTGTTCCATTCATTTCTCCTACCAGCGCCATCTTCGCCGTCGCTTCCGCAAGCACAGTGCCGTCAGCGAGCGAAAGTTTGGCGCGCATGTTCACGAACCCCTTGCGGCGGCTCTCCTCCCATCCCTCGATCAAAAGCTCCTCGCCGATGGGCGCAGGATTTCGATAGCGCACGGCCAGACGCGCCGTCACAGCCCGCTCGCCGAGTCTGTCGTAGAGATAGCCGCCCATCGCCTCATCGAGCAGCGTCGTGACGATGCCGCCGTGCACGATGCCGCTGTATCCCTGGTACTCGGGCGCAAGCGCCTTGCGCGCCCGGAATTTCCCGTCCGCCAGCTGAAACTCCAAATGAAGCCCGATGGGATTCTTCGGTCCGCAGGCAAAGCAGTAGTCCTCACCCTGCCCGATCTTTTCGTATGGCATAAATCGTTTCCTTCCCCATTCTCTCAAACGCTCCCCATCTCGCGCAAAAACGATGCCGTACGCCGGAAGACCGCCCGTCGCTCAGCGTCGAGCATCACGAGATGACCCGAGCGCACGAGCCAAAGAACTTCCTTATGCGCCGCCCCCACATGGTCATAGATATAGCGGAGGCTTCTCCTGTGCGCCGTGCGGTCGTGCAGCGAGTGCACGAGGAGGAGCGGCGCATATACCTTTGGCAGCAGCGCCTTGACATGCTCGATGAAGCCGACGAGTTCGTGGATGGCGACGAGCGGCATCCTGTCATACGTTACATTGCAGAACTCGGGCACGTCGCGCAGAGCCTTGCGCAGTTTCGGATGAAACCTGCCGATGCACGCGCTGCGCGGCGGCAGGTGCTTCATGCCGCGCCCCTCGTCAATGAAGATCGGTGCTGCGAGCGTCACGACACCCGTGACGCTCTTTTGCGCCGCGAGACGAAGAGCGAGGAGCGCCCCCATCGAATGACCGACGACAGAAATGCGCGGCACGAGCCCTGAAAGGATCGCATAGCCATCGAGAGCCGAATCGTACCAGTCCTCAGCGTCCATATGTGCCAAATCCTCGGGACTCGTGCCGTGCCCGGCGAGGCGCGGGCAAAGCACCGTATGACCTGCACGATGAAGGGCTTCGGCGAGAAGCCGCATCTCGGGCGGCATGCCCGTGAAGCCATGCAGGAGCAGCACGCCGTGCGGGCCGCCCGGCAAAAGGAAAGGCTCCGCTCCCTCGATGATCATCGCCGCACCCCTCCCTCGACGGCTGTAGCCAGAAAAGCCCCACAGGCCGCGCCCCTCCAATAGAAAGAAACGCCCGGCCTTTTGCCGAGCGTCCGCCGCAAACAGCTGCCAAGAAAGCGCAGAACCCCTCTGCGCTCTATGGCCGCCCTACATCGTCATCTTGGCAATCACGAGCGTAATCGCACCGAAAAGCACCGCCAGAACGACTGTCACACGCGCCAAGAGCGCATCCATGCCGCGCGCCTTCGCGCTGAACACGGTATCGCCGCCGCCCCCGTCGAAGCCGCCCATGCCCGCAGACTTAGGCTCCTGCCCCAAGACGGCAACAATCAGGAGTATGGCGACAAGCGCATCAAGCACCATCAATAACGTAAGCAAAAGTGAACCTCCTCCAGTTCAGAGAGTCTCTCCTCTCCTCCTTATTATACTATTCTATCATGAAAGCCCGAGAAGTCAAGAAAAAGGCGCGGCCATCAGACGCCGCGCTTTTTCTTATGAATCCCCAACAGGTCAAGCCGAAAGTGCAGACCGATTGGCTTTCTCATGCAAACTACATGCGATGATTCAAGTTTTTCCGCTCCATATTCGCAATCCCTGTTAAAATCTCAATATTTTTCCTTCTCCAATCATCGCATTCATCAAAAAAGCACACATCCTTTCGCTTCTTAAAAATACGGAATGCCTGCGCCTCCGAATTGTCGTAAATATGGCAAATGTCACTCACCGCTACGACCGCAGGAACAAGAGCCATAGCACGATCATAGCGCGTATAGATTTTCTCTTCTGGAACATCGTGCCCTCCTGAAGCTACGCGCATCTTCACACGGTATACATTGATTCGTGGATCTGCAGTCAAAACATAATAGCAACGAATAAAATAGCCCGCATCCCTTGCCCGCTCAAGCAAATACAGATTGCGTGATGTGGAGAGCACTGTTTCGAAGCAAAAATCGCGCAGCTTGCTTAGACATTCTTCGCGCTGATGTTCTGCGATCTGCGCAGCCTTGATGTCGCTGCATTTAAGATTCTTCTTGATTTCATCGGCATTGATATAGTCCATAATGGGACGCAGAACCTCTGTAAACGTACTCTTGCCCGATCCATTAGGGCCGGCGAAAAGGACAATTTCAGGTTTCTTCCGCGTGCTGCTCACCATAACGCCCCTTCCGCGCACGCTCCGCCACGGGGACGCGCGTGCCATCACTTCTCAGTTCATAGATTTTCTGCGTCTTGCGATCATAGACGATGCTTGGCACCCCCATAGCCTTGTTCTTCTCAAGCGCAATACGCACCGCCGCATCAACACGTCGCACGACCATTTCATCCGTGATTGCATCTGTTGCCATCATGCCGCCTCCTTCAAAAATCTTCCCCTAACTGCCACTATATCACATTTCCCTTTCCGTTTTCAACGAAAAGGGACTGTTGCACAGCAATGCATGTGCGACAGCCCCTCCCATCAATATTTTCTTTCCTGTATCGCCATCGGGGCGATTTCTGCCGGATAGACGCTGTCCTTGACGAAGACCGTGCGCTCGACCTTCTCGCCGGCTAAAACCTTCTTCGCCATCTCCATCAAGAGCGGCCCCTGCAGCGGGTTGCCTTCGACGGTGCAGTTGCTCTTGCCGTCGATCATCGCCTGGAAGATCGCACGCGTGCCGTCGCACGAAACGATCACGATGTCCTGTCCGGGCTTCAATCCCGCCGCCTCGATCGCCTCGATCGCACCGAGCGCCATATCGTCGTTCTGCGCGAAGAGAATGTCGATCTTGTCCTTGTAGTTCTTAAGCATCTCCGTCATGACCTGCTTGCCGCCGTCCTTCTGGAACGTCGAGTTCTGTGCGACGAGAATCTCATAGGCGTCCTTGTTCGGCGATGCCGTCATCTCATCGCGAAAGCCCGTGTCGCGTCGCTCGACAACGGACGAACCTGCAGGGCCTTTGATCTCGGCGATGTTGAACTTCGCACCGCCGTCGCGCGGCTTCTTCCCTTTGGCCAACATATAGCCGTCGAGCCAGCGGAACGCCTCGCGCCCTTCGCGCACGGAATCCGTGCCGATGCGCATGACGTAGAGGCTATCGTCGTTCGTCTGAAGGTCGCGATCGACGATGATCACGGGAATCTTCGCCGCCTTCGCTTCCTTCAGCACCTCATCCCA
This sequence comes from Selenomonas sputigena, assembly GCF_026015965.1. Lineage (NCBI taxonomy): Bacteria > Bacillati > Bacillota > Negativicutes > Selenomonadales > Selenomonadaceae > Selenomonas > Selenomonas sputigena. The sequence goes on along the minus strand of NZ_CP110383.1, from coordinate 24,207 downwards.
ACCCGTCGCCACGATGGGCGAGAAGGCGATGATGTCGACCTTCTGCGCGATGAACGAGCGGATCGCCCGAATCTGATTCTCCTGCTTGAGTTCCGCGTTGGAGAACTGCAGCTCGATGCCCGCGTCCTCCGCTGCCTGCTTGATCGACGCCGTATGCGCGGCGCGCCATGTGGACTGGGCGCCGATCTGCGAGTAGCCCATCGTGATCTTGCGGTTTCCGGAACCCGGTTCTGCGCTGCCGACCTTGCTCGCGTCCTGCCCATTCGTCGTACACCCCGCAGCTGCAATCGCCACGAATGCAGCAAGCAGCAAGGCAAAGATTTTCCTCATATCGCTCTCTCCTTTTCGCACTCCTTGATACAAGCATAAACATCCACTATCCAAGGCATAACTTAATACTATCTTAAATCTAGCATCGAACACCGTTTTTGTCAATCCATACAATGATAATTTCAGTTGACTTATAGACCTTTAGGCCTTAAAATTCAGCTATGAGCAATGTTTTTTTCAGAGATAAAGGATGTGTTCCATGCTACTGCACGAAATCTTGCAAAACGGGCGCGGCGAAGACATCGCCGTCATCGACCGCGGTCGCCGCATCACTTACGACGAACTGCGCGAAGCCCTGAGAGCCTCGCGTGACCGCTTCTACGCCGCCGGAATCCGTGCGCACGACCACGTCGCGCTCTTTTCCCATAACCGCGTCGAACTCCTCATCGCCTACCTCGCTGTGAACTCGCTCGGCGCTGTCGCCGTCCCGCTCAACTACCAGCTCAGCGTGCGCGAAGTCGCCTACATCATCAAGGACGCGGGCGTGCGTCACCTCGTGACGGAAAAGGAGCTTCCCCTCGAATCCCACCTCGGACAGCAGGGATACGGCGGTGAGCTTCATCAGCTGCCCCTCCTCGACGTCATGAAGCCCGCAAGCGCCATGCCCGCGCCGAAGCTTTCGAACATCTTCTCAGAGGAAAATCCCTGCGTCATCATCTACACCTCGGGCACGACAGGCGCCCCCAAGGGCGCCGTACTCAGTCATCGAAACCAGTGCACGAACGCGCATCAGGTCATGGAGCATCACTCCATCACGCCGAACGACAAGGTTCTCTGCGTGCTGCCGATGTACCACTGCTTTGCCTGGACGTGCTCCGTCCTTGCGACGCTCACAGCCGGCGGCACGATCGTCATCGTCAACGGCTTCATGCCCAAGGAGACGATCCGCGCCATCCGCGACGAGAAGGTCACTATCATGTACGCCGTGCCTTCCGTCTGCGCCATCCTCACGCGTCAGGCAGATGCGGAAGACCTCAAGAGCCTTCGCCTGACGGGCATCGGCGGCACGGCGCTGCCGCAGGAAATCGCTGCCGCCTACCGCGAAAAGTTCGGCCTCACGATCTACGAGGTCTATGGACTCTCCGAGGCCTCTCCCGTCGTCACGATGGACTCGCCGCGTCACTACCGCCCCGGCTCTATCGGCGTGCCCATGAAGGGGCTTGAGGTCATCATCGCCAACACCGACGGCACGGAACTCGCACGAGGCATGGCGGGCGAGCTGCTCGTCAAAGGGCCAACCGTCATGAAGGGCTACTGGCATCAGGACGAGGCGACGGCTCGTGCACTCAAGGACGGCTGGCTGCATACGGGCGACATCGCGCGCATGGACGAGGACGGCTTCGTCTACATCGTCGACCGCATCAAGGACATGATCATCAGCATGGGCGAGAACGTCTACCCGCGCGAGATCGAAGAGCTCGTCTACTCCTTCCCCGGCATCGAGGACGCCGCCGTCATCGCCATTCCCGATCCTCTGCGCGGGCAGGCGGGCGCCTGCTACTACACGGTCAAGAAGAACGAAGAGGTCGACATGCGCACCTTGAAGAAGTTCTTGCAGAAGAATCTCGCCGTCTACAAGGTGCCGCGCGAGTTCTGCCAGATTCCTGAAATGCCGCGCACCTCGACCGGAAAGATTGCCAAGCGCGAGATCGCACGCCTCTATCGCGAGGATAAGTGAGGCCCACACAAAAAGAAAATGCCGCGCAGGGCGGCAAGCGAGGAAGGGGCGGGGCTTTCCCGTCCCTTCTTTCTATTTACGGTTCTGCACAAACAAAAAAAGGCGCCGCAGAACGCGGCGCAAATGAAGGGATGAGGTCTTGGACGGGACGTCCTCCCCACGGGTACCAAGAGCGGCTTGATCCGCGCCGTGTGCATCGTGCTTCTCCTGTAAGGGAGACGCGGGCTGCTGAAAGCCATCGATTTGTACGAATGTACTGCACGCTGTGCGAGGTCAGTTCCAATCCTCGGCTCCACCCGATTGTTGTCCCCTATGGCGGAGGACATCCCTTGGGCTTCCGTCGTATCCCGCTTTTCCGGAAGTCCGACGGAGCTTCTGTTCTTGTTTTTAATTATACTCTAGGACAATGGTTTAGTCAAGGGATAAAGCCAACGATTTCTAATTTTTTTCAATCCGACGACCCTCGAACTGGGAAACCCTGTTCCCTCTGTATTTTAATGGAATATCTGCTAGAAAGAAGTGTACTTATGAAAACGACAAAACTCCGTCGCATAAGCCTGACTATTTTTCTAGGCATAATGTCGGCTATGGCGCCGCTGGCGACCGACATGTACCTGCCTGCTCTGCCCGAGCTTTCAGCAGAATTTTCCGCCTCGACCTCGGCGACGCAGCTGACTTTGACGATGACGCTGCTCGGCATGGCCATCGGGCAGATCTTCCTCGGGGCTTTGAGCGATATGTACGGGCGCAAACGGCCGCTCTTTGCGGGCATGGTCGCCTTCGCTCTCGTCTCGGCGGGCTGCTTCTACGCAAGCTCTATCGAACCTTTTCTCGCACTGCGCTTTCTGCAGGGATTTGCGGGCGCGAGCGGCATCGTCATCGCGCGTGCCATCGCGCGTGACGTAGCCGAGGGCGTCGAGCTCACGCGCTTCTTGTCCATCCTCATGCTCGTGAACGGACTCGCGCCGATCCTCGCTCCCGTCGCCGGCGGACAGCTCCTCGTCTTCTCCTCGTGGCGCATCGTCTTCGCCGTGCTCGCCGCCATCGGCGTCCTCCTCGCCGTCTGGACGCTCAAAACGCGTGAGACGCTGGCCGAAGGGAAGCGCCAAAAGAGCATGACGGCGAGTTTCCATGCCTTTCCCACGCTCCTTCGCGACCGCTACTTTCTCGGCCACTGCCTCGTGCAGTGTTTCGTCTTCGGCGCGTTCTTCTCCTACATCGCCGGCTCTTCCTTCGTCTTTCAGAACATCTACGGCGTCTCGGCGCAAGGCTACAGCCTGATCTTCGGCGGCATCGGCACGGGACTCTTCCTCGCGGGACTCCTGCCCGCACGCCTCGCCGGACGCGTCAAGGACATCTCCATGCTCAAGGCCTCGCTCCTCGTACCGCTCGTCGGCAGTGCGCTCCTCCTTGCCTCCCTCCTTGCGGGATTCGCCCCGCTCGCGCTCACCATCGTCCTGCTCTTCATCACCGTCGTGCCGCTCTCCGTCATGGGAACGGCGAGCTTCTCGCTCGCGCTCTCACGCCAGGGCAGGAACGCGGGTGCAGCGTCGGCTCTCATCGGCTTCTTCTCCATGGTGCTCGGCGGCGTCATGATGCCCCTCGTCGGCATCGCAGGAGACCATACGGCGATTCCCATGGCAGTTCTCATGCTCACCGGCTACGCGCTCGGCGCAATCGTCTTCTACAGCAACGTCAAAAACGGCTGAGGGCGCCTTCGTGCTTCCTTCAAATTTCCGCTGGGTGTACCTCTTCGTCGTCGAGCGTTCCTTCGAGATCGTGATCCGTCATGGCACAGACGGCGGCATCAGACCAGACGTTCTCCGCCGTCTCGATCATGTCGATGATCGTGTAGATGGGGAGAATCACGCCCATAAGCCCCAAGGGCGCACCGAGCGAGGACATCAAGGAGAGCGTCAGGAAGTAGCAGCCCATGGGCACGCCCGCATTACCGACGGCGGCGAGGACGGCGACGAAGAGCCACGTGACCATCGTGCCGAGCGTAATCTCAAAGCCCGCATTCTGCATGACGAAGAGCGAGGTCACGAGGATGAAGGCCGCGCAGCCGTTCATGTTGATCGTCGTGCAGATCGGCAGGACGAAGCGCGAGACAGTCGGATTCACCTTGAGATTCTTCTCCGCCGAAGCCAACGTCACGGGCAAAGTGCCCGCCGAGCTCTTCGTAAAGAGCGCCACAGTGACGGCCGGCGCCATCTTGCGGAAGACATGGAGCGGATTGAGGCCGCGCACGAGGAGGAAGAGCGGCAGGATGATGAAAAACTGGATGAGATTGCCGCCGAGGACGACAGCCGTATACTTGCCGAGCGCACCGACGATGACACCAGCTTCGATCTGTGCCGATAGCTGCGCGGCAAATGCTAGGATGCCGACGGGCAGAACGTAGAGCAGTGCACGGATCAGTGTGAAGAGAAGCTCCTGTGCGCCATGGAGCGCCTTCAACAGCACGGCACGATTTTCCGTCTTTGGCATGAAGGCGAGCGCCAGCCCGACAGATGCCGCAATCAACATGACGGAGAGCACATTGCCCGAGAGGAACGGCTGCAGCAAATTGTTCGGAATGACCGAAAGGATGTGGTCATAGTAGGAAAGCGTCCCAAGCTTCTGCGGCACATCGGCCGTACCTGCTCCGATGATCTCAGCGGGCAAGTTGCCCGGCGCTATCCACACATAGAGTGCAAGTCCGACAGTCGCCGCCGAAATGGTCGTCAACAGTGTATAAGTGACAGCATGGGCAAAGATGCGTCCCGTATCCTTCTTCGCGCCAAGCGCCGCAAGCGTCGTGATGACAGCGAGAGCGATGGTCGGCACGGCGATGAACTGAAAGAGGCGCGTGAATACCGTTGCGACAAAATCAAACAATTCGTTCAAAGGCCCGACGTTCAGCCAGCCAAGGCCGGCGCCGACAATGAGCGCGAGAAACCACAGGACAAACTGCTTGCCCTGTCCGTTTTGGCGGCTCTTTGCGATCGCCGCCTGCGCCGTCTCCTCGACGGCTGCATGATTCTTTTCTTCCGACATGATACCCCTTCTTTCTGCATGGCAGGAAGCCTCCCGCCACGTCGACAAACCAATCACCGCTTCCTCAGAAGTAGGCGGTTGATAATTCATATAAAATCAGTATGGTTTATATTATACGAATCTCCGCCTGCACTGTCAAGGGGCACGACAAGAAATCTTACAAAATCCTCGAAAGCGCAGAAAAGACGAGCTGTCATACGAAGCTTTTTCCGCTCCGTATGACAGCCCGTCTTTTCAAATGTATATTCTCGTACACTGCGTCTCATACCCCGTCCATACATACAGTGACAAATCCCTCCGTCCTCACCTCACATAATGCACTCGCTCTGCTTCAAACCTGTCTGCGTGCAGCTTTCTCTCATTCGGATAGCCGATGGCAAAGAGGGAGAATGCCTTGAGATTCGCGGGCATTTCGAGGATTTCTTCCACCTTTTTCATGTTCTCCTCGTAGGGAGCAATGCCGAACCAGACGCCGCCGAGGCCGAGATACGTCGCTTCGAGCCAGATGTTCTGCTGCGCCGCCGCCATGTCGATGTGCGAGAAGCGAGGCACGGTCAAGCCTTCCGTACGGTAGACGAGCGCTAAGAGGAGCGGCGCTCCTGCCGCGCAGCCCGTATAGGGCGTGACCTTGGCGAGCGCGGCGATCTTTTCGCGGTTCTCGACGACGAAGAACTCCCACGGCCGCTGATTGCAGGCGGACGGCGCCTGCATCCCGGCACGCAGGATGCGCTCGACCTTCTCCGGCTCGACCGGCCTCTCCTGATATTTCCTTATGCTGCGGCGCTGAAACACGACGTCATTCTCCATCGAAAAGCACTCCTTCCAACCGTTTCTCGATCTCCTCCTGCGCGAGCATGTCGACGAGCGTCAGCACACCTGTCCGCCCTCGCCAAACCACTTCTTCATACCGTTCAATTCGCATCGCAACGCTGGCATGTCGTCAGAGACAATCTCCCAAATAAGCCGCAAATTCACGCCCTCGTAGTCATGAACGATGCGATTCCTGATCTTATCGCGCATAAATCTCGATCCCCGTCTGCTTAATTTCCTCGACAATCCGAGACTTAGGCTCGATATGAGCGACATCGAACACATCCATATCCTTATCATCCAAAGCTTCGCGCAACTCCTCCACGAAGCCCATGAATTTCAGTCCGCGCAAATCGCTGTCCACCAATAAATCCACATCGCTTTTTTGCGTTGCCGTCCCCTTGCCGAAAGAACCAAAAAGAATCGCCTGACGAATCCGATGGCTAGTAAAAATTGGCTGCAATCGCCGTTTTATTTCGTCGAACGTAAAAATCCCCTTCGGCATATCAATCCCTCCGATTCTCGTATCGCGGGAAAAGCGCTCCTTCCAACCGTTTCTCGATCTCCTCCTGCGCGAGCATGTCGACGAGCGTCAGCGAGGAAATCTCGTTGAGGCGGCCGAGGAGCGCCTGCAGATGCTCGCGCTTGACCTTCCTCCCACCGCGCTCGAAGCGCTCCAAGAGCGCGAGCACGGCGAAGCGCGTCTCCCTGCGGCTCATGAGGCTGCTTGAGGCGAGGAGCACGAGCTGCGAGGCGAACGCTTCTTGCGCGAGCACGGGCAGAAGCTCGAACGGATCGCGGCGGCGCTCATCGAAGACCACGTGCCCCGCCCACCACAGGCGGGCGATCGGATTCACGAAGAGCGAGCGGCGCCGCCCCTGCGCGAAGAAGAAATCGCTCCGAAGCGCGGCGGCCTTTCCCTCACCGAAATCCTTTTCCTTGCGGTAATGGATATAGCGCCAGAAGAGCGTGTGCGAAAGCCCCGCCCAGAAGCGCTCATCCGCCGCCGTATAGGGCGCGAGCGTGCGCCATGCGCCGTAAATGCGCCGCACGTTCTCCACGTCCGTCGAGGCAAAGTCGCCCTCTGTCAGAAGCTCGATGGGCGAAAGTGCGGCAAACTCCGTCTTTTCGAGATAGCCGCGCGCCGAAAGATGCGCGAGCATCGCCGCATTGTCCGCGCTCTGATACATCGCGGCATATTCTTCGACATGCGTCTTCATATCGTCGATGCCCGCCTGCGTCATGAAGCTCAGTTCCATGCGCCCACCTCCTCGCGCTGCGCCAGATCCTCCAACTCCTGCACGGCGCGGTTCAGCGGATCGCGCAGGAGGCGCTGGGCGACGGCGAGAGGCTCTGCGTCCTTCGCCGCGACATCGATCTTCTCTTCTTCCAAGAGATGCACGAGCACCCTCTGCCAGCGCGTCCTCGGCTCTTCCCCCGCACGCAGGCCGCTCTGCAGCTTTTCGAGCGCCGCAGTGAGAGCCGGCTGGACGACGCACGAGAGGAACGTCGCGCTGTAGACGCCCTTCGCGTAGCGGCGATAAGCGTCGTACATGCCTTGCGGCAGACGAGCGACGATGTAGTCCGAGCCGCAGTCGACGCGAAGCGCCGCCTCGCCCGCCTCGCGTCCCAAAGGCTCGACGCGCACGATGGAAGGAAGCGTCTCGCGTTCGTCATGCGCCTGCAGCAGGAATTCCGTCGTCTGATCGACGGCGAGGATATGTCCGCGTGCGAAGGAAAAGACCTGCCCTTCGTAGGCTTCATGAAAATCATCGCTCGCGTATCCCTCGATCGCCGCCTTCGCGACGACGAACGGCGTGACCTGCAGAGAGACGCGCACCTCGTCCGCCGCCAGCGTCAAATGAAACGGCGCATCGTTGAACTCGAAGAGGCGGCGATACGACGTGACGGGCGACTCGACGTGCAGCGCATAGCCAGCAAGCCCCGCACGCACGAGGTTCCTGAGCGAAGTACAGCGAAGCACGGCGCGAAACTCAAGGCGCAGTTCTCCTCCCGACGCCTTCAGCTCGGCGATACCGTCGAACGACGACTTGCGGTAGCTGTCATTCGTCTTCGCCAGCAGCGGATACGGCGCCAGATGCCCCCGGATCTTCAACGTACTTCACCTCCATCAGGCAGTAGTCACGATAATCCATCGTATAGTCGACAAAGAGTTTCGCGCCCTTCGCGACACTCTGCAGCTCGATGACGTTCTTCTCGAACTTCACCAATTTCGCCCTGGCTCTGCCCGAAAGCGAGGCCGCAAGCAGCTTGACGGGAACATCCGTCTGCTCGCCTGCGAGAAAAAGCTCCAGGCGCACGCGCTCGACCTTTCGCGGCGCGATGAGGCTCAGGCGATAGCGTCCCTTCTCGCGCTCGACGCAAAAAGAGCGCATGTGAAGCGGCGAGAGGCGCGATGCCGCCGCCTTCTTCTTGCGGATCTTCTCGACACCGCTTTGAAGCTCCTCTTTGCGCCCGCCCTTTCGTGCAGCAAGGGCGCGGCGCACGGCTGCGTCTTCCAAGTCGGGCAGGAAATCGCCCGCGCCGAAGGCGTCGACGCCGCGCTCCTCCTCCGCCATCAGCCGCTCGCGCACCTTTTCCTTCAGGTAACGCTTGAGCCCCAGGTACATCTCCTTCGCCTGCTTCTCCTCTGCCGCGTCCTGCAGGACACCCGGCTCCCACGCGTCGTGCGACGGCACCTCGATGCGGCGAAACGCCTGCCCCATCGCGTTCTCCTTGATGAGGAAGATCCCCGTGAAGTCGATGCCGCTCGGAAACCCCTTCTGCTCGAAGAGCTTCATGCCGATGTGGCGCGACATGAGGATGCGGCGGTTCAGCCCCTCGCCGCGCGTCAAAAAGAGCGTTGCCGCGCCGTCGGGAAAGCCATACTTCGCACCGTATTCTGCGGCACGAAGCTCGATCCTCTGCGTCGCCTCATCCTCGCCTAGAAGCATGCGCGCGTAGCGCTGGATCATGCGGTTCTCCTCATAGTATTCCTTGTGATGCGGACTGCCAGCCGTCTTTTCAACGGGAAGTGAATCCGCGTAAAGGCCGAGGCTCGTCTTCGTGATGCGGTGATCGCCGATCTCCACCTCCAGGTTGCCCAGCCATATCGCGAGAAGGAAATTGTCGAGAACGGCGCGGATCATCTCCTGCTCCAAGCCCTCGATGGGCACGAGTCCCATGATGAAGATGTCCGTGCCGCTCGTGCGCCGCCGAAAAGCGGGATCGAGCGTGAAGATGTCCAAGAGCGCCTTCTTGTTCTCGTCGCTGTAATAGACCGTGCCCGTCGTCCATCGATCCTTCTCGTCCCTGTAGGAGACGAGCTTCGCGACGCCCGTATACGATTCCACGCCGTCTTTGTCCAACGAGGCGAAGAACGCCGTGCGAAGCTCCGAGCAGCTATAGACGACCGCCTTGCCGATGCCGAAGCTGCCGCCCGCGTTCTCCTCCTTCTGCACGGAAAAACCCTGCTCCTTGACGAGTCCGCTCCAAAGCGAACCCTTCTCGCCCGCGAGCGCCCCCTCAAGCCCGCGCGTGCGAAAATCGCTGATGCGAAGGACAGCGATGCGCTCCGCCTTGAGGACATCCGCCGCACGCTCGAACGCCTCGCGGCACTTCTTGTCGTCCCGATTGCTGAGGAAGCAGCGCTCCAGGATATTCTGAAAATCCTCGCGCCCCGGAAACTTCTCGCGCGGGATGTCAAACGATTGAAAGGAAACGAGGACGGCGCCCTCAGCGTCATCTCTTCGCGCGTCGAGCGAGTTCTGGATCGTCTCGCGCACGAGGTAGTGCACCGTGCGTATGCCGAAGGAAACGCGTGCGAGGTCGTTGTAGCCGACAAGCTCGCCGCTGTCGTTTGCCGGCGCACGCCAGCCGCCCTTCTTCCTGTCCATGAAAGGAAACAATTTTTCCACCTCATTCCTATACGTTTCCTAGTATAGCAAAGAGACCGCCCAGTGACAATGCGTGAGGTGCGGCCAAAAATTAACAAAAGCTAAATATTGCAAAAATTTACCTGCGCCCTCTTGCATATACGAGCCAATATGCTATAATAAAGGTGCGGCAGGTGGACTAAGCGTCATCCCGCCTTTAGTGCCGTACCTTACTAACCACCAGAAGGAATCATCGCGTATGGTTCCTCCTGGTGGCAATATAATCGAATCCCGCCAGGGGTTCAGGCTGCAAGGCCAACAAGAAAAGAACAGGCAGCGAGCCTAGGCTCGCTGCCTGTTTTCTTTCGCTTTCTTTCCTTTTCCAGTATTCTCAATTTCTGGTATTTTCCCGCAACTTTTTTGCACCTGTGCGGGAATTGTGCTATAATTAGGCTCGTGCGGCAGACCGCACGGCTTCATACATTTCATCATTTCTCAGATGCGGCATATCTTCTCACAACGTGCCGCACAAAACGAAAGGAGTCTTTTCCATGCCAACAGCAGCAAAATCGAGCGGCGCAAGAAAGACCGCCGTCCCAAAGAAAAGCAGTACCCCCTCGCGCACGCGCAGGGCTTCGAACGTCGCCTACATCTTCTTCAACTGCGACGCCGAAAAATCCCACGACTCGATGAATATCTTCTACAACCACGAGATCTACCGCGACACACAGGCCTCGCGCAAGGCTCTTTGGCAGAAGGTCAAGGAGGAGCAGGATGCCTCGCGCATCGAAATCGCCGAAGACGATCTGACGAGCGTGCGCACGGCAATTCTTGAGAACGACCCCGCCGAAGCGAGCCGCTACATCCGCTTCGGCGCGATCGAGACCTTCGTCTGCCACTGATTCGTCCGCGATTCCCATACGGCCAAACGAGAAAAGCCCAAGAGCCGTCCCTAACGGTCATCCTTGGGCTTTTCTTTTTCAGGGATATCAAGCTCCTCGGCTTTCGTCTGCGTCGTCGGCACGCCCTCGGGCGTGAGGCTCGGCGCATAGCGCCAGCTCTCCTTGATCCTCTTGTCCAGACGCTCTTCGAGAAGTCGGCGCTCCCTCTCGTCGGTGATTTCCGGCTCGAACTGCCACGCTTGGACGCCCGTCACGCGGCCTTCCGGCGAGATGTCCGCAAAGAACTGCACATGCCCTCGGTACGCAGTCTCCTTCTCGGTCAGGCCGCGCTTCGTCTCCTCACGCAGCACGGCGGGCTTGTTCGGCTTACGCATCGCAGGATAGTCGCGCTTCTTCGGCGGCTTCGCTTTTTGACCCTCGACTGGTCTTTTCTTTGCCTCACTCGGCGACTTCAGCGCTTCTTGTGAAGGCGGCTTCCAAGACTCGGGAACGCTCTCCTCTTCCGTCGCCAACGTCTCATTCTCCACCCGCGGCTTCTCCTCCGCCAGTAGCTTCTCCTCCGCAGAAGGCGAAACTTTCGCGGCAGCCTCATCCGAGTCCGGCACATCGAGCCAGGTGATTTCCTGCGCCGTGTCCCAAAACGACTCCTCATGCGGCAAAAGAAGCCCCGCGATGCCAAACGCGAACATATGCAGAAGAACGGCAAGAAGCACGACAGTCCCCCAGCGTTGGCGTACGATCACAATCATCCCTCCCCACACGTTTCGTCCTTTCATTATAGCACACGAACACCAATCACACGGCAAAAACTATTGCACTTTATTCAGTATTCGCGGACGAGATTCTTCCCTTTTGGAGCAAAATATAGTATCATGAAGATGAGTAGATATTTCTCCTTTATATTTTAGGATAAAAAACTCAAAATTATTCGTCGAATATAAAACGATGCTCGAAACACTGCATCAAGTAAGATGATAGGCGGGTAAAATGATTCATATACCTATAAAAAAACTAAAAAACGGCATGATCACGGCGCAGAGCATATACAATCCGCTCGGCGCCAGCTACCTGACGAAGGGCATGGAACTCAGTCCGACATACATCGAGCGTCTGGAGAAAGCGGGATTTGACGGCGTGACCGTCACCTCCCTGGATCCCAAGCTCAAGCTCGCGCCGCCCGATGATATCGTGCAGGAAAAAACGCGCATCTCCGCCATACAAAACGTGGCGACGGCTTTCCATAGCGTCGAGGAGAACGGCACCTTCGACCCGGCGCCGCTGCAGGGCATTTCGGAGAACATCCTGCAGGACATCATCGCACAGCAGAAGAACCTCGTGCAGCTCACGGACATCCGCCTGCACGACACTTATACCTTCGCCCATTCGGTCAACGTGGCCATCCTCTCGTCTCTCCTCGGCGTGCTTCTGAAGCTTTCCAGGGAGGAGCAGCTAAAGCTCACGCTCGGCGGTCTCCTGCATGACATCGGCAAGATCACCGTACCCTATGAGATTCTCACGAAGGCCGGCCATCTCACAGACGACGAGTGGAGCGTGATGCAGGGACATCCGGAAGCCGGCAGGCAGCGTCTGAAGAAGATGTTTCCCAACGACACGCTGCTCTCCACCATCGCCCTGCAGCACCACGAGCACATCGACGGCTCGGGCTATCCCAACCATCTGAAAGGCGAGCAGATCCACCGCTACGGACGCATCGTCGCCATCGCTGACGTCTACGACGCCCTGACGAGCGTGCGCCCGTACAAGAGAGCCTATACGCCATCCGTCGCACATCGCCTCATGGCTACATGTTCGCCCGGGCATTTCGATCTCGATCTCTTGAAGCTTTTCTTCGACAACGTCGCGATTTACCCCGTCGGCACGATCCTCAAGACACAGGATGGCTACGCCATCGTGAAGAAGGTCGAATTCGGCTATACGCTGACGCCCGTCGTCTGCGTCTTTGCCAACCGTGAGGGCAAACTTCTCAATGCCCCCAGCGACCTCGATCTGAAAGAAGCGCCAAAAGGGATGCTTGATGGTGTGATTTCCGACAGCGAGCTGTACCATTTCATCCACAACATCAACGTCGATCCGGCCATCTTCCTCCAAGAAAACACAGAGAAAGAAGACGCGTCACAAGAAAATACTGAATGAACTACGGCGCATTTCAAGGTGTTCCGCCACTGAAACCGGGGTGTTTTCTCCATGATACGCTTGAAATCGAATCAGCTCAAAACCGGCATGGTGACGGCGCAAAGCATCTTCAATGAGAAGGGTGCCGCCTTTCTCGTACGTGGCACGCCGCTGACTGATCGCTACATCTATCGGCTTCGTCAGCTCAGCGTGCCCGAACTTCACGTCACATCGCTTTCTTCTAATTTTCAGCTGCAACCGCCCCCTGACATCATCAAGGAGCACACGCGCGTGCAGGCCGTCGAAAACGTCGCGGAGACCTTCCGCCAGGCGGAAAAGTATGGCCAGTTCAACATGAGCCTCATGGAGCGATGTGCCGATCTCCTCGTATGCGACATCATGTCGAAAAAGAAGAATCTCGTGCAAATCACAGACATTCGTCTGCACGACTCCTACACATTTTCCCATTCAGTCAACGTCGCCGTCCTCGCGACGATGCTCGGCAATCTCTGCGGCTACTCCAAGAGCAAGCTGCAGGTCATCACGCTCGGAGGACTCCTACACGACATCGGCAAGCTCGCCGTGCCCACATCCATCCTCAACAAGTCTGGCGCCCTGACGGCGGACGAATTCAAGATCATCCGCCGGCATCCAAGTGAAGGGCGCAGACTCCTCAAGGAATTGAAGTCGCCGCTCGCCTCGATCCTCGCCATCATTGCAGTCCAGCACCACGAGCACCTTGACGGCTCAGGCTATCCCTACCATGTGCGCGGCAAGTCCATCCATCCGTACAGCCGCATCACCGCCATCGCCGACGTCTACGACGCGCTGACGAGCGTGCGTCCTTACAAGAGGGCATACAAGCCGAACGTCGTCTATCAGATGATGATGAAGAACTCCCCCGGTCACTTTGACATGGATCGCCTGCGCCTCTTCTTCGACAATGTCGCCATTTACCCCGTTGGTACAGTCATGAAAACACAGCTCGGCTACGCCATCGTCAAGAAGGTCGTCTTCGGCCACACGCTCGCCCCCATCGTCATCGTCTTTGCAGACAAGAACGGTAAGCTTCTCCCAAAACCCTTCGGCGTAAACCTCGCCCACTGCCGCCGCGATGCCATACATTACGTCATGGACGACGTGGAACTCTTGAACTTCATCCGTCATACAGGCATCGACCCCGCCGTATTCCTTGACGACGATCTTCGCGCGATGAAGGACTATCCGCGCATGGGGAAGCATGAAATCTGAGTTGATAAAGGCATACAAAAAGACCCTGCCGCCCGGCAGGGTCTTTTTGTATGCTCTTATGCCTCGCGCAATTCTGCGCGGGCAAGCTTGTACTCCGTCTTGTCGAGAACTGCATGAAGCTCCTCGTCGGAGATCATGCGCTCCATCTTGAGGACAGCGATGTTCTTTCCGAGATCGACCTCGGCGGCCGCGCCGTCGATGCCGTTGAGCATACGCTCGACGGCGTTCTTGCAGTTGTCACAGTGCATGCCCTCGATATGCAGCACCTTCTCGCCGATGACGTCGTGATAGAGCTTCTTCTTCGGGCCGCCCTCGATGCTGCCGCCCCCGCCGCAGCACGCACCGCCGCCGCCGAAGTGGCGCACCATGCCGCGCACAGCGAAGAAAAGCGCCGCCAAGAGAACCGCTCCCAAAATATACGTTGCCATGATTTCTCCTTCTTTCCTTACCAAAGGGCATTGCCCTTATATACCATGCTATCGCTCTATTTTACCCGCGCTTTATCGACTTGTCAATAGTGATTCTTAGTGTTGGCAATATGCTTTGAGACGAAAACAGCCTCCCCGTCGGGGAGGCTGTAAATCTTGAGAATCACTGAAACTTTCCGTTCAAATTCACGGCAGAGGCACGTTGAAGGCATTCTTGCCCGCGAAGACGGCGTTCTTGCCCAGCTCTTCCTCGATGCGCAGAAGCTGGTTGTACTTCGCGACGCGCTCGCTGCGGTTCGGTGCGCCCGTCTTGATCTGCCCGGCGTTCAGCGCGACGACGAGGTCGGCGATCGTCGTATCTTCCGTCTCGCCCGAGCGATGCGATACGACGGCCTTGAAGCCCGCGTTGTGCGCCATGGCAACGGCGGCGAGCGTCTCGCTCAGCGTGCCGATCTGATTGACCTTGATGAGAATGGCGTTCGCGGCCTTCATGTCGATGCCCTTCTTGAGGCGTTTCGTATTCGTCACGAAGAGATCGTCGCCGACGATCTGCAGGCGGTCGCCAAGCTCCTTCGTGATGAGCTGCCAGCCCTCCCAATCCTCTTCATCAAGCGGATCCTCGAGAGAGATGATCGGATACTTATCGACGAGCTTCTTCCAATGCTCGACGAGCTCTGCCGTCGTGAAGACCTGACCGGACTTGGGCTGCTTGTACTCGCCCTTCTTCGATCCCTTCCATTCGCTGGCGGCCGCGTCCATCGCGAGCACGAAATCCTTGCCGGGCTTGTGGCCTGCCTTCTCAATGGCACGCATGATGTAGTCGATCGCCTCGTCGTCCGACTTGAGGTTCGGTGCGAAGCCGCCCTCGTCGCCGACGCCCGTCGCATGGCCGTCCGCCTTCAAGAGGCTCTGCAGTGCATGGAAGACTTCCGACGACCACTGGATGCACGTGCGGAAATCGGGAGCGCCGACCGGCATGATCATGAACTCCTGCACGTCGATGCTGTTCGCCGCATGGGCGCCGCCGTTCAGGATGTTCATCATCGGCACGGGCAAAAGGCCGCCCTGGCTGCCGCCCAAGAAGCGATAGAGCGGCGTTTCCTCGCTCGCAGCGGCCGCCTTCGCCGCCGCCATGGAAACGGCGAGGATGGCGTTCGCGCCGAGCTTCGACTTGTCTTCCGTGCCGTCCGCTTCGAGCATCGTGCGGTCGACGAGAGCCGTATCCGCAGCGTCGACGCCGACGACCGCCTTGGCGAGCGTCGTGTTGACGTTCTCGACCGCCTTCAGGACGCCCTTGCCGAGGTAGCGAGCCTTGTCACCGTCACGCAGTTCAAGCGCTTCAAACTGGCCCGTCGATGCGCCCGACGGCGACGCCGCACGGCCGAAGCTGCCGTCCTCCAGAACGACATCGACTTCCACCGTCGGATTGCTGCGCGAGTCAACGATTTCGCGTGCATGGATGCATTTGATCTTGCTGTTCCTCATCGTATCCACTCCTTGTAAATCTAATGAAACACTATACTCTTAGCTTATCACGAAAGCGGCGGATGTCAAGCCTTTTGCTGAAAGCAATTCGCATTTGTCGCCGCTTTCATAAAAAAAAGCGCACGGGCTTCGTCCTGCCCGCACGCTTTTTCCACTAGCCGAAGCCGTACAGGCACAAACATGCCTGTATTCGTATCGGTTTAAGCAAGCTCCAGCATCAGCGCCATCTTGAAATTCTTCACGGCACGCACATAATGTCTGCCGTTCTTCGCGAACTTGAAGTTCTCGCCCGCGTGAACCGTGTACTCCTTGCCCTCGTAGCCGATGACGGCCTCGCCTTCGAGCGCGAAGACGAGAGCCTCGCCCGGTGCCGCGTGCTCGTCGAGCCCCGTGCCCGCGCCGAAGCTCATGAGCACGAACTTGAGGTTCGGGCTCTGCACGAGATCCATGTTGACGATCTTGCCCTCCTGGCACGGCAGAAGCTCTGCCAGCTGAAATACCTTCTTGTCCTCGATTGCCTTGTTCATGGTCTTTCCCTCCTGCAAACTGATCTCAAGATATACGGCACCGCGCTCAGTCTTGACGCCCACGGGCGTACCGACGGGCACGACGAAGAAATCTCCTGCGGCGAGCGGCGTATTCCCGCTTTCCTCGACCGCTTCCATCGCGCCCGAAGCGACGTACCAGAGGCGGCGACGCTCGTAGCTCTCCGCGCTGATGTCCGTCGCCTCTGCGAGCGAGAACCAGACGACGTTGTTGCCGCCTGCCGCGCTGATAGCTTCCGACACCGTGCAGCCCGAGACGGGCGCCATTTCCTCGGCGGGGCGAAGCACCCTGCCTGCCTGACCTTTCATGGCTGTCATCTCCTCTCTTTTTTCCTAGTATAGCACAGGGAAATCTTCACAGCGGGAACATTTGTTACAGCTTTTGAGAAATTTTCTTATTTCTCAAAGGCAGCCGCCGCAAGATCTCTTGCGCGAGGAAACCCGTGGCAGATCCCGTGAAAACGGCCAGAACAAAGAGCATGGGCGCATAGTAAAAGACGTCGAGCGTGCCGAGCCAGAAAGCGGCGGCAAGAAGCTGACCCACATTGTGCGAGAGTGCGCCCGCGACGCCGAGCAGCGCGAGCGGCACGCGCGGGGTCGCACGCAGCAAGAGGACGCCGACCGAAAGCGCCAGAAGGCCGCCCGCAAGGCTGAACGACAGCGCGGGCAGGCTGCCCGCGAAGACCGATCCGAGCACGATGCGCAGGACAAGCAGCAAGAGCGCTTCCCTCGCGCGAAAGAGACGGAGCGCGGCGACGGTCACGATGTTCGCGAGACCGAGCTTGAAGCCCGGCACCGCTGCGACGAGCGGCAGGCGAAGCTCGACGAAGAAGAGCATCAACGAGAGTGCGAGGCAGATGGAAAGAAGCGTCAGCCGCGCCGCCCCCTGCTGCGCCAGACCCGCTTCCTGCGCTCCCTCTGCGCATATACGCGCCCGCGCCTCGGACGCACCCTGCCGAACGCCGCGCTCTCGCCGCGCGCCCCTCACCTCGCCACCGCGTCGGGCACATCGGCCTCGCCCGCTGCCTTGCCCGCGCTGCCCGATTTCGCCCAGCGAATCTCCAAGCGATGCGGCAGACAGATGATCGGTGCGCCGTCCCCCTTCAATTCGCCTGTATGCACGCAGATCTGATCGGGACAGTCAGCGCTCTCGATGCGGATCGTGCCGCCGCCCGTCGCGATGACGTTCTCGTGCTCGCCATAGGGCACGCGAATATGGCGCTCCTCCTGCAGTTCCTCCTGCGTGAAGCGATAGATCACCGCGCCGTCCTGCACGACCTCGACCGCGCCCGACTCCGATGCGTCTTCGCCGCGAGAAGCGGCTGCGAAGAGCCACGCGCCCGCCGCACCGAGCAGGAGCACGGCGAAAAGAGCGAAGAGCCGCGCCTTCTTTTCCCCGTTCATCGAATGACCTCCGCTTCTCCCGTCAGCCCCTCGCCCGCCGAGAAGCGGTCAAGAAGCCCCTCTGTAATCCACACATGACCATCCATGCCGACGAGCACCATCTCAAAATCCTGCCGCTCGCGCCAGAAAGCGGCGGCGCGTTCTGCGCCCATGACGAAGAGCGCCGTCGAAAGCGCGTCCGCCCTGCCGCCCGATTTCGCGATGACAGTGGCAGAAGCAAGGCCGCTCGCCGCAGGTGCGCCCGTAGCTGGATCAAGGATGTGCCAATAGCGGTTTCCTGCCTCATCCGTGAAGAAGCGCTGGTCGATCGCCGAGGTCACGACGGCGGCATCCGCGACCTCGACCGTGCCGAGAAGTGCTCCACCGAAAGGATTCCGAAGCCCCACGCGCCACGGTGTGCCGTCCTCGCGCATGCCGACCGCCTCGATGTTGCCGCCGAGATCGAGGAGCGCCAAGCGCACGCCGCGCGACTTGAGCTCCGCCGCGACAAGCTCGCCCGCATAGCCCTTCGCCACCGCGCCGAGTTCGACGCTGCTGCCCTTTTCGAGCCGCGCCGTACCCGCCGCCTCGTCGAGCTTGAGCTTTCCCGCTCCCGTCAAGGCACGCGCCGCCTCGATTTCCTCTGCCGTCGGCACGCGATGTGCGCCGCCCGAAAATCCCCAGAGCTTGAGGAGCGGCAGAAGCGTCACGTCGAGTGCGCCCTTCGTCTCCTCGCGCACCGCCTCGGAGAGGCGCAGAAGCCGCATCGTCTCAGGCGCGAGCGCGACGCTCTCACCCGCGCCGCTGTTCAAGCGCGCGACATCGCTACCCTCGCGCGTCGCGCTCCAAAGCGCGTCAAGCGCGAGAAGGCGCTCCTTCGCCTCCCGCGCCGCCTCGGGTGCACCTTCCCCGTAGACCTTGACCGTCATCTTCGTATCCATCGCGAAGAACTCCTCGCTCGCCTCCTCTGCAGCACGGGAAACGTCGCTGGAAGCCGCGCTCTTCGTCCGCTCGGGCAAGCATCCCGCCAGAAGAGAAGCGACAAGAAAAACGAGCAAAAGGCACAGGGCAAGATGCCCTGCGCCTTGAGTTTTCCGATTCCGCAAGAGAACCATGTCACTTCTTCGCTTCATCGAGCGCCTTCGTTGAAGCCTCGATAAACTGCTCGTAGGAGATCGTCGCACCCGAGATGGCATCGACCTTGCCCGGCTGCTGGCGCTCGACGAGCTGTGCGCCGTAGGCCGCATTCGCCTTGACGGCGTTCTGCGCCTTCTTGTAGTTCTGCGCGTCGCTAACCTGGCCGTTCTTCTTGCCGTAGTCCTCGCCCTTCAGCGTGCCGTCCTTGTCGATGCCGAAGTACGTCGCGCTCTCGATCTTGTGATCCTTGATCGTGATGGCAATCTTGCCGTGGCCGTACTCGGAATTCTCGCTGCTCTCGCCGTTGTACGTGCCGTCCTTCGCCTGTGAGAGGTCGATGTCGGCGATCTTCTTGACGGCGACGCCCTGCGCCCCGCTGTCTTTCGGCTCGTTCTTCGCCGCATCGTCGCCGCAGCCCGCGAAGAGCGCCGCCGCGAAGGTGACGCCCAAGACCAGCGTCAGAGACTTCCTGCTCAACTTCATTGTTTCGCCCCTTCCTTCAGCTTTGCCGCCGCCTGCTCCTCGGCGCTCTTTTCCACCATGCGCCCATGCTCGATGATGACGCAGCGCTCCGCTGCCGCGCCAACCTCGGCGGAGTGCGTGACCGTGAGGATCGTATGACCTTCCGCGTGCAGTTCGCGGAAGATCTTCATGACGAGATTCTGATTGACCTCGTCGAGGTTGCCCGTCGGCTCGTCCGCGAGGATGAGCACGGGATAGTTGATGAGAGCGCGCGCAATGCAGACGCGCTGCTGCTCGCCGCCCGAAAGCTGGCTCGGCAGATGGTCGGCGCGGTCAGCAAGCCCTACGCGGTCGAGCGCTTCGAGCGCTTCCTTCTTGTCGGGGATGCTGTGATAGTACTGCGCCGCCATGATGTTCTCGATCGCCGTCAAGTACGGGATCATGTGAAACTGCTGGAAGACGATGCCGATCTTGTCGCGGCGCAGAAGCGTCAGCTCGTGGTCGGAGACTTTCGTGATGTCGATGCCGTCCAGAAGCACCGTGCCGCTCGTCGCGTGATCCATGCAGCCGATGATATTCATGAGCGTCGTCTTGCCCGAGCCGGAAGGCCCCATGACGGCGAGCCAATCGCCCTTTTCCACCTTGAGGTTGACGTTGTCGAGCGCCTTGACCTTGCCGCCGTAGGCCATCGTCACGTCTTTCAATTCCAATAGACTCATAAAACCCTCCTACTCTCCCCGCAAGACGATGGCGGGGTCAACGCTCGTCGCGATGCGCACGGGAATGAGGCTCGCGACGCCCGTCACGATGACGGACAAGACGACGGCGAGCACGGCGATGCCCGGAGCAAAGGCGATGCCGCGCGAAAAGACGTTGATGCTGACGCTCTGCGCGAAGAGGTAGCCGAAGCCGCTGCCTAAAAGGCCGCCGACAAGGCCGAGCACGCAGCCTTCGCCGAGAAACTCCATGACGATGTTCACATTCGAAGCGCCGAGCGCCTTCTTCAGACCGATCTCGCGGCGGCGCTCCGTAACCACCGCCGTCATCGTCGTCGTCACGCAGATGAGCGTCAAAATGAGGACGATGATCGTCACGAGAAGTATCAGAACTTCGAGCTTCTTCAAGACGTTGAACTCCGAGTGCGCGATTTGCTGCACCTCCTGCGGCTCGATGCCGATATTCGCGGTGCGAATGGCGTCCTCGACGGACTTCAAGCTGTCGCCGTCGGCGACGACGCTGAGCTGTGCGAGTCCGACGGCGCCGGGCTTCTCGACGATCTTTTGCAGCTCGTCGAGATTCAGGAAAGCGAACTGCTCTTCCTTGCCGCCCGTCGAGACGATGCCCGAGACGGTGAAGGAGAGCATGGCCTTGCCCTCACCCGCGCTGACCGATACGGTCTGGCCGATGAGCTTGTCCGTATCGCGTGCGATCTTCGAGGCCATCTCTGCGCCCAGGAGGATCTCGCGCTCGCCCGCCTTCGGGTACTCGCCCTTGACCATCCAATAGGGGCTGACCTTCTTGATTTCCTCGAAGTCCGTGCCGCCCGTCAGGACAGGCTGCTTGTTGACCTCAAGGCGCTCGTAGAGAAAT
The DNA here is from genome assembly GCF_026015965.1 of Selenomonas sputigena. NCBI lineage: Bacteria > Bacillati > Bacillota > Negativicutes > Selenomonadales > Selenomonadaceae > Selenomonas > Selenomonas sputigena. Next base: position 3,159 of record NZ_CP110383.1, on the reverse strand, counting down.
GGTGCGAGACCGACGACGTCGCGTCCCGCCAGCGCCTCACGCGCCTTCTGCAAGGCGGCGGAGTCGAAGGTCTTCGCCTCGCCCGCCGGCAAGAGCAGCACGTTCGCGCCGTAGGCGCGGAACTCGCGCCCGAGCTGCGCGGGCACTTCGCGGTAGACCGTGATCATGCCCGAGATGATCGCCGCGCCGACCGCGACCGCCAGGAGCGCGACGAACATGCGCGACTTCTGGCGGAAGAGCGCCCGCACGATCATGCGCAGAAACATTTCGAGTATCTTTATTCTTCCTGCCATATCAAATCACCTGCCATGAAGGACGCTTGCGGGCTGCAAGGAGAGAAGCATGCGGATGGCGGGCAGGCTGCCGATGAGGAGCATCAGAGCCATGAGTCCGCCCACGATGGGGATGACGACGAGATTGTTCGCAATGTTTGAGCCGAAGACCGTCTGCCCGATCGCCTGCGCGAGCGCCAGGCCGCCGAAGTAGCCGAAGAAGCCGCCCAAGGCGCCTGCGATGAAGATCTCGGCGAGCACCATGAGTACGACGGAGAGGTCGGTCGCGCCGAGCGCCTTCATGAGGCCAAACTCGCGGCTTCGCTCCATGATGTTCGCGCTGACGAGGTTCGACACGCCGAGCGCCGCCGACAGAAGCGAAAGCCCTGTGATGAGCAGCATGAGCATCTGCGTCTTTTCAAGAATCTTGCCCTCGGACTCGGCGATCTGCCGCACGGGCTGCGCCGAAGAGCCGGGAATCGCCTCCTCGATCTGGAAGGCGATGGAGCTGACGTAAGCCGTGCAGTACCAGATCTCGCGCTCCTTCTGCGAAAGGCGCTCGGGGTTCTCCGCCGCCTTTCGCGCAAGATCGTTTTCGGGCGTCGTGACGGCGGAGACTTCGATCTTGTCGATCTTTCCGGCAGCGCCCAGAAGCTCCTGCGCGAGCGCGAGGTTCACGGTCAGAGCGTCATCCTCTGCGCCGCCGCCCGTGACGATGCCCGTGATCTTCAGCGTCCTTTCCGCGCCGTCCTTCGTGCGATAGGAAACCGTATCGCCGGGCTTCAGCCCCAGAGCGTCCGCGAGCTTCACGCCCGCCAGCGCCTCGTCGGGGCTTTCCGTCGGCCACGCGCCGTCGATCTTCCACCACGACTTCATTTCCTTCTCGCCCGTCTGCATCTTCTCGCCTGTCGGCAGTTCAAGTTCGTGGTCGAACCACGTGCCCATGATCGGCACATTCTTGCCGTCCGCGAGAGCGACTTCGCCCGAAAGTTCGGGCGCGAAGGCGACGATGTTGTTCGTCCAGAAGATCGTCTTGATCTTCGCCGCATCCGCCTCGTTCAAGTATTCTTTGCGTCCGCCCTCAAGGCCGTAGACGTCCTGCAGCACGGAAGCCGTCTTCGGCGTGACCGTGATGTTTGCGCCGTAAGCCTTGAGTTCCTGATTGACCTTCTCGCCGATGTCGAACATGACGTTGAGCATGGCGGCGGCCAGCGATACGCCGAGAGCCGCCGTCAGCGCGATGAGGAAGAAGCGCTTCCTCTGGCGAATCAGCGCGCCCTTTACCATCTGCCAAAACATTGTATCCCTCCTTCACGCATCAGCGGAACACGTCGCGTGCCTTGTCCAAGGCGTCCTGCGGCACGCGCAGCTTGCCGTCCGCCACGCTGTATTCGAGCGGTATGGGGTTGCAGCCGCCCTTCGTGCCGATCGTCGCCTTGTTCATCATGACGTCGCACAGGCGGCAGATGACCTGCCCGTCTTTTTCGTAATAGCCCGTCGGACCGCAGATCTCGCAGGCGTCAAGCCCGACGCCGTAGGAATTGCCGCCCTTCAAAATCACGATGTAGCGCACCATCTGGCCGCTCGCCGTCTGATAGACGAAGCGGTGCAGATGTCCGTCGTTGACCACCGAGAGATCCACGTCGACGAAGCCGTCAACCGCCGTCACGGGGACAGCGGGCACGAGTTCTTCCTTGCGGTTCGCATAGCTCGCGCCGAAGCTCGACAAGAAGACCATGCCCGCGAGAAACAGCACCGTCGCCGTGCCCCAGCGCCTCTTGTGCATCGCCTGCATGATCATGCGGCGGTACTCGGCGGGATTCGTGCCGGCAGGACGCGCCGGCTTCTTCTGGGAGAAGAGCGTCAGCGGCACGAAGAGCAGCGCGAAGAAGATGATGAAGATGAGCCACGACGAGTGGTCGATGATCGGCGCCATGATGGAAAGCAGCGCCGCGCTGTCGAGGATGTGCCGCGCCATCAGCACCTGCACGAGGAAGATCCCCTGCTGGATGAACATGGCGCCCGCCTGAATGACGAAGACGAAAAAGAGCCGCCTCGGGTTGAGCGCCGCCGCCGCCTTGTAGGCGACGAAGGAGCTGACGACGCCGAAGAACAGCCCCGCGGCAAAGCCCGCGAGCTTCACGGCGACCGTCTGCGTCATGTAGTCGCCCGCCGCCGAGATGATCGTGCCGACGGGGATGAGCCAAAGCTCCATGCCGTGATAGAAGAAGAGCAAGACGCCGATGACGCAGGCGGAAACCTGCAGCGGGCGCGAAAGCTCCTCCTTCTGCCCCGCGCCGCGCGCGAGCATGGCGACGAGCACGACCTCGGCGATCATGGCGAAGGCAATCGCGCCGGCTTCAGCGACCTCGCGGCTCACGGCATTTCGCGTGCCGACGCGAGCTGCCACGATGGCGACGGAAAGCCAGAAGCCCCAATGAATCGCAGTGTTATAATTGCGGCGATACTTTTCGAGCGGCAGCCGCCGCAGGATGGCGAAAAGGATGCCGAGCGGCACAGCAAGCGTCAGCACCTGCTCCATCGCCGGCACAAACTGTTGCAGGAACATCTGCAGCATATTCTGCACCTCACTTTAGCTATAGGAATATGAAAGCAAAGCCCACCGCCACCCATTGGATGGTGGTGGGCTTATGCCCTTTAGGAGAGACTTGCTTCGTGGGCGGTCAACGTCTGCCAATCGCACTGCGCCTTCGGCTTGCGCTCTTGGGACGTTTTCGCATACGACCTGTTTCCCGTTCGCCTTCACCTCTTCGAGGTTCGTCTCACGGACAGGTCAGCAGCGGTCAACGTCTGCCGCTCATCTTCGCCCTTCAGGCTTGATTTGCGGGACGTTTTCGCATACGAGCCGTTGCCCAATCAGCTTCAC